>CAWVXH010000005.1:0-79918 GCA_963934165.1 uncultured Candidatus Poseidoniales archaeon
TACTTCATATTGTTCCATTTCTGTATATCACTTGCTCTTGATTGCATGGGCCCCCCTTTGCTTGAACGTATGAGCAATGGGTACCCTCTGTGCCTACCCATTTTAGGGCTACGAACGAACCACTGTTCTCATCGAAAGTGAACCAGTGGGTTTAGACTCACGAGGATTCAAGACTCACCCCGCCGTGAAAACGGATAAGGTAGTATTCATCACTTTCTGAGACTTAATCCAAGGTAGAAACCAAAACTATTCACCACTATATCTGATATTTTATTTTCCCAAGACTCTATAGCGAATTCATAGGGAAGAACAAGTTCAAGTAATTCCCAACCAACAGAAAGGAATATGAAAAGATACCAGTTAGTAAATACAAATCTGCCTAAAAATGACCATTGGATAAAGTGACCTAAAGACCAAAGAGTAAGCAGACTCATTCAATATCATGTCCAACATGACCCATGGTTTCACCCCAACATTCGTCTTCAGAGTCTTCAATCTGTCCTTCTTTAGCTAGGCACGGGTGGTGATTGGTAAATACATCTTCGTGAGTGAGCCATGGTCTCACTATCCACGCATGAGACATCCAAAACTCGTGCAACGCCACATTTTGTCCATCTCTATTGGAGCATGTCTCTTCCTCAATATTCTCTCCCATTACGATCATCACATCTACCTGGAAGCAAAGCGAATCATGTCTATGCCACCAGTCGTTATCGCCTGTGAAGCCAGCAGGAGGAGAGTCAGTAGGTGCCTGCACATACCAAGCGAAGCCAACTAGCTCGGAATCTTGATCTTCGCCTGAGTACATCAGAAACTCTGGTTGTGAGTAGTCGAAATCTGCATCGATTGCAGTGCCAATGAACTCAGGGTCATTAAAATCAAATAGCTCGTTAGACATATTGAAATCTCCGAGACGAGCATGATGTGTACCCATTCCCTCAGTGTAGCCAACTAGCATATGGAATCCCGCATCTTCTGCATCTCCCAGAGTCGGCCATTGAGATGCCCACTCTATTGCTTCTTGAAATTCCCCAGTAAGAGTTTCACAATCGGAATTCGATAAAGGCTCTTTCGTCATACCATCATAGGCAGGATCGACATGGTGTCCACCGATTCCAGAAGAATTACACCACCAAGGAGTGGTCTCAGGGACATAGCCACTGAGAGGACAGTCTAGTTCACCATCTCCATCTAAATCTCCACAGAAATCAGCTTCAAGTAGATCTAATTCTGAGTCCTCATCAATGTAAGTCTTTTCCGGAATATCATCAGATAAACATCCAGATAGAGGGCCGCATAAAAAAATCAATACAACTGCAATGCAAACTACTTTCATGAATCATAGTCATTGCTTCAGGAAATAAACTAATCTATCGATTGAATCAAAATGAATATGAGGGGGCCCTTTGAATCAATATCAAATCGCCAATGAGGTATCCCTTTACTTCGAGATATGAGGCTGATTTTATTTACTGAAATATTTAATTGCAGTACTACGAATTATCCATATTAAACTAAAACCAAAGACCAATATGCCATATATTGAATATGTTAATTCCAATTCCCCATCTGTTTTTCCAATAAATGTCATAATTGCAAGGAATAGGATGAGGATAGCTGTATACCATTTGAGCTCTTTTTCCAAATCCTGTTTCGAAGTGCCTCCTGGACCAAAATTCTTGATAAAATAACTTATACCAATCCAACTTATTACGAAAGCCCCGACTGAAATCGCTATTTCACTTACTTCAGAAATACCCGCAAAAAGTAAAAAGGTGACAAAAATCACTAATGCTCCAAAAGCCCAAGTTAATTCTTTTTGTAAATCTTCATCCATAATACTCATGTTCGCCTATAGTGGTTTTCTAATAAAATTATGCTACCCATTCTTGAATCTATAATTAGTATACTAGAATACATTCAGTTATTCGGTTTTACTTTGCCACAATTTCGCCCAATACGATATGAAGTTGTTTTCGGGCGCCAAAAAATACCTGTCGCCAATCCAAGAATTATCCCTCCAAGAATCAGTCCCGGCCAGCCCGTCTGAATGTAGCCTTCTGTGGCATTGAAGTAAGCCCAAATAAATGAGGGGGTCACGCCTGCAATAATCACGACTGATACTTCTTCACGAATAAGTTTGGCAGTATCACGCTGAGAAGGTAATCTTGGTGGATTAGTATCGCGCTCGCTCAATTCCTCGAATCGCTTCAGACGAACATATTCTGGCTCTGACTGTTGGGAGTTAATCAGACAAGTTTTAGGTACTCCACCTTTCCATTTTTTTGCAATTCGGAAAGTCCAATCTTCAAGAGATATTGGGCGACCATCGAGTTCTTTGCCCCAATAATCACCTCGGAATCGGTCAGATAATTTCTCAAGTTCATCAATTCCCTCAACCACACCTTGTTCGAATGCTAATTTCCATTCTGATTCCGAAGCAACTTCGCATTCATTAGATTCAAGCAGAGGTTTTGCTTCGTCAATATGTACAGGTTTTCTGCTAATCTCAAAATCATACTTCAACTCGACCATGTGACGAGGCCCGGCATCACCAAATAGAATTGAGCGATTCTGACTGCCAATCTCTGCGCGCCCGGGATCAACCCCGATCCACTCGATTTCCATGCTCATTCCTCATTATCAATTTGTCCAGTCTGAATTGACCATTGTGATGCGTATACATTGTCATTAGTAATAAGATCGTTATGAATTCCCCTCTCGACAATGAACCCATCGACCATTGCAATAATTTCATTCGCATTACGAATGGTCGCCAAACGGTGTGCAACTGCAATTGTAATTCGGTTCTTACCTTTTCCTCCACCAAACAAAGATTGTTGAATTCGCTTTTCGGTTTCAGCATCTAGAGCAGCAGAGGCCTCATCGAGGATGAGAACATCTGGATTCATCAATAGTGCACGAGCTAAACTGATACGAGCACGCTGGCCTCCTGATAATCTCACACCGCGGTCTCCAACTTCTGTGTGTATCCCATCGGGCATTACCGAAATGAATTCCCAAGCACCTGAAGTCTCCAAAGCAGCCTGCACCTCTGCATCACTAGCTTCACGAGCGTAGGCGACGTTATCACGGACTGAGCCGAAGAAAAGGAATGGGTCTTGAGAAACGAATCCGATACGATTACGTACAGATTCTATTGAGAAATCAGTAATGTTTCGCCCGTTGATACGAACTTCTCCTTGACCTGGAACATAAAATCTCTCTACCAGTTTGAGAATGGTGGACTTGCCCGCGCCAGTATGACCCATAACTCCGAGAAAATCTCCAGATTCCGCTTTGAAAGAAACATTGTTTACGACATTTATTTCTGTATTTGGGTAAGCAAATGTCACATCATTAAAAGCGATGGATTCGATTGGGCCATCTAGTTCAATCGCACCAGGCTCATCAACAATTGATGGTTCCAAATCGATGAGTGCAAAGACTCGGCGAGAAGCTGCCTCACCTCGTTGTAACTGATTAAGCAACATCCCCATAATGAACATAGGCATCGTCATTCTGGTTGAAATTAATAAAAATGTGACGAATTGACCTACGGTAATTTCGCCAGAATTCATCAACCATCCACCGGCGGAAACTAGCAAACCAAATGAAATTCCAGCAACGACATAAATCCCTGGAAGGAAGCGATTTCGAAGTGCAGAAGCTTGAATCGCCTGATCTCGATATTCTGCACTCTCGCCAGACACTCTAGATTGTTCATATTCAGTCGCATTGTAAGCTTGGACTACGATAATTCCTGACAATACATTCTCCAAAATAGCGACGATACCGCCGGTACTCTCTCGCTGTTTCTTGTACCGGCGTTGAACTCGTGTCGAGAACCAAACTACCATCGGGAGAATTAGTAGAAGTGGAGCAAAAAGAATTAGGGCTAATTTTGGTGACATCCAAAATAGTATACCAAACGAAGCTGAAAACGTTATCACAATACGGATTATACTAGTACTTGCATCAGAAACTAAATCCTCAAGTTGAGCTACATCTGCAGACAGTACCGACATTAAATTTCCAGATTGCCGTGTTTCGAAATATGAAGCCTCCATGCGCATCAAACTCTGTGTTGCATCCATTCGAATATCGTGTTGGACTCGATAAGCAGTAGATTGCCAAAGAAATTCGCCAATTCCCTGAGAAATTGCAAGGCATAAAAATCCGGAGAAAATCAAGAGTCCGAATCCGACCTCAATCGAAGGGAGGAAATTTGAATTTACCAATGCTTCAATACGAGAATCTGTAAAAATTCCACTCGAATAATAATCTGCTGCCATCCCGATTGCGATGAATGGAATGAGATCGAATGCACGTGCTAAAGCATTAGCTGCTACCGCTAAAGATGCACGTTGCCAATAGTTCTTGATATAAGGAATAACGCGGTAAATTTTCTTACCAAGAATCTGTTTTTCCTCATCTAAATCAGAAGAATCCTTAGACAAACCCACAGCCATCGCCTTAGTCATATAATCCCGTCCTGCCAAACCTCTTTGAATGCTTCATACACGGTGGAGCCATTCTCGACTACTAATACCGATTATTATTTGAATCTAAACAATAAAAAAATTGTTAGCACAAAATTCAATGAAAATCATTCTATTACTTTACGAATACGAGAAAACCATTCATATTTGGAATCAGTTGACTGTCTGGTGCGCCCGCCGGGATTTGAACCCGGGACATGAGGTTGGAAACCTCAGGTGATAACCCCTTCACTACAGGCGCGTTGGTCGCTCGACCTAAGACTCAGATATGACCGATTCGGTGCATGTCCGTTCAAATGTGATGTGCTTTTCGCAATGTCATGCTGCTTCGCCAGAGGCTTGGAATTGCATTGATTATTATTTTCTTGCCAATTAACGGACCACTCTGGCGAATGCTTGCTGAAATCGCTGGTTTCCCGTTAAAGATCGACGAAGTTCAATTTTTTATTCTCTCGATTATTCTTTTTATCCTAGGCGGGATTATGACCTTCACTCCAAAACTAAAAAGCCCCTTTCAAGAATAGAGTTTGGTCGGCCAATTTAAATGAATATCCATCATTATTTGCGAGACCTCAGATTCGGTTTTTCCAAATTCAAGAAGGGCTCGACAAAGTTCCTGAGTTCTTTTTGGAATTGTTTTGGGTCCGAGAACTGCTCCTGGGCGACGAGGATCATCAAGAAAATCAGTCTCCATACCCCAAGGCGAAGATGATTCATCAATCGAGGAGACCAAGGATTCGATACACCCTTTTCCAACACTTACAGTGCAGGCAAGTCCATTGGTAAATTGAGCACTCACGTCAGCAGGAGCATAATGACGAATTGTTCGATTTAGAGGCATACCTGCCCTTCCACAAATCTCAGCTAATTCCTGATATGTAGTCGAGCCATTATCTTCAACATGAAGTTGAACGCTCGCACCGACCTTAGTAGCGCGACTCAAAATCTCGACGAGTAATTCGTTCGCAGCGTCCCAAATCTCTTCTGAAACTGGATAATGTGGTCGGCCGACCTCACCTAAGCAAACACAATCACCACTCGAATAGAGTTCTAGCGCCAGATCTACCGCTTGCAAATGTAAATCGCTTGCTTTCGTCATACCTATTGTCAAAACTTGATGAGCCCATGCGACGGGATGTGGCCCTAATATCACCGATACTTGAATGCCAAACTTTGCTCGAACCTCATCCGCCATCACCAATGTATCAAGATAAGCGGCTCGATATTCATCGATATCAATTGGCAAATTCTCAAAATTTGGTTTGTGAACCAAGTTGATTGCCGTACCCCCAACTCGAACGAATTCTTCGACCGCATCAAGAAATCTATTTGAGCGATCGAGATGCATATGTTGGTCGAGTATCGGCCCAATCCAACGACCATCTTTCAACATGGGCCTCACGCCAGTGCGCCTTCTAATTCGAATCGTTTAACCCAGTACCGAATAGCCATCTCTGCTATTCGCTTCGAAGATTGGCCGAGTATGATTCCATGTCCATTATTGAACAAAATAATTTGCGCGCCGTGGCGACTAGCATCAATCCGTAGTGCATTGATATCGTAGTCTATATTAGCATCAGGAAATCTATCTGCTACTAATTCCAACAAGACCGCTCTGCCGATACTAAATTGCACTATCATGCCGCCCGAATCCATCATTAGCCATTCATTGGTCATCCCGAGTTTATACAATAATTCTTCAATTGCTAACCGGGCAACCTCACCTCTTGAAATTCCGTGAACAAGCACGGTTCCTTCTGGTTCAACAACGAAAGTTGCGTGTGGTTCTTCGTGAGAGATTACGACGTATTCTCCACTCTTCGAGCCGCCGCCCAAAGTTACAGCCTCATCGTGGTCAATAGGTTCTGAAGGCGTGAAGCGAAAGGTCTGTGTTTCAACTTCAACCCTTATCCTCTCATCAGCCAATTTCATTCCTCCGTGGCGACCAATTCCACATCCGGCCAAGACAAAATCGCCTCCGACATCGAGGGCAGCCAAGCTTGATGGATGGGTACCAGTAGAGTTCTGTCCTGTGCTCCGCCGTCATCAACCCTACTATCGCACAGGTCTCTAAGTGCACCGCGTAATCTAGAGGCAAAACGGAGATTTCGTTCACGATTAAGCTCATCTGAATTCCAGCGCTCCTCTTCTAGCCACCATGTTACAGAGGATGCTGAAGCTGCACCCAATTCGACATCAACATAATTGTTCTTTTCGATTTTTGATGGTGCTGCTCGTCGATTATTTTTCCAACGCTTCGATGTCCGAAGCGTTGCCAATAAATTGCCTAATCGAACCTGTTCATCTGCACTCCTAGTGAGATAATCTTCCCAAATTTTGTCATCGAGATTTGGTTCGATAGAATAAATCGGCATCCCACCACGGGCATTTTCTGCATGTTTTATCAATCGAATTTGCTCTGGATCTGGAATGCTTGGGCCATCGATTTCCAATTCTACTAAATCCGATACGAGTCTACCAAAAGCAGTTCCTGAAGTCAAGGCAAAATCTCGATGAATTCCAGGGCTATCTCTTTCTTGTTCTTCCTCGATTCTCCACTCGGCTAAATCATTGGATGATGCTAGTAGAGCCAAGCCATCCCAGGATTCTCGTGGACGAAGAGCGTTCGGCATACGTACACAAGGCAAATGTGGCCATAATACGATTTCCCCTCCATCTGGATCTGAAAAAATCACTGAGTCCCAAGTCAGGTGAGGTATGTCCATGGCACACCCAATCACCCCCTTCGGTTCAATTCAACGGTCGAAGAATCGTTAATTTCATTCATTCTCAATCTGATGCATTGAAGGCAGATGCCTTCCCGAGACCGTTTGAGGAACATGGAACAACCCCACACTCTCGAGCCAGTCATACAATTGAACGAAGTATTTCCTAGCCACACAAATGCACGAGATACTCTCTTCGGTGGGCGATTAATGTCGATTATGGATACCGCTGCCGGTATGGCAGCGTCGAAATACGCACACCAGCAATTTGTCACTATTTCAGTCGACTCATTGAAATTCCGCCGACCAGCATACCAAGGAGATGTAATTAGAACGACTTCGAAAGTGGTTTGGACCTCCCCCCATACTGCAGGTGTCCACGTGATTTCTTGCAGGTTATCTCGAAGCGAATGGGTTGGTGAAGAAATCTGCTCTGGGTTCTTTTTTATGGTTGCAGTCGATAAAAATATGAAGCCAAGTAAAATTCCACAATTCACTCCTATGAATGATGAAGAGCAAAATATGTGGAATGCAGCTCAAAAAGCTCGCGAAATGATGTGATGAAAAATATAGGCTCAAACATCAACTTAATTTCGGATAAAACCTAAAATTCTGTCTTCGACCGAACCAATCGATTCAACAGGGGTAGTTCGGTCGGCGATTCATGCCCGTACTCAATATCGCTTTCTCTGGTACTGAAGAATTGGCTCGCAGTATTGCGAAACGTAGCGATGTTAGAGATATCGAATCATATGTTTACAAAGAGGTCAGAAGTGGCACTACTCAAATCATCTCTTTACTCAGACCACTGAAACACCCTGAGCGATTACGACCTTTGCTCTCAGTTCTGAATGTTGCAAAGGTCGGCCTCGTTGAAGTAACAAAAGTCGATGCTTCACTCGGAGAAATTCTCGTTGCATTCGGATGTGCGGGAATCGAGGTTGGGCATGTGATTATCAATCCCGAACAGGGAGGTTGGGTCGATCCTGAGCAAGTGAAAATCATTCTATCTCAAGCAGGACTTGGAAATTGGAAACTACATGAATCTGTACCGGATGAACATGATTTACGAGAGCAATTATTCGCTCATTTAGACGAGGTTGAAAATGATTCAGAGGGAGATTTAATTATTCCAGTCGACCAACATTTCAATGTCAAAGGAGTCGGTTTGGTCGCCATTGGATACGTTCAATCCGGAACCGTCAACAAGCATGAAACGGTTCAGATTTTGCCGGCTACTGAGAATGGCATCGTCCGTTCCTTACAGGTAATGGACGATGATGTCGACGCTGCAGTTTCTGGAGATCGTGTTGGTCTTGCTTTACGTAATTTGAGAGAGGAGGCACTTCATCGAGGATGTATGATTATCCATCTCGAAACCAATGCTTTGGAAAAGCACAAAATTTCAAATTTCAAGTTGATCAAAGCACCTTTCCAAAACCGAGACCTTCACGAGGAAGATATCGTTCACGCGGCCGTTGATATGCAATTCACAGTCGGTCGCGTAAAAACAGTGAACGGAGAAGACATCACAGTAGAATGGGAGAGCCCTCTATGGCTACGTTCTAAGTCGAGTCCACCAGTTCTCATCACCCAATTAGATGCGGCTCCAATGAGGATTATTGGTGTCGCAAAGTCGATTCATTCGGCGTAAGATTTTGACTTCAAAAAGAGGTTCCTCAACCTACTCAACTTGGCGAGTTGTTATATCGTACAAGATTGGCTGACGGTGCGGATGCACGGTCTTGGGCGTAATGCCCGACCGGATGAGGGGATGTCGGAGTTATTCGGCAATCTATCTCTGGTCGGGTCGAGTGGGCGATTTGTCGCTGTTCTTACCAAACGTCAGTTAACGCTAGAACGATATGATGGCCATGGCATTCGACTCGACCTTGGCGCAATCTCAAGATTGCGAAATATACAGATTCCAAGATTGCCTTCAAGCATCGTTCCTCTAGGAGGAGTTGCGGCATATCTCGGCGCATTTGTTCTCGTAGCTCCATTCGGTCAAATCCTAGCCGCAACAGGTGTGCTTTCGATGGCATACTTCTTCACCTCCAAACGCTCAGTCTTGGTTATCGAGACTAGTGCAGGTGATCGCCATATCATCTCAGGTAGCGAGGGAATATTACTTCGAATCTGCATGATGGTCGATAAGGTTCGACACGGTGCTACCATCGAAGAAGCGAAAATCGGTCTAGAAGATATCGATCGAGAAATCCCACCATACCCTTCATTCACTGAAGCCGGTGGATTCTTACCTCAAACCAAAGGTTTGCTCTCTGCACCCAAAATTGAGAATGATGTAAATGAAATCGGATCATTTAATCTCGGCCATATACCAAATGAAGTCGAGCAGCGACCTACTCCAATTTATTCATCAAGCCCCCCTATCGCACATGCTGTCCAGAATCATACTCCAATTATTCCCGGTGTCACACCAAGCCAAACAAACAATTATTCTCGGCCGGCTTGGGAAGAATCAACGAATCTTGAAGATCAAACGCATGAAGATCAATCTTCAGCATACGAGAAAACTTGGGGCAGGGAACAACCAGATTGGTATGCAGAGCAGGAACCTTCCCGAATCGATAGTGCATTATCTGAAGCCAATGATTCGATGGACCTATTCGGTGCAGGTGGTATCTTTGATGCTGAACCAGTAAGTTATCCCGCTCCAAGTCCTGCTTCATCCCCGACAAATTACTCGACACCGTCTACACCTGCACCAGCAGCTTTCAACTACAATGTAAGTGAGCCCAACAATGATAATCATCAAAATATCAATAATGAATATTCTCAACCAGTCGCTAGACAGCCGGTATCGAGCTCGCAGATGATACGAGCTGCAAACAAATTCGGGGCTCCAAACACACCATACATCCCACAAGAATTACCCGCCCCGACAGAAGAAGCCGTTCGAGATGAATGCAAGCCAGGGTTGGTTAAACAGGCTCGTGCACAGAAGGCATTAGCAGTCCGTGAAAATATTCGAGCGGCTTTACCTGAGCCCACAGACATGGGTGATTTTCCCGGAATTACTAACCTGGCGGGTTCGTGGGTGAATGGCCGAGTGCAAGTTCGCAACAAATCATCTGAGAGAAGGGTCAGCTGGTTTGAAAGTTTGATCCGACCAAAAGCAAAACCCATTCGTGTCCGATCACAAACTTATGCTGCTGAGTACGGCGATTCTGATGGGACCATTTCCGATGAATCATCTAGATTCCAAACGAACCAACATCTTCGTCTTCGCTCAGACCACACGCACCAGGCAGATACCGTTTCAAATGTTCAAGAAATTGTTTCTGCCCAACCCTCAACCGCAAGAGACGCACTGAGTGCTGTTGTGAATCGTGTTTCACGAGGCGAAGAACATTCGCCTCGACAAATCCAAAACCCAAGTAATACTCTTCGATTTAATCAATTACAACGAACCACTGATGAGGAAGAGCCAGTTCATCTAAGACAAATACGCCGGCTCGACTAATTACAATCCTACAATGCTACGGTATCGGTCTAATCGGGCATGATATGGTCCGCGTCGAATTCCAGCAAGACCAGATGAGCCGATTCCTCCGATAGTGAAAGATGCAGTAATTGTACCATGAATCAATGCGTTCCTGACAGTTTCGATTTCATTCAAAGCGCCTTTTCTTCCAACCAAGTTTCCAAGGAACGCTCCAGCAAAAGTATCACCACATCCAGTGGGGTCTACGATATCATCAGTCGGATAAGCAGGCAGAGCGATTGCACCGAATGGGAATACTGCGAGAACCCCACTGCTCCCACGTTTTACAACGACACAGCGAGGGCCGGGGCCAGCCGCTTCACCACCGTGAAGAGCGGCGCCTGAGCGAAGCCCCTTGATAGCTCGGAGTAAATTTTCATCGCTCGCAATCGCACAAACTTCCTCTTCATTCAAGATTGCGATATCGACTTTACGAAGAGCTTCGCAAAGGGTAGGGCGCTCATTATCAATCCACAACATGAAGGAATCGAGTGCGGTAATTTCGGCCGAAGGGCATTGATCTAGTACCGCGATTTGAGTTGCAGGATGCGTATTCGCACAAAATAAGATAGACGGGGAAGTCCAAGTATCCGGAATCTCCGGTTTGAAATCAGAAAGAACATTCACATCGGTAGAAATCGTTTCGACATCTTCCATTGAACCATGATATTTACCAGACCATCGAAACGTTTCACCATCCCGCATCACTACTCCAGCAAGATTTATTCCAGATGCTTCTAATTTGAGTTGATCCGAGCTGGAAAAATCTCGACCTACAGCACTCACTATACCTATTCTTGCCTGATTTTTTCTGACATTGGGCATGTGAAAACAAGAGGATAATCCTGCATAAACTGCTGCCCCGCCTAATAGATCAGACCCGGATGTTTCTGGAGTTTCAATATCATCATAACCGATGCTGCCAACAATTACCATCTCCATCATTTCACCCCGTGCAGTAAATTTGGATGATCTTCCAAATATTTGATTGTAATTTCTCGTTGACAGAAATCGGGTTCAGCAAGAATTGCCCGGTGTAACGGAATTAATGTATCAACGCCGAGTACAAGTGTTTCTGATAAAGCGGCGTCGAGCTTCGAAATTGCTTCGTCTCTGCTCGGTGCCCAAACGATTACTTTCGCCAGTAAACTATCGAAGGAAGCAGGCATATCATAGCCTGTATGAGCATGAGTATCGACACGAACACCCGGGCCACCAGGCCAATGACATTCCCATATTTTTCCTGGAGATGGAGTTAGAGTCACAGGGTTCTCTGCGTTCAATCTTACCTGAATCGCGTGACCGGTGATGTGAATATCTTCTTGAGATAAACTCAATGACTCACCCGCTGCAATTTTAATCCCCATTGCAACTAAATCGGTACCAGTGATCATCTCGGTCACCGTGTGCTCGACCTGAACTCGTGGATTTACTTCTAAGAAATAGAAATCACCGTGAACATCTCGGAGAAATTCGAAGGTCGCCAAACCTTGGTATCCCACAGATTCAGCTCCTGCGACTACCTTCGCACCAATTTCAGCTCTGACTTCCTCTGATAGCCATGGTCCTTCTTCGAGAATTTTTTGATGTCGGCGCTGAATTGAGCAAAATCTCTCGCCGAAATGAATAGCGCTTTTTCCATCGCCAAGAACTTGAAATTCGATGTGCTGCGCACCTTCAATGAATTTTTCTAGGAATACTCTTTCATCTCCGAAAGCTGAGAGAGCACGCCCTTGACATAATCTCATAGCTGCTTCAAATTCATCAGCAGATTCGACCACTTGCATGCCAATGCCGCCACCGCCAGCGGCAGCTTTGATGATGACTGGGAAACCGATTTCTGTGGCCATCGTGATTGCTTCCGAGGAATCCGAGATTGGACCATCCGTTCCTTTCGCAACAGGTAATCCAGCTTTCACCATAACTTTTCTCGCGGTAATTTTGTCGCCGAGCGCCCTCAGAATATCTGGGCTGGGGCCGATGAAAGTGATTCCTTCCTCGGCCAAACGCTCAGCAAAGGTTGGGTTTTCTGCTAAGAAACCATATCCTGGATGAACTGCATCTGCACCGATTTCTTTCGCTGCAGAAACAATCGCTTCGATATCGAGATAACTTGCAAGAGGATCTGCGTGGGGTATGAATACGCCTTCATCTGCGAATCGAACTGGCATCGAGAGTCGGTCCTCTTGACCGTAAACAATTGCAACTTCGATTCCTAAACTTCGGCATGCGCGGAGGATTCGCAACGCGATTTCTCCGCGATTTGCAATCAGAACCCGCCTGAACATCGATTCAATCCAAGAGCAACAATCCTATGAGAGATTCCCTCAGGGTATTGGTAGAAAAGATGTATCAATCAGTAAACATCGCGCAGGTAGCGCTTTTCTGATTTCATCATGCCATCCTCGACATAGGATTTCGCCTCATCTTCAGATATGCCGCCATATTCAGCACAAATTCCAATCAGGGTTTTGTGAACATCTTTAGCCATGCGAGATTTATCACCGCAGACGTAGAAGTATCCTCCATTGTCTAACCAATTCCAAATTTCTTCTCCATGTTTCTTCATCAAATGTTGAACATATACTTTCTCTTCACCATCCCGAGACCATGCAAGGTCATGCTTGTCGAGGACTCCACGCTCCTTCCAATCATCCATTTCTTCTTTGTAATAATACTCGCCAGATTCGGTTCTGTCGCCGAAAAATAGCCAATTTCTACCTTGGTCGCCATTAATATCTCGCTGTTGTAAGAAAGCTCTGAACGGTGCGATTCCAGTCCCAGGACCGACCATGATACAATCAGTATTGCCATCCTCAGGGAGGATGAACGATCGGGTGGGTGACATGAAAACTCCAATCGAAGTTTCGCCGGCCGTACAACGTTCGGCGAGGAATCCTGTAGTCAATCCGGTACGGTCGCGGTCGTGATAGGAATATCGAACGATGCCGACGGTAAGGTGAACTGTGCCTTTTTCGTGTTCTGGGCAACTAGCAATCGAATAAAGACGAGGTTTGAGACGATTCATGCCCTCAATGAACTCTTGTGGAGTGAAACCGATATGCCCGAAATCGCTCAAAGCATCGAGATAATCGCGAGTCCACATGTAATCTTCCATTTCCTTCGAATCGGAAGTCAAATTATTCCACAATTCTTCTGCACCATCATTTGGTGAGCAAATTTCTGTGTATCCTGCTGGGACATCCTCGCCCTCTCCTGAACCATCCCAGGAAAGGATGGAGGATCCGTCTACTGTCGAAGTTCTGACACGCTTTACAATACTAATCGATATCCTTCCATCTCCTGATGCTACGCGAGAACCTAGTCCGACCAACCACTTCTTTGAAACTCGGTGTATTTCGTAACGGTAGGTCAGCGCATCTCGTAATTCACAAGGGCCTAGATGAGTCTCGATCTCTTCTTCGCCAGTGAATCCCCCAATAGATAGTAATTCTTCTACCATATCCAATGGACAGGTAGGAATTATCCCTAGAGCATCTCCTGCTTTGTATTCAAGCCCAGAATCACCTAAATCGAAAACCAGATGGCGAGTCTCTTTTCGAGAACCCTCTCCATTTAGAACATAATTATTGGTGAGTTTCGAATTATATGGGTTCTTAGCGCTCCAATTCGACATGAAATCATCTTCCTGTTGAGTTGGGCGAATAGTAGACCATTTATGAAAGGATGCGGAATTAGTACTATCAAGTGATGAGGTTACAGCGATGAAGTCAAGTCATGACCGCCTCATCACAGCCTATGGCGCGACTGCAGTTCCTCGGAACAGGCAATGCCTTTTCACCCGCTGGCCGGATGAATGCATTAGTGTTAATCGATGAGAAAATTCTCGTCGATGCGCCGCCGACACTAATGCCTCAATTGCGGCAAGAAAATATTTCACCAGCAGAAATTGAGCACCTATTGATTACACATTGGCACGCGGATCATGTCTTCGGTTTTCCATTTCTGATGCTGGACAGGCATCATGTCTCAGATCCAAGCCAAGAGAGAAATCTAACCGTCCACTTAAGGCCTGAAGGAAGAAAATTACTTGAATCAATTACTGAATTAGGTTTTCCAGGCTCGATTGATAAAGGAACCTTGTCAGTTATCAAATGGAATGAAAGTGAAATCACTGATCTAGAAAATTCTGATTGGAAATTTGAGCGATTCAAGGTTTGCCATACCCCTGAAACAGACCCTCATGGATACGAGTTAACACACTCGAATGGTTTTGTATTTCTTCACACTGGCGACTCAGGCCCGTGTGAAGAAATCGAAGCTAGAGCCAGTAGGGCCGATGTGATTCTCGTCGAAATGGGTGTACCAAATTTTGTCGAAAGCCCTCACCACCACACACCGAATGACATTGCCGCGCTCGCTGAAAGATTCCCCAATTCAAAGATTCTTGTGACTCATAATTTTGCTAGTTCTGAATCGGAAGCAACTGGTTTCCCAAAACCAAAACTCGCCAATTCGATTATACAGTTAGAAGATGGTGACGAGATGATTATCAGCGAAAATAGCGAAATAAAATTTGTTAAAAAAAGCCGTTGAGAATTTACAATGGTTATAATCAACAATATTACAATCACCATATTGAATTATAACCTCGACCAAAATTATAACATATTTTGTTTCATTCAAAAGTGAATATTATGAGTATTAATGTCCTTTGGGCCATATACTGTAAACATCGGGCTTTAGTGTGAAATTCTCATTGGAAGAAAATGTTAAAAACCGTCACTAAAGTGATAATTACCAGTTAGTAGCCCATGATTACCATGGGTTAATTCACACATTAAACCCATGCGCAATCCTCGTCAATCAAAGAGAGAGATTGGAATGTTTTATTATCCCGAAGTCCTTCGTGAGTAATCCGTGTAATCCGGCTCACCTCTCTTTGAGAGGAATGAGTGATGGTTTACTATTGGGTTAGAAATTGGTGTTAAAAAATGAGTGGGAATATTTTCGAGAAGATTCTCGGACAAGATTCACTTTTCATCGATAGAAAAGCATTTGATCACGCTTTCGAACCTTCTCGACTCCCTCACCGCGATCATGAAGTCGAAGCTCTTGTTCGCAATTTAGTCGATGCTCTAAACGGCCATATTCCATCGAACATGTTACTCTATGGAGTCCCTGGTTCAGGCAAGACAGTTGTGACAAGATTCGTCCTCGGTCAATTGCTAGAAAAGGGTAAGGAGATGGGACATCCAGTAAATACCTACGAAATTAATTGTAGAAATGTTGACACAAAATATAGGGTTGTTCAAACCCTTGCTACGCAACTTCACCAACGTGGAGATACTCCGATCCCATTTACTGGCTGGCCAACTGATCGCGTTCTCGAAACATTGCTTCATCGTATGGACAGAGCAGGTGGCGTGCATATTCTTGTTCTCGACGAGATCGACAATCTCGTCGCTAAAGCAGGCTCCGACCTTCTTTACAGCCTAACTAACATGAACACTCTTTTGACCAACGCACGATGTTGTATTATAGGTATCAGCAATGATCTTCACTTTACTCAAGAACTCGACCCTCGTGTTAGTTCAAGATTGAGTCAAGAGGATGTTGTGTTCCATCCATATGGTGCTCCTGAAATTAAAGATATTTTACAGGAGCGAGTTAGATCAGGATTACGAACCGATATTTTGGATGGTGGTGTGATTGAACTTTGTGCGGGTCTAGCAGCTCAAGAACACGGAGATGCTCGCCGTGCTCTCGACCTGTTACGAATTTCGGTTCAAAAAGCTGAGCAACGCTCACAGACAAAAGTCGACCCTCGTCACGTACGATTAGCTCAAAGCCAATTAGAACACGATCAGGTTACACCAATTCTTCGAACTTTACCACTTCATCAGAAAGTTGTACTTTTCTCCATTCGGCTGAATGAAGAAAATGGATTACGGAATATCTCGACCGGAGAAATTTTCCGAACCTATGCAGAGGCTTGTATGAAAATTGAGATCGAGCCTCTGACGCCACGGCGAATATCATCACTCCTCAATGAATTGGATACGCTCGGACTCATCATGGCTAGAAATGTTAGCAAAGGCCGTGGCGGAAGAAGTAAACAAGTTAACTCTGCAATTCCAAAAGCGATTGACGCAATCACTATTATGGGAGAAAATGAACCTCTAATCGACGAAGCAAGTCAAGGCAGATATATGCTCCAAGGTAAATTGTGAATTTAACTCACTCCTGAAAGCGTTATACCGAAAGGGTAGGTCGCCGACCTCGATAACCATGGTTCAAACCGACTGGAAAGATGCTTTGACTCGCCCTAGTTGCACTGCATCAACAGCCGCTCTTTTGATTGGAGTTTGGGTTATTCTACTCACCATTATCAATATCGTTCAGGGTGCATATTCACCAGATCATAAGGTATTGTGGTTCGGTTTTCTGACTGGTGGAGTTTCAAATTCAACAGATATGGCTTTTGTTCTCGATGACGCCTTCTTCGGCATCATTGGTGCTGCTTTGATCGGTATAGGATACAAAGGATTGGAAAATTCACGTGATGATGGCGCTGCAGCAGCAATTTCCGGCTTCTTTCAGAGCGCATTTATCGCCGACCTATTCTCAAATAAAAATGGATTCACCAACACAATCGCATCCTGGTTAGTGATTCTTGGAATTGGATTTTACTTCTACTGGAATATATTCGTGATGATAACTTGGGTTGACCCTGGGGTCTACTCAGTGATGATCGTCTTCGTCACATTTGGATTTGGCTTGCGCGTAATGACAAAAGCAGAATACTGAATACGATTAATATTCAATCGTTGTGATTTATTCTGAACCAAAGGCATTTAACAATCTACGACACCTTGTTTTAGAATCGATTCCGGTCAACCGTAGAACTACTCCTCGATGAGGCTGACCGTAGAGAACTACGCTACCGATTGGAGCAAGAGGGTGTAAGAATAGTGGAGCTAGATCCTCCTCTCCATCGACAATGATTAGAGTTGATTCATCGTTATGATAATTCACCATCGCGATTTCGCAGGCGTCTAGAAGTGATGGTGTGAGCTTTCCAGGAGGATTGATACAATTCAGAATATTATCGAAATCAGATTGATTAATATCATCAGATCCATGCCATTTTTGCCTCTGCGTTTTTTCATCAATTAATCCTATGTCGGCATTTCTCCCAACCAGTTGCAGCCCTAGAATTGTAACATCACCGACACCTATGATTGGGCTTGCACCATCTCCTGCCACCTCTAAGGCACTGAGGATTGCAACCGATAAATCATCCTCTGGTCCTTCACAAAGAATGCCAAATGGATCTTTCAACTTAGATTCGATTTCCTTTGTGAGGGTGATAACTCCCTGCCTAGAATTCTTAGGAATCCAAGGGTACCCTTCAGAATCAATTTCACCAGCTCGAATTCTCGAACTTGAAATTGGTTTACCATCATGGGCTTCTACATATTCAGCCTGAATAATTTCAAGCACTCCTAATCCATTTTTCTGACGTTGTAAATTAATCTCTTCGCAGTTTGCCCTTGTTTGAGAAGTACAAATTATTGCTCCGGCTTCCGAATGAGTTGGTGCTGGTCCGACATTGTCTTCGAGTGAATTAATACTCAGGGATGAACTCAAATCTTCACCGATAAAATTCAACAATTCAGCAGCACGCTCATCCCAAGAAAGAATTCGAGAATCCTTTGCCTGAGCTAACCCATCGCTAGTCATCCAAACTTCTAATTTCTGGCATTTTTCAAGACCTGCGAGCAAAAGTGAATGGTGCCCAGCATGGAATCTGTCGAAGGTCCCTCCGATGAGGCCGATGCTGTGCATTGGTTGTCAGCAAGACTCGCCCATCTTGAGGACTGCGGAAGCGCGAGGTCTTCGAATTTTAAGAAAAGCACTGCTGAGTCGAAAAAAGAGTGTGCCCCGGGATGTAACGGTTTCCTTCACAGCAATGCTCCGGCTCCTGACCCCACCCCAGGACGTATGTTGGACTGTGTGGTAGTCCCTAGAATCATCCCTTTTGGTCAACAGGGGACCTATCACAATCCTAGCCGCCCATTTTGCGCCAGTAGTCATTCCCGAGGGTCACACTGGTCTTCGACGGACGGCAGGCCCAATTCTGTGGTACCGAGTGTCATCCTTCATCTTCCGGCATGGAGATTTCGTCGACGCGGAGTTGCCAGTTGGGCAACGCCGCCTCCCAAGTCCTCTCTATGAAGGCATCGTTTGTCCAAAAACAGTAAATATGAATCAAAAATCATATTAGAAACCTTTCTTCAAAGATTAATCGACAATAATTCGGGATGGAAACCAGTCTTTTTTGCTAATAATCTCTCACCGACCGCTGAATCTCCAATCAACGCCGATTCAGGACTAATATCGGGCCAGCGGTCAAGAGGTTGAGCTAACCATCCAACCAATGGATGGGTTCGTCCAGGTATTGGTGAACGATTCTCGACGACAGATTCTATTGCATCTAATAAATCCAATAACGAATCTGCAGACACTGACAATCCTTCTCGCTGCCTCCTACCCCTTAATTGTCGAGCCAGAGAAGAATAGAGTTCTGAATCGCAACCCGGATGTTCGAACCCGCTCAGACCAGGTGCTTGGCTTGGCTCCCCTATTGGCCGAAGAATTACCGCTGACCAAGGCAGGGATTTTTCTATCAACCAATCAGTTGCGTCATCAAATTCTAGAATATTCTTCAAAAATTCAGGGGCAACTGGAGCCCACCAGTCCTTCGGTAAATGCTCGACAACTCTTTCTAAATCATCCAAACTCAATGGCACGTCGTCCAACATCCTATCCACCAATTTTGACCAAAGGCGTAAATCGTGCCCCTCGAGTAGATTCTTGCTTGTAGACAAAATTCCTTGGAGAATTGGACCAAAATCTATCGCTCTACCTCGCTTTGGTGAATACATCCACGATACACCCTCTAGAGCAGCCAACGAACGACTTGGAGGGTGAGTTAACCATGCTTCCATTGCCCATTTGAGCAAATCCTCATGCATTTCAATTGGAATCCAAGGTGCATTTGCAAGGAATTGAGCAGCGACCCAAGCAGCACCCTTCGAAGCTGCTGATGGATCAACAGCGGGTCGAATCCTTAATGCAATCTCAGGCTTTTCTCTTATTTTTCGTTGAATCTCTATAGAATAGTGATTCAATACCATCTCTGGGGCCTCATCGGCTAGTTCAGACAACCTCTCTAATGGTATAAAATCCAAATCGAATAAAATCATCCAATCGGCATCCAATCGAGTTCTCAATCTCTGCCATCGTGGCCATCTCGTCCCACGTGGTGATGCAATCCAAGCTGCGATTGGATATGCCGCCTCCATTTGGTTCGCCCAATCTTCGTTACCATTCGGATATTGGGCAACAGCAGAATTAACCATCGAGAGATAGCCTGATTTGAGCTCCTGCGCCTCACAATCATATTTTTCAGATAGACCGACAATTTGCCATGGCGTAGGTGCAGTACCAATCTTTTCATCCAAAATTGGAGTGGTTTGAGAAAGTTGATCGAGGAGACGAATTGGAATTGATAATCCAGTAGTCGAAGTGAGTTTCAACCAAGGAAGTGGGCGAAATGAGTCGATTTCAAGTACATCCATGGCCTCAAATTGCGATTTTTTTTGTTCTGAAATAATCAATCTTAATTTCGGATGAATAGAAATTGAAGAAAATACATCAGCAGGTAGCCCAGAATTCAACTCCAAAACTAATGGCGGTTTGTCCTCTTCTGCTAAAGACCATCTAATCAAAGATTCAACAGCTGAATTTTCTATTCCTCTAGTTTCTAAAATTCTGATTCCGCTTTCGGCTTCTGTAAATGTTGAATTCCCCCAATCTCTTCTAAATCGTCTCCAAGTTGATTCATCCGTTCGAATTTTTTTTGTAGAAACAATTCTATCACGAAGAGATTGAACGCGTTTTCGTCGCTCTGCTTCTGATAATCTTGGATGGGCACGTTGAATCCAAAAATCTAGTGCAGATAATGGGTATTCATCGCCTTCGGCATCAATGCCAGACAAATCGGCAATGACGAGAGAATTAATTCTAGCCGTCCTCAACAACATCGATTTTGAAAGTCGGTCTGCTAAGATTGCACAAATCGGAACCTTAGGTCTGACATCTTGGGTTAATTCATGAACTGCTCCTAAAACCCAATCTCCTCTATGATAGGAATTCTCAGGCAATGGGGGTGATTGGCCAGAACTTGGTGGATCAAACCAATGCCCTGGAGCTATCGCAATAGGCAAATCCGGTTGAACTAATTTCGCCCTGATAATGCCGATTACAGTCGGCGTTTCAACATAGGATTCGATTCTAGATGGATCAGAAGTAGGCGGTGCTGATTCCGATATTTCCCTCGATTCCAAATCGAACCAACGAGGTGAACGTTCACGAAGGATGGCCCAATTCCACCGAACCCCTTCATTTCCACTGGAATTAGTATCTTCATTCAATCTGACAGGAGGACGATTTGGAATCAAGACCATCGGCTCGAATAAAGACGAAGTTAAGCCGATTAAAACATTTTCACCATCTCGATCCAATAAACAGAATTTACCCTCTTCCCGAGGTAATGGTAACGCCTCAAGTGCCCTAGCCAATTCATCAGAGCGGATTACACCCCAACCTAACTCAGTTAGATGAAGCCTCCCCCCCCTACTACCGACAGCGGCATCACTAGAGACCAGTCCCTCGTTTCTCAGCCGTCTAAGCTCCGCTGATGCGTGAGGGACTTGTAAATTTACATCCCTTGCTAGAGCACTTACCGTATCTCCACCGTCAGTTAATCGATTCAGAAGTCGACGACGGTGGCGACTACGTATTTTCATCGGAGCTGAAGCGATTTCTTGATTTGATTCGATATCAGACTCGTTCGACACCATTCTGCACCCCCGAATTAATCTAGCATCCCCTCCTGTATTAAATTATCGTTTGAAGTTACATTTCATTACACATTTCTTATGCAAAAATTAACACTTTCATTTCCGCACCACTCAAAGGTGTGGAAAATACACTTAATTATACAACAATATGTAACTAATTGAGTCAAAGAGTTGCAGAATGGTTATATTACCCCCCGCCGTCCTGTGGTCATCGGACCGGTTTCCGCGCTCGATTACTTACAGAGGACAAGAAAAATGAACGCGGGATCAATACGAACCCTACTCAGAAAATACCTCGCAGAGCGACCGCGGAACACAACTGAGATTAGCCAGTGGATTAACCTCCGGGATGGAACTAATCCTATTGATTTTGATCTTGCAAAGATGCTTGAATCAGACGCTTCGATCGTTCGTATCGGCCGCGTCAGAAAAAGCGGCATGATAGAACATGAATCACCACTTTCGGAATGGGCGACCGAAGAGTGGGTAGCTCATCATGAGCGAAACCAGTCTGTAAAAAAGGAGTGATGAAAGTGAGAACAACAAGACTACGACAGAAAATAAAGAAGTTCCTCGATGTAAGAGGAGAGGCAAATACCACTGAAATTCTTGAGCATGTCAACTCAACGATGCGACACGGCACAACCCCACAACAACTAGGGAATGTGCTCTCAAAAGATAAAGACATCATGAAGATTGGGAATACCAAGCGTGGAGGTGCACTTTCTGGCCGATACGAGATTTGCGTCTGGCAACTTCGACCTGGTGCTCTTGACGAAAATTGATTTGTTTTCAACAAACATCAACTAAAGCAAAACCTCGATGAGGAACACTCCCCTCATTGCAGTTGAATTCCCTGAATTTATCAAAAAATCAAAATAGAAATAATTAGTTTTCAAGATCTACAGACCAATTACCACTGCGCGCTAAACTATTCATTTTCGCACGGTGATTGAAAACTTCTTGACTTCGTTGGGCCGAATTTCCATGATCACCCGCCCAAGAATTAAGTGCGTTCGCAAGAAGAGCTCTGCCGTATGAATACGATAGTTGCCATGGGTGCTCTATATCCATAGAGTTCATCAAATTCAGATGAGCAGTTGCATCTTCATCTGATTGACCGCCTGAGAGAAATACTACCCCAGCTAAATTATGAGGCACATTAGCAGTCAAGCAATCAACAGTCATCATTGCCACCTCTTCCCTAGATATTTGTTCTGCACAATCATTGCCTGCGATAATCATATTCGGTTTGAGTAATGCGCCGGGTAAATGAACTCCCTGAATTGAGCAAGCGATGAACGTCGCCTCTAGTATTTCTGCTGAAACATCGTAGCAACGCTGTGCATTATGATCTCCAGACATCAAAACTTCCGGCTCAATAATCGGGACTAGACCTTGTTCCTGGCAGATTGCAGCATATCTTGCGAGTGCATGCGCATTTGTCGAAATGTTCGCAGCGCTCGGCAAACCTTCTCCGATTGCGATTACAGCCCGCCATTTTGCGAAACGAGCGCCCATAGAGAAATATTCAGCACACCTCTCGCGCAATCCATCTAATCCTTCCGTGACCATCTCACCATCATGATGCGCGAGTTCTTTCGCGCCAGTGTCCACCTTTATTCCTGGATGAACACCACGAGCGGCGAGAGCTGCTGGCACAGATGTGCCGTCAGCCATTTTTTGTCGAATCGTCTCATCGAAGAGAATAACTCCACTAATTGCCGATTCGTAGCCATTCGACTCGAATAAATTAGTTCGATATGCACGCCGAGCTTCACTCGATGGATCAATTCCTACCGCATAAAGTCTACTCGACATCGTGCCATTACTCTCATCAGCAGCAAGAATTCCTTTGCCAGCAGAGACGAGTTCGCTCGCGGTTTTTTCAAGAAGTGCAGTGTCCATATCAGAACCTCAGCCTCACGTAGGGACTAACAGAAATGAAGGCATCGCCGAACTATTCCGTAGTAATAGCACATTCATCGAATGTTAGAAACGAATTTATGAATGCCATTCGCCACATCGATAACTTCTGATTCAACCGAATATCGCCCATCTTCTAACAATTCTACTCCTTTACTTCGACCGTCACAAACACCCGTTCCGATGAAAATCGCATCAGGGGAAGAACAGAGGTCATCTCGGCGCCATAATCTCTCAATATCACCGTCTATCATTTGCTCGGCGCGTTCTCGGTGGCCGGCATTTTTGAAGACAAGACGCCCCTCGAATGGAGCGCCGAGGCCACGAAGAGCAGTTGCAGTGATTACGCCTTCTGGGGCGGCGCCAATTCCCATCAGCATGTCAATTTCCGAATTAGGGTCGGCAGCATTTAGCGCTGCCGAAACATCCCCATCACCGATAAGCACGACATTGACTGAAAGGTCACGTAGCTCCTTGATCAATATCTCGTGACGAGGTCGATCCATGACGACAACATTCAATTCGCTCGCAGATTTATCAAGTCCATCAGAGGCAGCTTCGATATTGTAAGCGGTCGGCTCATCTAGTGAAATGTTTCCCAATAATTCAGCGGATCCAGATATTTTGTTCATGTAACAATCTGGAGCATGTAGAAGGTTTCCTCGGGGAGCAGCAGCCAGAACTGCCATCGCGTTTGGCAAATCATATGCAACGTGATTTGTACATTCAAGAGGGTCGACTGCGATATCGATTGAAGGGGCATTCGAATCATTCTGTAGGGAGCCAAGAGGCTCACCAATCCAAAGCATCGGTGCATCGTCGCGCTCACCTTCACCGATTGCGACTCGCCCATCGAAAGGGATAGTATCGAAAACTGTGCGCATGGCTTCGACTGCAGCGCCATCAGCGGCTTTGCCATCGCCTTTACCTCGCCAAGCTGCTGCTGCAACAGCGGCCGCTTCACACGCTTCGAGGAAGTATTGTTCCAAATCAGCTGTTGCCATGAAGCGGCCGAGATGTAATCAGCATTCAATCATACGGGTGATTAGAGTTCAATGTAAGATTCAGAACCGGAGTTATTTTGACTCGCCTTTACTCTTCTTAATGACCCGAACATCCTCAATTTGAGAAGTTGGATATTGTCCATTTTCATCCTTCTCTATCGATTTTAACATATCCCAAGCACAGAGTAATCCTGCGTTAACACCACAAAGTGCCTCCATTTCAACACCTGTTGTCCAGTGAGTGCGGACACTGACCGTGCAACGAACTCCATTCTCTTCGATCGCCCAATTAATAGTGCAACCTTCAATAGGAATTGGGTGACAGTGGGGAATCAATCGAGGTGTTTCTTTCACCGCTTGAATTGCGGCGATGGTTGACGCCTCACGGATATCTCCTTTTGGTGAGCGCCCATTTTCAACGACATCTATTCCTGCTTCGGAGAGAATAAGTAACCCCGTTGCAATAGCTTCACGCGCCACGACAGGTTTAGCACCAACATCGATAATTCCAGTCCACGATTTCTCCACCCTCTCACCTACCAACAACCCCTCGAGGTCACCACCCCCTATTCAGATAAGCGGATTTCACACATATGGTCGAAAATAAACAGGAATCTGAAATAGTAGCCCAACATAGGCCATACATGTCTAAATCCTTCCGGGACCAAGCAACACCGGGGGAGGTACCTCAACTTTGGTCTGGTATCAATCATGATAGGCCGATTACCGATGGTCTGAAATTGCAGGTAATCGATCATCTGTGCGTCGGATGTTCCTATTGTGAAATGGCTTGTCAAGATGATGCTTTGGAAGTAATTGGATTGTGTAAAGTAAACCATGAAAAATGCACAGATTGCTTGAGATGTCTTCTTTGGTGCCCGACTGGGGCGCTGGTCTACGAAAAATAATCAATGAGGATTTGTAATGGGTAAACCAAAGGCAATTGTAATCGGTTCAGGAGTTGGTGGCCTAGGTGCTGCTGCAAAATTAGCTCAAACCGGCCAATTCGAGGTCTCCGTTTACGAACGGCTATCATTTGCAGGGGGACGATTCACACAGCACGACCACGATGGTTTTCAAATTCCAACCGGGGCAGTCCACATGATACCTCATGGCCTAAGGGGGCCTTTTGCCAAGTTGATGCTTGGAAAGAAAAGTGTTGGTGGATTAGATCTTGGACGACACGGAGTCGAATTTCTACCAACATCTGCCTATGCATGCCAAATAAAAAATAATAAAGTGATGAGCGCGAAATCTCCCCTAGGAATTATGAAATGGTTTCCTATAAAAAACACTCTAAATTTACCACGATTGTTGGCTACTCGCGCGAATAAGCCGTGGGGAGAGAGAGACTTGAATAACGGCAAACTTTGGATGGAAAAACATTTCACAAATGATTTTATCGATTTCATGGACGCATTTTCAAACTTTGCCATAAGCCTGCGTTTCGATCAAATGCCAGCATCGGCTGTAGTCAAAATAATGCAAAACGCATTTTGGAGTGGACGGCCTTGTGTTCCGAAATCAGGTTGTAAAGGAATAATAGATGGATTGAGGAGTGATTTGAAAGAAAATGGGACTAGGGTGAAATTGTCTAATGAAGTTATGGAAATTTTACCAGGATATGCAGAGGAGTCGACAAAGAAACATCGTTTTTGCATCGGGATTCGCAGAAGAGGTCGAGAGGAAGCAAAGTGGATAGGAGCAGATTCAATCATCTACAATGGAGGTCATCCTAACTTACTAAAATCCCTCTCAGATGATTTCGAAATCGATAGTGAAATAACAAGTAAAATAGAAAATACACAAGCTGTGGGAGGAATAGGTTTCGTATTTTCCCTCGATGAAAATATCCCTCATCAAAATAGTGGCGTGACAATGATTCCTAATCTAGAGAGAGTTGGTGGTTACGTAATCCCAACCTTTACCGAACCAAGTTTGGCCCCGGAAGGGAAACACATGATGATAACTCACCAATTCGTGCCAGATAACAACATTCAATCAGAGATTGTGAAAGGTAGAGAAGACCTCTATGATTCAATCCCTTGGTTGGCTAATCACGGGGAGGAAATTGCCGTTCATTCCTATCACAGAAATTGGCCATGTAATCGGGCGCCGCAAGGTGCTGAATTACCCAGAGACATTGGTGTCGAAGGAATCCGGCTTGTCGGTGATGGAGTTAAGGGCCATGGATGGATGATGGTTGAAGGGGTTGCTTCTAGCGTAGATCCTGCAGTTAGAGAAGTCAGTCGATTGATGAAATCCGGTCAATTATCCTAAACCTGATTTCCAAATCTCACCATCTGACCGAACTTCTTTTTTCCATAATGGTGCTTGAGCTTTTAATTCAGAAATAAGCCAAGAACAAGCTTCGAACCCTTCAGCTCGATGAGGGCTGCCAACATGAATACAAACGATTGGCTCGCTAGGCTCAACAACACCGATTCTGTGAGCGATTACAATCGATGACACACCAAATCGTTCTGCTGCGATTTCAGAAATTTCTCGAAGAACGATCGATAATTTCTCCTCCCATGCATCAAATACGAGGCGTTCTACCTCAATCCCATCATCCTCACCCCTAGTATGGCCGACAAAGGAAACTACGCTACCACAGCCATCCAAATTTACCAGGTTGCGTAAAAGTGCTGGGTCGAGGTCAGTAGAGAGGACTTCGACGGCGATGCTGGTCATGATTCGGCTAACCCAGCATCGCCCTTCAATGCCACGGGGCTGAGGAACCATTCAAACAGGACTGCATATTCGCTAAGCCATGCCTGAGCGAATCGACATTCTCGGTGCTGGCCTGTCAGGCCTAGCTGCTGCAACGATTCTGGCTCGTGAAGGCAAAGAAGTTCACGTTCACGATATTCGAGGAGATAGTGGAGCAAGATTCGATGGAGATTTCCAAGGAATTGAAAATTGGACTAGTGAAATCGACTTTTTCGATGAGATGCGAAGTTGGGGCCTAGATCCAGATGAATTCAAGTCAAACGGATTTGGAATCATTGATCTCATCCACCCAGACAATGTCATCACTCAACCGATTACTGATGGCTACGCTTTCAGAGTCGTCGAGCGTGGGACGGATCCGCACTGCATTGATCAAGGATTCAAGAAAATGGCACTCTCCGCGGGAGTAAACATTCACTACAATGTGAAAAAAAACCCAGATGAGTGCCAAATCATTGCCGCCGGACCAAAAGATTCCAGCGCAATCGCATTTGGCGAAATTTTCCACACAGACCATCCAAATCATGTCGCCTTCCAACTCAATGACAAATTGGCACCAGGAGCATATTCATACCTGATTATTATCGATGGTGTCGGTTTAATTTGCACTTGTTTGTGGCGACAACAAAAAAAATCTAGTCGTTACCTCAACGAAACCATCGCTTGGTATGATGAGCACTACGAACTCAACCGGCAGCCGATTAAACGAGTCGGCGGTAAAGGAGATTTTGTAATCCCTAGCAAATATGTTCACGATGGCAAAATCTACGTCGGCGAAGCAGGGGGATTACAGGATTTTATGTGGGGATTCGGAATGCGCTATGCAATAACAAGCGGAGTTTATGCCGCAAAATCAATCCTTGGTGAATGCGATTATGAAAAGGAGATTCGTAAACAACTCCTACCCTTAGTAAAAACTAGTGCAACCAACCGATTTTTGATGAATCGCGTGGGAGATAGAGTATTCAAACAAATTGCAAATCATTGGATGCGAAACCAGAAGAAAACAGGTGATGGACTGACATTCATGAAATGGGTTTACCAGCCCGGAATTTTTCGTCGAGCGCTCTGGCCAATCGTCAAACTCGGCATGCTCCGCAAAAAAACTCTAACCGATGGTAGAACCGTTCATCGCATGCCCTTTCGAAAGCCATTGGCTAGGGATGTTTGGGAGCCGAGTGAGGGTGCAAATGCCATAGGAAATCAGTGGAAAAATGCAAGAAAGGATGGGGGAAACCTGTCTTTCGGCGAAACTGATGTGTGATTTTTATTTTCAAAACTCTCCGTTTTGTTCATTAACGAATCCTCAGTGGCGCGGCTATGACATCATGGCCTAGCCTTGAACCAATGCCAAATAACCTCGTAAATTACGGTGTTACTGAAAATGGAATAGCAATTATCGAACTCGCTTCGAACTCGTCAGGTGCTCCTCTCGAAGATGGCGAGATTGGCCCGAATACCTACACTCATGAAATGATGCGAGACATAGACACAGCTGTCGTCAAGGCTCGCTTCGATGACGATGTAACCGTCATCGTTTTCACCGGTCATGGTCAGAAATTTTTCTCGGCTGGGGCAAGTATTCAGATGTTGAATTCAGTCACTCCTGGATTCAAGTACAATTTCTGTCTACACGCGAACGAGACCCTTTCCCGCCTTGAGCAGACACCGAAACTGGTTATCTGTGCAATCAACGGTCACGCAGTAGGTGGCGGATTAGAAATCGCAATGGCTTGCGATATTCGTATCGCTCGTAAAGATTCTGGGAAATGTGGACTTCCAGAGATTAACCTCGGTGTTCTCGCCGGAACTGGTGGAACCGCTCGCCTAACCCGCCTCATCGGCAAGGCTCGCGCTCTCGAATACATGGTTAGCGGTGAATTAATGGCTTTTGAAAAGGCTAAGGAAATCGATCTTGTCAATGATGTATGGGACGGGTCACTCGAAGATTTCCGAAAAGACATCCTCGATTATGCAAGTCAATACACTCTGCCATTCAAGGCGACGATGGCTGTTGGAAACATCAAGCGCTCATGCCAATCCGGCCCAGAAATGCCTTTCGAATACCACCTCGCACTCGAGCGAGAGTTGCAAGCAGCACTATTCCACAGTAACGATGCGAAGGAAGGAATTGCGGCATATGCTGAGCGCCGAACACCTCGCTTCGTCGGTAACTGAGATTCATATTTACAGTGTAAAAAACAGTTGGTGAAATTATGACAGAAACAGAAATAGTTGAAGATTACACACCAAACTTCGAACAATGGATTAAAGATTTCAGTGAATGGCAGACTCGTATTGGTTTTGATCCTTCTTGGTTAGGCGATTATCGATTTGATATCAAATTCGATTGGGATACCGCAGGAGAAAGAATCGAATTTGGAGATTTTGAAGGAATGCCAAAATGGTCACGCCGTATGCAAATCCCACAACAGAGCATTCGCGATGCGATCATCAGCATGGTTAGTGTCCAAGGCGATACCGAATTCGCAAGTGTTGAACAACAACATCACCTGCTCGAAACCGCACCTACCGAATACGACAAAAAATCTGCATTACGGATAATGTGCGAAGAACAACGACACGGTTGGCAAATGGCTTACCTGCTATGCACTTTCTTCGGTGAGCACGGTGTTCGTGAAGCTTCAAAATTGCTTGAGCGAAACGCTCAGGAAGGAACAAGAATTCTCGGCTCCTTCAATGCTCCAATAGACCATTGGTTGGATTTCTTCTGTTTCACTCACTTCATCGACCGAGATGGTAAATATCAATTGAAGATGTTGAGCACTTCCTCATTCAAACCTCTTGCAGCGTCTATGGGACCAATGCTGAAGGAAGAATCATTCCATCTCGGCACCGGTGCTAACGGTTTACGCCGAATCGTCAAGCAAGGAGTGATTCCATGCTCATTACTCCAGAAATACATCAACAAATGGGTAAGCACAGGTCTCGATCTTTTCGGAACCGACGATTCGAGTTCCGCTCAATGGGCTTATGTCTATGGCGTGAAAGGACGCTATGATGAGAGAGAGAGTGATGAGGAAGCGGACCGACTTCACCTTAATGAGGCGAGCCGTGAAATTTACTTTCAGGAATTGAACGAAGAAATGCGACGGATTTCAGCTCCGCGTAAAGATGGTGAGCCAGAGTTGTTCATCCCATCCGACAAATTCAATCGCAGTATTGGAAAATATTTTGGAAAGAAATTCACATTAGAAGGTGAGGTATTTGAAGGCAATGAAGAAGAGTGGAAAGCATATGTTGAAGAAAATCTTCCAACCGATGCTGACGAAGATCGTTTGATGAATGATTACATGCAACAAGAATGGATTCAATACCGTGAATGGAAGGGCAACTGAGTTCATATTGTGGTGATTTGATGCAACACATAGCATTATTGGCTTTCGATAAAGAAAAATGCAAACCATTTTTTGATGGTTTGACGGAATTTTTCAATGAGCATCATCATTCTGAATCTCAAAATTCCGATGGATACGAAACTCTACTCTACAAAGTTCACCGACCTTACGACGATAATATGTTGGACTTGATCGATGAATGGATGGGATTACCGAAGCGTGATTGGCGAGAGGAAACCACTCGTGAAGTTAAATTAGCAATGTATGCAATTAGATATCCGGATACACTTCTTCTCGATTCGTTCACAGAAAAGGCCCGCTCCGATATAACGAGACTTTCAGCTTACCTTCACTTCACCCAACATACCTATGCGATTTGGGATGAAGATACGCGCCTAGGATTGGCTAAGTTAGGGATTGAAATTCCAGCGACCGAAGTCGCTGACCCATTCATTTACGGCGCTTATGTTTCTGCAATTGAATTGCTCAAAGATGTCGCTCCTTTCACCTGTTTCCTGGAACATGATGTACCAAGACAGAGGTTATTCCAAGCCGCACTAGCAGCATATGGACGAACTTAAATTCAAGCATTTCTTTTCTGTTCAATGAGTTTGGCTTATGTTGCATATTCGCCTCGGCCACTCATGGACGTACGTGTAGTCACAGTCATCGGCGCTGGCACAATGGGCGCTGGTATAGCACAAGTTTGTGCTCAAACAGGTTGGGAAACCCGACTTTTCGATGCTTTTCCAGAGGGATTGGAAAGAGGTATGGGGATTATTGATGCTTTCTGGGACAAAGGTATTGCTCGTGGAAAAACTACGGTTAAGCAAAAGGCCGAGTGGTCGGCAAATTTGAGTGCGTATTCAGATATGGCTGAAGCGGTAACTGGCACCGATTTAGTAATCGAAGCAGTTCCCGAAATTCTCAAGTTAAAGCAGAATATATTCTGTGAATTAGAAAATTTAGCACCCGTGCATGCAATACTTGCTACCAATACTTCAGGGCTTCCAATTTCGGAGATTGCTCAAGCAACCGGCTGTGCTGATAGAATCGTTGGAATGCACTTTTTTAATCCAGTTCCGATTATGAATTTACTCGAACTTATTCGCCATGACAAATGTTCTGATTCAACCATTACAGCCGCGCAGTTAATCGGTTCAGCGATGGGTAAAACTACAATTTTAGTAAATGATGTGGCTGGATTTGCAACTAGTAGACTTGGCGTCACACTAGGTAATGAAGCGATCAAAATGCTTGCTGATAGTGTTGCGAGCGCTGCTGATATCGACACAGCAATGCATCTTGGTTATCGGCATCCAATGGGACCACTCGAGTTGAGTGATCTAGTTGGATTGGATGTTCGCAGAGATATTCTGAACAACCTCGCAGAGGCATTCAACGATGATTCCTACCGCCCTCACCCACTACTCGATGCGCTTGTAGCAGAGGGGAGTCTTGGGAAAAAATCAGGTAAGGGGATTTACGATTGGTCAACTGGTCAAAAAGTTGAGCGAAGCGATTTACCGATGTGAGCTGAATGGAAGAAATTTGGGTCGAATCGATTGGAATTATTGCTGGAATTATTGGCGTGATCGCTTGGATTCCACAAATTCGAGAGGTCTGGATTGAGAAACACCACGAAGGTATATCACTGCCTACTTTTTATTTGGTTTCTACAGCCTTAACATTATGGTTGATCTACGGATTATTGATTGAATCGATTGCGATGATTCTCGCAAATATCGCTGCGATAGGTTGTATTCTATCGATAATAATTGGTGTCAAAAAACTGCGTTAAAATGACTTATTCTTCTTCGAAAACACCGAAAACCGGTTTCCGCTTTTCAAGGAAAGCAGTTATTCCCTCAGCGAAATCCGGTGTAAGAGAAGATGCAGTGATCAATGCTCGCTCAAACTCTAATTGCGTCTCCATGAAAGTCGATGTCGATGCATCGAGAAGTTGCTTTGTAGAGCGGCGACTCATCTCAGCCCAACTACCCCATTTAGCTGCAATCGACACAGCCCTCTCGACTAAATCATCTGGCTCAGCCAGTTCATCAACCGCGCCAAATTCGAGTGCTTGCTCACCAGTCCATGGCTTGTTATCGAAGAAAAATCGTTTTGCTCGTTGCGAGCCAACAAGCCGAGGAAGTAACCAGGTAGTGCCACCATCAGGTGATAGTCCTAATGAGAAAAACGCCGGAGCTAACTTTGCTTGTGGCACGCAGACTCGGTAATCTGCAACTAAAGCAAGCCCGAGTCCTCCACCAGCAGCGGCACCGTTAATTGCGGCAATAAACACAGTCTCAGATCCGCGAATCTTCAATTCCAGTGGGTGTAAGATTCCAGTCAGGTTATCGACGACTTCACCGATGGTTCCGTCGTCTATACAAGATGCAAATTCATCGATATCGGCTCCGGAGCAAAAAAACCTCCCAGTGCCGGTCATGACGATGGCTCGAACACTTAAATCATCTAACAAGCCTTCAAATATTTCAGCCATCATCTGCATAGAATCTGTCGAAAATGCATTCCGACTAGATACTGCGGAAAGAGTCACCAAAGCAACTCCGTTTTCGAGATGGTCAACGGCGAAGGTCATGTATTGTGGGTTGGGGGCTCTCTACTTGAAATGCATGAATGTGATAAGTCGGGGCTTAATCGCCTAAGTCATGTTCGCACGTGAGAAGCTGTACATCGATGGTCGATGGGTGGATGCAAGTGGTGAAGGCATCATCGAAGTCATCAATCCAGCAAATGAAGAATTGATTGGGACTATCCCCGTTGGAAACGCTACAGATATTGACAAGGCGGTCTCTGCTGCACGTCGGGCGTTTCCCAAATGGTCACAGAGTTCAATTGAAGAGAGAATCGAAATTTTAAATCGAATCTCGGCAGCAATCAAAGATCGTGGCGAAGAATTTGCTCAATTGATTACTGCCGAAGTCGGCACACCGATTAACTACTGCAGAATGGCGATGGTCGGCACGCCGAGAGTTGTTTCCCGCTCTTATGCGAAGATTTTGGAAACCTATGAATGGGAGCACGAAGTAAGAAATTCGCTAGTTGTCAAGGAACCTATCGGTGTGGTTGGCATGATTACCCCGTGGAACTTTCCGCTTCACCAAATTATTGGCAAAGTCGCTCCGGCTATTGCAGCTGGGTGTACGATGGTACTCAAACCCTCAAAAGAAGCACCTCTCAACGCTTTCATTTTAGCTGAGATTTTAGATGAAATCGGCTTACCTGCCGGAGTTTTTAATCTTGTATCTGGCCACGGCCGAGATATCGGTGAAACAATATCTGCTCATCCCGATATCGACATGGTTAGTTTCACTGGCTCTACAGGAGCCGGTGTAAGCGTCAGTGAAGGTGCAGCACCGACTGTCAAGCGCGTCACCCTTGAATTGGGTGGAAAGAGCGCAAATATTGTTCTTGATGATGCAAACTTTGGACGTGCTGCTTCAGCAGCTGTCCATGCTTGTTTCTCTAATACCGGCCAAGAATGCTCAGCGCTGACGCGATTATTAATTCCAGAATCAAATCGTGATGAGATCGTTGAAATTGTCGCTGCGAAAGTTGCGAACTATAGTGTAGGAGACCCTCTTGATGAATCGAATCGCTGTGGGCCAGTCGCAAGTAAAAAGCAACAAGACACGGTGACTCATTATATCCAAACCGCAATAGATGAGGGAGCAACACTAATCGCTGGCGGTTTGGGGAACCCAGAGGGACTAGATTCAGGATATTTTGTCAAACCAACAGCCTTCGCTGATGTCACTAGAGAAATGACTCTCTTCCGCGAGGAAGTTTTCGGCCCGGTTTTAGCAATCACCACTTTTTCAAGTATCGAAGAGGCGATTGATTTAGCCAATGATTCGGATTATGGGTTATCAGGTGGAGTTTGGTCAGGAGACGAAGAGCGAGCAATGGCAGTTGCTCGACAATTGCGAACTGGACAAGTTAGCATCAACGGTGGCGCGTTCAACACGAACGCTCCTTTTGGCGGTTACAAATTATCAGGAAATGGCCGAGAATTAGGCGAACACGGACTTGATGAATTCCTTGAAATCAAGTCTATTCAGCGCTGAGGTGAGCGAATGGTTGGCCGATTATTGGTCATTGCAGGGGCGAGTGGAGTCGGGAAATCGACACTGACCGCTCGGGTAGCTGCTTCACTTGAATTCGACAAAGTCGTCTCGACTGATACAATTCGAGAAACACTACGCACACAAATCTCAGTAGAGGAATCACCTGCTCTGCACCGCTCATCATTCCAACCCGGCGGCAAAGATACAATTGCGGACTGGAATGATACAATCATCCCACTTTCCGCTTCAATTTTTGCAGTAATCGAACGCGCTAAAAAGCGTGGTTCGGACTTACTTATCGAAGGGGTTCACATCGCGCCTAGTCTCAAACTTCTTGATGATTGGCGGGCTCATGGAGGCACTGCATGTGGTGTTCTATTGGTCGTCGAAGACTCTGATGAACACCTGATGATGATTATACGTCGGCAACAGCATAATGGTCGACCAGCGCGACATTATCTCAGGCATTTTGATAGGATTCGAGAGATAAATCATCGATTGATCTCTCTAGCAAAAAAAATTGATTGGATGATAATCGATGTCACGACTGAAAATGATCCGATTGGGTTAATCGAATCAAATTTCGATTGAAAGGTTTTCAAAGATGCTATCAGCGACCAACCCAATCTGCCGATTTACGCTCAAGGAAGGCGGAAACACCGATTTCCTTGTCCTCCGTATCGAAAAGTGCCACGAACTCAGATCGCTCAGCGAGAACTCCTTCGCTAAATGGTAAATCCAATGCTGCGCGAACCGCTCTTTTTGCTACCTTGATTGTATATGGTGATTTTTTTGCAATATTTTCAGCCAATGCCATCGTCGTCGCCTCAAGTTCGTCTGGAGTTGCAACAGCATTAACCAGGCCGTTTTGAAGGGCTGTTTCAGCATCGACCATCTCTCCGGTCATCACCATTTCGAGGGCTTTTCCATAGCCGAGCAATCTACACAATCGTTGGGTACCTCCACCGCCAGGAATCAAGCCGAGATTAATTTCGGGTGTGCCAAATTTCGCTCTAGTCGAAGCGACTCGAAGATCACAAGAAAGTGCTAATTCTGCTCCACCGCCAAGAGCGAATCCATCTACCATCGCGATGGTTGGCTTGGTCAAATTCCACACGCGTTCCCAAGCATTATTTTCAAAAAATGGTAAAACTTCGTCAGAACTTTTACCAGTAAATTCTGAAATGTCAGCACCCGCTGCAAAGGCAGCTGGTTTAGGCCTCTTTCCTTCCGGAGCTGGTAGCGGCGCAGCACCACGGATAACAACCACACGAACATTGTCGTTGGCTTCCGCACGAGAACAAGCATCTCTCAATAACTCATGCGATTCAGCATTAAGAGCATTCAGTTTACTAGGTCGGTTGAGAGTCCATACCGAAATCACTCCACCTGCAGGGCTAGAGCCCTCAACCAGTATATCATTTACCAACAAAACATCCTCGCTCATCGTATCGACGGAGAGGCGTTCGGGCTTCAATTTACGCGTAAGCGAACTTGGAATTCAAGGTCGGGAACTCATTCACTAGGCGGTCCAGGTGGAGGAGGCAGAGGGGGTAATCCGGGGGGAGGGGGCAGGGGGGGAAGACCAGGGGGTGGAGGTAGTGGAGGTGAACCAGAAGGAGGGAATTCAGCAGGATTCGGTGGTGGGAATGGCTGTAGATCAACAGAGTTTTCTTCAGTTTTTTGAGACTTTTTCTCAACTTCAAGTGGGACTCTTAATTTCAAAATTCTTTCTTCATCGATGCGAACATAAGTTATGCCAATCGGCTTGCTATCATCTACTTCTTGAGATCCTTCAAGCACTGTCAAACCATGATTAGGGTCATCCAGCAGAGTAGCTAAATCCTCTCCATCTTCTACATCTGCCCACATTCTTGCTTTCGCCGCACGTCGGTGGGCCATGGCCATCCTTCTCTTGCGTTCTATGGATGCGCGGATTGCTGCTCTTTTCTGCCTGCGCTCTTCGACGAAAGACTCGACTTCAGCTTCCATCTCTGACTGAGCGTCTGAGGAGATAACAAATTTCTCAGCTAATTTAGTGCCTTCAGCGGCCTGAGCTCCGACTGGATCAGGAAGTGGAGGCATAGGTGGAGCTACAGCAGGTGATGGCGGAAGGGGAGGGGGGGCTTGTTGTGTAGGGGCTGGCATTCCAGGTGGTGCTGGCATTGCTGGTGGTGCTGGGATTGCTGGTTGAGCAATTTTTCCACGGCTTCGCTCAATCTTTTCTTGGCGGCGCTCGCTAGCACCTTCCAATTCAACAACGGGTGGTGGTATTTCCTGTTCTACTATTACTTCCTCAATCGATGTTTCTGGAATCTTAGACTTTTTTGGTAAAGGTGCTCTAGATTTCCCAGAAAACATTAGAGTTGCGAGGATGGCTAAAAGCACGACAGCGCTAGCGATTTGGCTAATTTGGTTAAGAGTTCCTTGCAAAATTAAGAACATAAATCCTCCACCAAATATTGAGAACCACCCGAATAGCCGAAGCAGAGACGCCATCTTATCGAGTCCTCTGAAACGGTACTATGCCTTCACTTTGACGGGGCGCTGAGAGATTCTATGAGACTCATCATAGCTTTTGCTCGATGGGACGTCAGATCTTTTTCGCTCTCTTTCATCTCAGCATATGTCCGACCATCGCCGGATTTAGGAATGAAAATTGGATCATAACCAAATCCATTTATCCCTCGTATTTCCAAAGCGAGTTCGCCTCGGCATATTCCAATGCTTCTCCAAACATTTTCGCCATCGGAAAGAATGGCGACTGCGCGATATTCTGCCCCTCGTGATTTAGAATTCACCATCAATTTGAGAATTCCATCAAGGCCTACTTCAGCTTCAATATCCGATGAGTTTGCACCAGGCCATTCATCAAAATCATCAATAAAAATTCCAGAATCTTCAACTAAAATCGAACTCCCCTCAAATTCAGTTCCCAAAATCGACTCCAGAGCCTGTTCAATCTTAGATTCAGCAACGTGCTCCAACCCAAACTCCTTCGGTTCGATAAATTCCGGTCTGTTACCATCGATAACCAATCCTTCAACCGTATGCCCAAGCGGTTCTAGAATCGATTTGGCTTCGTGAATTTTATTTGAGTTTCCTGTCGCAAATAAAATCCTCAATGTCTCACCTCAGGCATGGTATCTAACACGGCTTCTAATCGAATTAAAACGATTGATTACTTCATTCGCACTTAGTCCATCTACACCACCGGAATCAGCTGAGTGGTAACCATCTATCATTACATCTAAAGCTGATTCTATTCTATAATGACTAGCTGTTAAACACTCGCTGAGCACTTGTAAATCGAGTCCCAGTTGCTCTACTTCGGGGACAATTTTTGCAAGGCCGAAGTCAATAAGTGTGAGATGCCCCTCATCATCGATTAATACATTGTGAGTAGTAAGATCACCATGAGAAAAATTTTGTTCGTGAAGCTGGCGGATCAAAACACCAAATTTACTGATTTCATCCAATCCTGCAGACCCATCATTGAGAGCCTCATACAACGGTCGACCTTTGATCAATGATAGAAGCATCCAGCCCTCATCGAGATCAAAATCCAATAAAGAGGGCGTAGGAATATTAGAGTTATACAATTTCGTCAAAACTCGTGCCTCGACTGAAAGTCGTTGTCTAGTCAACCTTCGATCCAAATCCGGGTGGCGATAAGCGCGTGGAGTCCGCATTTTCAAGGCCGCCGATCTGCCTAACCACGAGCCAGAAGTCACGGTTGCTTCGGCGCCGTGGTGTATGACTTTGTCAGCGATCCACATGGGAATAGCATCGCCAACCATGTCAAGCCGAGAGGACATACCTTGAAAATGGTTCAACCTGACGAAAGTTCGAATTATATGCCAATGGACATGCCTGCGGCCCCTGCGCCTCGTGGAACCGTCAGACCTCTGACTTACTCAGACAAAGAATTGGATGATGAATCTCAGCGCTTATTTACTGCGATAAAACAGCCTAGGAGATGGACATTAGATGTATGCCACACCATCGCCCCATATACCTTGGAAATTAATCGATTAAAGCGTGAAAAAGATGTTTATTTAATCGCACATTCTTATCAAACTCCAGATATTGTTTATGGTGTCGCAGATGAAGTTGCAGACAGTTATTCGCTGTCTAAATCAGCTCGCGACGCCGAACAAAAAATTATCCTTTTTTCCAGTGTTCGGTTCATGGCAGAGACAGCAAAAATACTCAGTCCGCACAAATTAGTGCTACATCCATCACCCGACGCTGGATGCTCGCTTTCAGAGAGTATTACCGCACAGGATGTCAAAGATCTTCGCGCTAAATATCCTGGTGTTCCAATCGCTTGTTACATCAATACGACTGCAGCGGTGAAAGCCGAAGTTGATGTTTGTGTCACCAGTAGTAATTATCTGAAAATTTGTGAAAATTTACCAGGAAACAAAATTATTTTCGTGCCAGATAGGTTCATGGGAAAGCATCTGCAAAACGCATTGGCAGGTAAAAAAGAAGTCCTCATTTATGATGGTGAATGTGAGGTTCATGCTATTTTCACAGGAGAAAAGGTACGGTCATGGAAGGAAAGCGCTTCTAAAGCAGGTTTTGATTTGATGGTTCTAAGCCACCCTGAATGTGATGCTGATGTTCTAGAAGAGAGTGATATCATTGGTAGTAGCGAAGTTTTGATGACTGAGGCTATTCGCCTTGGAAAGGAAGGGAAAAATGACATCATGCTAATAACAGAGTGTGGCACTGCGGACCGAATTCGAGCTGAAACTGATTCTGAATTAAATTTAATTGGTACATGTGTAATGTGTCGTCATATGAAGGTAACACAACTCGAAGATATCTTACAGGCACTGAGAGAACCGTTGCCCGATCAAATCATTGAACTCGATGATGAGGTAATCGTACGAGCAAAGAAAAGCCTCGACGAAATGTTTCGTTACGCCGAAATGTGATTTCAGCGCTTTCTCTCTATAGTTATCTGATGCGCCCAGACTAGAAGAAGTGGGATCATCATAACAATTGCAGATTGTAAAATTACAGAAGAATACTCTTCGAAAGTAATGTCAAGAGAATGTATTTTCAATTCAATAATCCCTTCATCGTCTGTTTCAATCCAAGCAACTGCGTTCATCAAGACATTCGGTTGGACTTGATCAATATTCTCATCATGTGTAATTTGGGTTGTAATATTGAGTGCAATCTTGTGTAAAAAAACATCGTTTGCTGATGAAGCACCAACATCTGGGTTTGGATCGAAGCGAGGAATTTGTAGAAACACGATTTGGCCATGAGCGATACTCGGTGAACTCGCTGGCCAAGCTGGATCGGAGAGCAATAATTGCTCACCGGTCACCGTATCGATTAGGATTACACGGTTTAGTGGGCCAACATCGACTACAGCTAGAATATATCTTCCATCCATCGCTAAATCAATGATTGTTGAGTGTTTATAGTCAACTTCTATGCCGTAAATATCAGTGAGATGTTGGTCAATTATTTCATCAGAAAATTCTTCGATTGCGATTTGAATCGATAAGCTAGGGTTGAATGGCGAAGAAATATTCACTGCCGGCCCAAATTCTGTTTCAATCGCCCATGCTATCTTTGATCCAGCAGCATCAATTATTGTGAAATCAGTTGAGTTAATGGTAACTGTAATCGATTCTTCTCTATCATCTATAACCATAAGTTGATTATTTTGCACATAAGCGATATATGGAATTCCATCTGAAGAATGACCAATCGATAAATCATTGATTGCGATTATTTCAAACCGAGAGAATTTAGGTTCGATTATTACTGATTGATTACCATTAAGTTCAAAATAATCAATTCGATTTTGGCCAAATAATACTAAAGAATCGCCTGAAATTTCAATATTAGGCATACTTCCCCAGTCTTGACCACCAGCAGTTATCGAAACCTCTTCACTTACATTCCAAATGGTTACTAGAAATTCTCCGGTTGTAGGCTCTTCAACACCTATCACCCAGCCTTCTGATCCTGCTGCATGACTCGGAGTTACACCTTCAATAGGGAATGACTGATGAGTAGCATCCCACAATAGTACAGTACCCGTCATCATCATCAAAGTAACTATTATTGCCTTTGTTTGAGTTGTACTCGGTTTTTGAATAGGCTTGAAACTATCTGCAATCATTTTCCAAGATTTATTCAGCCAATCGGTTGGATCATCAATAACATGAGCCAATCTTCGAGAAAATAATCGTTCATCGGCGAAGCGCCAGAATGGTTTGTGGACTTTTGCAGTAATTTGGACCGCTATCCCGCCGATGATTATTCCGCCAAGAATATCGAGAACCCAATGGATTCCAAGATAAATAATTGCAAACCCTGTCAAAGCGATGTAAACTGTCAAAGCTCGACGGAAAACTATCCATCGATTATCCTCATCCCACAATTCATATGTCAACCAAATAGCGAATGGTAGACCGATGTGTAAGCTTGGCATTCCATTTGTAAAAGGGTCTATTTGCGTGAACCAATTGTGTATTTCTGGGGTCAAATCATAAGCGATTGTATCCATCATTGGAATGTAGTCACCCGTGACTCGAACATTAAAGAAAAGATAGAAAGGAACTGCTAAAATATAAACGAAAAACATCGATAGGGAAACCCTATCAGCCATGTACCTGTCATCAAAATAAATAGGATAAATAAAGGATGTGAAAGTTGCTGTCATGAATCCCAACACATAAAAATGAGTCATGCCAACAGAAAGAAGAGTATTTTCGCTGGCTTGTTGAATCCACAGAACAATATCCCCCTCGACCGCATATACATATGGAGTAAGGTCGAGGTAAGTATTCGCCATCAATATCCGGTCTAACTGGTCGAGCAAATCTTTCCACAGATATACCGAGAAAACGATGACCATGTGAGCCCAGTATCTTCGAAACATATCGATGAAGCCAGAGATACTAATCTTAGCATAATTTGGTTTAAAAATTGGCATCAACGCCAAGCTTAGAATAATCGCACCCGTGATCCAAGTCAGGTAAATTCCGCTACCCGTGGCCATAGTATCACATTCTGCGGAGATACCCGACCATCATCAATCCGACCCATTAAAGATTTGACAATCAAGAAATATTAACCGTTGGACCGCGACCTTGTTCAAGTGTAATCAGAACCTTTTCAACGACTTTGTCAAAGGCTTTTGCAGTCTCTCCCTCGGGATCAGCGACAATTCGATGAACACCATCATCCCCACCACGAACGATTCCTGGATCGAATGGTAAGGCTCCAAGGAAAGGAACCTCAAGATCGATTGCTGCATCTGCTCCACCACCAGCTTTGAAAATGTCTAATGTCAGCGACCAATTTCCTTCTGCATCAGTGGTCGTTTCGATCGGTACGCCGCTCGGTCCCTGAATTGTAATCGACGAATTTGGCTGGGCTGAACCTTGAATAGTATAGCCACTCATATTTTCAACCACGCCGATAACTGGAATCGAAATCGTCTTTGCAAAATTAATCGATTTGCGACTATCCAATAATGCAACTTCCTGAGGTGTGGTTACAATCACCACGCCGTCAATTGATGGCAAACTCTGAGTGACCGTTAACGGCTCATCGCTTGTCCCTGGAGGGAAATCGATAATCAGCGCATCAAGTTCTCCCCATTCTACATCACCGATGAATTGATTGATTGCCCCAAGTTTGATTGGACCTCTCCAAATCACTGGCTTATCCGGATCTTCGATGAGGAAACCCATCGAAATGACCTTAATTCCATAAGCTCCAATCGCGGGATGTATTCTTCCTTCCTCGACGTGAAGATCGACGTCATCGAGACCGAGCATTTTCGGAACATTCGGTCCAGTAATGTCAATATCCATGATCCCTACCTTCTTGCCACGGCGGGCAAGTGATAGTGCTAATCCGACTGAAACGGTCGATTTACCAACCCCACCTTTTCCAGAAAGAACCATGATTTTATGTTTGATATCAGTTTCTAATTTCTGCATGCGCATTTTGCGTTGCATCTGTTGATAGGCTTGTTCCATCTGAGCTTTCTGCTCATGAGATGCATCTGGTTTCTGCACTTCCTCAGCTGTATCGCCTTGGTGATGGCTAATCGGCATGTCTCCCATTGATTCTTGGGTAAGGTGAGGACTACTTCAACCTAATTCTGTAAAAAACGAAGAAAAATCCTTAAAAATTATTATCCTATCGCAATTTATTGGATTAGTTCATTAATCCCCATCATTATTGAAAAAATATGCGGATACTTTTTGTCTGTGTTGGTAATACTTGCCGAAGCCAAATGGCTGAAGCACTAGCGCGAGACAGAGGCCATTTTGCTCAGTCTGCGGGTACTCATCCCGGCACGCGAATCGCACCGAATGCAGTAGTAGTTCTGAATGAATTAGGAATCAATGCAGAAGGGCAGTCACCGAAATCAATCAATGATATCGATTCTGAAGGATTTGACCGAATTATTAGTATGGGTTGCGGAGTCGAATGTCCTTCTCTACATTTTTCAATAGACTGGAAATTGGAAGACCCAGTTGGTCAGTCGATGATGGTCTATCGATTAACCCGAGATCGGATTCGAGCATTGCTCGATGAACTCCCTCAAAGTTAGACCGACGCTTAGAAAAGCGATTCAGGTTTCCCGGATTACACACGAGTGTAGTGTAGTGGTTATCACCGGGCGTTGCCAACGCCTGAACCCGGGTTCAAATCCCGGCACTCGTACCAATTCAAATTTAGATAATCAGCGAGAGCGCATCTGATCTATCTGTGCTTGTGACCAGCCAGAAGCGAGCAATTGCTCATCAGTGTAAAGGGCTGCAGGATTTGTCGCAACATGGTGAGTGTGATCTTGTGGAAGAGATTCAGCAGACTTACCTTTGCCTTTTCTCATCATCAAGATTGTTCCAGCTAATAGCCCGATTAATACTATTGCAATTAACGAGATATCGATGATCATATCGGTCGAAGTTTGCCAACGAGAAATGCTTGGATATTCATCAGAATTATCTCCAGTCCCATCATTATCAGAATCTTTTGACTCAGACGAATCTAGTGGAAATGCATCATCTCCATCTAGAACTCCATCAGAATCAGAATCAGCAAGTAAAGAATTTGTGCCGATAGCGATTTCATCGACATCACTCAATCCGTCATTGTCGTCATCTAAATCGGCTTCATTACCGATTCCATCGCCATCGCTATCGAGATGTTCTCCTGCATCAAATGGGAATGCATCTTCATCATCGACATATCCATCATTATCATCGTCGGGATCGATTCCGTCGCAGAGCATATCGTCATCATTATCCGCAGGCGTGACTGATGCATCCAATGAATCGCCACCGCAAGATTCCTCGTCCGTATCCAGCCAGCCATCGCCATCATCATCCAAATCTGCATTATCGCCGATTCCATCCTCATCGACATCTGCCCATTCACTTGAATCGAGTGGGAATTTATCAAATCCATCAGTCCACTTATCACCATCGTCATCGATGTCAACAGCATTGCACAAAGAATCACCATCAGTATCAATTGGATAACTCTCGGCATCAAATTGATCTGTACTGCAATCAATCTCATCTGAATCAAGCCACAAATCATTATCATCATCAGTATCAGCATTATCGCCAATCTCATCTGAATCGTAATCAGCCCATTCCGAACTATCACGGGGGAACATATCCTCACCGTCATCATATCCATCGCCATCATCATCAGTATCGAGGGCATCACACTCGCCATCACCGTCTAAGTCAACTGGAAACTCTAAGGAATTGAGTGGGTCGGTACCACAATCTGTTTCTAGAGTATCAAGGGCGCCATCATTATCATCATCAGTGTCGGCATTATTGCCAATTCCATCTGAATCTGAATCATCCCATTCCGAACTATCCAGAGGGAAGTCATCCTCCAAATCTCTGAACCCATCATTGTCATCATCGGAATCAATTTCATTACAAGTTCCGTCGCCATCAGTATCAATCGGGTAACTTGACTGATCATACTGATCGGTTTTACAATCAATTTCATCATCATCGAGAGCACCATCATTATCATCATCTGTATCTGCGTTATCGCCGATACCATCGAGGTCAAAATCGCTGCATTCTGTAGAATCTTCAGGGAATGAATCAGTCTCATCAGGACAACCATCACCATCGGTATCGACTATAGGTACACCTTGATGATTCCACATCAACATCTCGACTAAATCAGTGCCGTTTTCTGCATCAAAATACATTCCAACTGCACTGCCCCATTCTGAATAAAGATATTTTCCAAGTAATTCACCAGTGGAACCATCATCTGTGATATTGTGAATATCGATTTCCATCACTTGAATACTGGTCGGTGAAGAACCACCTTCAGCTTCATTATAGCCATCAAATTCATTCCAAAAGGTTTGAACTCCGGTGAAAGAAACATTTTCCCAATAATAATCCATGCCATTATCTTCGTATCTAGAGCCGTTTTCATCGATTTCCACATATGTTGAATTTTCCCAATTTTCTGATTGAATTATGAATGATTCTCCAGTTCGAAGAATATCTTGAGCACCGATTTCCCAAAACGTAGTCGTTGTATTCTCCCAAATTTCTACTGCCTCTGTTCCACCAAGCATTCCAAAATCGTAGACAGAATCTTCATAATATTCTTCAACAATTTCTCGCCAATCGCCGCTGATAGGTCGATATAGAGATTCATTGACCGACTGATTTATGTCGAATCTAACCGAATATGTTGTGTTAATTAGAGTGAAGTCCAGACCCATCCGGAATTCTCGAACATGACAATCACCTGAATAGTTTCCAAAATTGCAAGGTTCGTCAGACAAATAGTAGAATCCTGAATCGATGCGATACGAATTCAGGATAACTTGATCCCAGAATTCATCTTCCTCTACATCTTCTTTAGTCAAAGCGCCGATTTGTGCACCATCTAACTGAACATAATCACCAGGTTCGTGAGTCCAGGTGAGATTTACTTCAATCTCAGGAGGTAATGGATCATCAGCAACAACATTGGTTGGGATCATCATCGAAAGAAAAAATAAGGCTATCAAAATGTGGGAGATTCTACGGAACACAGTGATATTGCTAGCACCCAACCTATATTGTGGTTTGGACTTCGCGAATATTTTAAAATTGAAAAATATTATCTTTTCAATAGCCTATATTTTACTCTAATTCAGAATTTTTTAGAGTAATCGCAATTCCGGTAATTGCGAGCATTGTGAGCAGGATTAAAACTCCCCAAATAAGCGCTGTTGTCATTTTTGCTGTCCAAAATGTACTACTGGTTTCAGAATCTGTTTTCTCTAGATTCAAAACCACTTGTTGGTCTTCTTCAGCAGTAGTTGAGAGATAGATATCGGTTCCTCGAATCAGAATTGTCATTTTACCTTCAGGCAAGCTCGACCTCGCATCGACAGATAGGGTGTAAATTCCATCTGAAGCAATTCTGTCGCCACCAGTTCCATCGTCAACCATCAAAAGCCATTGCTCAGATTGGCCGATAGGTGCAAGCCGGCCAATTTTTGCTTGGACCGAGGATATTCCATCAGGGTCGTCGATTAAGACTTCAATTAGTTGGGAAATAGGTGAGCCATCTTCTGGGACTGCGATATTTTCGCGAACTTCGCCGTTTCGATAAATCGATATTATATCAGCTATAGGTGCCTCATTCAAAATCGTTAATTGAGGTGCATCAAATATCTTTCCATACATACTAATAGAATGCGAAAGCCTAGATGCTCCATCCAAATCAATTAGGCGAATAGGTAAGAAAACATCTCCTGGAATCATGCCGTTGGCGACAGTAAATTCTCCCTCCCAAATTGGTGGCTCGATTTCTGCATCAGATTGGATTAGTGAAATTACTTCACCACCAAAACCGAGTAGATCAACCGAAATTGAATCCACTCCATGGCCATCGATGGCTTGAACCGAAATCGATACTGAATCACCTCGATGTACAATACTTGGGCTCAATTGCAATGAAACCATTCGCGGTGCAGGATTCTCGATATTTAGAACCGCCATTTCAGAAACTTGAGTCCAATAATCTCGAATTTCGACCTCAACATTTTCGGTACCATAAACCAAACCTGTTGCTTCGATTGCGGCTGTCCAAATATCATCGTGGATGACAAGATCACCAAAAAGTCCTCTATCAGAAAGTTGGACGATGCCCATACCATATGTGGTCAAATCCACCTCTACTTGTTGAACATCGGCATCGACATCTTCGATTACAGCCTCAAGGTGAGCCAAACCCCCTTCGGCGTAAAGAACGCCTTCACGAAAACGTAACTCGATTAATGTCGGTTCAGTATTTTCGTCGGAAGTAATAATCAGAGGAAAGTGAATCCTCTCGAGGGTTTGATTTTCAACAAGATAACTACCAACCGTATCATCAATTGTTATTACTCGCCTAACTTCATCGATCAAACCAGCAAGTATTCCTTCATTAATGACCGTCCCATTAGCCCAACTATTTCCATCATACATTCCTTTCCAATTCATCACCTCGACCTGATGTCCATCGACTGTTGAAGAACCAATTGATTCGGCGGTCACATGCAAATTAATTTCATTTTCAAGAAGCCAAAAAGTATCACCCTCAATCAAGATTTCTGGTGCAGCTCCTGATTCGCGGGTGATTGGCGTTGCATTTGCACTGGAAGAAATCGGAGGATCTGGTTCAGAAGGAATTGGTGAGTATTCGGGATACTCATCAAAGGTGCCGTTTTCTTCAACATATTCGTAACGAATTGTTGGTGAATGCCAATCGGATTGTGGAACTGTATATTCGAATGTCAAATTGTGTTCTGCCTGAAATTCTTGGTCGATAGGCCCTATAGGGGTTGCTGAAACATTGAACCAATATTCATTGTAAATTTTGTTAACTTCAAAATAATTCCCACTCGCATTCTGTTCAGTCGTCCTATCATCGATAAATCGAATCACCCCAAAAGTACCTGACGCATCACCATCATATTCACCATCAACACGAATTTTATCTGCGATTATTAAGCCATTACGATCTTCGTAATGTACCTTATCAATCGTCCCATTTACAACGATATAAGGTTGGGACTCTGATGCGACAAATCCAAATTCGCCCTCTCCAACATACTTCACAAGGCGTTCTTCTTGAACACCGTAAACCCATTTGTCATTCATGCGGAATTCTTCTAATTCAAGCTCCGCATAATCACCATCTCCCATTTGTATTTGTAACGTCATTTGAGCAATTAATTTGGTTTCTTGTAAAGTTCGCTCACCATTAAAATCCTCATATTCAAAGAAAAATATTGGAACTATTCCAGATCCGGACATCGACTCATTTCCATCATCGGAATTGAAGGTTATCAAGCCATTTCCATTCAATAACAGTTGCTCACTCAAATCACCATTTGCCAATGTTCGATTATAAATTGCATCAGTAACATCGATTTGAACAGCAATGGATTGGGAGTTGTTTTCAGTGAAAAACATCGAACCATTTCCAACCATTTCGAATTCTTGATTTAGCAATTCTTGATCGAGATAGGTTTCATTTAACCAAACCTTATCAAGAGCCAAATAGAGTTGAATGGAGGTGTCGTCTTCAAACGAATTAACCGACAAAAAACCAGTGCCAAGTTCATTAGAAATCAGTGTAGATCCGATGCGTTGTTGCCAACCTCGGCCGTTGAATTCAAGTTCAACGTAGGAAGTTCTCTCACTATCGTTAGCGGAATCTATGTTTCCAGAACTCCAAGTTGTATTTCGGGTAATTTCATGGTCAGCAATAGGTTGATTCCAATTTGTAATACGCAATTCTCTACTACAAATAGCACCTTCTGTCATAACAGAAATCTCAATTTCATCACCAAACTCTGGTTCTTCAGCGAGCGTGATATCTATTTCTCCGCCAGCAATGAGAATATCAGATGAGCTACTGTCACCTACGATTATTTCATCTCGTTGATGTAATAGGGTCACATTAACCTCACTTGGAGAGGATCCATTCGAAAATGCAGGTTCAAATTCAACACGATATCGATGGATTAATTCCCATTCTGCATGAAGAATGTCTCCGTTCTCGTTTGGAACTGAAATCAAATCTCCTCTACCCCAATCGACAAAGATCGTACATTCTCGGCCACTGGAATGATCGTTCGCAGCCACCATCCCTGCCGGGCCGGTAAGAAGCAACATGCAGAGCACGAGAAGCGTGAGCGATTGGCGAGGCACAAGCCGTGCCTTTGTTCATCTAATTTCAATCACACTCATTGATGATTTAATGAAACAAGCGACAATAGTCAAGAATAAATGAGAAAATTAGAACAATGGTTCTTCCCAATCGTCGTCTTGACCGGACCTTTCACGCCATAATTCACGAGGCATATCGTTGTATATTCCAGCATAAGGGTCGACATCTACAGACTTCTTCTCACGTGATTCCATAGCCGAAAGAGCGAAAGCTTCTGCCGATGATTTAAATTTCCAATAATGAATGCGCCATTCTCGTCCATCCCAAAGTGTGGTTTCTTCCGACTCGGTCGTCAATAAATCATAATCTTGTAATTGATAGAACAAATTTCGATCTGTAGGTTCGAGAGCATTATCGATAATTCGATTTGAGAAGCCGAAAAATCCCAATGCATGCTCAGCGATTGACTCGGCGACAATCACTTCCATGTCCTCGTCGACCTTACGACGAATCGCCTGAGTGAGTTGTGCTAGTGTTAGACCCATTCACTCCGCTCCAGTAGTGCATATATGCAAGGGTGTGACTTATCAACCATCCTTTACTGTATCCTGAAATTTTGATTTAGTATCCCGAAGTGGTTAATGGAAGCCAATGATTCGACAGCCGCATGGATGGCGAAACTACCCTCACGTTTCTTGGGCTTGAGGAGCCCGAATTCGCTCCCTGGGACGTCGTATTTTTACCAATTCCGTTCGAAATGACGACTAGTTACAGAGAAGGGACTGAGTTTGGTCCTGCTGCTTGTATCGAGGCATCATCCCAAGTCGAGCTTTTTGATTCAATTTTGCCTTCAGAATTGCCTTGTGGGATGAGAATTCATACCACTACGCCTTGGTCGAGTGAGTCTCCAACATTATTAGACTCACTCGATTCTATTCGAGATTATGTTGCACCTTGGATGAATGGAGAACAATTTCCAATCGTTCTCGGCGGAGAACACGGTATACTTCCACCGTTAATGAGGGCTGCTTCAGGCCATCCCGCTCTCGCTGGTGACCTATCAAAATTGACACTCGTTCAAATCGATGCGCATGCAGATTTACGCGATAAATTGAACGAAGAGCGTTTTTCTCATGGCACCGTAATTCGTCGCTCATTAGACGCGGGTGTAGGGAAAGTAATCCAAATTGGAGTGCGTGCTTATTGTGAAGAAGAAGCTGAGTTTATTGAATCAGATGAGCGTGTCGAAACTTGGTTTGCAAAAGATCTTTTCTCGAACATAAATAACAAAGCAGGATGGAAAAATTTGATCCAGCGAATTTGTGATATCGAAGGTGCAATTTGGCTAACATTCGATATCGACGGGCTCGATGGCTCCCTAGTCCCTGCAACTGGAACTCCAGTTCCGGGTGGACTTTCCCATTGGGGAGCTGTTGAAATAATCGAGAAACTCTTCTCGAACAAATCTGCGAATGTTATCGGAGCCGATGTCAATGAAATTTCAACTTCTGAAGGGACTAATCTGACCGAATTTTCTGCAGCTCTAGTCGCAACGAAAATTCTAGCAGCCCATATTGCAGCAACTCTTGCACAGATTGGCGAATGATTCAACATCAAACACTGACTAGCGGCGCTATGCGCCGCTCAGCAGCAATCATCATTCTCACCTCATTGTTGCTAGCTTCAGCAGCGCCGGTTGCAACAGCACAGATTGGTCAGCCGGACATCATCCAGGAGCACTGGTATCATTCCTATGCAACACTGACCTTGGATGTCAATGCATGGGCTGATGACTATCCGGAAATCGTCAATTTGTCCGTCGTGGGGCAAACGGAAATGGGCAGAAACCTCTGGATGTTACAGATCTCGGATTGGAGTCAGGAAATCAAGCCCGATGGGACTGCCAAAGAGGTGGTTTACATCGACGGTGGGCACCATGGGAATGAGCATCTGGGCACGGAGCTTGCTTTCCTGGTTGCCGATTATTACATCGAGGGATGGGCAGATGGCGAGCAAGAGGTACTCGATGTATTGGCGACTACGGAATTGCATATACTCATCATGTTGAATGCAGACGGCAATGACTTCGATACTAGATGGAATGTCAACCAAGTGGACCTGAATAGAAACTACGATCACTACTGGAATACCTGCGATTCGACCCAGCCCGGGAGTGCTGCGTTCAGCGAATCAGAGACTCTCGCGAATTCGATTTACATGAACGAGGTCGTTCCTCATGCCGACCTGTACATCACCATGCACACAGGAGTCTGGATCATGCTCTACCCATGGGGCAAGTGGCCTGAGCAGCCCTCAGACTGGGAGATGTTCCATTTCATCAGAGATGATGTGCATGCCAACATATCCGACATCCCGATTCGGAATGCGAACCAAGGCCTCTACCCAAACTGTGGGACCAGCCGCGATTACGGCTACGGGGTTATGGGGTACCCCACATTCACCTTCGAGACCGATGATGAGCAATTCCTGCTGGGGACAGTAGAGGCCCTCTCGGACAGATTGGGCGAGGAGCTCGATGTGATGAGGTATCTGATTCAGAATGTATGGTACTGGAGGGCTCGTCTTGTTGTCGATTCCCTAGAGGTGGAAGATGGGAAAGTGCATCTTAGCGTTTCTAACCTAGGACACGCGAGCACGTCGAATGCCACACTGCTGTACTTCGAGGACAAAGATTCGCTGGAATTTTGGCTCCCTGGGTCGGATGAACCGACCGAAGTGACAGGGGCGATGGATATACAGGAGAGGGAATCAGACTTCAACTTCTCCACCCCAGGATACGGCTTCGCAGTCAATGCCACAAATAGCACCGTCACAACACTCGATTTTACAGGTGCTCCAATTTCCAGCGGCGAAGGAATTTGGGTCCTGTACTACCAGAAGAGAGTGGTAGATTCCTCGATGTGGGTCGGTGAAGCGGTCAACGAGAGCGTCGTGGATATGGAGGCTGACGACTTCGGCCTGCTTCCGGCCCCTTCGATGCTGCTTGTCTTCGTCGCCTTCGCTCTAGCGGTGATAAACAGCCAAAATCGCAAGTTTGAGCAATAATTACTTATTTTATTTTTGAAAATAGCCTCGAAACTTCATCTTTCAAAGGCAATTCTTTGTATATCACTACCGAATCGGAGGCTTCGGCGATATTCATGGAATTATTGCAATATTTGCTGGTGTAATTAACCATCGGAAAATCAATATTTCTGAGAGGAAATGAGATTTGTTCAGGAAAAAATACGATTAATGTAGTTTTTCAATAGCAATCCTTTGTAAAGCAGGCCATTACCCGCAGGTTTAGTGGAAGTCATGAAAACAAACGTAAGCGCATTTAATAAACCTGGAGACATAATGATTATTCCCGTTTTCGAAGGAATTAACAAGGCCCCAAATCATTCTACATCGGGCCTTGGTCGCGGCGCAAGTATCCCTGTGAAAGCCGCGGCAGCAAGTGAGGCATGTTCGGGCAAACTAGGAAAATCACTCAATGTTTGGACCGATGGTTGCCTAGTGATTTTCGTCGGTGTCGGAGATGCTAGAAAATTAACTCACAAAACCGCTAGAGACACCGGCGCGAAAACTTTTGCAAAATTATCAAAAAGGTATGGAACAAATGTATCAATTCGTTTTACATCCGGTTGGAAAACCGATATGATGGCAGCATTTACTGAAGGGATGATTCTCAGAGATTACAAATTTGACAAATATCAGAAGCAAGATGAAGAGAAAGAAGACGAGGGTGAATGGTCTCTTGATTGTCAAACTTCAGACCGTCACCTCGAATTGCTTGCTGCAGCGGTTGCAAAATCAGTTGCAGTAGCAACTGGAGTTCACATCGCTCGCGACCTCGGAAACGAGCCAGCGAACAAACTCTACCCTGAAGAATATGGTGTCAGAGCACTCGCATGGGCGGAAGGAAAAGCGAATGTCGAGGTTGAAGTTTGGGATTATGCCCGACTTCAAAAAGAAGGGATGCACGGCCTTATTGCAGTAGGAAAGGGAAGCATACACAAACCATGCATGGTCTTTTTCAGACTAAATCCCAATGCTCAGAAAGATGACCAGGTTCCGTGTATAGTTGGTAAAGGGATCACTTTTGATTCAGGTGGCATTTCGATTAAGGGTAGTGCTGGTATGGATGAGATGAAACTCGATATGCATGGTGCTGCTACCGTTTTCGGTTTATTCCAAGCACTGCATGCAACCGGTTACAATGGACGAGTCAACGGTATTGCTTGCATGGCAGAGAACATGCTTAGTGCTGAGGCATACCGACCAGGAGATGTCATTGATACCTACTCTGGTAAGACAATCGAGGTTCTCAATACCGATGCTGAAGGTCGCAATGTTCTCGCTGATGGTCTTTGGAAGGCAGGCGAATTAAATCCTTCATATATTGTCGATTTAGCAACACTAACTGGTTCAATTGTCGTTGCTCTTGGACATGAAGCAACAGGACTATTCTCCAATAATGCTTCATTGACAAAGAGATTGCAAGAGGTAGGTGATTCTGAAGATGAAATCGCTTGGCCTATGCCCCTATTACCGGCTTTTGAGAAGCAAATGACCTCATCCAAGATTGCGGATGTTCGAAATCAAGGCAAAGGCCGTTGGGGTGGTGCCAGTCAAGCTGCAGGTTTCCTGAAACAATTTGTTCAGGAACGTCCTGATGCTGATGGGATTAAGTCTCAGATTCCTTGGGCGCATTTGGACATAGCCGGGACTGCTGGCATTTGGGCCACTACAACAAATCCCCTCGTAGGACATGGGGCAACAGGAATTCAGGTTCGCGCTTTGCACCGACTAATTACAGAATATTGAGTCTAGCCAACCAATTCGTAGCCGAAAAATAACAAGATTACGACTACGATTGATATCATGCGTTGCAAATGGAGTAATCGCGTAATTTAATTTTCAAAGTCTACATCCTCTTCAACGACAATCGATTTTGAAGAAAGGGGTTCTTGAGGAATGAATAGCCAAAGAACACCATAAATCAACAAACCTGGGAAGATCCCTGAAAGGAGTGTTCCAATCACATATACAGCTCTAGTTAGAGTATTATCGAATCCATATCGGTTAGCAAACGCAGCACAAACACCGAAGATAATTCGACCATTTCGTGGTCGGAAAAGTGGTTTAACACCCGTCTTAATTTTCTTCAGCGATTCGCTCATCAAATTCACTCTTCATCTGAATCGACGACTTCAAAGTCTGCCTCGACGACACCGTCGTCACCAGCTTCCTCTCCGCCTTCAGCGCTTTCATTCTCTGCCATTTCAGCAGCAGCTGCTTCGTAGAGTTTTGATGAAAGAGCATGCATTAATTCTTCGAGTTCCTTTATTCGGGCCTGAATTCCAGCCTCATCCAAATCTTCGTCTGCAACCTGAACCTCGTCACGAATAATCATCGATTCAAGTTCCTTCAATTTGTCCATAACCGGATCGATGACATCTTCAGATAACTTGTCCTTAGTTTCCTCAATAGTTCGGCGGGTTTGGTAAACAATACTATCTGCAGTGTTGCGAAGTTCGACACGAGCCTTTCTACGCTTGTCATCTTCTGCGAAGTTTTCTGCATCTGCAATTTTTTGCTTAACATCATCTTCACTGAGAGAAGATTGGCCCTCAATCTTGATCGATTGCTCGGTTCCAGTTCCTAAATCCTTAGCGGAAACACTGACAATTCCATTTGCATCGATATCGAAAGTTACCTCGATTTGAGGTAATCCACGAGGGGCAGGGGGGATTCCCATCAAGTGGAATCGGCCGAGCGTGATATTATCATTTGCGAACTCACGCTCGCCTTGTAAGACGTGAACTTCGACCGCTGGTTGATTATCTGACGCCGTCGAAAACGTTTCTGAGCGGCGTGACGGGATCGTTGTATTGCGCTCAATCATCGTCGTCATAATACCGCCGAGTGTCTCGATCCCGAGAGTTAGTGGAGTAACATCGAGAAGCAGAACATCAGTTACACCTTCATCACCGATGATGATTCCAGCTTGTAGAGCAGCTCCAACAGCAACTGCTTCATCAGGATTAATTCCCTTGAATGGAGCCTTGCCAACTTCTTTTTCGATTGCTTCTTGAACAGCAGGTACACGAGTTGAACCACCGACTAGGAGAACCTTGTCGACACCACCCTTACCAAGACCTGAATCCTTCATTGCCTGGCGAGTTGGACTCATCGTGCGTTCTACTAATTCAGAAATCAAATCTTCAAATTTTGCTCTTGAAAGAGATAAATCCAGATGCTCAGGTTGCCCATCGACCATAGTGATAAATGGAAGATTAATCTGAGAGGTATTTGTTCCTGATAATTCGATTTTTGCTTTTTCAGCTGCCTCTCGAAGGCGGCTCATCGCTTGCAAGTCCTTCGATAAATCGATTCCGGATGACTTCTTGAATTCAGCGAGAATCCAATCGACTACAACTGCATCGAAGTCATCACCACCAAGGCGATTATCACCGCTAGTAGCCTTGACTTCAATCTGTGGCTGACCATCAACTTGGTAAATCTCAAGAATGGAAACATCGAATGTTCCACCGCCGAGATCGAAGACAAGAATCGTTTGATCATCGTCCTTGTCGACCCCGTATGCAAGCGCAGCGGCGGTCGGCTCGTTAATGATGCGAAGAACTTCTAATCCAGCGATGCGCCCAGCATCTTGAGTCGCTTTTCGCTGTGCATCGCTGAAGTAAGCCGGACAAGTAATGACAGCTTGCTTGACTTCTTGCCCGAGGTACGCCTCAGCATCCACCTTCAACTTCTGTAAAATAAATGCAGAAACCTCTTGAGGCGTGTAATTCTTTTTGTCAATTTTTTGGGTCCAATCTGTCCCCATTTCTCTCTTGACAGAAAGAATCGTTCTAGCTGAATTCGTCACGGCTTGACGCTTCGCAGTCACACCGACTAATCGCTCTCCATCCTTTGTAAAAGCAACCACGGACGGGGTCGTACGCGAACCCTCCGAGTTAGCGATGACCACTGCTTTGCCACCTTCTAGTGTTGCTACGCAGCTATTTGTTGTTCCAAGATCTATTCCAATTACTGGTGCACTCATATTTTTCATCTCCTTATTTTCTCTTACTCATTTCCGAGTTCGAATGTGATATCGAGAATACCGTTATTTAGGCCCCACTCGACTATTTTTGACGCTTTTTGTGGCAAATCAAATCGCCTAAATGGACGAAGTTGCATCTTCTTCATCAATTGAACAACGGTACCACCATCACTCAAATTTAATTCTAATTCAGATTGTTTCAATCCTTCTTGACGGCTTACATCAATAGTAACATACATTCTGTTTTCATGGACATAAATATCATCGCAAGGAAGTAATATATCTTCATCTTCTTCCTCGGCTTCTGCTTCGACAACATTTACTTCTTTGTCGACTTTAATATCAATCCCCATGTTTTTGAATAAATTCGCAAATCCATCGGGACCATTCATCATCGTTTCCATTTGTTTGCGTAATTCTTCAGGGTCGCTGTTCACATCGACCCGCATCTCCGTATTAGCGAGTTTTTCAGGATCAATTCCCATTTTCTCAAACTGCCCACGAATCTGTTCCATCATTTGTTGGAGCAGCTTAACATCGATTGGCATACCCATATCGCTGAACATTTTGGCCATTTCCTCTAGGATTTGCTCCTCCCAATCATCGCTGCCAGATTCAGTCATTTTCACCACTACTCAACTTGAGGTTGTATAGACGGAGCCGGCGGGCATATATGAACTTCACGGAATCTAGAATTCTAAATTTGTATTACTTAGTGGTCCGATTTTACAATTTATTGAAGTCTTAAATTGAAAAAATAAATGACATCGGATGAAATTTGATGATGAACGGTTTCAAATCATGCGGGTCGGTCGGCGAGTTTGCATGAGTGAAGCCGACCACGATGTGGCTTTGGAAGACACCGATCGCGTTCAGGGGCGTACAGCGTTAGTTCGAAACGTTGCTGCCGCGGTCGCATTATCCGGCGCGGTCAGATCAACACTCGGTCCGCGCGGAATGGATAAAATGCTTGTCGACGATTCGGGAGAAGTCCTTGTTACTAATGATGGTGTGACGGTTTTAGAGACTGCAAAGGTCGAACATCCAACTGCTAATTTGTTGATTGCTGCATCTAGCGCACAGGATAGGGATGCTCGAGATGGAACGACCACAACAGTAATTTTAATGGCAGAGATGCTACAAAACGCACTCGAATTGGTCCGAACAGGAGTTCACCCTACAATAATCGCAAATGGTTTTCAAATCGCTAATGAAGAGGCGCTTACTGAATTGGATAGATTGGCTCGTGCTCCAAAAAATGATGCTGAACACCGTGCGGTAGTCTCGACTTCTTTAGCTGGAAAAATCGATACTAAATTAGTTCAACACTTGACTGATTTAGCACTTGAAGCAGCAGCAACTCTGATTGGTGAAGATGGTGGTGAAGACCTTGAGAGATTGCGTATCAAGAGGTTACAAATCTCAGATGGAGTTGCATTAGAAAGTGAATTAATCCCTGGCCTATTCATCGCAAAAACTCGAACTGACACCTCTTCGGCTGCAGAGAGTGAAGGTGGAAAAATTGCTATCATCGATGGGCCGCTCGAGGTTGCGAAACTCGAATTTGATGCACATATCGAGGTTCACAGCACTGGCGTCTTACGTGGATTCCACGAACGGGACGAAGAAAATCTTCGAACGATGGTTGACCAACTCTCTGAATTAGATATCGAATTACTCGTCGTTCGAGATGGTATCGCAGACGAGGCGATACCAATGTTAACAGCGGCAGGAATTACCGCTTATCGCCGTTTTGAGCGAGAGGATTTAGAGCGGCTTGCTCGAATGACTGGAGCAAGGTTGGTTCGCGATACAAAGCGTATGACTATGGGTGATGTTGGCATCTATACAAAACGAAGTGAGAGAGTCATTGGAGGTGCCAAATACACACGAATTGAAGCCGATAAAGGAGGAGCGATGACCGTCCTCTTGAAAGGTACATCTCCCGAACTTCGGGAAGAGGTTAGTAGAGCATTTGACGATGCACTAGGTGTTGCTCACCGGCTCAATCTAAATCCAAGCATACTACCTGGAGGTGGAGCAACACAAACCCATCTCGCAAGACACCTTCGATCTTTTGCAACAACACAATCTGGCCGCGAACAAATGGCGATTGAAGCTTTCGCGGCCGCATTAGAAATCGTTCCTCGAACTCTCGCGCAAAATGCTGGACGAAATCCGATCGACGAAATTCTTGCACTTTCAGCAGCCCAAGCAAATGACCAAGACAACGGTGCTTGGATAGGTATTGACGGGATCAAAGGAGTTGTTACAAGGATGGATAAAATAGGTATTATTGACCCATTATTCGTCGTAAGTCATGCAATTTCTGGTGCGACAACAGCAGCGATCTCAGTTCTCAGAATCGATGATGTTCTTTGGGCAAAACAGGGCCCACAAACACCAGATTGGTCGGATCAGATTGAAGATAATTGAAGGCCAGCAATCATCGCATCGCAGAGTGCATCGAGGTCATACTCGGCTTGCCAACCCCAATCTAGTCTCGACGACTCATCGTCAATTGAATCAGGCCAAGAGTCGGCATATTCCTGCCGAACATCCGGTTTGAAGTCACAAGAAAAATTGGGAACTCGGGCTGCCACGGCATCGGCTAACTCGGCAGCAGTGAACGAAATACCTGCAATATTGTATCCCACCCGGGATTCGCCAAGACTCTCTGCGGGTGCATCCATGAGTGAAATCGTCGCGCGTATCGCATCATCCATGTACATCATTGGAAGACGTGTATCCGCGCGAACAAAACAGTCGTAGTGTCCATTCGCGAGAGCCTTGTGGAAGATGTCAACGGCGTAGTCAGTCGTGCCACCACCAGCCGGGGCCTTGTAGGAAATCAAACCAGGATAACGAATCCCACGCACATCAATTCCATATTGATTCCAGTAATTTCTTGCCAATATCTCTCCAGTCACTTTTGTACGTCCATAAACGGTCGTCGGGTTCAATGGCGTAACCTGTGGTGCATGATTTGGAGAATCTGGACCAAACACGGCAATCGAAGATGGTGTGTAGACACGCAGAGAATGCTTTCGAGCGGCCTCAAGAACTGTAATCAGACCCCCCACATTAACCCTCTCGGCCAACTCCGGCAATTTCTCAGCAGTCGCGCTCAAAATTGCCGCAAGATGGTAAACCAATCCGATGTCTTCCTCAACGATTACAGTATCGAAGGCATCGGCATCAATCACACTCAGATGTCGATAATGGCCACCGATAACCACTGGATGATCGGGTATATCACGGACATCACTAGCGACTACCGCATCTATCCCGAATCGAGCGCGTAGCGCCTCTACTAATTCCGTGCCAATCTGCCCTAAGGCACCAGTAACCAAGATTCGGTTCCCAGTAGTAGCCTCCATCGTGCCCCCGGAAGTCAGGCGACACTTAGAGTTGTGAGAGATTTTGTTCAAAGTTTGAAGTGAAGTTGACGAATTGAGCCATATTTTTACTGAATACAAGCCAATGTTCATAGGAGAGATATATCGGCTTCAAACCCCGTTGATTACATGAAGTATGTCATTGTCACGGGAGGAGTTCTATCTGGACTCGGGAAAGGAATTACCGCTTCGAGCATTGGGGTTTTGTTAAAATCCGCTGGACAGCGCCTCACCTCAATCAAAATCGATCCCTATCTAAATTGTGATGCAGGAACCATGTCGCCCTTTGAACACGGCGAAGTTTTCGTTTTGGATGACGGTGGCGAGGTCGACCTTGATTTAGGGAATTATGAGCGATTCCTCGATGTTGCTCTCTCTCGTGAAAATAATATCACTACAGGTAAGGTCTATGCGAATGTTATCGAGAAGGAGCGTCGCGGAGATTATCTCGGCAAGACTGTCCAAGTCGTACCGCACATTACCAATGAAATTCAGGATTGGATCGAGCGTGTTGCAAATGTCTGTAGTGACGGTTCTGGAGAAACTCCAGATGTTTGTGTTATCGAATTAGGTGGAACCGTCGGTGATATCGAAAGCGCGCCATTCGTCGAAGCACTTCGGCAATTTCAGTTTAGAGTTGGTAAGGGAAACGTCTGCTTCGTACACGTCAGCTTGGTCCCAGTTATGGGCCCAGTTGGTGAACAAAAGACCAAGCCTACCCAACACACAGTGAAGGAATTAAGAGGACTTGGAATCATTCCAGATATTCTCGTCTGCCGCTCGGAGAAACCTCTCGAAATGGATACTCGAGCAAAATTAGCTGCTTTCTGTCATGTCGCAGAAGATGCTGTCGTCTCAGCCCACGATGTTTCGAATTTGTATCAAATCCCAATCTCACTCTACGAACAATCAGTTCTTGGCAAGGTAAGCCAACAACTCGGTTTTACTGTTCCAGACTCGCTGCCTAAACTCGATGAGTGGAAGATAATGGCTGACAAAATAGATAATCTCGAAGAAGAAGTTAACATTGCCATGGTTGGCAAATATACAGGGCTCTCGGATTCCTACCTCTCGGTTATCAAAGCTCTGCAGCATAGCGCTTATGTTGTAAATAGAAAGTTAGTAATCGATTGGATCGAATCCACTGATCTCGACCCAACCGAAGATTCAGAAAATCATGATGAAGCGTGGAGAATTGTCAAGGCTGCGGATGGAATTCTCGTACCTGGTGGATTTGGAGTACGTGGTATCGAAGGAAAAATCGCCGCCGCTCACTATGCTCGAACGAATAATGTCCCGTATCTCGGTGTTTGTCTTGGTTTACAGATTGCAACAATTGAGTTTTGCCGTAATGTACTCGGATTAGAGGGTGCTAATTCCACAGAGTTTGATGAAGACACCCCCAACCCGGCTGTTGTATTCATGCCTGAAATCTCCAAAACCCAAATGGGTGGAACAATGCGTTTGGGCACGAAACCAACCCCTTTCCTCGTTGATGACTGTAAGATTCGCCGTCTTTACGGTGACGCTGCCCACGTCGATGAGCGACATCGCCACCGCTACGAAGTCAATCCAGAACTCATTGAACAAATCGAGGCTGCTGGCCTAGTTTATGTGGGCAAGGATGAGACCGGCCAGCGCTGCGAGATCATGGAACTCGAGGGACACCCGTATTACGTCGGGACACAGTATCATCCCGAGTTCAAGTCCCGACCGGACAGGCCAAGCCCGCCATTCCTCGGATTGCTTATGGCGGCCGTCGGACAGAAAATATAGACATTAGTCGACTGCGATTGGAAGAACCCTAGTCGTCCTAAATCCTTGTAATACCTTCAAATAGCGTTTCTCAGCAAACTCTGCATCGAGCTCATCATCACCAGTTTCGATTCGCAATCGCCGCACAGTCAACAACTTCGCCGGTGTACAAACACCCAGCACATTTTCAATTCCAACAGCGCGAAGCACAGCAGGAGAAAGTTGTAGATTACCCCGTCCGATAAGGAATCCCTGCCCACCCATAGGGGAGAGTAGAAGAGTTACCGGCCCATCGTGTCCGGCAAGCAACTCGAGCAGATCGGATTCATTCAGATCTGTCCCGACCTGCTCGTCGCCGACGCTGGCATCGATTCCAAGCAGAGTTGGCGATAATCCCACAATATTTCCAATCGTCCGCAGCGTTCCACCCGAACCCCAGATTAGCAGTCGTCCTTCATCCATGAGCAGTTCGCGAATGTGGTCAGCAAGCCCTTCGATAACCTCCTCTTCACCCGCAGTTTCGACGCGTTGTTTTGCCCCCTGCATCCACCGCGGACTAGCCGGAGTCATCGCCTCAGCGTAGAGTCGAACGACCCACTTGCCCTGCCGATAAACCTCCTCGTCCAAATCCAAAACCTCAGTACTCGCCACCAACAATTCTCCACTCAACCAAGCAGAGAGCACCTCTGCCGCCGCCTTGGGAGAGGCGGCAAAACATCCTGAATGCATCTTGACTCCGCACGGCACACCGATGATTGGTAAGTCTGAGCGGTCAGCAGTAGCCAAAGCCGCAACAATATCGCGTGTGGTGCCGTCGCCACCAGCGTAAACTAACAGATCGATACCTGATTCAACCAGTTGTGCAACTAGACCAGCGGTGTCTTCAGCTGTTGTCAAGCCAGAAGAAGTGTGAACTGTTGAGACATCACCAATTTCAGAATCTATCCATTCACTTCCCATGCGCCCGCTAGAAGTCACCCATTCAAGTGTAGAAAAATCTGAATGTAATCGATGAAAGTGAGCCAAAGCATCGCGGACTCGCGGACCAGCGCGGTCTTCTGCACCTTGTGAGCGAGCGTATTCGGCTTGTCCGTCCGAGCCTTTCAGACCAAGCCGGCCGCCCAAGCCAGCATCGGGATTGACCAGCAAGCCGAGGCGAGGCATGTTCGTCGGACTAGGCGCGTGTTAATATCACCACAGCCTGCCACCACACCCTCATGCGAATCGTAGTGGCACTCGGTGGCAACGCACTGCTTCGCCGCGGTCAGCCGTTAACCGCAGAGAACCAGCGCGATAACGTACGTATCGCTGCCCGAGCGCTGGCACCTATAGCAACCGATAATCAACTCGTGATCTCGCACGGCAATGGACCACAAGTTGGACTACTCGCATTGCAATCGGAAGCTTATGAAGAGGTGGAAGCCTACCCATTGGATGTCCTTGGAGCCCAGACAGAGGGGATGATTGGGTATATGATTGAGCAAGAGCTAGGAAATCTATTGCCAATAACCGTTCCATTCGCTACAATTCTAACGATGGTGGAGGTTGACCCAGAAGACCCAGCATTCGATAACCCAAGCAAGCCAATCGGCCCGATTTACACGCAGGAGAGAGCGGCGGAATTAGCCCGCCAAAAAGGTTGGACTGTGAAGCCTGATGGCGAACATTGGCGACGTGTCGTACCCTCACCCGAACCACACCGAATCTTCGAAATGCGCCCTATCCACTGGCTCCTCGAGAAGAACACAATCGTCATCTGCGCCGGTGGAGGAGGAATCCCTACAGCCTATGATGAGGACAGAAATCTACGGGGGGTTGAAGTGGTAATCGATAAGGATCGAGCAAGTGCTTTGCTCGCCTTTGAGTTGGATGCTGATTTGTTGATTTTGGCGACTGATACTGATGGCGTCTATCTAAATTGGGGGACTGATGATGCGAAGAAAATTGAGCAGTTCACGCCTGAAGAAATCGAGCATTATGAGTTTGATTCGGGCTCGATGGGGCCGAAGGTCGAGGCTGCTGCAAACTTTGTGCGCCGAACCGGGCAGCGTGCTGTTATTGGAGCACTAGCCGACTTGGAAGCAATGGTTGCAGGTAAAGCCGGAACACAGTTCGTTCTTGAAAAATAGACGCTTTGGGACTGAATAATTCCCCAAGGGCTTGATATTAGATGTACTCCGCGAAAGCGTTGAGGGTAGCGTAGATGTCGATGATATCTGTTGAAATTGGTTCTGATGAGCCGCATGAGTACGCCTACGGCATCAGCGTTGGCGAAGTAATCCTCAATGTCCATGGCAAGCGCTCTGGTACTGTCGCAGCCCTCGTAGACGGGATCGAGAGGGACTTCTCCTACGAATTAGAAACTGATTGCAGTGTCGAGCCAATTCTTGGCGATTCGGATGCTGGACTCTACATCCTGCGCCACTCATGCGCTCACCTTCTAGCACAAGCGGTTACTGAATTATTTCCTGATGCAAAACCAACAATAGGCCCTCCAATCGATCATGGCTTCTACTACGATTTCTACATGGACCCGATTGGCGATGAAGAATTGCGAGTCGTCGAGAAGAAGATGAATGAGCACATTCGAGCTAACCACAAAATCGTCCGCGAAGAATTCGACAATGCTGGCCTTCGTGAAATAATTGCAGACAATAAATTCAAACTCGAAATCATGGATGAGAAAATCGGTGATGAAGTTGGCTCCTCAGCCTATCGGCAAGGTGACTTCATCGATATGTGCAGAGGACCTCACGCCCCATCCACCTCACACCTGCGTTTCTTCAAATTGACCAGCACCAGCCAAGCTTATTGGCGCGCAGATAGCAAGCGCGAGCCGCTAACCAGAATCTATGGTATGTGCTATGCGACCAAAGAAGGACTCAAGGCTCGCCAGCAACAAATTCAGGAAGCTAGCAAGCGTGACCACAAGAAGATTGGAAAGGAGATGGAACTCTACATGATTGACGAATTGATCGGAAAGGGATTACCTGTCTGGCTTCCAAATGGAGAGATTCTCAAATCTGAAATTCAGCGCTTTGCGGTCGAGACCGAAGAGACTTACGGCTACGATCGCGTCACTACTCCGGTGCTCGCAAAGCAGCAACTCTTCGAGTGTAGCGGTCACCTTCCCCACTATGCGGATGGTATGTATCCACCAATGGAGATGGACGATGGCACGTATTATCTGAAAGCAATGAACTGCCCGATGCACCACTTGGTTTTCCGAAATAAGAAGCGAAGTTATCGAGATTTACCGATTCGAATCGCAGAATATGGCACTGTTTACCGCAACGAACTTTCTGGCACTTTGACTGGACTGCTCCGCGTTCGTATGCTTTCGATGAATGATGCGCACATCTACTGTACACTCGACCAGGTCGCATCTGAATTCGCTGACAATATTCGAATGGTTCAGGATTACTATGCGACATTCGGCTTTACCAATTATCACTTCCGATTGTCACTTTGGGATCCTGAAAATACTGATAAATACATTGGTCAACACGAGACATGGGAATCGACTCAGAATCATTTGAGGAAAATTCTAGATGATTTGGGCGTTGATTATGTTGAAGCCGTTGGTGAAGCAGCTTTCTATGGGCCGAAGATAGATATTCAATTCACAACCGCTCTCGGGCGCGAAGAATCGATGTCGACGATTCAATTGGATTTCGCTGCTAAAGATCGCTTCGAGTTGAGTTACAAGGATGAAAACGGAGATGAAAATGGTGAGGTTTTCGTCATTCATCGCGCCCCTCTTTCGACTCATGAGAGATTTGTGGCTTTCCTGACTGAACATTGGATTGGAAATTTCCCAACATGGTTGTCTCCAATTCAAGTTCAGGTGATTACTATTTCAGAGAAGCACAAAAAATATGCTGCTGAGGTTGGTTCTGCTCTGAAGGCTGCTGGGGTTCGTGTGAAAGTCGATGATTCGGACGCAACGATTGGAAAGAAGATCCGTATGCATCGCAAGATGCGCCCAGCTTACATGGTGATTCTGGGTGATGAGGAAGTGACAGGTTCTACTGTTTCAATTAGGGCGAGGAATGGAGACCAATGCAAGGGTGTTGCTCTCAACGACTTTATTTCACAAATTTCTAAAGAAATCTCTAACCGTTCGGGTGAGTTAGCGCTTGTCCCGGGCGAAACATCTGATTGAGGTGAAATCATGGATGATACGAAGATGCAAATAGTCAACATAGCGGGTTACCAGTTTGTCGATTTGCCTGATCGTGATGAATTACGCAAGCCATTTCAAGTGAAATGCGAGGAACTAGGGCTGAAAGGCACGATTTTGCTCAGCCCGAATGGAGTCAACTTTTCCTTAGCGGGAACTCAAGAAATGATTGAGGAATATCTGCAGTTTTTAGAGGAAGATGAGAGATTCATCGGCATTCCCATACATATTTCTTACACTGATTATCAACCGTTCCGCCGAATGCTTGTTCGCCTCAAGAATGAGATAATCTCCCTTGGTATGGATGATGTTCGCCCGGTTAAAAATACTGGTAAATTCATCGAGCCAATGGAATTCAAAGAATGGCTCGATGAAGGAAAAGAAGTTTTGATTCTCGACACGCGCAATGATTACGAATTGCGTGTCGGAACTTTCGATAATGCAATTGACTTAGACATCAAATCTTTTCGAGATTTCCCTGCTGCAATCCGTGGCCTGTCCAAAGAGGACAAGAACAAGCCATTGGTAATGTTCTGTACGGGCGGAATCCGCTGTGAAAAGGCGAGTGTAGTCATGGAAAATGAGGGCTGGAATAATGTTTACCAAATCAAAGGCGGAATCCTTGGTTACTTCAAAGAAACCGGTGGTGCTCACTGGAATGGTGATTGTTTTGTCTTTGACCAGCGTGTTGCTTTGGACAAAAATTTGAAAGAAACCGACATCCAAATGTGCTTCGCCTGCCGTGAACCACTCGATGAAAATGATCTGAATTCTGAAAATTATCTAATCGAAGAATTTTGTCCATATTGCATCGGAGCAAAGGAAATTACCATTTAATAAATTCTGAATCAGAAATTTCCAGTGTATCCGAATCTGGCCAGCCGAGTAATCGAGCGAGGAAAACCAATGCAGCTCGATTGGTAATATTTGCTACTTCTTCAACTGTAAGTTGGCCTACGCAATATTCCACATATACTTCACAAGCAATTGGTGCGAATTGATAATGTCCAGTATTATTGATGATTCCAAAAGTCAAATCAACCTCGTCACCAATATCGCTGACGATATGTAGAACATGATTCAAATCAATTGTCTCATCAGAATCTCCAGTGAGAATCATAATTGGAATCGAGATGTTAACTAGTCCAGATTTGAGCACTGCTCCATTCCAAGGAGCAAGGGTAATAGCAGCCCAAATTCTATCATCACTCAAATCGATTATATCTTGATTAGGTTCGGATTCCCACCAAATATCTCTGATCTGACAGCCTTCTGAAGATCCTGATTCACACGCCTCAGAAAGATCAGCAGTATCGATTGTTGCACCTGCCAATGCCAAGGTAGTATAGCCGCCAAACGAATAGCCAGTCACCGCATATCCATCATCTTCGTTCAAGCAATTCTCGAATAGCCCACCGGACTCTGATTCGCTGACAAGCCAGTCAAAAGAATCACTTATATCGGCGGGTCTTCGCAAAATCAATTCAGAATATTTCTCTTCATCCTCATCGAAGAATGTGTTGTAGACATGATCTGGTGCAGCGACAATAAAGCCGTGTGAAACGAGTCGCTGCATAAGAAATTCAGAATTCCAACGCATGCCAGTATTTCCATGTGAGTACATCATGACAGGGTGTGTTTCGGAGCAATCAATCAGCGCGGAATCCCACGAATAACCTTGAAAGAGAGAGTCGTAAATTACCGGTGTCCCCGAATCATCGGAAGTTGGATACCAAACTTGTACTGTGATTTCTAGACCTTCCGGTCCAGTGAATTTGTAAGATTTAGTTCCAACCGAATATGGACCGGACGAGTATAGGGAAGTTGCGATTGTCAGTGGGAACGGGTCGTCGTCGTCGTCCATGCCGTCTCCATCATCGTCAGCATCTGTATTGTCACCAATACCATCGCTATCTGTGTCCGCAGATTCGGTCGAATCATCTGGGAAGACATCTTCACTATTTTGGATGCCATCGCCATCCCTGTCCGAATCTGAATTATCGCCGATTCCATCGCCATCGCTATCGATTGTCTCGCTGGAATCGAGCGGAAACGCATCATCAACACTTGGAACACCATCGCCATCAATATCCTCATCACAAGCATCGCCAGATCCATCGGAATCGAGATCATTTTGGTCTGGATTGGTTGTATTTATGCAATTATCATCTGCATCTGCGACACCATCATCATCAGCATCGTCGATGCCCGCACAACCGGAAAGAATTGAAAATAATAAAATCAAAATTATAGAAAATGCTGGTAGTTTCATTGATATCACTCAGACTCTCCGACGTAAATTTTCTATCAACTTATCGGCCAAACCGAGTGCTTTCAAAGTCGATTGAACGTCACCAGAATCGAGTGCTTTTGTTGTAGCTGCTACAGCCGACTCAGCAGATGTTCTCATCTCGTCGTCGGCCTTGATATTCGCTGAATCGAGACGACGACGTATTTCCTTCCATTCATCCACGACAAAAGAATGCAATTCCTTAGCCTCTTTAATTTCAATTTCATAGGCCTGTAAATCAGTGCTTAACGAGTGCAATTTTTCATTTGCAATCGACCATTTTTCATTTTCGGCGGCTTCACTAACTTCAGCAAGCCTAGCTGCCCAAATCTCGCCAGTAGCACCTTTTGGAAACCTTATCTGCAATTGTTTCCGTTGGCGAAGTGCACGCTGTACCTCCTGCATTGCACCAGAAGTTTCTCGGATATCGCGAATGATGCTGCTCGCCAACCCTTTCGCTAGAGCGGTATCGCCGGCAGCCATCGCTGATTGAGCTTCTTCTAAGCGATCTATTGTGAAGATTGGAATATCCCCTACGGCTCCACTGATAGCATTCTGTGCATCCAAAATTGCTTGCTCTGCCTCACTCGTGGTTGCGGTTAAACTATCGAGGTGACCTTGAATTGAAGAGGTGATATTAATGGCCTCTGTGGGATTCTCATCTGCCATGGCTTCTCTTGCAGAAGATAGTATGATTCTGACATTATCCAATTGCTGACCCGATTCAGAACCGATTGCTGCATCCGCTTCTTCGATTGCATTCAATGCATCCTGCCAATGTTCAATAATGATTGCCGAGCGATTTTTTGCCCTTCTATACATCAATTCAGCTTCGCGTAATGCTCCGTGCTGGGCTTCTCGATCTCCTAACTTGAAGGCTTTACGCGGGCTCGCTGCCTCGACTGTAATTGCTTCCGCTCGCTCGACTGCAGCCAATGAATCCTTACGAATATCATCTAAATCTAGAGCGATTGCTTGAATTTTTTCTGCATCGATAAGTGCATCTTCAATCATCTCTAATCCACGCTCAGGGTTACTCCAACCCTCTTCGCGCGCGGTTTTCAGAATCGATGATGCCTGTTCAAGAGAAATTCCTTGTCCGCGTAGTATAAGCAATTTTGATTCTGCTGCATCAAGAGCAGTCCCAAATTTCTTGCGAGCAGCATGATCTTCATCTTTTGTTATCAAATCTGGAACCATCGTCACCGATACTGTGAACAAAATTATTGCAAATAATTCGATTGGAGCGGCTAAAGAAAAAATCAGTGCTGTAGACAGTGCTAGAGCGCCGAGAGAAGTCAAACCACGATAGCGACGAACATTCAAACTAGAACCCAATAATCGATTACTGACCTGTCTGAGTAACAAAGCGATTGAAAACATTATCAAAATTGCAATTAGCGAATCACTTTTTCCAAGATATTCACCTAAGTCACCACCTAAGTCACCTACTGCAATTCCAGCAAAAACCAGTACTGCCGGCCAAGAAACATTCGCAGCAGTTCCAATTCGAGAACGTTGAACTGGCCCGTATTCAATCAAATCTGCCAGCAGTAAAGCTGCTGTAAACATCACGACTACAGGCCCCATTCTTGGGAGTAATTCTGCACTACCATCCATCGCTGGAAGCAACCACCATGCTCCCGTACCAATCAATGTAAGTGTCCCCAATAATGCCAAGCGTTCCACACGAATACGATGAGCAAGGATGACCTTGTCTGGGTAGTCAGGTAGGAGAATCATGTATTCACACCCATTGAATCACTGATGAGACCTGCGGCTTCACGGACGGAGAGAATCCGCCCCCCAAAGTCGATTTGCAAAGTAAACAATTCCAGCAAGAATTGCAAAAACACCGATTACGACTTGCAATGGTCCTTGCCAGGCCGGCTCAATTAGATAACCAGATTCAAGGATTATTGTTCCTTCATCATCCGCAGATTCACTGCTCCATTCAAACGAAACTTCCAACGGCTGGGTTCCATCAATTTTGGTGTTTATTTCAGCACTAAAATATCCCGGGCTACTTGGCGTTGCACCTGGGATTCCAATATATGCTCCACACTCCCCTCCGACGCAAATTCTTCCCGACGCTGGATCTGCTCCGTGATTTTGCAGTGTCGCCATAAAAACAACTATTTCTCCATCTATGAGTTTGCCAGCATAACTCGAGGTTTCAACAGAAATATTGACGCCAAAATTTGGGAATGATTTCAATTGGAAAGCTAGACTACCTTTGTTACCTGATGAATCCCAAGCCTCGAGGATGATATCGTGAGTACCTGTTGCTAATGGACCGATTGTGAATAACTCAATTTCTGACCAATCGGCATTTTCTGCAAGAATGACATCATCGACAGTTATCGTCCAAGATATATCACTAATCGCGTCGAGGTCATCGTAGGACGGTGTGAAATCGAATAGAACGGAATCGCCGTTTCGAACTACGTTTTCTGAGGAAATTATCACATCATCAATGAATAAATCTGGAACAATTGTTGGACCATTTCCATCTAGGACGAGAATTATCCAATCACGGGAATGAGTATTTCCAGCATTATCCGAGACATCAAGATGAATTGACCAAGTGGTTTTTTCTCGAGAAAGATGGCGTTCTGTGAAATTAAGATGCATACCATTGACATCTCCGCTCTGTGAAAATCTGTCATTAAATTCGAGTTGATTATTGGCTTGATGACGATAGCCTTCAGTCTTATTTGAAGTCAGAACTATGTCAGTAGATGACTGAGAATTCGGGTCATCTGCTGAAATACTGAACGAAATGTAACTATCAGAAGGTACCTCGAAAACATCCAAATTGGGATCGAGGGTGGTGATTTCACCATTTGGACTTTCGAAATTTATTGATGCTTCCCAGACTGGGAAAACGGAATCAATAACTACATTATCATACCATGTGCTTATTGAATTGAACCAATCTTTGCAATGCATTACTGCACTCGCAACTTGGCCACCAATGAAACCATAATCTTCTGGAATAAAATTCAAAGTTTCATTGAACTCAGTTAAAACAACAGTCCCATTATTTGAAACTGTCCACCACTGCTCGTTCGCATCCAAAGCACCATCTTCACATTCACCAAAATAAGTTGTTACACTGCTAAGGGGAATCATCGAGCCACCTGTTTTTCGCTGACCTAAGGCATTTGGAGCTTGATTCTCTGCGATTGTGATTCTGATATTGCTAGCAGCGCCAGAAGCGGCTCGATCTACTGTGAAATTACCGGGTTCACCGCTGATTATTTCGCGCATTGCGCTATATCTATATTCCCAACCACTTGGAAGAATAACTCGGATTGGAATTTCTTCTATTAGTGCGCCGACGCGAGGCAGGTCTAGCAATCGCGTCGTTCTCGAATCAGTCACACCAACTAAATTCGCTGATTCAATCCATCCCCACGTCAGATTTTCATCTTCTATTGACCCTACGTTTGGCTCTTGAATGTAAATTGTTGACCCATTTGCAGTAATCATCGGGGTGTTATCGAATGCACAACATCCAGCTGATTCTGCATTCGTCCAATTTCTCGCCTGATAAAAAATATCGACAAATGATTCGATTTCAGTTTTGTTAACCCATCCATCTGAATTGCCCAGATTAATATCGATTTGAGCACGAAGCCCGTATTCGACATTTGGTAGTAAATCGCTACCGACTTGGTCTGAAATGGTTAGTCTGACTTCCCAAGTCGCATCAAATGTTGAGTTTTCTTCAATTGGTTCGAAGAGGGTGAGTGTTGAATAACCATCAACAAGAAATTCTGAATTATTCCCTTCATTTCCATCTCCTCCATCTGGATCGTCTGCATTAACAGGTAAAGCCAATCCTCCAAATAGCATCATAAATATGATTATTATTGCCAAAATACGTCGTGTCATAAATTCACTTTCCTGAATCATCATAGATTATCGTCGAGCCAGAATGGTCAATTCCTAATGGGATCATTCTATGCTCGTCACCCAATATTTTTGCAAGATTATCTCGTAGCATGGGGTTTCCATGAACTAAGAAAAACCCACCGCCGCCAGCACCAAGTAATTTTGCTCCAGTGGCGCCAGCCAACATGATGCGCTCGTACAAATCGTCAAGCGTATCATTCGAGATTCCTGAAGAAATCCCTCGCTTCATTTGCCAAGCTTCATTCAGAAGTGTGCCTAGTCCTGATAAATCAGCACATTCGAGTAAATTTCTCGCCTGATCTGCTTGCTCGCGTATTCGACCTAAATTAGTTGTTTCAATCGACGAATCATCTGCACCTTTAGACAAAACTTCGCTAGCAGAACGGCTAGTTCCAGTAAAAACCAAAGTAAATTCTTCAGCCATTTTAGCCATCGTTTCCTCTGGTAAGTTCAATGGTTCCACAGAAACTTTCCCGCCTTTCCCGAACGATATCGCATTGACACCACCGAAAGCTGTAGCATACTGATCTTGGCGACCAATCGGCTGGCCGAGAATGTCAATCTCAATTCGACATGCTTCGGCCGCTAATTGCGCTGCACCAACATCACGCCCAGCAAAGTGGTGTAGCGCATTAAGCAAACCAATAGTAACGGCGGAGGACGAACCAAGACCAGTTCCTCGAGATGGAATATCTGCGATTGTAGTAATTTCAATTCCGGAGGTTACACCAGTGAGACGCATGGATTCGCGAACTAATTCATGTTGAATATCTTCGAAATTATCGACAGTTTCCATGCGCGAGTACGAAACGCGAATGCGGTCGTCAAAACGCTGATTTACAGTTACATGGATGTAGCGAGAAAGTGCAAGAGAGGTTACCATTCCTCCCGTATGAGAACTTTCAGCAAAACGATCGGTATCGGTTCCACCACCACAAAATGACACGCGAACCGGTGTCCGACTGATTATCATCAGCCTTGGGGGGTCAATCATCACTCATGAAAACGACGGAACGCGGATTCAACGCTCTTTTGTCAAGGGCAATGCCTATGACCGGCGTGCTACCGGATTTGAAGGAGGATAGACATGGCGGACCTCATCACGATGGATGATCTCACAAATGAAGAGATCATTGAATTATTAGACATTGCACAAAGACTGCTCCCCGTTGCAAAGGGTGATGTTTACGCTCCGCTGCTTCAAGGCAAGGTTCTTGGCAATCTGTTTTTTGAAAATTCAACCCGCACTAGAATGTCGTTTGAGACTGCAATGAAGCGTCTTGGCGGCGAGGTGTTGAATCTCAGTTCAATCGGCTCGAGTGTTGCAAAAGGCGAGACGCTTTACGACACTATGCAAATGGTGAATGGCTATTCCGACATCGCTGTAATTCGCCATCCACGACAAGGTGCGGCTCAATACAGCGCCGACGCCGTTGAAATACCAATTTTGAATGCAGGCGACGGCGCTGGAAATCATCCAACTCAAACCATGCTCGACCTGTTCACGATTAGAGAAGCTCACGGGGATTTAGAAGGACTGAATGTGATGCTGGTTGGAGATTTGAGATTTGGTCGAACCACTCACTCACTTTCTCACGCTTTGGTTCGATTTGGCGCAACATTGACACTCGTCTCGCCGAAATCATTGCAGATGCCAGCCGAAATCGTCTCGGATTTGCGCGCTAACGGCAAAGATATCACCGAGACGGAAGATATGTCGGCCGGGATAAACTCGGCTGATGTTATCTACATGACCCGAATTCAGAAAGAAAGATTCCCAGACGATGACGAGTACGCGAAAGTGGCGGGAATTTACAAACTCACTGCGAGTGATTTAGGTGAGGCGAAGGGCAGCATGATCGTCATGCACCCATTACCGAGAGTGAACGAATTATGCGCGTCTGTCGATTCGACAAAACACGCTAAATATTTTGAACAAGCTTTCAACGGTGTGCCGACAAGAATGGCATTATTATGTCGAAGCCTCGGAATAAAAGTTCCAAAGAAGGTGACATAATGGCTGAAATGCGAAGAGTTACTGCAATTTGCAACGGAACTGCAATCGATCACATCCCTTCTGGACATGCTCTGCAATTGTTGAAAATGCTAAGATTGGATGTTGGACGTTCTAACCCAATCTCGTTGGTGATGAATGTACCGAGTGGAAAGATGGGACGAAAAGATGTTTTGAAAATCGAGGATCGTGAGTTGAATCAAGAAGAACTCGACCGACTCGCATTGATTGCACCGAAAGCGTCGGTCGCAATTATTCGAAATTATGCGGTAGCAGAAAAACGCCGCATCGATTTAGGCGAAGAATTAGTAAATATCGCTCGCTGTTCATTCTCAAATTGCATTACGCAAAACCCCAATGAACCACTGCCGCACAAATTGCGAGTGATTTCTGCAGATCCTCTTGAAATCCGCTGTGCCTATTGTAATCGAGAGCAGGATATCGACGAAATCGCCGACTATATCCTCTGAGGAAGTTGGACTAATGGTCAGAGTTGACGTTTCCTACGACGGTAATCTCCGCTGCACTGCGACTCATGAACCTTCAGGCCGAACTCTGATTACTGACGCCCCCCTAGACAATCATGGCAAAGGCGAATCATTTTCACCAACCGATTTGTTGGCGACATCGATGTTGACATGTATCATCACAATCATCGCGATTCGTGCCGAATCGCGGAATATCAACATAACAGGATTGGGTGGTAACGTCGAAAAAATAATGGGAGAAAATCCTCGACGAGTTGGCAAACTCGAAATCAATATTCTTCTTCCAGATGGAATTTCTATCAAGGATAAATCTTGGCTGATTGAGCAGGGCTGCTGCTGTCCAGTTTGCCTTTCAATTCATGAACAGGTGGAAGTTGAAGTCAATTTCATCTGAATTTAAATTCCCAGTTTTAAATTTTCAAAGTTCAAGCTGACTCGATTAGCCAATCCTTCATGGTACAGGCTTGGCAAACCTTTCGACTGGTTATTTCACCACACCTTTCACAATTCAAAATTTCAGAGGAATTATTCGGGTGCACGGCACGATGTAGGACTCTAATTTGATCAAGAGAATGCAATAATCCGTGACGTGCACCAGGAGTAATCGACTCAAGGTTAGCCACGATACCACGGCTCAATTGACGCATCGCACCAGGGGCGTGCGGACAGTCGCCGTGATGAATAGGCAAGCCAGCACAAACCGCATGTGCATGAATTTCTTGCTCAGGAATCCAGCGTAGTGGCACGATTCGAGGTGCTAAACCTTCTATTGGTATAGCAGTGTGAGGAGCGAGTCTAACCGAACGTTCGATATCACCTTTCTGTAAATTCATCAAAATTGACTGAGCCATATCATCGAGATTATGCCCGAGTGCCATCACATCTGCATTGACTTTTGCAGCTAGTGCATTGATTCCTTGACGACGGAAAACCCCACAATAAGAACATGGCATCATACCTTTTGCATCATCATGATTTTTTGCCATAATCGGCATACGACGAACTACTTCATCCATTCTTTCGTAGCCCATTTCTTCGTATGATAATGTTTCGAATTGCACGCCTAAATCATTTGCGAGTTGGCGTGCGAGCTCGAGTGAGGGGGCTCTGTATCCATCAATTCCCTCATCGATACATCCTGCGATTATTTCGACATCACGGCGTTTACCGATGATGTCGACAAGCATCGATAAAAGAACGGCTGAATCTTTACCCCCCGAAATAGCAGCAAAAATTCGGTAAGACGAACCATCCTGATGACGTGCATCTTTGGGAAGTTCAAGTTGAGCACGGAGTTCTTTTGCGACCCTTCGGCGTATAGAAGAGAACAAATGTTTGCCACAAAGGTGCTGACCGCTATATTCTTGAAACAGCACCGAGGGTTTGGGACAACGAGAACAAGTCTCGATTACAAGTCCCCCATTCGCCGCTACCATGGACTCGCGTCCAGCCTCATCTGCTTGAACCCAATAGGCAGTATATCACTTCAAATTCAGCTTCAAAAATATCTTTCGAAGATCATTTTATTGAGGAACCCAACAAACGGTGCATTCATTGACTCAATCCTTCTGAGGATACCATGACCAAGACGAAGGCTCTACCAATCGACCATTCGCCCGGAGTCAAAACATCAGGACCATGGCGCCATCGCGCCATTCTCGCTGCTGCACTCGCTGGTGCAATATACATTGAACCAACCATCACATCACAATTTTCGTCGATGGGGAAATTCGCACTTCCAGCTTCGGTATGTGGATTAAGCATCACTGTACTAATCGTCATCGGCACAATTCACAAAATCATCGAACGCCGATAGAACCCAATTGAGACAACACTCAAACATCTCTTGAAACCAATTTACGGATATTTGTCTCAATGAATCCAGTAAATCTCTGCCAAGGAATAACGAATCGTCCACCAGCGATTACCACCATGAATAGACCTGCGGAAATCACCTTTCCATAAGTCAATTGCAATTCGAGGGATTCTCGGACTTGACCTGACCATTGTGAACCCTCAAGAGCACCGACAAATCCAATCAAGAAATCATCGAATTCGAGAGCCATCGCGGTCGTTAAACCAACTAGAGACATAATTCCGATAAGATGCCATAGATGACCGTTCAGAACATTATTGAATTGGTTGACATATTCCGGATCTTTCTTCGAACCTTCAGGGAGCAATGAGGCATATTCCAGATTAGTAATCACAGCAAGACCTGCCTCTAAGAAAACCAGAAGGAGCAAAGCAATAGATAGCAATTCGAAGGCTAATGGTGAAATTAATCCACCGAATAATGTAGCCTCACCAATTTGTGCAGGTAATGGATTAAGCCCAACATCAACAGCTTGTGTGATGCCTTCGAAGGTCAGCATCGCATGGATGCCGATTATCATCAAAAAATATCCAACAGCCCAAGTTAACATTCTCTTCGAAAGTCCCCAAATGCCTATTAGTCCAGCCAAAACTGGAGCAAAAACAATTCCCAAGAACACCAACTCGAAGATGAATTTCAGAGGTTGGAAAATCAATGCCACATGATCTAGATTTGGATCATTATTACCAATTGGCAAGTAAAATCCGCCATAGGTAACGATACCTATTAACCAGGACAAGAGGAAAGGGAGGGCTATCCAAGCGACGATTGCTATCGACACTACTCGTTTGATATTTTTCTGAATCTTCGCACTCCGACCCATGAGAATTACGAAAGCGACAGTGATGACAAAACAGAGAATTAACGGTGCGATGAAGGCATCGAATCCAGTTTCATTAATGCCGCTCAAGAAATCTGGAAGCACCAAATCGGAATTCCGCGACATCCATTGTAATCCACGTGTATGTTCGTAGGAAGGACACCAGTAATTTACACCTCCAGCACCAGCGATAAAAGTTTCAGAACATGAACCATACAGATCGCTCATACGATGCATTATAGTCAATAAAGAGCCTGTTGCGATAATTTGAAGAAACAATATTTGCCATCGTTTCCTCAATTTACTTATGTGAAGAGTTTGCGAATCTGGGACTACTTCCATAACCATTCATTCAACTCCTAAACTGTCCTTACCTGCAATAATGCCTCTGAAAGCTCAATATTTGGAGTCCAGTCGATTACCTTCGCTCCGTATCCCGAGAGTGCTGTAAGACGATTCTGACGCTCGAGTTTCAGTACCTCATAGGCCATCCGTGGGATTCGGCTCACCAAGCGCTCTAAATCGATGCTACTCGGTGAAAGTACGATGACTTCGTGGCCTTTTCCTGCTAAATTTCTAATCGCTGGTAGTGTCGTGCCATCACCTTCTAGACTGCTGATGATGAAAACGGGTGAGCCGCGCGAAAGGCGCGGCGAGAGAGCGTTTGTTACTGCTTGCAGCGGCATACTGCCCTTCGATGAAACCGCTGCAAGTTGGCTCAGAACTTTGTAATGCTGTTTATCGCCGGTTTCTGGTGGTAGGTAATCCATACGCTCACCATAGGTGACTAGAGAAACCGAATCACGGCGATGAATGAAATAGTTTGCAAGCGAAGCCGCCGCAACTGTTCCCATTTCTAGAGGATTTTTCAGAACGGTTCCGATACGAGAAACATCGCGAGTATCGAGAATGATGAAAACATCGGTAACCGCATCTCGAGTTTTTTCGTTGACCATCAACTCACCCGTACGAGCGAATGCTTTCCAGTTAATTGAACGGAATGAATCGCCAGGATGATACTCTCGCAATGCGTAGAATTCCATTCCTTGTCCTGGAGTTTTCAATGTCGTCGCTCCAGTATACATTTTTGGAACATCAGAGCGAACAAGAGATTCTTCGATATCACGAACTTGAGGGAAAACTGTGATATCGGATCGATCCTGAATTTTTGTTTCATTAACGAAGAGATTGAACGCATTCCGATATCGGATTGATATAGGTCCGATCGTGTAATGACCGCGAAGAGGACAACGGATAGTATAGTGAATTTTCGCTGTTTGACCAGGACCGAGATTCATGCGCATTCGATTCACACCTTTTCGCATCTTCATTTCATGAGGAACGTTATCGAATACCTCCAATTGTTGAGTCCGGCGATAGGAATTGTTACGAACTGTAAGAATGACATTGATATCATCACCCTTGTAGACATTTATAGCAGAAATTTCTCGAGAAACATCGAGCTCAGAATGACCCTCAACCCAACCATTAATCGCTAAGAAAGCCATGAAAGTTAGGCCAATAATCATCAGTTGGAAATTTGCAATCATCATACCAATTAGGATCAAACTGAGCCCACTGGTCAACATTATTGCAGCCTTACGCGTCCACAAAGGTATCATCCTCCTCTATACTCGTTCTGCCCCATTCCTTGATTCGCTTAACGAGACCGACCAATTCATCTGGCTTGTATCGACGATCCTCGAAAATGAAACGCACGAGGACCGGGTCCTCGACCATACTCTGTAACTCAGCAGCGGGTAGCGCGTCGAATTCTTCACGTGATAGGGTGTTCAAATTCCTTACGCGCGTGAGTAAAATTTGTCGAATTTTTTCGGGACGCTGGTAGTATTCGTAACGTCTAGCATCACCGAAACCATAGTAGATAATTCTGAATACATGGCGCCAATTTTCAGGATCTTCCTTGCGTATTAGAACTGCTTCAAGAGCGATGAAGAGCCCAAGGAAAAGAATTAGCATTGCCATCCAATCATTGGTGAAATAGATCAAAAGATAGTACATTAGATTGTAAGTATCACCGAATAAAGTAGGTTGCTGATGACGAGATTCGTCGAAAATTACCATCGAATTTTCACTACCATGAGTGCTTGAATTTCCAATCAGCAAAGCCTCAGCAATAATGTCAAGAGCCCATTTTCGATTATCATTTTTGGCAACATCAATAAGGGTACCATCATAGAAGTTCTCGTCATAAAGCGAGTTGATTAAAACAGAACCATCGGCGACAAAGTGAACGCGACCCGAATCTGAGTCGTAGCAAAGTCGGTCAGCACAATAACGAACATAAACTGCAAACGGACCTTGTTCATCCCCGGCGATACCGAGACTTTCTGCACCGATTGTTAATTCGCCATTATCATCAACATCAAGATATGAATCAAGAGTTGATTTTCCGATTGCATAGCGATTCTCAACCGGATTGTAGGATGAAGCTTTTTCGAAGGCAGAAGGGCCGTTGGTTAACAGGTCATAGCCTTCGGAGAAATCCCATTCGGTCGCAGAAATCCAACGGTGAGCACAAAGACCTGCTTGTTCCTCTGTAATGCCAGCAGGTTTGTTATTCGGGTCGTATGGATCGGTGTCTAGAAGATCAATAACTCCATCTAAATCGATATCCTTCAGGCATGGATTAATGTTTGCAAGTGAACCGGAATTAGTTGTGAAATTGAATGCAGATGTCGTGTTAACCCAAATGAAATTGTAATCTAATTCGGCAGCATATGCTTCACCGTCGTAAAGTCGATGGCCTGAATATTCCAAACCAAATTCTTTCGCCAGAGTTGCTGAATAACCGAAATCATCCATTAGTAAAACCGTTCCACCAGCATCGACAAATTCCTTTATTGCAACGATTTCTGAAGTTGTATACCCCGATCCTTCAGAAAGTTCGACAATATCCTTATCACCTGTGAATCGAGGTAATGAAATTGTATCTTTTTCGACACCGGAAACAATGAAAATCGCTTCATCAGGATGGTCCAATTCACTCAGCAATAAAGGGCTCGAAACCAACGCTGTCGTCTCGATACCTATCGCGTTGATGTCTTTGCGGAATTCACCGAGGTCATTCCAATCATCACCGTAAGCGGATTGATGCGTATCACCTTCAATCAAGTAAGTCATCGCAACGGTTG
>CAWVXH010000006.1:0-57688 GCA_963934165.1 uncultured Candidatus Poseidoniales archaeon
CGCCTGCACCGCCGGTGACGAGCACAACTTTGCCATGAAGTCCAGTTTCCACACAGTACGGGAGATGTTCCGCTACTTTATGTTCACATACTAGCCATGAGTGATAGAAAAGGGGTGGTGACAGATTGAAATTACTCAGGGCCCCATGGAGTCACTTGGCGAGTTAGGCCTAGTCTGTGAGTGAATAAGAAGCGCAAATTTAGCAGACCATCTCCCCAAGTGTTGATTTCAGCCTCGCCAACTCTTGGTCGGTAAGGGACACTAACTTCATCAGTCTTCTTCTTGCCCAAATACCGTCGAGCACGGATCTTGAATTCTTGAGAAAGCGGCATTCCATCGTGCTTGGGTCGGACGCGCTCATCCGCGAAAATCGACTTGCGGAATACCCACATTCCGCTTTGTGAATCGTGCACGCCATACCAGTAGAGCAGGCTCGCAGTCGTGCTCAGAACCCAATTTCCGAAGCCGTGAATCCCTGGCATTGCACCCTCTTCCGCACGGCGTAATCTATCACAGGTAATCCATTCCAATTCTTCGTCGACGAGTTTCTTGACGAGTGCTGGAACTTCTTCTCCAGGATATGTGCAATCTGCATCCATCGTGACAATGATTTCACCCGGAGCCATAGCAAATCCCGTTTTGTAAGCGCGACCATAACCCTTGCGAGGTTCGAGATAAACGCTTGCGCCTTCTTCCTTTGCTAATTCGCGAGTGCGGTCAGTTGAGTTTCCATCGACGATCAAAAAGTCGAGTTTTTCGCACCATCCGTCACTTGGTACTGAGCGGATGGTATCGACGATTGCAGCTTCTTCATTTCGAGTCGGAATAACCACGGTTACGTGAACTGGCAGTGTATCACTCATGTTTCTCAAACCTGCGACCAAAGTTTGCGTTTTGAATCAAACGGATGCATGTCCTGAGTCCAATCGCTTGAAAACAGGTAATCCGAGCGCATCGTGGAGTCGTTATGCACATCGCCATGCTTTCTGCTGAATATCCCCCGAGGTGGGGAGGAATGGGGTCGACTGTTTTTCACCTTTCAGCAGCGCTTGCCGCTCGTGGTCACAAAATTACTGTAATCACCCGTTCAGGAAGTAAGGGAGAGGTGCCGGTATTGGCTGGTGTCGACATCATCGAAGTCGGTTGGCTGAGATTACCGATGGAATTTACTCGCTCATACGGCAAACGTGCTCTGAGGGCCTTGAAAAAACTCAATTCAACTTCACCCGTCGATGTCGTTCATCTCCATTGCCCGATGATTTCTTGGAATGCAAAGCAATTCGTTGATTGTCGCAATAATGTCGGGCCAATCGTCTCCTCTCTTCACGGGTCTTGGTTAGGAGAGCGGGATGGGTTGCGCACAGCAGCCAGTATGAAGGAGGCTGCCGTGTGGGCGAATCCAAATGATTTGGCGATACTTTTGACCGCTGGCCGTTATGCTGAATTTGAGGGTGACGCGCTGGTTGGTTCGGATGTTTGCGTCGCTAATTCGGCGGCGACAAAACAAGATTTTCTTGACAGGTATTCTCCGCCCGAAGATTGGGATTGCGAAGTAGTTCATTGGGGAGTTGACACGAAAATGTTCGTGCCTGCTGAAAGTGAAAACGTAGAAATCCGTGAGCAATTTGGGGCTGATGTCGATACCAATTTATTACTTGCAGTTGGGCGATTAGCGGCTAGAAAGGGATATGGTTCGTTAATTGATGCCTTTTCTCTAGTTTACGAAGAATTACCAAACTCAAGGCTCGTCATAGTCGGTCGTGGGCATTTGAAATCTCGACTTTTGAGAAAGGCAAAAAAATTAGGCATCCTCCATGCTGTACAGATAGAATCTAGCATGAATTTTTCAGATTTAGCAACTCTTTACCGAAATGCTGATTTGGTCGTGTATCCTTCATATTACGAAGGTCAAGGATTGATTCCGCTTGAGGCGATGGCATCAGGAACACCGGTTGTAACCGTCGATCACGGTCCTTTGCCTGAGATGGTTGATGAGACGGTCGGTTCTCTGTTCAGAATGGGCGATATATCTTCGATGGCAAATTCAATTGTCGCTGAATTATCCAGCCATTCTTCATTGAAAGAGAAAGGTGAGAATGGTCGTGCTCGAGTTGAAGAAAAATTTACTTTCGAGCACGATGCAGATCGTTTCATATCGATATATATGCGTGTAAAGTCAGCCTAATCCAGCAAATGGTTGATGTGTTCAACCTACTCGGAAGGCTGAGGTTAGAGAGATGTCAGGGAACCGTTTCCGCAGTGTACCAGTCAGTACAATTTCACATATTGCAATTATATTGATGATATCGATTCTTGCTATTATCTATCTGAAAGCGGTGATACAGCCACTTGTAATCGCATCTTTGCTTTTCCTACTTATTCGTCCACCTGCACAGATGTTAGAAAATCGATTTGGCCATCCCTTGCTGGCTTATGGTCTTCTAATGGCTATCGTAGTTGGAGTAATTTTCTTCGCTTCTAATATTTTGTTTTCAAATCTTCAAGATTTTACTAATCAATCCGAGGATTTGTCCAGACAATTAGAGAATAAAATCGAATGGCTCGAAGCGATTGAGTTCCGAGGTTATCATATCGATACAAGTGGAATAACTGGGTTAATAACAGTTACAACAATACAAGATTTTGCTACTGGATTTGCAGGATCTCTTGCAAGTTTCACCGGTTCTGCAGTTACTGTTTTCATTTTCTTACTGTTCATTATTCTTGAGGCGGAAACTCTACCAGGACGTTTGGCAGTAGCTTACCCAGATGAGGTTGATCGCTTTACTCAAATCGCGTCAAATTCTGGTAAAGGTATCAATACCTATGTCATGACTCGTGCCACGGTAGCTTTCGGGCAAGCGGTGATTGCGGCAATCATTCTCTACTATCTGGATATTCCTGGTTGGTTCCTTTGGGCATCGTTTACTTTCTTGCTTGATTTCATTCCATATGTTGGGGCACTCATTTCATTAATCCCTCCTGCTCTTCTTGGCCTGATTATTCTAGAGCCGACAACCGCTTTGATTATGATTGCATTATTGATTGGAAATCAACAGGTTTGGGGAGCATTTGTCGAGCCGCAATTGGCAGGGCAACGGCTCGATATGTCTCCGATAGTCCTATTGTTATTGGTAGCATTCTGGGGATGGGCATGGGGAGTGATGGGAATGGTTCTCGGTGTCCCTTTGGCTGTCATTATGAAGATAGCATTGGAGAGTGACTCACGAACTAGACCGATAGCAATGTTGCTCTCTCAAAATCCGAAACCACACGAAGAAGAATGATAACTCTGCCGAGTTCGTCAGAAAATGATTACTAGTATTCCATCTGCTTGAATTTTCAGATGAGTTTCAGTAGTAAGGTTATGTAAGCCGCGGGTCGAAAAATCGAGCGGCTGTGAATCCAGATTCCACTTAGCGCCGCCAATCGTGACCCGCTCGCATTTTGAAAGGGCGAAAACTGAGAATTCTGTTCCAATTTCCGCTTCAAATTCTGCAGCACCCTCATCAGGATGAAGGCGAATTGTCGTGCCGTTCTCATGCTGCATCCTGATACACAGCGAACCGGGAGCATCAGCGAGTGCTGCCCAATTTCCTAAGATATGGCTCGGACTACCTCCATCGATGCCGACAATATCGATTGAATTGAATCCTCGCGATGCTAATTCTGCTAGAGATTTTGCGAGGTCACTATTGGATGGGTCAGGTAATTCGGTTGATTTCTTATTCCATTCTTCAGAATCGACAGAATCCAAATCTCCGAGAACTTCAATGACTTCATATCCTGCATTTTTTGCCTTATCCGCTCCCCCATCGACGCCAAAAAGAGGGATATCTTTATCGAAAACCTCCATCATTTCAATGGTTGGGTTTCGACCATTACACCAAAGGATAGCCCGCATCTAAAATCACTTTTTACGAGCGGTTACTTTACCATCAATTATCAAATCAACATCTTGTAATTCGACGGTTGGTTTAATCATAACGCCTCTCATATGTACACCTACCGTTGCTTTCCCACCTAAAGCCGAATTATCTCCAAACCCGAAATATGCCGATCCGCGCACAACTTGATCTTCGAGCATATTACCAATTAATTTTGAGCGTGAATTCATACCAAAGCCAAATTCTGCAACCGTCCTTACCCTTGCAGCTTTTGTTGGCCGGAGTGGAATCGCAGCCTGCTCAAATACATCATCGATTTTCTTCGCCATTTCTCCGCCAGAAAGGTTGACGATGACGCCATTTTCCACTAATATTACTAGAGGATCATCCAAAAGCTTGCCATCCCACGAACCATCGATTACAATTTTCCCTGTCATCGAATCCTCTTTTGGTAAAACGAAAACTCTACCTGAAGGTAGGTTCATGATTTGTCGAGGCCGATTGCAGATGCCATTGTCCTCGAGAACCCATCTAGCACCGATGACGAAGCGAACATCGGTTCCAGCAGGTGTAGTAACGTGAACCTCGCGTCGTCGTCTCAAGAGTGGGTTCAGACCTGCAATTTCTTTTTGGAGAGCATTGTAATCAGCAGTAATTCCACCATTTGCGAACGTCACTTCAGTAATTCCCGGCATCGAAGCGATACGCGCACCTTCTCGTGAAGCAGTCAAACGTGCTCGTGTGTGCGTTAGCGAGTTTTTTGTTGCGAGCAAGACAACATTTTGTCGTCGCATCAAATCGGTGACAGGTGAAGGCGGTTCTGCACCTTTTTTGTGAGTTGTCGGCATCATCATCATTAGAGTTCTATCTGTGACTTCAGCCGAGGCTTCGTACAGTGCCCTACCAACTCCTGCTGTTACTGGATCGGTGACGATTAAGACGTGCTCGTGCGAGCGTATTTGCATACAGGTTCGGATTACTGAGCGCGCTGCAGTGAGCATTGCTTCAGTGTGCTCTTCAGCCCCACCAACCTCGATATCGCTCGACTCGCTCATTTGATTTCGTCTTCACACAAGAGTCCCTCTTCTTCAAAGCCACGATTCAAGAGTCAAACGGTTTTGTTGGATTGTCAAAGCGATTTACCAAGTCTCTCTTAGGTAGAATCACCTTCGGATGTTCGATGGAAGGCGTTGCTGCTGTCAGGTTTTTTTCCCTTCTCGCAATTATTTCTCTGGTCACTGGAGCCTCGATGACCGCCTTTTCGACCAGTAATGGTGATGATTTCGAAGAAGAGCCAAACCTTGCTGGATTTCTTGGTGATAATGAAACTGCGGACACTGCTGAAGAGGATGGTGGTGCTGAGTTTGCTGCTCAACCAGAACCACGGTCTGATGAGCAGCCATCGGAAGAATCGGGAGATGGTTCTGATGATGGTGATTTAAGTCGTAATTTGATGATTGGTGGTGCCGGAATTCTCGGAACGATGGCTCTTAGTGCTGCGTTTTCTGAAGTAATGAAAGTTACAATATTAGTCGCGCTAGTCGCACCGATGTTAGCGCGAATCAAAAAAACTCGAGATGATTTGTTAACACGTGGAAGATTATTGGGATACCTTGAAGCAAATGCAGGAATTCATTTCTCCGCTTTACGCGATGCTCTAGGATTAGCGAACGGAGTCACTGCTTACCACTTACAAACACTCGAAGGAGAAGGTCGAATTATCTCCTGGAGAGATGGCAAACTACGCCGTTATGCGATTGGCCACCTATCAAAATCAGAATTAGAGAGGATTCGTAACCCAATCGCAGGAACTCGATTGGCAATTCTCGAAGTTCTTTCTAACTCTGGGGCATTGGGACTTTCAGGGACAGAAATTAGCAATAAATTAGAGATTTCCCGTCAACTTTTGAGTTATCATCTCAGCGAATTAAAACAATCCGATCTCATTGGTCCGGCAAATGAGAAAAAGCGACCGAAATGGTGTATCACCGAGGTTGGAATCGGTGTGCTGTCAACCTCGTTGGAGGTTTCACGCCTCGAATCAGGCGCATAATCGTTATATTGCGAGCCAGTGCAGAAATGAAACTAAATGATGCAATCATGACTCAAGAAGCCAAGGTGCTTATGTTAGGAATGGCGATGATAGCAGTTTGATGGACCAGAATTTGGACATGCAGCTCGCCGCGCTGATATTCTTAGCCGGCACCCAATGCCTCGGCTCCGACCCTGAAGGAGAAGCCGTTGAAATGACGTCAGAAAGAACCGAAGAATCTGCGGAGGAAATTATCCCCTCACCGCCAGAAATTCATCCGAGAAATAATTGGCGAAGCTTTCCATTTTCGAATTGATTTAATTAATTTCGATATATTATTGTAAAATCATCTTACCAACCGCTTCATAATAGCCGGAGCACTTCGTTTTAACTATGAGTCCAAATCCGAACTCGCATAGCCGCCCGAAAATGGCAATCCTTGTCTTAGTAATGATGCTGAGTTCTGGCTGTATCAGTTTAGTTGACGATGTGGTCGATGATTTCGATAAAACCGTTGATTTGATTCAAGGCGAATACCCCATGCTCGACTTGCCCGTTCGAATATTAACCTCACCAATTTTGCAAAATTATGACCAATGCAGCGAATTGCTCGAGGATCTCCAACAATCTGTTTACGACGAAATGCTCGTCTCTCTCGACCAGCAATCATATCAGCATTGGGTCGGCATTAGTTGGTGGAGAGGTGGACCGGTTATGCTTGATGGATCTGCCGAAGAAGGAGCAACGGTGGCCGATTTCGACTCTTCATCTGAAGGAGGAAATGATGGAGGAAGCCGTGAAGGAACTTATTCGGAAACCAATAACCAAGAAACCGATGTTGACGAAGCTGATTTCTTGAAGACCGATGGATATTACATCTACATGTTGAATAACAATCAATTGGTAATCATGGGGGTACCAGAATTTGGTGATTTAACACTTGAATCTAATACGACTATGCAAGGTTATCCAATGCAAATGATGCTTGAAGGCGATAAACTTGTGATCGTTTCGAGTATTTCTTACTGGAATTTACCCCCAGATCATCCTCTCCGTTCTGTAATGAGTGAGGAAATAACTTACACTTACACCGATTCGAGTGGAGATGACCAATCATATTCTTACACACGCTATGAAAACTTGGTGAAATACACAGTTGTCGATGTAAGTGACCGTTCAGCCCCTATAGTCGAGCGTGAACTCTACATTGAAGGAAATTACCTCACGGCACGTCTAGTCGATGGCACCGTACGCTCTGTGACAAATATCTACACAGATATTCAGGGCTTACAAACTTGGGTCGAATTGCCTAATAATTATTGGCAAATTGAGAATAAAACTGTCAGGATGGATATATGGAATGCGAGTTTGCTTGAGACTATTGAAAATAATGCTCAATTGATTGCTGAATTAACTATGGAAGATTTTGCACCAAAAATTTACGAGATGACCGACACAGAATTTGGATTAATCCAGTATCCAGTATCTTCTGATGATTGTAGTGAGTTTGCAGCGAGTGCAGATTCCACCGTTCGTGGAATGACGACCATCATGACGATGAAATTACTCGGTGATGAGGTTGATTTGGAAGTGGATCATATCACTAGCCGCTGGGCCCATGTCTATGCTAGCCAGAACATGTTGCTCCTCGCTGAGCCAGCTGCTGATTGGTGGTGGTTCTGGCAGAATACCGGATGGGATGATGCAACCAACATTCACGCATTCGATATTTCCGATGCAGATTCGACAGTTTACCTCGGCTCAGGCCGAGTAAACGGTACAGTCCAAGATCAATTTTCGATGAGTGAATACGATGGATACATCCGTGTCGCTTCCACCTCTGATGTGTGGGGTCGATGGTGGATTGTCGAAGATGTCGATGAAGACGGTGAACCGGTTTGGACAGGTCCTTCAAATCAGGTTGCTGTATTGGATTTTGATGGCATCGACACGCTTGAACAAATTGGATTAGTTGATGACATCGCTCCGAACGAGCGCATTTGGAGTGCTCGATTCGTTGGTGAAAAAGGCTATTTGGTGACTTTTGAGAACATGGATCCATTGTGGGTAATCGATTTATCAGACCCAACAAATCCAAATGTTCTCGGTGAGTTAGAAATTCCTGGTGTTTCTACATATATTCACCCAGTAGATGAGGATACTCTGTTGACGATTGGAATTGGACCCGGTGAAGACGGATTAGGTCTTGATTGGTCGATAACTCAGGTTTCTTTGTTCGATGTAAGTAATCCTGAATATCCTGCTTTGATGGATGTTCAACCACTATCACCCGCTTATGTAGATGAGCAATGTGAAGATGTTCGTTCATGTGGCTGGAGTTGGTCTTGGTCAGAAGCATCCTATGAACACAAGGCATTCACATATTGGGCACCAGAAAATTTGCTTGCAGTCCCCCTCTCTACCTATCGACAAACCTATGAAATAGTTGAAGAGAATGGTGATGAATATTATCACTGGAATTACGAATTTATCTCATTGCTTCAACTGGTCAATGTTGATGTTGAAAACGGCTCATTGAGTATTCACGGTGCAGTGAATCATTCAGCGTTCTACGATGACGATGATGGTTATTGGTGGGGTGGACAGACAAATATTCGCCGCTCAATCTTCATGGGTGATTATATCTATTCTTTCTCTGGTGCTGGAGCGGCAGTTCATCGAACTGAAGATCTTGAAATGATGGTTGAATTAGACTTACCTGGATATGAGGTTCCGATTTACTATTACTATGAAGATGATTCAGTAGAGCCAAAGGATACCCAAGTTGATTCCGAAGAGGCTGGGACATCTTCTAATGATGGAAGTTGAATTTTACAACTGAACCTACTCAAAGATTAGTGGTCGGCCGGCACTTCCAGGAGCTGCGACAGCCACACCTCTCATTTCGCCACCACGCTGGCGTGAGTGGACAATTTGGCCATCGACAATTGTGTAAATTGGCCAACCGACAAGACTCATTCCAGCTAATGGCGTCCATCCAACTCGAGTCCAAGCATCAGAATCGCGAATGATTCGAGAGTTTTCCATATCGACGAGGACGAGGTCGGCATCAAAGCCAACCTCAAGTTTTCCTTTTCCCTTCATACCATATATCTGGGCGGGAGCCTCGCACATCCAACGCGCGACGTCAGAAATCGAACACATTCCATTCGCTGCATGAGTCAGCATCGTCGGTAAAGATGTCTCAACTCCAGGCATTCCTGATGGCGCTCGTGGGAATCCAAGTGCTTTATTTTCCAGAGTGTGAGGGGCGTGGTCGGTAGCGATACAATCGATAGTTCCATCTTTCAGGCGACGCCACAAAATATCTTTATCTTCAGCGTAACGAATCGGAGGATTCATCTTCAAACGAACTCCTCGATTTGACACATCATTTTCATCGAATGTCAAGTGTTGTGGTAATACTTCGGTGGTGATTAAATCACCTTTGTTCGAAGCCAGCCAATCAGCTTCGATTCCGCTTGAGAGGTGGAGGACGTGTAAACGATGAGAATGTTCTTTTGCCAGAGCAGATGCTCGCTTTGTAGCAATTAGAGCAGTTTCGACATCTCTCCATTCAGCATGAGCGGCAACATCTGTTCGGTGTTCAAATTCAGGGTAACGATTATTCAGACGGTCTTCATCTTCAGCGTGAACTGCAATAATGCCGCCGGTATTAGAAAAAATATTGTCGAGGTGTTCTTGCCGATGAACTAGCAAATCACCGGTACTGCTGCCCATGAATACCTTGATTCCGCAAATCCCATCAATATGTTTTGGATCATCAGGTGTTCCAACTGCTTCTTGTAAATCAGAAATGTTTGATGGTGTTGCACCGATGAAGAATCCGTGATGGTTTACAGCAGTGTGGCCAGCAGAATCAATCTTCGATTGAATACTGGCGAGACTTGTTGCAACTGGATTGTTATTTGGCATGTCGAGGAATGATGTAACGCCGCCAGCAACTGCAGCTCTGCTTCCACTTCCTATATCCTCAATCTCAGGGCTTCCTGGCTCTCGGAAGTGAACCTGAGGGTCGATAGCACCCGGAAGTAAGTGGAGACCTTCTGCATCGATTACTGTCTCTGTGATGCCGGCGACTAAATCTCCACCGATGGCGATAGTATCGATGATTCCATTTACAACTCGTAAATCCCCATCAACGATTTTCGAGCCGATGACCATCGATGCATTTTGAATCAAGATTCCGTGACCCATGTTCTTCCCTTATCTCTCCGGAAGCATCCATCTCATGACTGTTCGCTTTGGTCATGTAGGCGGATGTGTTGTTTAGACGCGTTCAAATAACCGGGGCATGACCGGGCGGGTAGCGAGTTTGAGTAGTCAGGTTATCTCGTCGGGCTCATAACCCGGAGACCGGTGGTTCAAATCCACCACTCGCTACCAAAACTAAATCTAAAGTGAAAGTGAAGAAACAGGTAACTAAGAGTAAGTTGCATGTGCAAACTACTTTCAACTTCCGACAGGGGTCTTTCGTTTGTTAATATACTATCTAACGCCGAGGGGTGTCTGAAACCGGTGAGATAATGAGTAATGATACAGCGAGCGAAAACGTAGAAGATGAAGAAATCGTCATTGATATTGATGAACCGCAGATGACAATCGAAGATTTACCAGGTGTGGGACCCGCAACTGCGGAAAAATTACTTGAAGCCGGTTTTGAAGAATTACTCGCGATAGCAGTAATGAGTCCTTCAGAACTAGCGGAGCAAGCAGAACTCGGCGAAGCTGTTTCCGCAAAAATTATTGCTGGAGCGAAAAAATTAGCAAACATTGGCGGATTCATCAGTGGATCTGCATTGTTAGACCGACGTAGACAAGTCCAGAAGTTAACCTCTGGCTGCTCTGCCCTTGACGAACTAGTTGGAGGAGGATTCGAGACTCAGGCAATTGTCGAAGTGTTCGGAGAATTTGGCAGTGGGAAAACACAGATTGGCCACCAATTAGCAGTTAATACATTACTTCCGGTTTCAAAAGGTGGATTTGATGGAGAAGTGTTCTATATTGATACTGAAGATACCTTTAGGCCGGAGAGAATAGCACAGATGGCTGAAGCTGTAGGAATGGATCCTCAAGATGCTCTTGAGAGAATTCATGTAGCACGCGCATACAATTCTGCCCATCAAATCCTTTTGGTCGATGAAATCAATAGAGCGTCAAAAAATCTCGATGTCAAATTGATTATTGTCGATTCTTTGACGAGCCATTTCCGTTCAGAATATATCGGTCGAGCAATGTTAGCAACCCGACAACAAAAACTCAACCGTCATCTGAAAGAATTGAAGCAGCTTTCTGATGTTCAGAATGCTCTAATCCTTGTTACCAATCAAGTTATGTCGAAGCCAGATGCAATGTGGGGAGATCCTACAAGAGCAATCGGTGGACATATCGTCGCCCACGCCAGCACATTCCGCCTATACCTTAGGAAATCAAAGGGAGGACGACGTATCGCACGCCTCATCGATAGTCCGAATCTCCCTGAGGGTGAAGCGGTCTTTACCGTGACTGCCGAGGGTCTTCAAGATTGAATTTTGTAGGCTTCTCGGGGTCCGAAATCGGTCTTTTTACAAACCATTGATAGAAGAGTAACGTGGATATAGCATAGAAAACAGACATTATGATGAATGGTGTGCCAAAATCATCCATGGCCATCAGATAAGCTCCACCATATCCGGCTATTGCTGCAAGACTTGCTCCAAAAAATCTTGAGAGGCCAACGAAAGTTGCTCTCTCATTAGGATGAAGCATCCCCATGGAATATGCTTCCATTACTGGACTGGACATGTTGAACAGGCTTGATCGAAGGACCCAAGCTAAGCCGGCTAGTGACACAACGGATTCTGGGCTAGCTAATGATGGTGCAAAACCGATGATGAGGATGAATGGTATCGCAGAAGCTCGAGTTATAACAATCGTCGTAACATCACCTATTCTATCGACGATTAGAGGAACGATGAATGCGCCTATTGATAGGAAAAGAGACCCCACTGCAAAAATTATTCCAATTTGATGTTCATCAGCATGAATTCCTCCATGTTCGTGAAAGAAAACATTTGCAAGTCTTAGAACAAATCCAGCTCCGAATGATAATAATGATGAGATAATTATGAATCTACGTATGACAATTGGATTTTGGATTCCTCCAAATAAGCCTTTTTTCACGACTACTTCCGATCGCGCTTTCGCATCTTCTTCAGATTCATATCGTTGTAGTAAAAATGCAGGAATCAATGAGAGGAACCACCAGGCAATACTGAATTCAACAGCCAATCTATATGCCTCGACAAGGGTAATATTGTCGTAAAGAGTTGAAAGATACGCTGGAAGATAACCGGCTACAATTGCCCCCATCATCGCTGCTAAAGTCCTAAATCCAGAGCCGACTGAAAATAGGTGGACACGTTCTTCTTTAGCTGAATTTTCTGCCATGAACGGTATTTCTGTGACATGATGCAAAGTCCCGAAAATTGCCCCTATTGCGGAAAATGCAAGAATCATATTTCCACTGGTTGAGGTTATCAAAATCAACGATGTAATCGCTCCCCCACCATCTCCAATGATAAATCCCCACTTTCGATCTATTTTGTCTGAAAACTTTCCAACCGGAATTGATGAAATTGCTCCGACGGCTCCCATTACTGCAATTCTAATGCCAATAAATTCGATTCCAAACCCAAGTTGAAGCAAGTAGAGATTGAAGAGCACTTCCCAAGCGCCATGGATAACATCCATGCCAAATACATGGAGTAAATACATTCTAGCATTCCAGCTAAAACGTTGAATTTTTTGAAAATAATTCAATTCCCTTATCTCGCTCAAACGATCACCTCACCGATGCTATCGGCCTAACCATGTGATGATATCGGTCATGCTGGAAGTTCATCGAGAGCAGTGTTGACTTCATTGATGAGGTTCTCTAAATGTTCTTGCTCGAACGAGAATTTCAGCCCACTCGCATCAAATAAATCAGTCAACCCTTTCGTGTATCCCAGGGATAGACCAGCTTTGTATCGACTGAGGGCGTCTGATTCGTCTCGACGATGGAATTGCCACATCTGTAAAGCACCTAGTTGAGCAATCCCATATTCAACATAATAGAACGGAACTCCGAAAAGATGGCCTTGTCGTTGCCATGAAACGATTCTAGATTCTTCAAAACCCTCAAAGTCAATTTTTGCACCAAACCTTTCCCCAATCTCCAACCATTTGGAAATTCGTTCTTCTCTAGTGTGTCTTGGGTTGGCGTAAATCCAATGCTGGAATGAATCGATTGTCGCCATCCAAGGTAAGAAAGAAATAATTCCTTCTAAATGATCACGTCTTGCACGATTTGCTTCCTCCGGATTGTAAAATTCCTCCCACTGTGGATGTGTCATTAATTCCATGGACATCGATGCGACCTCTGCGAATTCGATAGGAGCGTCACGCTCATGCATGAGCTCGAGATGTCCTGAAAAGAATGAATGGAAAGCGTGACCAGCCTCGTGAATCATCGTTTCGACATTTCTCTGAGTCCCTGCTGCGTTCATGAAAATGAATGGCAAGCGACTCTTTTGCAAATAATATTGGTATCCTCCCGGGGCCTTTCCTTTTCTGCTGTCTAAATCGAGGCAATCATTTGCATCTAATTCATCAAATAAAAGTCCTAATTCATCGGACATTGAGTGGAATATATTTGAACATCCTTCAACCATTTCGTTGACTTCATTGAATGGAATGAGTGGTGGCCGACCGAGGATGTCGACAGAGAGATCCCATGGACGTAAGGAATCCAATCCGAGCGTTGTACGTCTCTTCTCATCATTTTGATGTCGAAGAGGCTGGCAGACTGCTTCAATTGAATCGTGGAATTTTAAACAGTCTTGAATCGTGTAATCAAATCTATGCATTGCTGCGAACATATACTGTTGGAATCCTTCAAATCCAGAATTCAGAGCGGTTTGGTGTCGGATTTGAATTAATTCATCATATATTTCTGAAATACGTTCAGCATCTTGCATCCGCCTTTGATCAATTGCACGAAAAGCTGCTTCCCTAACTGTTCTGTCTGTATTTTCCAGGTAAATTGCCATCATCGAAAAAGTTTTTTCTTCACCATCAAATTGAACGGTTTGTATGCCGCAGATTTCATTATATTCAGTTACTAATTTTGTATCTTGAGTTCTTAGAGGAATATTTTCTTCTCGAAAAATCTCGATGTCGGTCTTCAAACCGTGAAGCATTACTGAATATTTTTTGGGTAGATCATCGACCGATGGATGTTCGATAATTCTTCTATTCAAAATATCGCTATATTCAGATAATTTCGGTTCGATATTTTCGACAAAATCCATCCAAGATTTCTGTACTTCTTTATCATCGATATAACAGGTCATTTTGATATAAATTCTAGCACGAGCTTCAGAAATGAACTCACCAAGAGATGATCTATCATGAATAAATTTTTCTAGACAGCTCGAGCAACTGAGTGTTCGTTCCTTCAATTCCTTCATGAACGGCTCGATATTTTGCCATTCGGTAGCATCAAAATCAGACGGTATAAATGACATGGAACCACTTTAGTTTTTTACCGGATGTGGGCCATTTGGAAGTTTGTATTCATCTATTGATTTTTTAGTAAATTTCCATGTATTTGCAGCAATTTTCACTTTTTCTCTGATTGCCTCTAGGTCAGGGTGCTGCGGGTTTTCATGCTGCACCCAGCATGCTGAGCAGAATCTTTCTGATTGATGGTCTACAAAATTTCCAGGAGTACATTCAATTTCACAATAAGTGCATTTTCGGAATCCATAGAATTTTGACATGTCATCCCCATCCTTCGCTCTCCGCTTCCCCCTATCAGTTTGACCCATACGGGGTTAGATTTTTTCTTAAAAATCGCTCATCGCAGAATGTAATAAATACGCATCTTCACACTTGTTCGGAGAAATATTTTCTCCTTCCATTATTGCTCCTATTCGAACCAATCCTTCCACATTTGGAAAAGGCCTCTGGGGTAATATTTGAGAATTCAAATGCTCAGATAATTTCTCAGCATCTAATTGTTTATTATTGTAAATTTCTCGTTCGATTTCAGTCTGTCCAAATGTAGTTGAAATCTCAAATTCAGGCAAGTAAAGAATCCAAGCAGCAGTATCTCCAATTTGCAAACCAGCTCTATCAAAAGCAATTTTAATCTGTCTTGTCCCGGCTATCAATCTCAGAAATTCAGCATCGGTTTTTCTCGCAACCATATTATTTTTTTCTTCGAGACGCCTTACTGCAAACCATGTAGTCCAGAGGTGAACTTCGCTGGCTGCTGCTTCATACGCCATCAAGAGCCAGCGATCATTTGGACGCCATTTATCGAATAGAGATATAATATCCAGTGGATTTTGTATTTCATCAGAAAATTTGATCGGCCATGCAGGAAACCATGGCACTGGGTGGTTACCATCCACGACTCCCGATGGCCTTTGCTTGAAGAAGTCTAGTGTTCATTTTTTTCGACGAATCGCTCGTCCAGCGGTCGTCATCAAATTTTCAACTAGTTTTGGGCTCCATCCTCTAAGATCGGATAATTTTGATTTATCTTTTTCAGTTAATTCTGCAATATCTGCAGCATTCGAAACCCCAAGCAAATTTGCCATCTCTCTTGCTCGGACTCTTCCGACTCCTCTGAGTGCGACTAATCCGAGAAGATCTGCTTTGCATCCGTATCGAATACGTCGATGAATTTCATCTATAGATTCGACTAAAATTCTATGAGCGGTTTTATCCATAGATGATAATTCATCATCATTAGCTAAAATACTCCTAGCAGCGAATAATAGCCATTCAGCAAGTTCCACTCGTCCACGTAAATCGCCTGGTTGAACTCCCCACTCCTCTTCTATTCCGCTCATACTTGATTCTTCTATCCATGATTGTAAAACTAGCACACCTTTCATTCGATTTTCTTCATCGAGGTCGAAAGAATCGGTGAGAAACTCTCTTTGATGGCCATGTAAGGAAGCCTGAATTGCGTCATAATCTCCTTTTCTCGGCCATAATGGTATGAAATCAGGTGTTGAAGCAACGAGATGTAAGAAGCTCATCGGTGAAACTTGACCCTGAGCATTTTCACCGGTTAGAATTTTCATCGCCACCGTCAATCCATCCTTGAGAATTCTTCCAGAAATAGGGTTGAGATAAAGGCGTGAAACTCTTTCACCCAGAATTGTTGCTCGATAGGTCATCGTTGGCAATTCTGGCGCTTCAGGTTCTTCAAATTCTAAAGTATTTGCTTTTTTGAACCCGAAAATCGCTGGTCCTTTTCTAGGTGTGAGTTTAGGTTGACTAACGGATGATTGTTTTGCAATATCAAGCTCGGAAAGCGATGAGGCTGAATTTGCCCAAGATGGTAAATCATCTTCCCATTCTTCTGTCACTAACTCGATTTGGTCATCGGCGAGAATTCTTTTTCTAACCTCTTCAGATTCTCCTTCTTTTGTGATCATTTCATTTTTCGCCAGCCAAGAGATGACCTCATCGATTCTGCTGGCGAGAACCTCTATATCCATATGTGTCGCGAGGAAAGTTTTGTTGAAGAATCGATCAAGTGAGTCACGATCATTCATTCCACCCGTAGATATCATCGAAAGTACATGCATCAACAGAGCCGGGTCTTCTTCTGGTCGAAGAGCAGTGGGATTAGCTAGTTTCGAAGTGATGTCTTCGGGTTCACTGAGCAAAAATTGTTCAATGAAATCAAATTCTTCATCTTTATTCTTAGCAAGTAGCCAGGCATCTCCGACCCGATCGTATTTCGGCCTGCCTGCCCGTCCCATCATTTGTCGAATTTCCATCACAGGCATCGGTAGGGTTCGGCCTGCTGCGGTATTCCAGCGTCGAACATCTCGAACTACCACTCGTCGAGCTGGAAGATTCACCCCCTGGGCTAGTGTGGGTGTGGCAACGATACAAAAAATGTCTCCATTTCTGAATGCCTCTTCGACCTTTTTCCGTTGTCCTCCAGTTAACCCTGCATGGTGGAATGCAACTCCGCCTCGAATAGCGGAGGCGAGTCGACCACCCATTGCAGATGTATCTTCTCTACGGGTTAACGAATCAGCTAAATCATTCCATTTATCGGACAAATCAGGGTCATAAATAGGGTCTTGATCAGAAATTTTATTTCTGATGTGTTTGCCTAATTCACGGGCTTCTTTCTGGGCACTCGCACGTGAATTTACGAATACTAACAATTGCCCTCCGACCCGGACTGTATCGTCCAAAGCAGCATGTAGAGATCGTGTTGCTTTTCCTTGAATTTCTCTAGGTTCTGGCCATTCTTCTTCCCCGGTTCCATCGATGCGATGTATTCTGACATCGAGACCTGTCAAAGTTCCAGAATGAAGTGTGACCGGCCTCCAATCTGATTGAATTAATTCTGCATTGAGCCAATTTGCTAATTCTTCACAATTTCCAACAGTAGCCGAAAGGGCAATAATTTGGGCATCGGGTCGTTGATGACGAATCCTTGAGAGTAATACCTCAAGTGTAGGCCCGCGCCCAGGGTCATGAAGAAGATGGAATTCATCGCTAACAACGATACCAATTTTATTCAATAATTCCGGGCGAGAGCGTAATAAAGAATCTAATTTCTCACTCGTACAAACAAGAATATCGCAATCATCGATTGTACCCGTTTCACCCTCACGATCACCTATCGCGAGGCCGACACGCAATCCAATCACATCCCCAATTTCACGTAGTTCCTGAACTTTTTCAGTCGCGAGAGCCTTCAATGGGACGATATAAAGCGCGCGAAGTCCCTCTAAATCTGTAGTCAACCTATGAGCAATAGTCAGATGTGCCACCAGTGATTTTCCACTCGCAGTCGGAATTGTCAACATCAAATTCTTGCCTGCGAGAGCTGCAGGCAGTGCTTCTGCCTGTGGAGGAAACAGATTCTCAATGCCCCATTCATCTCGAAGCATATCAACGATTTTTTTGGATAGTCCTAAGGAATCGACTCGCCTTTCTGAGCCATCGTTGGAGTGCGCCACGGATATACTCAGAATTGGCTGCTCTAAAGGATGTCGTGTCGGATTAGTTCCAGCGATGGTAAGCGGGGTGGCCATCTGTCACAGCTACGAAAAGTCCTTCTCCAGTTGCACAAACTTTCCCATTCGCCCAAAGTACCATTTCGACCTTCGCTCGGTCTTCTCCCATTTCACTGACATTTGCAGTTACTTTCAGAGTCTTGCCAATAGGCGTCGGTCGCCGCAATTTTATCGAGTAGGAGGCGGTGACAGTACAAGGTGGATGTGAATCTCCAGATTGGTCCATCAATGCGATTGCAGCCGTCCAATTTCCATGGCAATCGAGTAATGTTCCGATGATGCCGCCATTGATCATTCCAGGGAATGCTTGGTGCTCTAATTTTGGGGTGAATTCTAATTCCAGGCCACTTTCTGTTCTCATCGACCTAATTTTCAGACCTTTTTCATTTGCTGGACCACAGCCGAAACATATGCTATTTGGTGCATGTTTTTCTTGGACCGAAAGCGAATCAGCATCTGCCATGATTGTTCACAAGAGGGTTAAGGAATTGAATCATTCCATAGATTTCTACAACGCATCCTCTTAATCTAATGACCTTCTGGCACTATCGTTGTCTGTAGACGAAGAAGGAAAAATCTCCTCTGATGGAGAGACCGTTGAGAGCCCAGCTCCTCGAGCGAAGCGTCGGCGCCATGCACCGTTGAAGGTCGCAAATCAATTGTCTCCTAAGCGACGTAAAGAGATTGAGAAAGCACTTAAAAAAAAATCCCCGAGTCCAAAAAAATGGTCGCGTGATTCTGGTCAAAAAAACCATGTTTTCGCCCGAAAGCGAATCAAACCAGGAACAATTCGTCAGGTTGAATTCAATTTATTAGATGTGGAAATCGGTGAATCTTGGCCGATTCCAGTGACGATTGTTCACGGAACTCGCCCAGGTCCTGTGGTGACAGTACTGGGCGCCATTCACGGAAATGAATTGGTGGGACCACTGGCTCTGACCTATCTTTGTGGTCCGAATTTTCTCGGTGAAGACAAGGATATTGATCCATCTGTTTTTGCTGGGACGTTGAGGATTGTTCCTATCGTCAATTTACCAGGATATCGGCGTCAGAGTCGATATATTACCGACGGTCGTGATTTAAATCGAAACTTTCCTGGCCGAATAGATAGTAATACAACTTCTCGTGTTGCTAACCGAATATGGAATACTCTCATCAAGGGTTCAGACCATATTATCGACTTGCATACTGCAGCCCCAGGTCGAACAAATATGCCCCAAATTCGTGCGAATTTAGCTCACCCCCGCTCCAATCGAATCGCTAGAGCTTTCGGTATCGAAGCTATTCTCGACAACATTGGGCCCAAAGGATCTCTTCGCAGGACAGCAAATAAAGCTAAGATTGGCAGTATAACCTACGAAGGTGGAGGCTCAAACGAAGCCGACCCTGAATCCGTTCAAGTTGCAATTTACGGTGTTTTGAATGTTTTACGAAGCCTTCGAATGATTCCTGGCTATCCGAGTCGGCCACCATTTCGATTAATCGCCTCAGGCTCAACTTGGATTCGCTCCGATCAAGGCGGCTTACTAGATGTTCTCGCCCCTGCTGGAAGCTTCGTCGAAGAGGGCGAGATTGTTGCGACGGTTACCGATCCTGAATGTCCGGGTAATTCTCACAATATTCATACCCCTTCACGTGGTTTATTGATTGGTACCGCCACTCACCCATTCGTTACCGCAGGAACGCCAATTGGACACCTGCTACCGGTTGTCCGTGGGGTAAAAACTCTCAGAAAACGTCTCGATATAGAAGGGTGTTTGATTATTTGCGGTTCGGATGGCGAACCGCCTTGGAGAGAGGATGACGAAGTCGAAGATATTGCAATCGAGGGTGAATGGTCTGGTGGTTCTCCCGATGCTGAATGGGGTCATCAGAGTGGTTTGGACATCGAAGAAGAATCGGAATAATCCTATTCATTTTGATTTGAAGTAATCAATTTTCATCAGAATCATCGACAATTCGAGAAGGCAATTCAACCAATTCAACTTTTTCATCATTATTTTTAGAAACATCCTTTGTGTCCGGTAATCTAGCTGGAATAGTCGGCGTATTATCCGGTGTTGCGGGGGGAGGTAAAGGCAAATCTAAGGGTGGGGGCGAAACGATAGTCTCGTCTATTGACTGAACCATCGCCGAAATGTCTGGTGCGGAGGGTAATTCGTATCTTCGATGTTCAGCAGGTAGGGCTCCACTTTGGGGTGTGATCTTGTAAGCAGAATATGCGTCCTTCAATTCCCTCGTATGTCTGAGGCGTAAAATTCCGACTCCAGTAATACCTAGAATGGTCAACAAGGCTACTAAAATAATCGCTATTCCTAAACTTGATGTTAACAACCCAAGTATTTTCTCGCTGAAAGTCTGTGGTGGAATCCAAATATCCATCTGAATATCCCATGAAAATGTCGTCGTAATTCCCGAGTCGATCATAACAGCTTGTATGGTTTGTGGCGATGACCCATTCGAACACAGGATAGCAGTTAATTCATCGATCTGGCGGTCACAATCAAGAACTAGAATATCGATCCTTGAATCTTCCGAAGAAAGGTTATTTTGCAAATTATAACCATTGATTGTCCAAGTAATTTGAGTTTCGATTTGTGACGGGATTCCGTTAATTCCAATTACTAGAGTTTCATTTACAGCATCCCATGTGCTAGGCAAACCATATTGTGGTGAAGTGTAAACCAAATTTATTCGCTCAAGGTTATCATCGACGAGGTCGTTACAATCATCATCCCATCCATTCCAAATTTCATTAGCGGCTGGATTGATTTCTGGAACTAGGTCTTGACAATCTTCGTAATCGTAGAAGGAATCTTCATCCTTGTCATAATTGTAAGAATTCGGATTAGATCCTCTGACGATTACTTCATCGCCATCAGTCAGGCCATCTTCATCAGAATCTACTGCCATGTAGTCTGTATTGTAAAGGTGGAATTCATCATAATCAGATAATCCATCTGTATCGTGATCAGTATCATGAAAAGTTTCGTCGATTTCATCATTGCAATCATTGTCTTTTCCATCTAGCATCTCAATGATAGATGGCGAGCGCTCGTTATCATTGTCATCGCAATCTTGGAACCAGTACCAGCCATCCGAATCATCATCTGCATCTGGAACTAAAGGATCTGCTCCCAAATCCGCGTAGGTGTTGATTTCAGACCCGTCTGGTAATCCATCATCATCTGTATCCCCATCGTTCGGATTTGTAGAAAAATTATGATATTCATCGTAATCAAACAATCCATCGTTATCGGTATCGATTGACCAAAAGTCTTCATCGACGATAAAATCACAATCGTTATCGATTCCATCAAGGATTTCTGGCAGACCAGGTGATCTATATTCGTCATTATCCGCACAATCTTGGAACCAATACCAGCCATCCGAATCCGCATCTGCATCTACGATTAATGGATTGGCACCGACAGCAGCATAGGTATTGACTTCTTCACCATCGCTCAAACCATCATTATCCGTATCTGAATCTTGATAATCAGTGCCATGAATATGGTATTCTGGCCAATCTCGTAATCCATCGTTATCTCGGTCGGTGAAATTGAACCCTTCATCGATATAATCATCACAATTATCATCATAGTTATTCAATTTCTCTGGTTTGCCGGGGTTGATATCCGGATTGTTGTCATCGCAATCATCAAAATGGTAGAATAAATCACCATCCGAATCAGCATCGTATACCAGTGGGTCGCTCGACCAATAATTGACTTCTAACCCATCGGATAATCCGTCGTCATCAGAGTCGGAATCTAACGGGTCGGTCAAGTAAACTAAGATTTCAATCGAATCAGAAAGCCCATCCAAATCTGTATCTGGCATTGTAGCGTTTGTTCCATAAATGACGATTTCATCGTAATCATTCAAGCCATCATTATCGGTATCTGCGTTGTAAGGATCGGTACCGTAAATATTAGTTTCGTTCTCATCACTCAATCCATCATCATCATGGTCGAGATCGATATCAATTCCATGTAGAATCATTTCCCATGAGTTGAGCGTTCCCGCTGATCCGGCTGTATCGTCTCTAACTTTCAGAGTCCAAGTCCCCAATGCTCCCTCGTCCCAGTGTTGAACGGTATTGAACATCCAATTTGAATAATCTGAATTGCTATCAGAGTGTTCCTCGGCCAGCCAAGATTCTGTTCCGTCTGGTGATACTAGAACTATTTCGAGGTTACCTCGACTAGGGTGGTTAATGTCGACTATAACATCAACACTCTCAATCTGCATATCGTTGGTAACTGATGCCGTGAATTCGGTCCATGAAGCTGAGTTTGAAGGAATAGTGGTAGCAGAACTGTATGGGCCGAATGTAGAATTCATTTCTTCGTCAACATTTGTCCAACTTTCAGCCAAAGCGACTGCAGCGCCGGCATCAATAGCGCCGAATCCGTATTTGTGAGATACGTCATGTCCCGCTCCATTGGTCCCCCAGCTCGAATCGGATGCATCATTTTTTCTGGCGCTCTGAACCAAAATATGTTGAATATCGCGCCAAGTCAAATTTTCATTTGCATCAAGAATTAGCGCGATTACCCCAGCGGCCAGTGGTGTAGCGCTGGAGGTTCCACCAAAAGTGTGTGTGACATTTCCATTGTCATATCCAGCATCGTCTGAACTATCATCTGGGTCGTCATGAATATCGGTAGTAGTGATTCCTTCACCATCACCATTAGAGTGGGCTGCGATGAGTATGCTTGCTCCTGGCTCCGAGTAATATGATTGTTCACCATAATGGGTTATCGCGGCGACGGCGATAGTATATCTTGAACTAGCATAGCCATCGTAATTTACGTTATCATTACTATCAAGACCATTTCCAGCAGCCCAAGTAATGATGTTTCCATTGCCATTTCGACCATTGTAAACATCATCTTCCATCGCAGCTAACGTCAGAGGACCAGGGGCCTCCAGAGTTTGTCCGTTATCGCTAGGCCCCCAGGAATTTGTGTAAATATCGATGTCATTCTGGTGAAAACTTAGCGCGTTTGCTTCTGTAGCATCTCCAGCCCAACAGGCAATTAGAGTAGAGCCGGCAATTGTAGCATCGTAAGCAGCGCCAGCGACGTGAATTGTGTTATCGCCAGCGGCAGCAGCGACACCACCTGCGGCTGTTCCATGCCCATTCCAATCAGAAGGACTTGGATCTGCATCATTATTGCACCAATCATAGGAATGGGTTGGAGAGTAATTCGGTGAGATATCCGGATGATCTTTATCCAATCCATCATCAACGACACTGATGGTAATACCAGTCCCTGTGAAATAATTCCAAACCCCAGTTACATTCGCATCTTCACCAGTCGTTCCCCAAGTTTGGCCGGTGTTTTCTAGGTGCCATTGCTGGGTGAAATTTTCATCATTCGGTGCGCTTCGAGGTGTTTGCTGCTTCTCGACCAATGGCGAGAAAGATTCAATTTCACCTCGAAATAATGATTTTTCTAGAGATGAGATTGCATCCAGTGGTGCATCGAAAGTCCAGATATAAGCACCGCGTAAAATCGGTGCAACGTGAATCTCTTCAGGTGCAGATATTAACATAAATTGTTTTTCGATTGGGAATTGAGTTACGATAAGCCAATCATTGGTCGATTGTAGAGTCTCAATTGAATATTGGTCCATTTCAGAGACGCGTGCGAACGCTAATTGAACTGCGCGTGAATAAGTTGGAAGAAGCATCTCTTCGCCAATTTCCAAATCAAATTCAGGCGTTGTATCACCTGAGACAATCCCAGACACGGGTGCAAGCAACAGAATCGTCAGTACTGCGAATGAGGAACGCATATTCGATGTTGCTCTTTGAAGGGGTTTTAGTCGTTCCCTGTGGGTGTAAGTAATTTGCTCATAATGCTTGAAACTCAGCAATGGTTGTTTTTACTTCTTCATCAGTCATCATTCGTCGCTGACTTTTTGCCACTTCGAACACATGAGCAACCAATTCATCATCAGCTTCGAAACCGTTCTGTTTTAGCCACCAAATAATGTTGGATCGCCCACTCATATGACCGATTCTAATTATTTGTTTGAGTCCAAAATCTTGAGCAGGAACACCTGAATAAACACGGTCAGCTAACCATTGGTCGCCTTTTTTAATGGCTTTGATAACTGCACTAGCATGTACTCCTGTGCCGGTTTCAAAAGCATCTTCGCCAAAGACTGGATAATTGTGTGGTAATGCGACTTCAATATATTCGTGTGCTTTTCTCATGTAATCATTGAGGGCTGTAAGATCGTTATTTATCACGCCCATCAATGATAGGTTGACGAGGGTTTGATCGAGCGGCGCATTACCCGCTCGCTCGCCGACTCCAAGAGCAGTTCCGTGGATGACATCAGCTCCAGATTCGACAGCAGCCAGATTGTTAGCAACTCCAAGCCCGCGGTCCTGATGTCCATGCCAATTTACTTCGATATCACGGCGTTTGAATCCTGCATCAGGAATAACTTCGTCTTGGATGAATGTTAGCAGTTTTCGAACACCGTTCGGAGTAACATGACCACAGGTATCACAGATGCAGATTCGGTCAGCACCCAGTTCCATTGCTCGAGTGTAAACCGCTTTGATTTCCTCGGGTTTACTTCTCGTCGTATCCTCGGTTACAAACATCACTGGGATATCGTTGTCGATTGCAAAAGACACAGCTTTTTCCGCGGTCGAAAGGATTCGCTCCATCGTCCAGCCCTCTGTATATTGACGAATTGGGCTGGTACCCAAAAATGCGCTAGCCTGAATTTGCCGTTCGTGTTTTGCTTGCAAATCAACGAGTGGCTCGATATCTCCAACTACAGTTCGAACCGCACATCCAGGGCGTAATTCGTAACTATTTTCACCCATGTGAGCCAGCATCGAATCGATGTGACCAATATGAAAAGGGCCTGCTCCAGGTAAGCCTAGATCGACTTTTTGAATACCGAGTTTTTCCATATAATCGATTAATTCGATCTTTTGTTCAATTTTTGGATTTCTTGCACTAGGGCTTTGCAAACCGTCTCTGAGTGTTTCATCATCGAACCAAATTTCATGAGGGTGATTTGATGAATTTCGATTAATTTCATAATCAACAGCATTCCAATCAAAGATTAGTTCATTCTCTTTCATGGCTAACTCCTCCTTCGCTCCACTCGCTTAACGAGGCACCCAGCGTTTGAATCATTCGGGACTAATCATTTTGAAATGGATTGATTTGTTTTCTTGCTTTCAATTCATTGCGGCCGATGATTACAACCGTTAGAATCGCACCGAGAATTGCGCCAAATTGCCCAGCGCTAGCCATGACTACGACGACAAATATCAACGCAAGATAGATCATAGAAACCCAAAACGAGCGAGCTGCTGATGGAATTCTACCACTCGAATCCTTTTCTTCGTCAGGGAGGATTTTGAATACGGTTGAACCATACCAAATTGAAATAGCAACAATTGTCCAACCATAGATGTGGTAAATTGAGTCAGCGAAATTGATTCCATCCATTGTTGCTGGAGCTAGGAATGATAGTAAAATCAGGAGAATTGTGTATATTTTCATTTCGACTAATGTTCTCTTCGCCCCTTTCACTCCAGGTAACATCGGTACGTTGACTTTCTCATATTCTTCCGAACGATATAGTGCTAGAGCCCAGAAATGAGGCGGTGTCCATAGGAAAATTACCAGCAATAAAAACCATGGCATAATGCTACCGAGATCAAAAATCGAGTTGATAAACGAGTTTACTGAATCGGTAGATAATGATAGATTACCGACTGCTGCCGCCCAGCCGATTACAGGTGGTGTAGCACCAGCGAGGCCACCGATGACGATATTTTGAGTCGAGGTTCGTTTCAGCCATATTGTATAGATGAAGACATAGAAAAGAATGCTGAATGCAGCCCAGAATGCTGCGACTGAATTCGTCATGATATTAAACCAAACAACACCGATTATCGAAATTGAAATTCCGAATATGAGTGCTGCATTTGCAGAAATCGCTCCTGATGGAATCGGTCGATTTGCAGTTCTTTCCATAATTGGATCGATGTCTCGATCATACCACATATTGATTGAATTTGCACCACCGGCGGTTAGATACCCCCCGATGAAGACAATGATTATCGTTTCAAAACTTGCTGCATAATCTAATTTTGAAAATCCTCCTGCTTCGAGAAGGTCATGTGAAAGAACCGCGCAAAGAGCGGTCACTTGGAGCAAGACGACTACCGTTGGTTTTGTTAATGTAAGCAGAGTACGGTGCAGACTTGGCGCTGAAGTCACAACTCATCCCCAGCAGTACGTGCCTATGAAATCCTGTGCTAAAACTCACTCGATATTTTCTGGGTTAGACTCGTAAAATGAGATGACTTTCATGCTTGTCCAGACGGTAGCGAGCAAAAGGAAAGTAATAGAAGCAAACATTAGGTGAAACAGTGAGAGTAACTCATCGTAGACGATTTCGAATCCATCTACTTTTGCAGAAAGCACGTACAATCCTCCAAGTGATAGATTCAACAAAAACATCCCAGATATCAAGTAAATCCATTTCGAAAGCAAACTTCCACATTGTCCATCATCGCTTTCTCTCCAAATCATGATTGATGCAGCGATTAAAGCCAGCCCAACAATACCAACCAATAATCGATGAATGAGTTGTGATTGAGCAAAAATATCAGTTATTTTCGAAAACAACTCTCCATTACATAGAGGCCATGTATTCGGAAATCCACCAACTCCGCAAGCTTGATTCGCACCAGGAGTTGTAGCTACGAACACACCGGTGAATAATGTTAGAAGAGTGGCGAGTGAGAGCCAGGCGATTCTTTTATGCCAAGAATTTGCCAAAATCGGGTCAAAGGTGATCCAATCCGGTTCTTCTCTAAGGTCGCGAGCGATAGCGAGCCACATCCAGATAAGGCTCATCATGAACATTAGTGCTGAAGCGAGATGCAAAGCGACTGACCAATGTTCATTATCCATTTTTACGGTTAACCAACCGAGTAAACCTTGCCAAATAATTAGGCCTACTGAAATGGAAGATGCTAACCTTACTTCTGTGGTGATCCCCTCTTCTTTCCTTGCAAGCCACCAGTTTAACAAAACTAATGGCCCGAGGATTGAACCAGCGATAACTCTGTGAAACCATTCGGTGTAAATTTCGAATGATGTGTAACGATGGAGAGGTCCTCGAGAATCTATTTCATCAGGATTATCATCCCACCAAGCTTCTTGGTCTGCTTCGGAAATATCGAATCCAAAGCTTCCGAAACAAGTTGGCCAATCTGGGCAGGATTCACCGGCATCGTAAACTCTGACGATACCACCGAGAATAATGACAACGAAAGTGATGCCGATAAGTACAGCAGTCAATTGCTTGGTATGGATTCTGTTGAATCCCATATGGGCACTACCTTTGATATTATGTCGAAACCTAAGATTCAATCATCCAGATGAGGGTCGACATCGATAGGGATTCTGTGGCTTTCGTATTCAAGAGTTGCAATCTTCATTGGGTCTAGAACTACTTTGGTTTTGGCTTCGTCGACTCCATATAATTGAATTAATTCGGCTGAGAAACTTTCTCGGAGTTCATCTTCTGAAACATAGAGTGGAGCTCCCATGCTAATCTGTAGAGCGCGGGCACCGATGATTCGTGCTTTTTCGAAGCGTGTGTGGGCTCTTGCTGGCTTGACCATGATGGCGCGCGACCAGCGACTCCCACATAAGGGCATTGACTGTTGATACGCCCCCTATGGGGGCGGTTTTTGGCTTAGAATTTTCAAATTAACATTAGCGAGATTAACACTCAATCAACATGCCAACTGCATTCCCGCCACCAAGGCAAATGGTGATGATTCCTCGTTTTCCACAGATTCGATTTAGTGCATTTGTAACCGTCATCAGGCATCGGGTTCCAGTCGCACCCAATGGATGGCCAATCGAGACTGCACCACCATGGATATTGAATCGATCTTCTGGGATACTGAGGGCCATTTGCACTGCGACTGATGCAGCAGCGAAAGCTTCGTTGTGTTCGACTATATCAATGTCTAAAATATTCAAATTGTTTCGAGTTAACAACATCCTAACAGCAGAAATTGGAGCTGACATTACTCGATTTGGTTCTACTCCAGATGTAACATAATCTACAATGGTAGCAAGAATTGGCCAGCCCTTTGAAATTGCAATTTCTTCTGATACAATCAAGACTGCGGATGCGCCATCAGAGACTTGACTAGAATTTCCAGCGGTAACTTGCCCACCCTCTTTGAACACGGGTGAGAGATTTGATAGAATGGACATATCTGTATCTGTGCGTATTCCTTCATCGACAGATAATTCATTCATCACTATCGATTCTTTTGCAAACCATCCTTTCTTCCAAGCAGCGTTGGAAAGGGCATGTGAACGAATCGCATAAGCATCTGATTGTTCTCTTGTTAGATTATGTTCGGAAGAGATAGTTTCTCCAGTCAAGCCCATCGAAGATCCATCATAAGCATCTCTCAATCCATCATGCATCAAATTCGATTCTAAATCTTGGTATGAAATTTCATCACTACGTTGAGCATTTCTGATGAAATGGGGTGCATTCGACATAGATTCCATGCCACCAGCAATGATAATTTCTGCTTGTCCTGCCATGATGTCACTAGCTGCGATCATCGCTGCTTTCAAACTTGAACCACAGACCTCATTGACAGTTGTACAAGGAGTTGAATATGGTAATCCTGCACCCAGTGCTACTTGCCTTGCTGGAGCTTGCCCAGCTCCAGATTGCAAAACTTGACCCATGTAGATTTGCTCGATATCGCCACTCTTTGGGTCGATGTTTGTACGGTCTAGAAGTTCTTTGACGACCATTGTTCCGAGTTCTGTTGCTGAGTATGAAGACAAAGCACCTCGGAATTTGCCGAAAGGAGTCCGAGCATATCCTACGATTACTGCCTTTGGCATGCCGATGACGAAAGCGGTATCAAATATGAATGGTGTGATTCTTTCACCGGATAATTCAGTTGTTTTCAACATTAAAATTGTAAAAATCACCATTGAGTAATTCGGGTCTTTGCTGAGGTTTGATCAATATTGTTCGAACTGCCCAGAGGTCTTTGAAGATTCGATATTTTGCGGTGTCATCGAGATAATCTACTCCGCTAGAACCACCTGTTCCCATTCTCTTCCCCATTATTCTCTCGACCATTCGAGCATGTGAATGCCGCCATTTGACAATTAATTCCTCAAGTTCAACCATGGTATCTATCATTTTCCGCGGCCATGTTAAAAGTGGTAATTCTCGATATGATTCGATAAATAACAAGCCGGCGCGAGCACGATTTACCTCTCCATCTGGTCGTAGGAAATTTTCTGCAGCAATTTGTGCTGCGTCGAATCTAGCCACTGCTGCCTCAGCGTGACCAGCACCTTGATCTCCTAATCGAGCAATCGCTGAATCACACACCGCTCGATGTCCAGTGAGGTGAGAATCAACATAATCTGAAACTACCAATTCATCGCCCTCATCACCATATGATGAACCCATTATCGGCGTTCGTTCAATCCACTTTAGAAGCGAATCGAAGAGTGATGGTTTAGCTTGAATCGCTTCAAGGCGTGCAAGAATTGCAGCATCATACTCGGAATTCTTTGCTAATTTTCTAAATTGTTCGATTACATCCATTTTGTATAGTCTATCTTCTTGCTTCAAACCAAGAAGTAGTTCAAATTCACGAACCTGGTAAGATTCGAAACCTGACGCACTTCCTAATCCATCTCTGAATGCTAGAAACCCTTGTGGCGTGAGGGTTTCGAGAACACCCCACTGATTTGCCATCAAGCGGAATATCTCAGAGGTGCGTCCGAGGTGGTCACAAGCTTTTGGTATATCGGATTCAAGGACTTTTTCTTGAGTCAAGATGTCACGAACTAGAGATAATTCGCAAATTATTTGTTTGAACCATAATTCGAATGTTTGGTGAACTATGATAAAATGTAACTCATCATTAGAAATCCCTCTTTCTTCTGCTTGTAAATTCAACAATTCTGGTAATTGTAAGTATTCCCCATACGTCCAACTACCATTCCGCGGACTAGAACTCATGGTTCCGGGATGCCGCTCTACTCTTGAATCATTACCTCGCTAATCGTTCAGATATTTGACGAATCGAAGAGCATCTGACCATCAGTACGATTGAAATGTTTTGATATTCTCGGCCATATTATGTCCGGTCCATGCGGTACGCAATTTGGCCCCTCCGACTTGGGTATGATTGCTGAGTTTCTCGATGTGGGAGATGATTTGACGCTTCGCGCACCGACCATCTATGATTCGACGGCTCTCTTTTTACAGGTTAATCACAATCGAGAGTATCTTCGGGAATGGCTCCCTTGGTTAGATAAAACTCAAACTCCAGAAGATGAAATTGGTTTTATTCAGATGTCTATCGAAGATAGAGGGAACGGTTTAACCGCACTTTGGCTCATTTACTTGGATGAAGAATTGGTTGGTACTGCGGGTCTGAATTGGATAGATAGTCAGAACCGTGGTTGCGGAATTGGATATTGGTTAGCGAAAGATTTCACCGGTCGTGGTATCGTGACGAGATGTTGTCAAAGGATAATGATGCATGTTTTTGAGGATGTTGGAATGCGTCGCTTAGTCCTCGAGTCCGCAGTCGAAAATTCTGCGAGCCGTGCTGTTGCCGAGAGATTGGGTATGCGCCTTGAGGGGATTACCAAAGATAGAGAGTGGCTGTATGATCACTATGTTGATGCAGCAATGTATGCAATTACTGCACCAGAGTGGTTCTCGCGCCAAGGGCACGAGACATCCACAACCGTTGAATGAAATCCCTGGTATCTGCTTGTGGTGTGCAGTATTCAGGAACCTATGAGATTGTAGTCTTCGACTGAGCAATTTCCCGGTGGAAGTGCTGACAACACATCGTCTTGAGCTAAGCCAGTTGATTTAGCGATACGATTCGCCACCGATTCTTTCTTTTCTTGACCAGCAGAAATTTTTGCCCATCTTGGAAAGTGCTCAGAAATTGTTTTCGGAGTTCCGCATATTGGAAGAGGGATTCCATTAATCACACAGATTCCAATTCCGATTTCCAATGGTAAGTCTCTGTGCCAATTTCTAGTTCCACGAACGACGAACGAACCCCTGCCCAGAGATTCTCCGCTCTCGGTCTTTTTTGAAACTTGACTTGGTCGTACATGGAAAGCGGTAGCCGCTGCTCCTCCACTTCCCCAAGCGCGAGACCAACAAGTGGCGATTTGAGCGGCTTCGGCGTGGATGGTTTCGTCCAAGTCTCGGGCATCCTCGCATCCTTCACCTAAATTTTGTACAATCTGTAATGATACAACCCCTTCTGGCAGATTGGACATGCCGCTTATGGCACTAAACCCGTCCTTTAATTTCAGTGAACAAGATGGTGCACCATGAAGGTCGGCGTGAACGTATATGTCGTTCGAAGTTAGGTGTTTTTTGACAATGGCATCATTGCCTTTTGCGTCTCTACCACCGATTAAGAGATGACCTCCTGGAAGCATCGCCCATCGGTGCTTTTCAAACCAAAACCGTTTGCTTCTTTTCGCAAATCGCACTTTTCCTGCAGCAACATCTTTGGCAATTCTCTTCTCTTCTTTCGCATGGGATTGGTGTGTGTTTAAGAGAGCATTTTCCGCACCTTTTGCCTTGCCCCTTTGAGTCCGAGCGTCTTCAAAGTAGCGCTGTGCATTTTGGTGAACTGATTTGTTTACCTCGAGTGTGATACTTGCTCCCGGTTCTCCCTCTTCGTCGGGTAAAAATGCGACAAAGGTTTGCTTCTTCGGGTCTAATCTATCAATCCAAACAACGCTTCTGATCTTCTTGGCAACATCCTGCCAAGTATCCTGTTCAATCGCTTGTTTGAATTGCATCATTATCTCTTCGACATGACCCCAATTTTCTTGAATCGCCTTGCCAAGTTCTTGGCTTATTGCAGAGCGCGCTATGAATTTATCAATAGCAGTTTTTTGCTGTATTGCCCGCCTGTCAAGCTTTGCTTGCTGGACTTGATTATCTTCTCCACTATCGATTAACTTCTCTTCTTCGCGGCGGATAAAAGCAGCGGCGTCATATGCGCCGAAAGCGTAGTCATAACCATCGCAGAGAGACGGGATTTCAACCATCAACTTTTCATCTAAATAACCGAGTTGAATAGGTGAGATTTCAGTTATGCCCGATGAGGCTTCGTCTCGACTTGGAATATCAGTTGCTTCGTCCCAAATTTTGATTGCTTTTTCCTCATCAAACCACATTTTACTGCCCTTGCTCCCGATTAATTCATCAAGAAGTGAAGAAATTGCCGATTCGAGATTGTCACGTTGCACATCATCGAGTGAATTAGCTGGAATTTTTTCTGGAATTCCTGCACTCGCACAGACTGCACTTCCGTAAATTCTTCCAAGATTTCCGCGTGCAGCAAGTGTTCTAATTAGGTCTTCTTGACTATCATCAAGCAACTTATTGAGCATCTCTCGATTCATATCTCTCGGGTCGACAGCACTCGGTGGTGCAACATATTCAACCCCTCTTTTCAATGTCCTGCTAGCATATTTAGCATGAGTTAATGGTTGAATAATGACTTTATTTTCATCGAGCAACAATACATTTCCATCTCTGAATAATTCAATAATTAGGTAAAGTCGGCCACTTCCATGCTCGAAAGTCATTTCGATTATTCTATCAAAACCGAGTTGTTCAACAGCAATCAATCTTGAGTTGTTCATGTGTTTTCTAAGAACCATTGCAAATTGTGAGGGTTGACTCGGCATCGGCCGATCACGTTGAGATAAATAGAGCCGTTTTCCTCGTACAATAACCAAATCTGACGATGGTGTTCCTGTCGGTCTTAATCTGATTACAATCTGTTCATAATGTGGTTGGTAGGCTTTTCGTGCGCGGGCACCAATCATTTCAGAAAGCTCACGCACGATGCGAGCGACATCGAATGAGGAAGCCTGGTCACGCATGAGACTCAGCCTTGTGTCGACGGTGCCCTTCATCAGGCAATCGCTTTGGAGAAGAAGTCTTCAATTTCAGGAAGTGATGCCGCTTCGTGTAGATGCTGATTGCTCAAAACTTCAATAATTCTCCCATTTGGTAATGCAATTTCTAGTTTTTCAACATCTTCCGAGCCATGCAAATGGTCGCTTTTTGCTGTCATCAAACCGATTGGGAACTTAACGTGACCCATTTCTAAGTTCATCTCATAATCTATATTGATTCTTGCAGAATAAACGAGACGTCGAATGTTTTGGGCCATCAATGTTCTCTGATAACGAATTTTTTGTCCTTCTTCTGTGACCTTTCCTGTAACTACCCTCACAGCGATAAATCGAAGTGCCTCAAATGATTTGATCGGAAGTGGTAATTTGATAAGAATTTTTGACCACCAAGGGAAATTGAATTGTGTATTCGGCGCGAGCATCAGAGATGAGCGTGCGCCTAGGATTTGCGACTGATAAGCATCGAGGATTATTGTCGAACCCATCGATGCAGAAAACCAATCAAGTTTCGATGAATTTAACTTGAAGTGTTCGATAACAGCTAGTAAATCTAGGCCATATTTATGCATTTGAAAATCTGATTTTCGAACCTTTCTATTGTAATGTGTTCCACCTTTTTCTCTGGTTTCGATGTAAATTATTGGGCGGCGTTTTACCCAAGCTGCCAGGAGAGGCTCCCAGCCGATGAAAACTGAACCCCAACCTGGTATGACAACTACTGGATCTTCCTTCAATGCAACGGTTTTGATAGGTGTCCATCTTAAGACTCGAAGTGAAATTCCATCATCGACATCGATGTGGAATTCTTCGCAAGTAGCTCCTTCTAATTGACGCGGGCCAATCCACATTGCCGAGTAATCCACAGACTCGCGGAGGGGTTATTTCAATTAGAACCGCGCTTCAACTCTCCAAGGCGTTTTTCCGCTTCCATCATTTCGATTTCATGTTCTATAGCATCTAATTCCGCGCTTTGTTTCTCTTCACGATCTGAAAGTTTAAACAATTCAGGATTTTCAGTATTGGTAGCATCGAAATAGTCTTTCGATTCTGCTCCCATAACCATTGCAACGAAGTTAGAGGGAATTTGACGAATGATGATATTCCAATTGCGAACTTTCGCATTGTATAATTCTCTTCGATCAGCAATCCTCTCATTTTGTGAATCAATCTCAATCTGCACATTCGCATATAATTCACCGCCTGTGACGTCCGGGTGATCTTCAGCAATCGCGACAATTTTTGGCACTAGGCTTGACAACATTCCTTCTGCAGCGTTGACACCAGCTACATTACCAGAACTCGCAGCGTTTGCAGCGGTCTGTCTAGCCTTTGCGAATTGAAGGAACAAGTCTTTTTCAATACCTACTGCGAATCGTTCTGCAGCTTGTGCCATGCTGCCTAAGGAATCATATCTTTCTTGTAGAACCACATCAATATTTGACCATGCACTCTCAACTTCTTGCTCCATTACAATTAGACGATTGTAGGTGGCTAAAAACCACAAAGCAATCAAAATAAAGGCAACTATGCCACCTATAAGTATTGGTTCCATAATATTGCGTATGACTTGGGGGTATTGAACCTTGAGCCGGATGAATATCAATTTATGCAATATTTTCCATCACTAAGGGTAATTTTACCTGAATTAGTTAGTGAATTTAGGTGGGAGAGCGTTTGATCAACCATCAATAATGGATGGGCACCCGAAGTGTCCCGATAAGCCACCTTTGCAATTTTAGAAATTTCATTATTACCCGCTTTTACAGCATTAAGCACCTCATTATGGCGAGATTTTCTGTGTTTGATATAGCGGGAAAGCAATTTCTCTGGGTTCGCAACCAACGAACCATGAGCGGGGAATAATAACTGAGCATCAATTTCTTTGAGTCGTTCCAGTCCGTTGATGTATGCATCCATGTCGCCATCTGTTGAAGGTACTAGAATCGTTCCTTCGATTACCGCATTGTCTCCGCTGATTATCCCTGCATCTCCGACGAGACAGATATGTCCAGGGCAATGCCCAGGAGTTTCTATCACTTTCCAAGTAATTGTACCATCAGGACCTTCTAGGTGGATAGAATCTCCCTCAGAAAGAATTCTGTCAGTATCTGATGGTGGAATATATTCATGGGTTTCCTGACTAGTCCAAATTGGTGCCTGATATATTTTTGAAATCGCGGCTAAATCACCGATATGATCTGTGTGTCGATGGGTAAAAATCGTTGCAATAATTTCACTTCCACTGGCTTTGATTTCTCTGACCTTAGCCTCTAAAATCGCGAGTGATTCAGCAGTTTTTGCCGCAGCATCAACGATAATTCGCTGACCTCCTGCAACACCCAAAACATAGCAATTTGTATGGGTAGCAGGCGGTAATGTTGCAGTGGGCAGTGGCTTGCATTCGACCCCTGGTCCGAATTCAAAAATATGATCTCCTGTTGGGGGATTGGATGCAAGATTATTGAATGTTGAAATCAAATCTCCACTTTCATTTATTCCTTTGACAATATCCCGAATTAATGTGATATGAGGAGGAGGTAATTTTACTTCATGAGCTTTCCATGATTTTAGCAAATCTTTAGGTTTCCACCAACGAAATTCGTCGAATTCAGAGCGTCCAGGAGGAAATGTCGGTTCAATATCTGCGAATCCTAATGCGATATGATAGAATCTATTTTTGAATCTGAGGGGGGCCAAGGGTGGCGTAGTTCTCTCAGTGATAATCTCACATTCAAAATTTGAAATTAAAATCTCACCATTTTGAACAAATTTTGCCCAAGCGAATTTATCCTGACAAACAGCAGCTCGAACTTCATCGGAAACTTGTTGAAAAGAACCGTTTCCATCTGGAGAAATTCCAACTTCTTCAACAACTTCCCGAAGCAAAGTAATAATTGAAACCCTATCATTGCGGTCGGAAAACCACTCTGGATTATCTTCTGCTACAATTCGGTCGACCTTACTGATACCGCCACCAGGTATTGACCAGAAATCTGGAAATGCAGGAACCTGTGAAACTCTGTGGCAGAGTAGTATTTCATTCCCATTTTGAGTTTCTCTACTAAGGATGACTGAAGCTGATGGATGAGGTGTTGCAACCTTTCCAAGAGGCATTTTCACGCCTTCGGGTAACTCGCTCACATCATGTCGAGTAGGCTCACCATTTCAAAGCAGGCGGTTGCGAATACCTCAAGTTCTATCGAGTTTAGGATAACCTATGACCGGGTGTCACGATTGGTCATACCAATGTTTGTCGGGATGGGACCCAACGATAGAACTGTGAATGTGATGAAATGAGTGGTCCTGAAACAATTGAAGAAGAATTGGCGATAATTGCCGAGGCGCTTGAAGCGGGGATAGATCCATTTTTACCAAAAAAAGAACCAAATCCATGGATGAAATATGCTATCGGTTGGTTTATCGTAATTATGGTCGTGTCATGGGTTTCAAAAGCTCTCATGCGTTCTCTTTAGAATCAAAAAATCACCTTCTAATCCACTTGTCCGCCGAGATATTTGGTCCGCCGCTCTTCATCGGGGCGATTGTGGCCACATGGATTTGGGTGGGTGTGTCGCGAACAGGTAACCCAGAGACCGAATTAAAGGTCACATAGAATCTGCTTGTTAATTAGTAATTGTTAAGTCCACCTTAAAATTGCAAGAATATAATGGATGAACTACCAACTCGAATTTCTGAACGTGTCGAATCGATGGAGGATGAATCATTTGGTGGAGTACCAATCTCTCGCAAGGAGTTCTTGTCCGGCGTCAGAGATGAACTTCCATTGATGATAGGCGTGGCACCCTTCGGTCTTGTGTTTGGAGTTCTTGGTTTGGCGAGCGGCTTGACCGCACTCCAAACAATATTGATGTCGTCAATAATATTCGCAGGAGCGAGTCAGGTCATATTCGTTCAGATGTGGTCAACTGGTGTCCCAGCACCGATAATTGGAGCATCTGTATCGGTGGTAAACCTTCGCCATTCTCTGTATAGCGCCTCTGTCGCACCATATTTGCAGGGTTTATCAGTAAGATGGAGATTATTATTGGCATATCTGCTGACAGATGAAGCCTATGCAGTGTCAATCAATCGATTTCGAGAGGGAGGGGACTCTAAATTCCAGCATTATTACTTATTGGGAGCTGGTATCACATTGTGGACTACCTGGCAATTATCTACTCTGATTGGAGTGCTATTTGGTGCGACCGTGCCAGAGGCATGGTCACTCGAATTCGTAATTCCTCTCACCTTCATTGCATTAGTTGTACCTGCAATAGAGAAGCGATCGGATGTAGCTGCTTGTGTAGTGGCAGCAGTAATTTCTATCCTTGCTCAACCTCTTCCTTGGAAATCTTGGATAATGCTAGCTACAATATGCGGTATTATCACAGGATATTCTGTGAGTTTACTAGAATCGAGAGAGGTGAATGAATGACGTGGGAATTGATACTCTTTTGTGGTGTAATTACATTCTTAATTCGATACTCAATGCTTTCTGGAGCTTCACCCAAAGAGTTACCCAAATGGGCTTATGATGCGCTAGTTTTTGTTCCAATAGCAGTTCTAACAACGATAATTGTTCCTGAGGTACTTATGGCCAGTGGGAACGTAATGTTAAAGGGTAATTTTCGAATAGTAGCCGCACTTCTAGCATCTGTCGCCGCTCTAACATTTAGGTCCGTGACAGCAACTATCGTAATTGGAATGTTTTCTTTTTGGGCCATGGAATGGCTTTTCTGATATTATCTTCGTTATCATGCAACTACCATATAATGAAACAAACGCATCAAGCCGATGCTTCAAAACCGGTTGAATTTACCAATTCGAACACCTGAGACATTGAGACTTCAGGTGATGTGGTCACAACTCCAGAATTGTTTTCATGAGAGATATCTGCTTTGAGAACCCCTGGAGTCGCTTCTAAAACGCGTGTGACGCGGTCGGAACATCCTCCACAGGTCATACCAGTGATGTTGAGGGTGTGCACTTGCTCGCTCATGACTACAGCGCGAGGTGCAAGACTTTGAACTCATTCACGAATCGGACTCCATCCTTTCAGCAGAAGAGAGTTACCAACGACACTCACCGATGACAATGACATTGCCGCTGCTGCAAAAGCAGGAGGGAGAAGGAAACCTGTGAACGGGAGCATAACGCCCATTGCAAGAGGTATGCCAATTACATTGTAGACAAACGCCCAACCGAGGTTTCCCCGAATTCGACGCATGGTACTTCGGCCCAGGCTCAGTGAAGAGACCGCATCGATCAAATCGTTTCGTAACAAGACAAAATCCGCCGCATCGAGGGCAATATCCGAGCCTGCACCCATAGCAATACCGACATCAGCAGCCGAAAGGGCAGCAGCATCGTTGATGCCATCGCCGACCATCGCGACCGACCGGCCTTCACCTTGTAATCGCATGATGTGCTGCGCTTTTTCATGAGGTTTGACTCCAGCGAGCACCGTACCAATTCCGATTTTTTCTGCTAAAGTATCAGCGGCTTCTTGTCGGTCACCTGTGAGCATGATGACATCATAACCCATTTGCTTGGCATGACGGATTGCCTTTTCTGAAGATTCTCGAACTCGGTCTTTTGCCTCAATCCAACCGAGCAGACGTAGGCCTTGACTGACCAAAACAAGTGTCACACCTTTCGCAGCCGACAAAGCCAGTTTGGCTTCGACTTCTTCATCAATTTCCACACCGACTTCATCCATGAGTTCGGCGTTTCCAATAGCAACGACAGCCTCGCCGTATTTTCCAATCATCCCGAGTCCAGGCATGGTTTCAATTCCACTAATCTCGGGTCGTGAAGAGGATACATTGGCCCATGAAGTCTGAATGGCAGTTGCCAATGGGTGCGTCGATTCTTGCTCAAGAGCCGCAGCAATGCCAAGGATCTCCTTGACTTCACAATCAAACATTTCAATATGGCTCACCCTTGGTTTTCCAGAGGTAAGCGTTCCAGTTTTATCGACGACCAAAGTGTTGGTTTTGTGTGCATTTTCTAATGCTTCAATGCCTTTGATGAGTAAACCATTTTTTGCGCCAACACCGGTGCCAACAATGAGGGCAGTTGGCGTTGCAAGACCTAATGCGCAAGGACAAGCAATAACCAAGGTGGAAACAAGAACCATCATTGCCAATTCGGCATTGGTCGCCATCGGATTATACGCAGATGAGTCGGGATACATCCACCAAAACAGGGCTGCAAGAAGGGCCATGACCACAACAACAGGCACGAATACTGCAGCAATCCGGTCGACGAGTCTCTGGATGGGTGCTTTACCCATTTGTGCTTCTTCAACCAGCGTGATGATACTTGCAAGCAAGGTATCTTCCGATGGTCGTGTGGTTCGAATGAAGATTGTACCATCGAGGACCAGAGTCCCAGCTGAAACACTCTCACCCTCGGCTTTTCGAACTGGATAGGGTTCACCCGTCATCATCGATTCATCGATGCTCGCTTTGCTTTGAAAGAGAACGCCGTCTAAGGGTATTGTTTCTCCGACTAAGACCTTGATCAGTGAGGCAACAGCGACCGTCTCGACTTCTCGAGTCTCTGTATACCCGTTTGATTCATCGGTAACCACTCTCGCTTGTTTCGGTTGCATTTCCATCAGTGAATGAATCGCATCGGTTGCTTTGAGTTTCGCAGCAGCCTCCATCCAATTGCCGAGTAAAACAAAACCAATGATGAATACAACGCCGTCAAAAAACACATGCGTGGCGGTATGAAACACCGAAGGAAGGAATGGCAAAGATGGCTCGAAGGTAATCAACAAAGACCAGATAAACGCCACTGTTGTTCCCAAATGAACGAGTACATCCATGTTGGCAGTACCACTTCGTAATGATTTCCAAGCTCTGATATGAAATTCTCGACCGGACCAAAGATAGACAGGAAGTGTTGTGAAGAAGGCCAAAAGTAATCGCTTGTTGATGCCATTTACACTCCCTATATCATCTGCAAACATGGTGAGGTAGAGCGTTGGTACGGCTAAGAGTAAGGCCAAGGATACTTTTTGCCCTTGTCTGCGTAAATCTGATTTTGCTTCATCAATGAGTACAGGCCTTCCTCTTGATTCCTTTGCACCAAAACCGCTCCGTTCAATCGCAGTGATCACTTTGGTTTTCGTCGAATGGAATTGTGCAGTGGGCTGAAGGCGAACTACGGCGCGATTGAGCGGTAAATTCACTGAAACTTCTGTGACACCGTCAATTTTAGAGGCTACTTTCTCAACAGAAGCAACGCATGCACCGCAAGTCATACCCGAGATGCTGAGTGTGAACGATTCCTCTGTCATACTGCCACCTCATTCATCCACGGGAATACATATTTCATTTTCACAAGGCATGAGGTTCCAATCGCCCTGGTCCATCGAGATACATCCGCAACCACAGGTGCACATCCAGCCGATTTGGTCCCAGCCTTTCCCGCCTTCTGCACGCGTATAGAGCCGTTTCATCTTACACTGACAATCGCACATATGTGCCTTGACTCTCGCCATGGTCTTGGTTTTTATGTAGTCAATATAAACCCTTTGTTTTGACTACAATACTACTGCCGGGCGAGATCGAGCGAACCAGCCCAAACATCGATGCCAAGAAATCATTTCCCAACCATTCTGACCAAGTTCATGCATAATCACATTTAGTGAGAGTTCTCACACGAACACCCTTCTCAAGAAGGCGGTGAGCAATCCATCGCCCAGAGTAACCAAAAGCGCCGGTCACGACATGAAGTGCCTCCGTCATTGAGGTTGGCTTTACGCCATGAGATAAAGCCGTGATGCTGTTCAAAGTGAATCTATCATTGCGATTGGTAGTCCCTCCCGGATTCGAACCAGGGTCGTGGGATCCAGAACCCCACATGATGGACCACTACACTAAGGGACTAGTATACCCCCGAGATGGGTCATCTATTTCAAGAAATCGAGGCGTATGAGCCATCGTTTTTAAGAAAAGAATCTTAATTACTTCTGAATCCCTGGTTAATCAATTCGAGGCTTTTTGCACTCGGTCGTAATTGCTCTTCAGACAGATCAACAAGTGGGGTGTCGGTCAGACCGAGTGCTTCGTCAGTAGTCTCAATACCTGGATTGAAGAATAGAAGGCCAGTGACGTGTTTTTTCTTTGCTGTCGCATGGTGAATCGCTGCCAATGCTGCCACTGCATCAGACGGGTCATGGTTGCTACCGACAGTTTCGAGGCGTAGTGTCGAGCCGTCGAACATTTTGATATCATCATATTTTCCTTCTGGAATATCAACTTCTGCCAACGGGGTGTAGTGAGGGATGTAGTCTACATTATGGAGAATTTCATCATTGCCTTTGACATAATTGTAGGATCGGTAAGATTCATCATTATTTGAAAATGTCACACATGGTGAAATCACATCAATAATTGCCATTCCCTTGTGACTCATTGCAGCTCTGATTAGGCTGGTCAATTGCTTTTTGCTTCCAGAAAATGAGCGGGCGACGAAACTGCAACCGAGATTAATAGCCATAGCACAAAGGTCGATTGGTGGTTGTTCATTAGGCATACCTTTCTTCTTCTTTGAGCCCCTTTCAACGGTGGCTGAGTACTGCCCTTTTGTCAATCCGTAAACACCGTTGTTTTCGATGATGTAAACCATATTTAAATTTCGACGAATAGCATGGATGAATTGGCCGATTCCAATACTAGCGGTATCACCATCGCCGGAAACAGCGATGAAGGACAAATCTTTGTTGACCAGATTCGCACCGGTTGAAACCGACGGCATCCTTCCATGAACTGTATTGAATCCGTGTGATTTACCGAGAAAGTATGCCGGTGTTTTCGAAGAGCAACCGATTCCACTCATCTTCGCGATAGATTCTGGTGGGATACCATTTTCCCATGCTGCCTGAATAATTACATTCGAGACTTGGTCGTGGCCGCAACCTGGGCAGAGAGAGGATTTCCCACCCATGTAGTCGGTTTTTTCTAGATCGATGACGTTGAGTTTTATGACACTCATACGCTTACTTCCTTTTGCATAGTTTTGAGAATTAGATCTGAGTAAATTTGTGCTCGTGGAGGCAGACCATCAGAATAGGCAACCTTGTGCATCTTGCTGAGTAAATTAACCGGTAATTCCTTGCGTAGAATTCCAAATAATTGCCCATCGCGGTTAATTTCGAGGACGATGACTTGTTCGTGGTTCTCGATAAATTGTTGAACCTCGGAATGATATGGCAATGCTCGAACTCTACATGTACTAACTGAAAGTCCAGTTGATTCCAACATATCATCAATTTCAACTATAATATTCTCCATAGAGCCATAATAAATTATTCCAACTTGCTTATTCTCTTCTTCACGGATAATTGGTGCTGGGAGTTCATCTCTTGCGCCATCAATTTTCCTCTTCAATCTAGCCATATGCTTGACATAATCTTCTGGATCTTCTGAATAAATACCGTCTTCATCTCTACCGCTTCCTCTAGTTAGAATTGGTTCCAATCCTGAACCAGGTAATGTTCGATAACAAATGCCATCGCCATCTACGTCACGATAACGGCCATAATTTCCTATGGCGTCCAACTGTGCCTGAGTTCGGATGACTTTTCCTCGATCCATTTTAGTTGACGGATATTCAAATCCAGATGTTTCCCAGCGATTCATTCCTAAATCCAAGTCGCTGAATCCGAATACTGGGGTTTGATATCGTTCCGCGACATCGAAAATTTTCCAACCGAATTCGAAGCATTCATTTACAGTTCCAGGAATAATTACGATATGTTGAGTATCTCCATGACTCGCTTCGTAAAGCATACTAAGATCACCTTGTTGAGTGCGAGTGGGGAGTCCAGTCGATGGGCCAACTCGGTTGATATCCCAGAAAACTCCAGGGATTTCAGCGTAATAACCCAGTCCGATAAACTCAGACATTAATGAAATTCCTGGACCACTAGTAGCAGTCATCCCACGCCCCCCTGCCCAATTTGATCCGAGAACCATACCGGCCGCAGCCAATTCGTCTTCTGCTTGCAAAACAGCACAAGTCGCTCCACCATCCTCACCATTGCGAAGTTTCGGTAACCATCGGATAACCTCTTCAGCTAGCGAGGAAGATGGAGTAATAGGATACCATGCAAGCATATTTACTCCCCCATAAATCGAGCCGAGAGCAGTTGCTTCGTTTCCATCGATTAGGAAAGAATTAGGATCTTTTTCTCTAGCTTCTACTTGGTGTCCAACTTCATCAAGCCAGTTTTCAGCAGCATATTCTCGACCTTCACCGATAGCGCGCATATTCAATTCGATGGCTTTTTCTTTACCTGCGAATTGATTTGTTACAGCTTTCAAAATTGCATTTTCATCAATTTTGAGAAGATGAGCTAGAGCCCCTACATAGTACATATTTGCAATCAGTCTTGATAACTTCGGATTAATTCCTCTTGCCATTTTGGTCATCGGCATACCGAATACTGTACAATCATCGCGTCCAATAGGTAATTTGACATTTTCATTGTAAATTATCACCGAGCCAGATTCTGCATTTTCAATATCATCAACCCAAGTGTCTTTGTTCATGATTACTCGGTAATTTGTTTCATTTCCAGGTGCCTGATATCCTGCATCGCTGACACGGATAATGTACCAAGTAGGTAAGCCGGATATGTTGCTTGGGAAGTAATTTTTTCCACTTACAGGAACTCCCATTTCAAATATTGAGTTTAGAATAATCAGATTCGCTGATTGTGAACCTGTTCCATTAGCCGTAGCGATATTGAGGGTAAAGTCATTTATGATGCGGGTCATTATTTCCACATACTCCCAAGGAAACGCGCCAATCTGGTGCCTCTGTAGACGTGTTGCCGACGCGAGCCGGTCTTAGGCATTGCCGTCCCACAATTCTTCTATTTTCAGGGAAATCATCATCCGTTGTGGTTTTCAATGAGTGCCGTCTCGGCCACCCTCATGGGAGTTCCTGAGGGACTGAAAAATATCTGGGCTGAGGCGGCAAACCTCATCGATAATGGAAATGCAAACCAAGCAGTGAAATTGTTACGTGACGAGGCATGGAATCTTAGCGATAGTGATTCGGATAAAGCAAAAACCTGCCAATTAGCAGCAGATGCATTTGTTGAATTAGGTAGCGAAAATGACAACCAACAAAAGAAAAATTGGCAGAGTGCTTACAAGAATTACAATAATTCATTAACATTCGAACCTAAAAATAAGGATGTTCGTCGCAGCTTGAATCAATTGATTGGGATGATGGATGAGGCGGGAATTTCGCTGGGCACAAGTTTACAATTTTTTGACGATGGTAGCCCAACACCGACTGGGTTGGTAGTAATTTTACTCGCTGGGATAATGCTTTTAGTTGGACTGAAATATGCTGGCGGGATTATCAATCAAGAAGAAACCTTGACTGCTACGATGGAGATTTCCTATGTGCCAGCCGATGGAGATGAGAGTGATAGAACGACTGCACTCATCACCATCGAATTATTTGAAGATAAAGCACCAGATCATATCGATAATTTCATCCGACTATCTGATAGTGGAGCATACGACCATACGATATTCCACCGAATAATGAATGATTTCATGATTCAAGGTGGGGATTTTACGAATTCTGACGGTTCAGGTGGGCATGCAGCTCAATGGTATGGATATTGTAATGGTGAGGCTATGAATAGTCAAGGCGTTCCACATACCTCTGAAACTTGTAGAATGGAAGATTGGACTCTTGGCGATGAGGCTACTAACGGCTTGCTTCACACACCAGGCGCTCTGGCGATGGCAAAAACCAGTGCAGATAACACGGGTGGAAGCCAATTTTACATCGTTCCTTCCGATAGCACTCCAAGTCATCTCGATGGTATTCACACGGTTTTCGGAATGGTAATCGCCGGATTGGATGATGTTACTGCGATTAGTGATGTTTCGACTGATGGTGAAGCGAATTCATCTCCTGTCCACGAAGTTCGATTATTAAGTGTCGACATTAACTAGAGTTGAAGTTGAACCAGTGAGCGTCGATGTAGGCGCAAATTAGTCAACTTCATGTATCGGCGATGAGGCGGCAATATCATAGGTGATTTGATGAGTGCAAACGATCCCTTTTCAGCAGCATCAAAATTCGAAACATCCAATGGCAAGTCGGGCAAATTTATGTCACTTTCAGCCCTCGAGAAAGCAGGCCTTTGCAAACTAGATGATTTACCATTTTCGATTCGTATTTTACTTGAATCAGCTCTTCGAAATTGTGATGGTTTCTTAGTGTCCGAAGAGGATGTCAAGAGAATTGCTGCTTGGTCACCTGAGATGAACCCTGAAGAGATTCCTTTCAACCCAAGCCGAGTGTTATTGCAAGATTTCACTGGTGTTCCTGCAGTTGTCGACATCGCAGCTCTTCGAGATGCGATGGTCGAATTAGGTGGCGATCCCGGGAAAGTAAACCCTCTGGTTCCGGTCGATTTGGTCATCGATCACTCAGTTCAGGTTGATGTTTCAGGCAGGTTCGAAAATGCTAGAGAAAAAAACCTTGAAATTGAATATGAGCGTAATATGGAACGTTATAAATTTTTGAAATGGGGGCAAATGAGTTTAGATAATTTCCGTGCAGTACCTCCTGGAAGAGGTATAGTACACCAGATTAATCTCGAATGGATTGCGAGCGTTGCTCGGGAAGAAAATGGCGTTTGGTTGCCTGATTCTTTAGTTGGAACTGATTCACATACAACAATGATAAATGGTCTGGGTGTTCTCGGATGGGGTGTTGGTGGAATCGAAGCTGAAGCCGTAATGCTCGGTCAACCCATATACATGCTTTTACCGGAAGTTGTCGGCTTTGAATTGACGGGTTCTTTGAATCCAGGAGTGACAGCAACCGATATGACATTGCGAATTGTTGAGATTTTACGAGAACATGGAGTTGTTAGTAAATTCGTTGAGTTTTATGGCAATGGTCTGTTTAATTTGAGTTTACCAGATCGTGCGACTATCGCAAATATGGCACCTGAATATGGAGCAACTTGTGGATTTTTCCCTGTCGATCAAACAACTCTCGATTATATGTTGCTCTCGGGGCGAAAACAATCTCAGGTAGAAGATGTGAAGCGGTACTTGAGTGCACAAGAATTATTCTATAATCCCTCAACACCTACTCCTAAATTCACCTCCATAGTTTCACTAGATCTGAGTTCGGTTAAACCCGCTCTCGCCGGTCCAAAAAGACCTCAAGATCGCGTTGATCTTTCAGACATGGGCAATCATTGGAAACAGAGTTTGAACGCTCCTATCGGTCATAGTGGTCACGGAGTAGATTCAACAAGGAATGATGATTCTGTTAAGGTCGCTGGACACGATTTTGAATTGCAACACGGCGACCTAGTAATCGCAGCGATTACTAGTTGCACAAATACGAGTAACCCTAGTGTCATGTTAGCAGCAGGATTACTCGCAAGAAATGCCCGTCAAAAGGGACTCGAAGTGAAACCTTGGGTCAAGCCGAGTTTAGCGCCAGGGTCTCGCGTCGTTACTGAATATTATGATGCAGCAGGCTTGACTGAAGACTTGTCGGCCTTAGGATTCAGTGTAGTCGGCTATGGCTGTACTACTTGTATCGGTAATTCTGGTCCACTTGATGCGGAGATTGAATCCGCAATTGATGAAGGAGAATTGATTGTAGGAAGTGTGCTCTCAGGAAATCGTAATTATGAAGGACGAATCCATCAAAAGATCAAAGCGAATTATCTTGCGAGCCCACCATTAGTCGTCGCTTATGCTCTCGCGGGAACATTAAACATCGATTTACAAAATGATCCAATTGGCTATACTAATGAGGACGCGCCGGTGATGCTTGCAGATATTTGGCCGACAGACGCAGAAGTTCAGTCAGTAGTCGCTTCGAGTATTAGTCCAGAAATGTTCCATGAAAAATACTCGGATATTTTGGAAGAACCAAAGTGGGATGCGATTCCAAGTTCACCTTCTGCCCTATATCCGTGGGATGATGATTCGACGTATATTCGGCTTCCATCCTTCTTTGAAGGAATAAAACCAGAACCAAACCCAATCCTGCCGATTATGGATGCTAGAGTTCTGCTGAAATTTGGTGATTCGGTAACAACCGATCATATATCTCCAGCAGGAGCCTTCCCACACCACGGCCCCGCCGGACAATATCTGGTCGAGCGTGGAGTTATTCCACGAAATTTCAACTCATTCGGAAGCCGGAGAGGTAATCATGAAGTGATGATTCGAGGAACTTTCGCAAACATTCGAATTCGTAATCAGATAGCTGATGGGAAGGAGGGCGGATTCACTACCCATTTCCCAACTGGTGAAGTGACTACTGTCTTCGAAGCGAGCCAGCGATATCAGCGTGAAGGGCAAGATCTAGTAGTTCTTGCTGGCTCAGAATATGGCGCTGGAAGTAGCAGAGATTGGGCAGCTAAAGGTACATTATTACTTGGTGTGAAGGCGGTAATCGCAACTTCTTTTGAGAGAATCCATCGCTCAAATTTAGTCGGTATGGGCGTGTTGCCGTTAACCTTCTCAGATGGAGAGAGTGCAGACACTGTCGGTTTAGATGGAAGCGAATTATTTCAGATACCAACGAGTGCTCAATTAATACCCTTATCAACAATAAAAGTTATAGCAAAAAAACCGAATGGTACTGAGATAAATTTTGATGCAGTAGTGCGATTAGATACTCCTGTTGAGGTGGAATATTATCGTAATGGTGGCATTCTTCAGACGGTTTTGAGGAATCTTGCCGAAGCGTGAGATTCAAACAGGAAGCACCTTTGGTGGATAACCCCAAGAGGACTTGACATGCAACATCGAGGCACGGTTCGTTTCAGATTTCGCTCACCCGAACACGATGTTGATGTGATGGTTGAGGGTGAAGCCGGATGGGTTAATTCGGTCCGCGAAGATTTAGGATTACAAGGCCGAGTTGGATTCATTCAGCCGGTCTCCGGCTACTTCTCAGATGATGACTCTGAATCGAGACTGGCGAGTGATGACTCGGAATTATTGATTGAGTCGATCTCAGAAGAGGAACGATTACCTGGACCTACTCCCGATCCGTCGAGTATTCCAGCGGTTGTTAGGCGGATCGGTGACCTCGATGTCAAGGCGCGAATTTCAGAATTAGATGGGCCATCGAGAAGTGAACCTCAGGTCGAATACATGCGAGAATTTTTGGAATCAATTGAGGACCCAGAGCCGCTTTCGAATAACTTATCCGGCGATCCTATGGCTGAATCTTGGTTGCAATTGTTATTGACATTAGTAGTTCGTGAACATGGACATACCTCTCTACCAATAAGCTCAATTGAGGAATTAGTTGGAGAGAAAATGAACCGCCAAGGGATTGATTTAGAATTGTTTTTGAATCGACTATGGATGATGGGCCGATTGGAAAAAATTCATGGTGGTGCCGAAATTCAATATGCCCCAAATCCAAGTTGGTTAATCTCTCAGTGAATTGATACCTTTTGTTCCAACACCTATGGTGTTGTAAAACTCATCTTTGGCGAAGTGCTAAGAATGGTTGGAAACTCCGAAAGAGTATGCTGTACGGTCTGCAGGTTACCCGAAATCAAAAGAAAGCAAGTCGGAGAGCGATTTTACTTGTTACACTGATGCTTAGTTCAATGTTATTGACACTGGCGCCCGCCGTGTCTGCATCGAGAATTACACAGTATGCAGTTCAACGAGATCCTTCCTATATCTCGATTGGAGATTTAGATTGTGATGGGGACAATGACATCGCTTCAGCGAGTACCATGGGGCATTTCGTTTCTGTTCTTTACAATGATGGATTAGGCGGTTTCGGCGATAGACAAGATGTATTCATTTCCAATAATGATTCTCATCGTGCAGGTTTCCGTGATACTGCAGACGGGACAAGGGTAGAAGTTGCGGATGTCGATGGAGATGAGGTAAACGACTTAATCTACTATCAACAGAATATTCGATTCGTTGGTGAATCATTCATTCGACCTGGAAATTTAACAATTCTTTGGGGTGATTGTTCTGAGCGAGTCAATGAGTGGAGTGGTTCTACAATTACAGTAGCAAACCCTTACCTCTCAGATATGGCAGTTGGTGATATTGATGATGACGGTGATGCAGACATCGTCATGAACGTCCTTGATGCAACTGCATCAAATCAATACATTCAGATTTACCGCGGGCCAGATCCAACCTTGTTAACCTCCCAACAAACAATAATTGTTCCATTAACACACGGTATTTACACCAATTTGATGTTAGGGGATTGGGGTGAAACGGTCCTCGGAGGAGGTATTGGCGCCCCGACTGGGGATTGTGAGGATCTCGATATTTGGTTGCTTCGTACACCTCCATTTAACACAGGAGTTGGTAATTCAGTCGGACATTATGATAACATGACCGTTCTCGAATTCGATTGTGTGCAAGGTCTATATCCTAATCCAATTGCTCCTGGAGCACAAGGTGTTCACGATTTCAAGCTCGATGCTGAGCATAATTATCCACTCTACGGGATCGACATCAAAGATACTGACGATGATGGTGAAATTGATTTAATCGCCGCTGTCGATGGTATTACTGGAAACCTCTCATATGCAACTAAGGTTGGTAGTTCATGGGATACACAAAATTACGTTCTTCTCGGTGATTTCAAGGGTGCTTCGATAACGATTGAAGATATTAATCAAGATGGGAAGATGGATTTCTTCGTTCCAACAGAGTTAACTTTGACCCGTGTTCAAGATTCAAGCTCTCAAAATCAAACTTATCTATTCCTCGATAATCTAAGAGAAATCAACTCTGTAGAAATTATTCTTGCTAATCCTACTGGACCCGGATATCTTTCGTCGCTATCCTTCGATGTCGGTCGCCGACCTACTATGGCAGTTCCAGGACAACTCGCAGGTGGCGAGAATAGCGCTTTCGAAATTGTAATTGGTCAACGAGATTATTCATACAGGTTCGCGAACAATGCAATGTGGTTAGATACTCAAGGGTGGCCCGGAGCGGGAGATTTCTTGTCGGTCTTATCGCTTGATAACGAAGATATGGGTATCACATCGGTTACCGTGGCTCCTGCTGCGAGAAATCCTGCAACAGGTCAAGCACAAATCGGTGAGGGTAGTCGTTGGGTCAATGTTACTGTAAAGAATACGGGATTGAATCCTATTAGTGGTTCAATCGATGTTGATTTGGAAGTTAAAGAAGTATTAGGGGGAACTGATACGGTAGTTTATTCGAATAATTTCGATGGTGTTACCGAATCTACGAATTGTGCAAATTGTGATCTTGTAAAATATTCCTACACTGGGGAATATGATGATGGATTATCTTCATGGCACATTGAAACTGGTTCTTCAGTGACTCAAAATGACTCTTGGTGGGAAGCAGATTCTAATCCAACTAATTATTATTGGGCGGGTATGGATTACCAAAACAATGATTCTCAATCTGGTTATTACAACAATATGGATGAAGCTGTCATTCTCCAAAATGTCGACCTTAGCGGTGCCGATGCAGCTTTCCTCGACCTCTCCTTGATGTGTTCGGCTGATTATTTCGAACTTTATCTGGCCGAACAATTCGATGTCGTTGAACGATGGTTGTACGAGGATTCTTGCAGTATCGAAGTTTGGAGTGATGGTAGTGGATGGGAACAAGTATTCTTCAGCGGTGGCTGGGATAGTGAACGCTGGTTTAGAATTGGTGCCCAAGGTGTTGACCCAGAATACAATACTTACAATGGAAATTTCTACACTGAAACTGTAACAGGTTGGTTAAATTTTGTCGAAGGAGGAGGAACTTCTCCAGATCAAGATGAACGTGAATCTATTGATTTAACTCCATATGCAGGTCAGATAATTGACATTCGCTTCCGTTTCCGTTCTGGATTAATGGGTTCGGTTGGACCTGAAGGTTCTTCTCAAGAAACTGGATTAGACGGTTTTGCATTCGATAATCTAACAATCAGAAAAAGAGATGTCACTTTCGGAACTACCGAACAGGTCTCTCAAAATCTCGCATTTACAGATCTTGCTGCTGGTGAAATCCGAGAGATTTCATTAACAGCAAATTTCGTTGATAATACGACATATTTCATCTCTACTGAACTAAATGATGAATCTGGATTCAATAATGCTGATGCAACCAATGATTTAGTTAAATTCCAATTAACGGTTAACAACCTCTTCGATCCAGGAATGGCTGAAGAAGCATGGATTGATCTAGAGAATGGCGTTCGCTATGCATCAGGTGATAGAGACATAAATGTCAAGGTTCAGAATTTTGGAAATACTGTAACTGATTTCACAGTTGAAGCTTTGGTTAGAAACGCAGAACCTGATTTGGTTGCAATCGAAGATTTCTCTGGGTTTGAGCCGGTTTGGGAAGATGATGGAAATGAAAATGGTAGTCGTCTAGATGATTCTTCGGGCTCTAATGGAATGCTGCCTCAGAATAGAGGCGTCTTCAACAACCATGCTTATTGGCTCGGCCATCCTGATACCGGATATGGTGATAATTGGAATGAAACTGTAACAATTCCAAATGTGCCAATTGGCGCTGAAGGTGCTGATTTCGCTTATTTGACATTTGACTATTATGCAGAAGGCGATCACCTCAAGGATAACAATGGAAATATTCTCGCTATTAGGGATGCGGCTCAACTTGAAATTTCATGGACAAAAGATGGTGAAACCTTCAATGGTCTGATTAAAGGAAGTTGGACTGATTTGAATGAGAATGGCCCTAGGTATGGTGACCTCTGCGAAGATTTCGATGGAAATGGGTATGATGAAGTCGAATATTTCGGAGATCACTCAGACCGTTATAACTCAGTAGTTTGGTTCGATTCAGAGAATATTGTAAAGTCTGTAACTGTTGATTTGACGAATGTATTCTTGCTAAATATGACTAGTGAAAGCACATTTGAGTGGGAAGATCAGTGTACTTCATTGGCAGGTTCCGAGGTATCACTCACTTGGAGATTCCAATCAAATGATGATGGGGTCAATGGAAATGCCGGCTTAGCAGGTTTTGCAATCGATAACATCCGAATCGAGGAATTCACTTTCGAAGATGATGGCAACTACAATGTCAGCGTAACTGGAATGGATGCTTCCGAGCGTCAATCAGTGACTCTTGGTAACCATGATTTCCAGAGTGGGATATACCGAATTGATGTCAAAACATTATTTGATAATACAGATCCAGCAACTGCGTGGTTCAATGAAACAGAGGTCAATACTGCAAATAATTATACTACAATTATGTTCAGTATCGCTAGTGCGGATATTACTCTGATGCAACCAGATATTTTGGAATGCACGACCGATATTACCTATGATTGCGTTTATCCAATCGATGATTCATCTGCCCACAGTTTTGCTGTACCATTGCTTAATGGAGTAATTGCTGCAGAATATCAGGTCTCGATGAAAATCGTCGATCAAACTACTGGCCAAACCGTTTTCGAACAAGATGCTGAAAATGGTCCGTTCGATCTCGCTCCTCATCAGCGTGGTCAAGCAAATTGGACAGCCCCTTACAATTCATGGTATGATGGACATGAATACAATATTAGCTTCTATGCAGTATTTACTGAGGACGGTGAATTATCTGGAAATGATAGATTCTTCTTGATTACCTTCATGGACGAAATTGATGTTCTAATTCTCTCTGACCCTACTGATCAGAACAGAATTCAGCGTGTTAAGGAAGACCTTCAATCAATGGGTATGTCCTACACACAATTGCGTGTGAGTGATTGGAATACATACGCAACTCCTGACTGGGTTGAACATTACAGTAAGGTCCTACTGCCTTGGCAAACCGACTACAATGTTGTTTACGGTCAATACTACACTTTACTTGCGCAAACTCGTGAATCTGATGGACTAAGCGTTGTCGACACATTACATGAATTCATGTCAGTCGATGGCGGAACAGTACAGATGCACCTGGGTCCTTACCAGAATGCATACGAGCCGGACAATTTACCATTCGATATGTCGATTAAGGATCGCAATCAATTCAATTTCACAGTCGAGAATAGGGTTCTTTTCGATAATTTGTCAATCGAGGATCAATTCCATCCAATTATGAATGGCATCGACCCTGTAACCTTCTCTGGAATTCACGCAGGAAACTATGTTGCCATTGCTGGAATTGATGTTGCTAGCCAAGTTTACCAACATCAAGTCCCCCAGATATGCGGAGGACACATTAGCATTTCAGGTGGAACATTCCATACTTTACTGAAGGATGAAACTCAAGGTCATTCTCTGTTATCTTTGTGTAATTATGGCGCTGGCGGATTAATTGTAACAACTGTCGATGTTGAAAATCCAAGCGTATCGGAAGCATATGGTGGGGAAAATATTCCTCTGTTGTCGAATATGTTGGCTTACCAATTAACTCCTTATCCAATCGATTTCGGAATTGCAGGAGATAGTTTTGATTTGACAATTAATGGACAGGCAGCCGTGCTTGATCCAACTACTGGTGCATATCGTGTGAAGTATATCAAGAGCAACGCTGAACTAGAATTCAATTATATTTCTGAAGTTGGTGGACTTATTGCAGATTGGACTCTTGAGTCAGGCAATAATGATTCAGTAACTTCCTGGGACGGTTCTATTCTTGATGCGGGATTAATCAGTCATACATCACAAGTTTCGCCTTCGATTCCAACACTCGGTACATTCTGTGCTGGAGACAGCACGACACCATGCCGAATCGGTGCAGAATGGGATGTCGTTCTCTACCTCCACGATGACGAGGGTCACACCCGACTTACCTACATCACTCTAATTACGAATGATACACTTGCTGATGATTTCTATCCTGATGCCCAAGTAACAATTGTTTATGATGAGGATAATGCAGAATATATCTCCTATGATGGTGTCAAGCCTATCGGTGGAGTCGATTGGCCAGTCTATCGAGTTCGATTGACTGACAGTGGTGATTTGACCGTCACTTTCACTGGCGAGAATAGTAGCGACCCAGATGCACCAGAAGGCGAGACAGGAATCGCATTGTACACATGGCGAGTTGTCAATGACATGCCGGTTGGAGAATTTAGCGATCAACAGCACGAATGGCAGGTACCATCCTCTGCCGGTGATGAATGGAGTTACACATTCCACAATATCACTTCAAGTGCAGTTATTGAGAAAGATATTCGTGTTGAGCTAATAGTTTACGATATGGCCGGTAAACCAACTCAGAGTAAATATCGAATTTACTTCATTGTCGTCGGTGAAGATTTCGGAGACGATGAGCCGGTAGTGAATTTCATCTCTCCTCGTCCAACAGATTCCCAATCTGAAAATCTTATCACGATTGCTGGGTCGGTCCTCGGTGGAGCTGAGAATAGCGATGTTGTTATCGAAGTAGCATTGGATCCAGCAATTTTGGATTATACTGCTACTCAAAAGATTACTCAGAGATCAATTGGTAAATTCAATAAAACAGAAAATCTTGGTGATGGGGATTCATTTACTATTACTCTCGATATTTCTGATTTATACGATATTTCTGGAGTTTCCGCAACATTATACTTCAAAATCACAGAAGGTGATGGTTCTAGATATGTTTTATTCGATCAAAGAGACATTAATCTCTTGCCTCAAATTGTTGACCCTTGCGTCAGCAACTCAAAGGCGAAGGGTTGCCCTGGAAGTGAAGGGTTAAGCCCGATTCTAATTGGAATTGGTATTTTCATTGCAATCGGAGCAGTTGTTGGTGTGACCTTGGTCATGCGTGGACGTGGTGGAAAGGATGAGGCTGAAGATGTCATCGAACAATTCGGAGGCGTCGAGCAGATGGATCCTGTGGAAGCTTACGTACAACAGATGGTAGCATCTGGATATGACGAACAGACTGCGCGGAAATATGCAGAGGAATACTATGCATCGTATTATGCCCAACAGAAGCAAGGCGGCAATTAACGCATAGTCATAAGTGTCGAATCGCTAATTGCGATTCAGGTATGATAAGCCGTACCTTGAAGAGATATAGGCGGACGCATTGATTCATGAATACATCAGGGTCGTATACGGTTGCGGATATTTCTCTCGCCGATGCAGGCGAGTTAAGAGTCGCTTGGGCACGTAGTAGGATGCCAGCCTTAGCCGAACTTCGTGAGAAAGCGATTATCGAACAACCCTTGGCTGGACAACGGGTTACCGGATGTCTTCACGTTACAAAAGAAACCGCAATTCTCATCGAGACTATTGCGGCGGCAGGGGCTGAAATTGCATGGTCCGGCTGTAATCCTTTATCAACTCAAGATGATGTAGCCGCATGGCTAGCTCGCGAAGGATACGGTGTCCATGCATGGTATGGGCAAAACGACGAAGATTTCTACAGATGTATCGATAGAACTCTTGATTTCAAGCCGACCTTAACTTTAGACGATGGCGCCGACCTGATTTATCGAGTTCACAGTAACTTCCCTGAACTGTCTGAAGGCATAATTGGTGGTACGGAAGAGACGACCACCGGCGTTCACCGATTACGAGCAATGGCGGATGCTGGTCAATTACAATATCCAGTAATCGCAGTTAACGATGCTGAAACTAAATGTGATTTTGATAACGTTCATGGGACAGGTCAATCAACTTTGGATGGAATTATTCGAGCTACGAGTGTTCTTCTTGCAGGGAAGATTTTCGTCGTAGCAGGATATGGTCATTGTGGTAGAGGTTTAGCGATGCGTGCACGTGGAATGGGAGCGAATGTCGTTATTACAGAAATTAATCCACTACCCGCATTGAAGGCGGTTATGGATGGATTCAGAGTCATGAAAATGGATGATGCAGCGAAGATCGGCGATATTTTCTGTACAGCAACCGGGATGAAGGATGTATTGGTTGGCAGGCATTTCGATTCCATGAAAGAGGGTGCAATCATCTCTAACACCGGTCATTATGATTGTGAAATTAACATTCCGGAGTTGGAAGAGCGAAGTTCAAATATTTACACGATTAGAGAAAATAACGAAGCCTTCGTTCTCTCAGATGGTAGGACGATTCACTTGTTAGCACGAGGTCGATTGGTAAATCTCGCAGCTGCTGAAGGGCACCCATCTGAAGTCATGGATATGTCCTTCGCTAACCAATTCCTAGCTCTTTGCAAGTTAGCTGAAGATGGACGAGATTGGGACAACCTAGTCTACGATATATCAGCAGAACAAGACAGGGATCTTGCTGCGCTCAAACTCGCAGCTCATGGCTTTGAAATCGATAAATTAACTGCAGAGCAAATTGCCTACAATAGTGATTTTAGTGCTGGGACTTAGTCCAGCGGAGGTAAATCATCATCGATATCGGTGTGGTTTTCATCCTCTTCGATACTTGACCAATTTGGCAAGTTTATTTCCCAAAGATGATTTATCTTCTCATTAGCTTCAATGATATGCTCCAATCTCGATTGTAGGGATGGACTACGTTTTGCGAGCATTGAATTGTAAACTATGCTATATCTGATCGAATCAGGAATACATAATTTTCCTGAGGTCATCTCCATATCAATTGCTCGGTCAATATCAAGAGCATGTCTATTCCTCTTCTGTAACATACCCATTGAGGCTCGAGTAAGGAAAGCAAACATTGCCATGATTAGCATGAAAACTAGGATGGTACCAAAGATAGAATCACCGAGAAATGTCATCGCCAAAGTACCAAAAATGAAGACTATTGGTGCAATGAACATTATCAACCAAAAGGTCGATGAAATAGGTTTGACTTTTTTCATTTTCTCGATAACTCCCCATCGTGGATGTTTGTGATTTTGAGGCTTAAATATTTCATCAGCCTCCATTTTTGCTGCTCTTTCTACCATTCGACGAATTCCATCCATTCTCATTGCTTGTTCGTTCGAAGGAGCATCCATCTGCTCCGCAGAAAGTTCGTTAAGTCGATCTGCACACTCTTCGTAAAGTCCAAGATTTACTAAAATCGAAATTTGTTCAATAAGTGGGGTAACATCCGTTGGTCTGTGTTCTCGATAACTTTCCCACCATGCTATAGCTTCATCGAGCATTCCTAATTGATCGACGAGCAACCATCCACCCAGAATCCAAGCTTCTGTGTTATCTGGATCAATATCGACCACTTTTCGAACGGCAGCAACCGCTCTAGCGGATTGCTGTAAGCTAGGATGTGCAGGTTTTCCACGCGTTTTTGGGGGTAATGACCAATTTGCAATTGCCATCCAAGCATCAGAATGCCCCGGGTCAATGTGGACGACATCTTTTGCAGATTCAAGAGCCGAATCGTAATCTCCATTCTTAGAAGCTTCGATGGCATCGAGCCAAGCCATCTCGCCACTTTTCGTCATAAGCGCTGCTAACCCTATTCAAGAGAAGAATGCTGGGGTGTTAAAAGTTCAATTTTATTGACTCAACGTTTATTGTTCCGAGAGCGATTTCCTCGGTTTGAAGAGCCTTTGCCGCCTGAATATCCACCTGATTTTCCTCCAGATCGTCCACCTGAATATCCACCTGATTTTCCTCCAGATCGTCCACCTGAATATCCACCTGATTTCCCTCCAGATCGTCCACCTGAATATCCACCTGATTTCCCTCCAGATCGTCCACCTG
>CAWVXH010000007.1:0-46633 GCA_963934165.1 uncultured Candidatus Poseidoniales archaeon
TGCGCTACGCCACTAACATATCAAAGTCAGCCTTTGACTGTGCCCCACAATGAAAATTTCGATTGAAATTTGATACGGCTGGGTGCAAATTAATACAGCCTAGTCAAAGAGCCGCGAATAAATTTTAGAAAACTAGAGTTGGTTTCGACCATTCAACCATCTATATACAATCTATCAAAGTCGATATATGCCAAACACATAAGACACAATAACAAGTGTTCCAAATATATATGCTGTCATTCACAATATTTCTGAGTTATTTTATGATTATACCTGTAAAATAATTTCCTAATCAAACGTTGTCTTATGATTTTACCAATGTAATCCGAGAACACTTTTTACAACTCTTTTCGCGCTCAATATACCATTGTTATGGTACTGTAGTCCGGAGCGGCAAGCTTGAGTCCAGTGAATATCAATGCAATCGTGATCAATATCTCGCCATACTGAATTACGATCAATTGAATTTTCTAGATTGAATATAGGTAACTTTGGTTCATAAGTTTTGACAATCTTAGATTTATCAATATGGTGAGCAATGAAGTCATGATAATTTCCTGTGTTATACACGTATGTGATAACATAATCCAATTCAATATCTGACATTACGGGCTTGATTGTATTTGTTATGTAGAATTTGTTAGTAGTTTTATTTTTATGGGTTTGATGTAACCATGGCATTTTTTTAATTGATGAAAAGTCGGAATGTAATAATACATAACAATCCATCTTCCCCCACTTGTTTAGTTCATCAATCAGTGAATCAGGGGCCAAATCAGAAATTAGGGGAACTGCCTGAAATGGTTGTGTAGCCATCACGACATGATCACAAGACCATGAACCACCTTCTTGGCTTTTGACGATTAATCCCCCTTCTTTATTTCTAGATATGTCTTCTATTTTTGAGTTCGTTTTTTGTATATAGTTGTCATTTAACATTAATTTTTGTTCCAATGCGTGAATTATTCTTCCATCTAATACACACCATCCATTTTCATCACCTAAAGCAGTTTCATCTCGGACTTTTAGAGTTAAAGCATATTCAAATATGAACGAAGCGAAAACATGAGCTGGTTGGTTGTCAAGATCTTCAAATCTACACCAAGTGTTTATACCAACCCAAGGCATGAAAAAATGTGTGAATACAGTTGAGTCAATCAGTCTATTACCGAGTAGATCTCTAACGCTTTTATTAGATTCTGGGCGGCATTTAAATTGGTAATATAATTTAATGAAAATATTGATTCCATCTATTATTTCCATCAAAGAAGCCTTCTTGAACAAGAATTTAAGAAACGGCCACAATCCAGCCCCCATTCTAGTATTCCATTCTTTATTTTCAAAAACAATCGATCCTTCAAGTTCTGAGAATTGATGAGGAGTTTGTTCAATTCCAAGTTCACGACATAAGTTGAGGTAGTGGGGTTGTTGGGCTGGTAGAGTTATGATGACAGTTGTTGAATAATGCCTCCCTCCTTCTAGATATGGATCATTGTTCCCCCCTACGATATTACGCTGTTCAAGCAATGTCACATTACACCCGGCTTGCAATAGGTATTTTGCAGTGGTCAATCCACTAATACCTCCTCCAATTACTACTACAGATTTACCTTCACCACCTTGACTGGGCATTTTCATTGGAAGCGCATCTGCTGCCATAAAACTGGAAGTAGACTGGGGGTGTTCTCTTAATCTAACCATCAATAATACGAGTAATATGAAAACCACAAATACAGATATTATTCCATTCATTATTCAATTTTGGTTTCCATATGCTTATCAATAGTTGTTCACCCCCATAGAGATCAACAATTTAAAAATCTGATAAATCACCCGATAAGAAAAGTGCCATGAATATCAAAAATATTTGTATAAAAGATCTCAAGATATGTTGTGTTGTAGTTAGTTTTGTTCCGTTGAAAGCAACATCATGTGTCCACATATAGATATTAGCTGGAAAAACAGCAATGAGAAAGGTTGCTAGTAATCTACCACTAATTACCCTCGTTTCGGGATTGATTATTCCAATGCCACCTGCGATTTCCATTACTCCGGTTAAGTAAACTAAAAATAAAGCATAAGGAAGATAGGAAGGAACGATATCAACAAATTTTTTCGGCTCCCTTAAATGTGATATTCCTATGAGAATAAATGAGAAACCATAGATCAATGAGAACAAATGTGCCAACATCATTAAACAAACTCACAACCATTATTTTTAATATAGTGTTTATTGGTTCAAAGTATACTTCTTGGTTATTAAATTTCAATATTTATGTCGCTTTGAATCCCGCAGCCCGTCGACTGAATGATATTGTTTGGCGGGTCTGACGGGGTTCGAACCCGCGACCGCCCGGTTAAGAGCCGGGTGCTCTACCTGACTAAGCTACAGACCCAACCCGCCGACTTGGCACCCCTCTTTAATCGGAACGGTCGAGCTATTGGTCAAGCCAGTCTGCCATTCTCATCAACCAGAGTCAGGACTCCGCCAGATGAAGCGAGGATGACAGCATCACAGATGCCAACAAAAAGGCCAACTTCGACTACGCCAGCGATATTCAATAATTTTGTTTCCAGAGTAGAAGGATGATTTATCGTATCTCCAAATTTACAGTCCAAAATATAGCCACCATTGTCAGTGATAAATGGATTATCTCCCCCGCGTCGAGAAACTTTTCCTGGGCAAATTTCTGCGACACGATCTGCCGTCCGACGCCATTCAAAAGGAAGGATCTCGATTGGTAAATCAAACGCGCCTAGTGTTGAAACTTGTTTTCGATCATCAGCGACTACCACCATACCATTGCTTGATTGAGCAACAATTTTTTCTCGAGTCAGGGCACCGCCGCCTCCTTTGATGAGAGCAAAATTCCCATCAAATTCATCCGCTCCATCGATGACTAAATCAAGTCCGCCAGTTTCTGCAAGAGAAACTAACGGAATTCCAACCTGATTTGCCAAAATACGTGTTGCTTCACTGGTCGGTACGCCGACTACTTCGAGGCCTTCTTCAGTAATTCGACGGCCAATCTCAATCACGGTATATTTGACTGTCGAGCCAGTTCCAAGGCCGAGTTTCATCCCGCTATGAACAAAATCACAAGCAGCAATCCCAGCCTCGCGCTTCAACTCCTCAACACCAGACACAGATGAGGCCAAACGAGGGACAAACATGATGCTTACCCTATGGGAGCGCGTAAGAGATTGGCATATTTAGAACAAATAAAAGTAAACTGAGAGTTGTTCAATTACAGATTTGTAGGGTTGAAAATTGCCGGGGAGCCTACCGTTGGGTTCATCAGCACCGGGTATGGCGGTAATCTGAGGGAGCAGGAGGGTCACTGACAGTGTACGACACTGAGGAAAGTCCCCTCTCCAAGATGGAAGCGGCCCGATTTACGTCGGGGGTCCGGGAGGGCCGGCTCTGCAACAGAAACGAACCACATCAGTCGAGTACGGTGAACCCGAAGGGGCGAGGTTGTCTGAATCGTGGCTGGAACGAGCACCCCCGCTGGAGCAAGTCCAAGCAGTCCCGTAGCTCATCGGTAGGGACAGGTAGGATGCTAAGTTGAATGTGACCAGCTGAAAGGTGAACAGAAAGGGGCTTACTCCCTGCACCCTCACTTAATTTTGATTGCGTCAGCGTTGAAAAGGAAAAGGAAATTTCGTCGGTCATTCTACAATCGCATCTAAGACCGCCGAGGCTTCAAGCGCTCCTGAATCGTCATAGTCTAACCAAGAACCTTTACCCATTAGCCTCGAAGTGACTTCGCGCTGGGCTACTATAATCGATGGTAGTAGAATCGAACTCGTCAGCAGTGCGAGAATTAGTAAAGACATCATAAGAGTGAAGAAATTCTGCAATCCCGGAATCGCCACGAAAAGTCCTGCCGAAAGACCAGCACAAGTCGTTGCAGTAGTTTCGAAAATTGTCTGACCAGTTCGTGCGACGGCCCTGACAATCCCTGCAGGAGTTTCGCCTTCGTCCTTAATTCGGTCGATAATATGAATCGAATCATCAACCCCAATTCCGAACACTATCGTACCGACCATAGCTGTGAACACATTGACATTCACCGATCCTCCTTTCATCAGAAGGGGTTGCCAGAGCACTACGACCGCAACGGATGTCATCGTGAAAAAAGCAAGTCGAGGAGAACGGAATAAAATCGCCATCGTGAATAAGAGAATAATCATGGTTGCAATCGTAGTTTCACTTTGTGCCTCGTGAATTCCTGCGTTTATGTCAATTGATACGGGAAGTCCACCCGTAAGTAGAGAATTGTAAACTCCATCGATTCCAAGTGCGCTGCATGTCCAAGCAGTAGTGCATTTTTCGCCTCCGGAAAGAATATCATCAATGGCATCTCTGTAAACTGTCGCATTACCTAGATTGATGTAAGGTTGGTTTGCATAAACTAGAGTTTTTGTTTCACCGCTCCCCTCATCTTTGTTCATCATCATAGAACGAACTTCTGGTGAAAGGGTGTCGAATGCGATGTTTACCATATCGTTCCTACTAGTTGACGCATACGCCCAACAATCCGGCCTCAGTGGGTCACTCGAATGATCCCAACACTCATCATGAAGAATTTCCCAAAGGCTTCTATCGTATATTTCGACACCAGAAAGATTGAGATCAACGTGTATTGCTTTCAGGATATTGACCAGACTTATAGTCGATGTTTCAGGAACGTTGTCGACATGAATCTGAATCGCTTCAATAGAATCGAGGATTGGTAAATCCCGTATTGGAGCGGTGTCATTGTATGAACCACGTTCGGTTGCATCGACGATGAACATGTTAGTCTGGCCGCCATCGAAAACTAGACTATATTCACGAAGAGCTTCGTAAGAGGAGAGGCCGGGGGGGACTTCATCAGCGGATCCAGTAATCTCCTGTCCTAAGGTTTCTGAAAGAATATTGATTCCAAAAATTGTAACAACTGAAGTCACGATTATAACTAGTAGAGTTGCTTTCACAGGAATCTCACCAATTTTATCCCAAAGTTTGTCGAATGCCTTCGTTTGCCTCTTACGATACTTGAAAATTTCAACAAGAGCTGGCACCATTAACATGGAAAGAACAAATGTCGTCATTATTCCGATAACTAGTGTGATTCCAACAGTCCTCATCGGTGCAATTGGTACCAACATCGGCCACATCAATACGCTAAATCCAATTATCGTTGTAAGAGCTGAAAGGAAAATTGCGTGGCCGGTCGTCATCACCGCTCGAACTGTTGCAGTCAGACTGATGAGTGGGTCCCATGGGTCGATGTCTTCGGTCTTCAGACCGTCTCTATTAGCCATCCAAGCTTTTTCCAGCCGCTCTTCGATTAATTCAACACGATTTTCTTCGATACGATTCGTCAGATGCAATGAGTAATCAACACCAAGTCCTACAAGAATTGGACCGGCGGAGATTATCATCGGTGTCAGCATTATATCCGCAATCACAGTCAGTCCGAAAGTAATAGCTAAACTCATCGCAATTGGCAATCCACAGATAACGATAACTTTCGGATTTCTGTGGAGAATCAACATTGTCAACAAAACAAGAACCCCACTTATCGGTAACATTGTTTCAACAAGTTCAAGGTAAATTGCATCGGACACATCGTGTAAAACAGGAGTCAGTCCGGTGATGGTTATCGCTTGGCGATTGGGAATAACATCGATGCGTTCTAGATCCATTGTAGATACGGGATTATTGTAAGTTCGATGACATAGTTCACAATCAGATATGCTTGATTCTTCATATATTAGCCGGTGAGCATAACGAATGAATGCCCGATGGTCTCGAATTTGCCCGCTCGGATTCTCATCAGTAATTCCTTTCGGGTCATCTCTTGACGGCACATCAGTTCCTTCCATCTCGAATATCATGCCCATAACGATTGCACCGGTATCCCAAATCCCATCTCCATTCGTATCGCGCACAAAACTTGAGAGAAGAGAACTGGTTTGATCGACCATATTATCGACTCGATTCTGGTCGTCTGGTATCGAATATCCTTCGTATGGGTTCAACTGAGCCAATGCACATTCGTCCTGCTGACCAGTAGGTAACCCATATTTTTCAACAGCACAATTGAATCGATAACTCGACGAGTTTGCTTCTTTGAGAATTTGAGCTGGGGAAAGAATCCAAATAATTCCATCATGAATTCCCCGGTCATCTTTTTGTTCGTCTAAACCGGATTGATAGCCGCCATTACCACTATTTTGATCATCCCCTTCAAGCCAAGACATCTGTTGTAAAATATTAACATCAGTGATATTTTCATTACCGTGTTCGGCTCCGGTTGCAGCATTATTTGTTTGAACATAAAGAATGAAAATATCCGTCGCCCAAGGCGCTTCCCTGACCTGTAATAATAATTTAGTCGAATCAGCCCCATCAGGTAAATAAATTTCCACGTCACCATTTATCTGATGTTCAAAATCAAGTGCATCACGACCTATTATTGCGGTTGTAAGTAATAGTAAGGCAACGATGAATCCAGGGCTACGTAGGACTGCAGAATATGCTAATTCAGCGGCCCGCACAGATGCTGCTTCTGCTGCTTCCCCCAGGTCTTCGAGCAATTGCGCTCCAGTATCGAAAGCATCGCCGATTGGACTATTCAATACCTTGTTACGAGTTGAGAGAACAGTATCCCTAAATGGGCCTAAACGTTCGTAGAATTTCTCCCAAAAGACGACTTCATCATCTCGATCAACGGCGACGCGTAACACGTCATCGCTATCGACTTCGCCTTCTGTCACAGAAGGATGCCCTCACGGGAGCCACATGAAACAATCGCATCGGCTCCACGTGAGAGGCGGTTCTGTCCATATTCAGTTTTCTTCGAACTGGCTAATCGTAGTGACTGCTTGATCGCCATCGATTACTCGGCGCAAAGCTGCAATACTGATTACTAGAGGCACATATGCTGTACCGTCAGCAGTCGTATACGAGTGGCAGTTTGTTACCGCCTCTGCGTGCAGACTAAGCTTCAGTGCTCCTCCGGCTCTACTTCTACGAGCCCACCCGATTAGGGTTGTCCTCGTCTCATTTTCTTGTTCGTTATTTTTTGTTTGGGTTATTGATTTACTCATTTTTTTTCCTCCAAGGCACTGTTGACTCGAACACTCAGATATGAACTAAGTCCAGAGGGTAATATGAAAGTAAAAAGTGAATATAATACTCCAGCCTTAGGCTGTTTAGACTGAACAGAGTAGCGAACTGCTGAAAGTGAATGAGGTTGTCGTGCGGGTTGAGAAACATGGCTAGACGACGTGTAACCACCATTCAGAAAGGCAAGGATGAGGATGTTCGAATGATGGCTGCTTTAGCAGCTGTCGCGGTAATGAGTATCGTATTATTTTCTGTATTTATTATTTCACCTCCTGCTACAGTTGGCCCGAATGAGGGTGAACTCGCGCCTGATTTCGTCGCTAGCGCATACAATGGCGGCGAATGGGATGAATTCCGCCTCACCGATCAATTCGAACGAGATTGGACTGCTGGTGAAGATGGTAAATTCATCTTGATTCAATTCATGGATTCAGATTGCCCACACTGTTGGCGAGAAGGTGAAACGATGAGTGAACTTCACTCGCAATGGGGTGGAAAAGTCACCTTCATTTCCATCGCGGTAGAATTGGGCATACAAGGCCACGGTAGCGACCGCGATGAGATCGAAGCTTTCCGCGATAAAACAAATTATGGTACCGATTCAAATGATGGAAACGGTTGCAATTCAGGAGGTAGTAATTGTGTCGAAAGACCAGGTTCCGCCCACGCATGGAATTATGTTGATGATTATAATTTGAATATTTTACGTGATTATGGAGTTTCGGGAACTCCATTCATGGTATTGTTACAGCCAGACGGATACGTCGCATGGAATCAAGGGCAAAGTGGTGGTTTGATGAATATTGAACAAGCACTTCAGACCTACGTGGAGGGAAATTGATGAATACGGATTTTCTTTCAGAACCAATCTTTTTAGTTTTACTAGCAGGTTTGTTATCATCTTCATTTTTATCCATTAATGCAAAAAATCAAACTGGATCAGAGCGCACAAATACTCTGGTCACCAGTGCTCTCGCATTTTCATTAACTGGCATACTTACATCAGCAGTTACCTATGCGATTTACAACTCTATGATTGCAAAAGGTCACTCATCACTCTGTAGTTCTGATGGTTTTATCAGCTGTGCTGAAATCCTCAGTAATCCCTCGTTTAATACGATGCTATCCTTACCATGGGGCTTGATTGGAATATCTGGTTTTGGCCTTCTACTCTACTTGGTTTTGTCAATACGAATGGATCCACACGCCCGCTGGGTTTCTAATCACCTCGATTATTCCTGGTACGCCTCGATTGTGGGCATGGTTATTGTCGGTTTCCTTATTATCGTTGAATTGTTTTTTGTCAACGGTGCACCCCACATATGTGCCTACTGCACCATTGCCCATCTTTCTATGATAGGATTCTTAGTATCTGCACACAACCTTCGAGAACACAAGGCAAACGGCGATTGGTGAATTTTTGACAAATTAGGTGGTTAGTGAAGTGGAATTAGTTACTGGAGGAGCAGGTTTCATCGGCTCACATCTAGTCGATGTTTTGGTTGCTCAAGGAAAATCTGTTCGTGTTTTTGATAATCTCAGTTCAGGTCGTGAAGAGTTCCTTGCTCATCACGGCGATTCCATTGAGATTATTCGAGCTGACTTACTCAATTTAGATGAGGTCAAGGCTGCGATGGTTGGAATAGAGACTGTTCATCATTTGGCTGCAAATCCAGATATTCGGCTCGGAACAGAAGTTACTGACACCGATTTGCGCCAAGGCACCATCGCCACATACAATGTATTGGAGGCGATGAGAGTATCGGGTGTCAAGCGTATTTCATTCGCCAGCTCTAGCGCAATTTACGGTGAAGCAGAGGTTATGCCTACACCAGAAACCTATGGGCCAGTTAAGCCAATCTCACTTTATGGCGCCTCAAAATTATCTTCTGAAGCACTAATTTCTGCATGGTGCGGAACTTTCGGCGCTAAATCTTGGCTACATCGTTTTGCAAATATTGTCGGCAGCCGTGGCACTCATGGCGTGATTTACGATTTCATTCATAAATTGAAAGCAGACCCTACTCGACTCGAAGTATTGGGTGATGGACTTCAAGAAAAATCCTACATGTCTGCTGAAGATTGTGTTCGAGCGATGGTTCATCTCGTCGACGGTGTCGATGAAGATGTCAATCTATACAATCTTGGCACCGGCGATACTTGCTCAGTTCGCCGTATCGCCGAAATCGTCGTTGAAGAATCTGGATTTGAAAATGTTTCAATTGAATATACCGGAGGCAAGCGTGGATGGGCGGGCGATGTCCCGAAGACATCTCTTGATGTCGAATATCTATTCTCTACTGGATTTGTGCCATCAATGCAATCTGAAGCTGCGATTCGATTTACAACACGTGCGCTTATCGACGAGATCGGGCTCTAAGCGCCAACGCGCTGAGAATCAAAACTAGACTCAGAGGGAACCACAATGGTACGCGAGAGGAAGCATTTGATTGGTCGTCAAGTGTGAGAGAAGTCGCACCGAGTGTACTCATCTCATCATTTCGTTGAATTAATTCATGAACACCAACGATAGTCAATTCATCTTGGTGTTCGAAATCTATTTGGAACGTTATAATCATCTTGAAATTAGATTGCTGCGAAGCCATTCTACCCGAATGTAAGCCGTAATTAAAAGAAATTACTTCTGTATTTAGCGCCGCTTCCGCATAACCGACAATAACATCGTGGTGTTCAGTAATTCCGTTCAATGCTTGTTCAGAAAGAATTGACGAATCGCGTAAAATGAAAACTGAAATTTGAGAATTATCTTCAAAATAGACTTCGCTCAATTCAACTTCAATTTGAATTGTTTCTTGACCGTCGGAGGAAACACCAGAATAAGTTGAAATGGAAAGAATGCTATCTGAACTTCGCAAACTTTCGGCCGACAATAGTGCGAGATCTAGGTCGGCCTGAGATACCCCGCCAACAATTTCGTTATCACCGTCGAACCAAAATGACGGTGCGGCAGGGTTTGGAGTTGCGAAGCGAGAGAGGCGATGTGTAGTGACCGGATTGCCAAGAGGGTCATCAAAAGTATCGTGGAGAGCGATTCGAGTAATTCTAGATCCGCGAGCATCGGCCCAATCAGGTAGCCAAGGATCGATTGTTGCACAGATATCACACCAGGTTGCGGTGAATTGTTCCATGATTATCGTGTGACCGCCTTGAGAACTGTGATTAGGTTGATTTGAATCATCCTGTTGAGCAGAAAAAGCAGGAGTTGATATCAGAATAATAGCGACTACGAGCGCTGACAGAGAAGACGCATTTACAATCATTATTCGTTCCTAGCCGGCTTCCCTTCATAACCCAACGGCTTGGCGAGAGGTTTGTATGAGTAAGCGGTGGTATCAAGAGAATCGCCGTGACCCTTGGCGTCGGCAGGCTAAATCCAAGGGCTATCGGGCACGATCAGCGTTCAAGCTCAAGCAAATACAAGACCGTTTTGAAATATTGCGGAAAGGGGATACAGTTCTCGATGTCGGTTGCCATCCTGGCGGATGGACTCAAGTCGCCGTCGAGGAAGTGGGGCAATCCGGCTTCGTCCTCGGTGTCGACTTGCTCAGCACCTCACCAGTTCAAGGTGCTCAAATTATCATTGGTAATATCAATTCAGAATCGACTATCGAAGAAATTGATAGAATGCTCGATGGTCGGATGCTAAATGTATTAATCAGCGACATTTCACCGAGATTAACTGGAAGATATGATACCGATCAAGCAATATCTCTGGAATTATCTACGATGGTATTGGATGCAGCAATGCCGATTTTATCCCCCGGAGGAACTTTTGTGACTAAAATATTCCAAGGTGTTGGTATTGAAGGGCTAATCAATGCAGCCAAACAAAGATTCAGTGACGTTCGTAGATACGCCCCGACTGCTTCGAGAAGTTCATCCTCTGAAACCTATTTGATTTGTAGAAATAAATTACCTATCCCACATAAAGATGCGCGCGGAAAGACTGCTTATGAACAAATAACGGAGCATTTGGCTAATTTAGACATCGTGATCCACATCGATGACCCTCCAGTAGAATCAAAAATTGGTATTCGTCGACATAAAAAGAATGAATGAATCCATTCACTTTCAGAAGTCCCGAAGGGAATCTTCACTTTCACTCACGCCTCTTAGTGCGCATCAAATACTCAGTTACTGAGTGATTGCGAGGAATATGACGAAAAGAACTAGATTAGAATTGGGAATCCTCAATGATGCCAAGAATGATGAAAAGCCAATCAGTAGATGGGCAAAAAGAAGGATTAAAGTTGATCGTTTGAAGGAAGATCGACCTGTTTCGAGTATTGAAATTATCGTTTTGCGTCGGTATCCACCGAGAATGGTTTCAAACAGAAAATGGACCGGACGTGTTGCCGCTGCCTGTGGTAGAGATGAGTCTGGTGTAGTGGGGCTCGTCCTTTGGGATGACCAAATCGACTGTGTTGCAACCGGGGACCGCGTTCGAATTGAAAATGGATGGTGTAAATGTAGAATGGGAGAGCGGGTGATATCTACTGGGCGCTCGGGCAGGCTTACTGTTTTAGGCGAATGAATTCGTAAATTCGTTATGAAAAATTCCTTTTTCTTAGAAATTTCATTAAGCACCAAAGGTGAAAAGAATTCCTAAAGAGATGAGTCGGAATGTAGCACTGCGTGGCAATCGCTAACCAATGTAATCGGTCAACGCTAAAAAGGGGTGGTGGCTCGGCCGGCTCATCCGAGGAATGAATATGGCAGCAAGAGCAGAAGTTTGTACAGCATCCGGAGTACCACTCGTTGAAGATAAGAGCACAGCATTTCCTTGCCCAGATTGTGGAAATTCAATTGGACGTAGTGCACAATGCCGAGTTCAGTCAGTACCATACATTTGTACAGACTGTGGATTCCAAGGTCCTTGAATAGAGGTGAAATTTATGGGTCATGTTGTTGTAAAGTATAAGGTCACTATTGATAACCTTGAGGACGGAATTCCGGATTACCAAGGAATTTCAGATAAGATTGAAGCATTCTCAGAAGTTCAAGCAATCGAAATAAAGCCTCTTGCATTTGGGATGATGTTCATAGAAGTTCAAGTCGTCCTCGGCGAAGGTGAAGGAATTGTCGATAAATTTGAAGCCCAAGTTCGAGCAGCCGACCCCCTAATCGGTCAAATCGAAGCTCTAGAAATGGGCCGCCTCTGAACTCCAGCGTTCTTTAACGTGAATAAATTCATCTCAGCATTGAATCTCAGATGGTTACTTATCTAAGAATTAGTAATGATCTAACGGAGAACGCATAAATTCTCGCATCAAAACAGTGGCATAAGTTCCTGGTGGCAAGGTAAACTTCATCCTCAAATTTGATCCTTCGGGATGCCATCGATCTTTATCCTTAGGTCCTTCTTCCCAACGCTTGGAAAGTGTCAAATCGAATAATTCTGGGACTTCTTCGACACTAAATTCCCTGAACGTCACCGTAATTGGTCGGCGAGTTCCACTAGTTGTTAGACGAGGAATTTCCTTCACTTGCCAATTTACCTCATGGACATCTGTAGTTACCATAGCTTGTTCCTCGATTTTACCAATTTTCCCCGAAGCTAATTTTGCATCTCTACCTGGTAATGGCCCAGTCACAGATAGTCTACCTAAACGGCAATTTCTCTTGCAACGTTCAAGGTTAGTTTCGCTAACCTCGGCCATCTTTCCTACATCGATGCGTCCATTCGCATGCACTGGGGCGACAAGGTCGCCAATTTCTGGCACGGCTAATCCAAGGCCTGCATCGAGTCGTCCCGCCACTGCGTGATTGAAAACCAGTGATTGAAGAGAATGTACTGTGAGAAGTTGAAGTGAAGGTGGCATGGTCTTGTAGGCTTTGACCCAATCATCGGGTTTTTTTACAAGACTTTCAAGCATACTTCGTTCAAAACCAAGATGTGCTGGAATTATTTCAAGACATTTTCCAGGGTTTTGAGTTTCCCTCCACATTGTCCTTAGTGCATCGGTTTCCTTACCATCGTTTAATCCCGCCATACCCAAATATAGGTCGACTGCTTTCTCAAAATCTCCTGCGACTACGGCTCGACCGACCTCAGGAGTAACCGGCCTAGTCGAACCAAATCGCTGAGGGCCGATCCAATTTGGAAAATAATCAGGACCCAAACGTTGTGCCATATCGTCGAGGATGTTTTGGACGATTCGCATGGCTTCTTTCCCATCCAAAGGATTGCCTTGCTTATCGACACATCCTCTAACGGTTATTGCAAATCGATTTCCATCGTGGTCAGACATTCCTACTTTTTGGTGAGTTCTTCCGAGAATTTCCAGAACTGAATCAGGAATGTCTACTGCTTCAACTTTCTTCTGATGCGCATCGATGACTAAAATTTGGGTTGTAATCGCTCGCTTATCCTTCAATCCTGACGAAAATATCCTATTTCGATTAATCCCACATGCTCTAGCTAATCGTTTTAGATATCGATTTGTTTCCCAATTTGTGAGGGTTGCGCGAACTACTGTAAAACGACCTTTCGGGTCAAGAGCGGGAGTTGCTGCAACCTCTTCGACCCGAAAATCTTCGATTCGAGTCTTTAGCATTCCACCGATTCCATCGGACGGGACAGCTCCGTCCCCAAATCCGAGGTACTCCTCGATTGAATTCAAGTCCATACGGACACGCATCTCACAGTTTTAATTCGGAAAATTCCGAGATAATATCAGTGCAAAGGCTTCGGAAAGTCTTCTCAGCATTCTTGCCTTTTACACAACGAACGTAAAGCTCTGGCTCATCCAAATCAGGATGCTGTTGGAAGTAATTGGCATACTCTACATCTGCGCTATCGTTCAATCTTGAACGGAATAGTTGCAGGGTAGTGTGGTTTTCACCGATAATTCGTAGACGAAGTTCGGTCCCTTCGTTTTTCAGCACCTTGATTGGCATAAGACGACCGGCCGACTCGCCACCCCTTTTTGAGGGCTTTCATTCATCGCAGGGACACTACGTGTCCAATTAGCGGTCTAACTTTAACACCGGCAGTTTATCCGGAAGGTGATGGCGATGAGTGAGTCGAGACAAGAAAGGCTCGCTGAATCCTTCGGTAAAGCCGCTCCTGCAATACTGTTTGTCAGCCTTCTTCTCACCGTAATCACAGCCTCAGCTTTGCTACCACTTCCGGGTTTCACTACCGAAATATCATCTTTTGCCCCAGAAAGCGAAGGGGATTCAGTTGAAATTGAAATGAATACTGTAATGACGACTTCACCAAAAAAAATCTATGTTCAAGTTAGCCCTAATCAAGAGCAGGCTAATATTTTCGAAATAGCGGCCTTGCAACAGATGGCAGATGATCTCGCTCATATCGAATCTTTATACGGTTCAGATATTAATTCTCATATCAATATCGCCGACATCATCAATCGGGTTCTCGAAGAGCGCGATGAACAGTCGAGAACCCTGGCAGATTTCGACGATTGGGACGATTTAATTAACGCAATCGTCGAAGATGATGAAGAGTGTAGTGATGCTGTCGGTAATGACCAAGCCATCGCATCTGCTTCCTTTGCTTCGTCTGCATTATTACATTCGGATTTTGAATTTGAGAATGTCTGCGAATGGATCAATACTCAAACCGGGGATTCAACACCACGTGCTTCAAGCACAATGTGGGTCATAGAAGTCAGTGGTGATTTGAGTAATCTAGAAAGACAAGATTTATCTGTTAAAATTCGTGTATTACTCAGCGAGAAAATTGGGGGAAGTGAATCCTCTCTGCTAAATTATGGCGTGATTTCTGATGATTTGATTAGTTATGACATTAATGAATCGACCCTAGACAACATGGCTTGGCTCCTCGTTCTAGCAATTATCGTCGTCGTTCTTGTCCTCGCAATCGCTTTCCGTTCATTCATGATGGTCGCAGCACCCTTACTCGGACTTTCTGCAGCCTTGATTTGGACTTACGGAACCATTACGATTATTGGACTACCATTTTCGATACTTGAGGTCGCCGTTGCACCAGTCGTCCTCGGACTTGGTATCGACTACGCAATCCATCTTCAAAGAGGATATGAAGCCGCTAAATCTACTGCAAAAAGTCCAGCACATGCTTGGGTACACTCTTTTTTGATTTTACGAGTCGCCCTAACTCTAGCCGTGGTGACAACTGTTTCCGCTTTCCTTGCTAGTTCATTCTCACCCCTCCCTCCTCTTCGTACATTCGGACTTACCCTCGCCCTCGGCGTCATTTCGGCCTTCCTCGCAAGCACAATCACAGTTGGTGCTCTACACGTTGTAGTCGAGAAATCCACAGGGACCTTGCCTCGACGCGGACTTGAATTGACCCAACTAGCTCATCGAATGACAAATTTCCAAAGATACAATACTGCACGAATTCTTCTCATCGTTGCTCTGCTGACAACAAGTTCTGTTATGGTCGCCGTCAATAGACTCGATACGAGTTTCGAATTAACAGATTTCCTCTCAGAAAATGAAATGGAAATCATGTCAGTTCGTGGTGACATTTACGATTCTTATGATGCAGCTGCATGGAAGTCCGTGACATTATTGATTGAACCGAGCAATGGAGAAGAATCCCTTGTCGGTGAAAGAGACCTTTTGCGAGGTTTGGAATTCTTTGACCATCGAATCGCGGGGATACCTGAAGTCGTAAATCCTTCAGATACGTATTCAAAACGACCATCTTATGATGGATTATATCCAATTTTGCGTGATGCGATTGAAATGGATCCAGAATTTGGCCAATGGCATCACCTTGGAATTTTTGAGGGGGACTTGGGTATCAGTGACGGTTTCGAAGAAGGAGATGTCGCTGCCGCAGTAGCCTCATTATTACAAAACGACACTATCGGTGAGCCCCTGCGCGGTCAAACATGGGCACAACGAACTTCGATGTATGTAGCCCTTACAGATGACGGTGAATCGCTTAGATTCCTCAAAGTTAGAGTTGATGTCGTCGTACAATCAAGCGAAGAAACATCAAACGTTGCAAGAGAATTTGAACGTCAAGCTTTGATGTTGGAAATGGATGGTTTAATCGGTGGTGATGTGCATATCACTGGAGATGTAATTATCATCCACAGCATTTTTTCAGGTTTAGTGATTTCACAAGTCGAGTCAACGGCGATTAGCTTACTAGTCTCGATCGCTGTTCTCTTCATTTTGACTAGACGCCTCGGCCAATCTCTTGTGGTAATTCTACCAGTTGGTCTAGCAGGAGCATGGGTTGTCGGTTCAATGGCAATTTTGGGGATGACTTGGAATGTTTTGACGATAATGATTACAGCACTAACTATCGGTTTAGGCATCGATTATTCAATTCATGTGTGGAGAAGCTTCGAAGCGAACCGGTTACGTGGAATGGGGACTTGGCCAGCGATGCAAAATATGTATGAAACTACAGGAACAGCTCTGCTGATGTCAGCCGGAACGACGATTTGTGGATTCTTGGTCTTACTATTATCGCCGATTCCAGTGATTCGTGATTTTGGAGTTGTCAGTGCGATTTCAGTTGCTTTTTCACTGATTCTTGCGTTATTAGTCCTACCAGGATTACTCGCTGCTGAAGTCAGAACGGGTAATTCCGAGTAATCCTGAAAAATTGAATTATTTGGCCTCGATAATCGTAGCGATTTCATACATATCGAGTCCTTGCTCTCGGGCGACCAATGCTAACGCCATCCACAAGGTCACTGGCCCGAGAGAACGACGCTTACGCTGTGCACGTCGAACAACTTCACGATTCGCGAGTCCCGAGGAATCAGCGATATGATTAATCAAGGCTGGAATATTCATCTCTGCCCGATCCGGCGGCCGGTCGGTCGGTGCATCACGCTTCTTTTGAGTTGAATTTTCTGGTTCGGAAATTTTTACAATTAATTCACGGGGTTGGGCCTGTTCAATCATTTCCTCTTTCTCAATTATATGAGCCTTGATTTTCTGAGATTCATCAATACGATTAGATTCTTTGGGTTCTTGATGAAGTGTTTCTTCTTCGATTTGATTAATATTGACTTCCTCTTCCATCTCGACAAACTCGAGCGGATTCAGAACCCTTCTCACAATCGGCTGCCATCCGAGAGAAGGAGCTAACAATTCAACACGCGGATTTGGTTTAATACGGCCTTCATCCTCTACCAACCAACCCTGGCTGCATAATTCTTCGAGAACGCTGAGGGCATCCTCGGGAGTTAACCACTGTAATTCTAGTGACCATAAACGGACTAGGTCGTAACGATTCGCTAATCCGAGTGGAAAATCCGCGAAACTGACGTGAAGAAGTCGACAAACTTCCTCATCTTGGGCCGTTATCACTCACTCACCGGACCGCGATAGTTTGCGTTTATGCTTGATACTTCCTCTTGGAATTCCTGAACATCTAAGCAGTTGATTGAAGAAAGGTGGGGTTATCCGCCCGCTCGTTCACTATGTCAAGGGGATACACCGCGCGCGACCCTCGGACCGGGAAACCGATTCGTCGAAGTAAATCTGCGAAGGATTTAGACATCCGATCTCTCTATCCATCTGAAGGAGTTTGGGAGAGAATTCCAGTTTACGAAATTCTTAAACTTGCTTCAGGTAATATTCAAAATCTTGAGCTCTCTTTGACTAATGGTGGTGGATTCGCTCGACGTGGTGATGGAATTAGAGCTCTCCATCGAGTCTACGAAAATTTGATTCCTCGAGCGCATGAAATTCTTCTTGAGGCGCTCGATAACAATGACGCGGCGATTCGAATTGCTGCACTTGAAGTCTCACCAATATTTGCACTAAAACAACATACCGATTTGATTCCGTGCCTCTCTGATCGCTTGCTTGATGAAAGCGCTGGTGTGCGTGCGATGGCTAGGCGCAGCCTACAATTAATGTCGCCTGTATTTCCATCTGGATGTGAAGAATTATTGCGCAGAGAATTACGTGACACAAGAAAGGAACATCGTAAAAATGCCTTTGAAACACTCCGTGAAACCGCTAAAGCATGGCCTGAAGTGGGTTGTTTACACATCGATGAATTACTTCGAGAAGAAGAACTTGACCTGCGGCGTCGCAGTTCAAAGATTCTTCGAACAATCGCCACCAAAGGTGGCGCAGAAGGCTGGGATTTGATTGGTTGGGCATTAGAAGATATAGATGCCCAAGTCAGACGTAATGGGGCTCAATGTTTGACGGTTTTAGCTAATTCCGAACCTAGCATTGCAATGATTTTGGTAGAGAGTGCGATAATGGATGAAGATACCAATGTTAGAAAATCAGTAATTCGTGCCCTTAAAAAACTCGACATGGAAAATCCACGTGTTACATCGATGATCCTCGATGGTGCACGAAGTCGAGATTACGAATTGCGAAAGGCTTGTGTCGATCAACTTTCAATCATCATGTCTGGAGATGCGCTAAGAGAAGCAGCAGGGGAACTCTTACGACATGAAACTGTACCAGAACTTCGCCAACGCCTTGGAGCCCTTGCAAGAGATGTGGAGCTCGATGGTAGCGAGGATGAAAAGAATAAATTTCTCGCTGCGGTCGATGTTGTCAAAGACGAATTTGTCGAAGAAGAAATGTTTCCAAAGAATCCAGTTCCAGAAAATTTAGAGGATGATTCGGATTCAGAAGTCGATTATGAAAATATTCCACCACCACCCAGTGGTCTTGCCAAGCCGAAGGGTGAACATGAAATAGAGAAGGCAGGTCGGCGAGAACCTGAGGACTTATGATGAGCGAGCAGTTTGACGAAAAACTCGAACAGTTTGAGCGATTATGGGCAGGTATTACCCCCAAGGGTGTGAATCGCCAAAAGTCGCTAAAATTCCAGCAATATATGCGCCAGCATGTCCTCCAAAAGTTCCACAAGAAAACTCCAGATCAGTTCGCTACGGCAGACAAAGGTCACTTTAACCATAATTTTTCTTCGAAGGATCAGTACATCACTAAGGAAAATTGCAAGAAGTACTGGATGGGTGAGTTGCAGAAGGAAATTCTCGAATCGGAGACCTTCTGAGGCGATTAAATGTCAACGGGTTTCGATGTTTGGGATTTAGAAAAATCAATAGCAGATGCAATCGTAAAACTAGGTTGGGAAAAACCAACTGAAATTCAAACTGAAGCAATTCCTATTGCTCGCCGCGGAACCGATGTTGTTGGTCAAGCAAAAACTGGTTCTGGAAAAACAGCAGCATTTGGAATTCCAATTATCGAAAAGTGTGAATCCAGCGGAATTCCGCAAGCGATTATCCTTTGCCCGACTCGCGAATTAGCGGTTCAAGTAGCAGAGGAGATTTCAATTCTTCAAGGAAACAAAGGATTAGCAATTCAAACTGTTTATGGTGGTACTAATTTAGAGAAACAGGCAGCTAGTCTTGCTAAAGGTGCAGATATCATCGTCGGTACACCAGGCCGTGTAATCGACATGACTAAGCGCGGACACCTCAATTTGAAACAAGTAACATACTTTTGTTTAGATGAAGCAGATAGGATGCTCGACATGGGATTTTTCCCCGATATCCTATGGGTTTTCGAAAATATGCCAAACCGGCAACAAACATTGCTTTTCAGTGCAACTTTCCCTCAAGAAATAATCGATGCTGCTGAAGAGTTTATGTCTGAGGCAGTCCACGTAATGAGCGATGATATGGAAGTTGATATTCCAGAGATTGAACTCAACGCAATCCGAATTGGTCGAGCTAACAAATTATGGGTTCTCGGCCGAATCATCGCCAACATGGATGATAATGGGCAGATGCTAGTTTTCTCAAACACTAAGCGTATGGTAGATGTATTAGTCGAGCGCTTGAGCAAATTCCGTATGAAGGCAGTTGGACTTCATGGAGATATCCCTCAAAATAAGCGAGAAAGAATCCTCAATAATTTCCGTGAAGGAAAGGATAAAATTCTCATTGCAACAGATGTCGCTGCTCGCGGAATCGATGTCGATGGGATTACCATTGTCGTCAATTATGATTTACCAGTTGATACAGAATCATTCGTCCACAGAATCGGAAGAACAGGACGAATGGGTCGATCGGGAGAAGCTTGGAGCTTCGTATCAAAAGAAGATCGCGGCTCATTAGAAAAGATTGCTTCAACATGGAATCTAACAATACCATATGTCGAGGTCCCGGCTCTACCAGAAGGCATGGATCGAGACCCAATACGCAAACGTGATGATTGGGATGAGGTCTCCGACTCATTCGGGATGGTTCGAGTAAATCTCTCGATAGGCAAAGCTGATTCGACAAAGCGTGCCTTGAGTGATTGGATTGTTTCGCAAGCAAAAATCCAAGAAATTGTTCTCGGTGAAATTACTCAAGATGAAAAATCTTCACAAGTTGAAATTCACGTCCAAAAAGTCGCATATGTTATGGATGTCATCAAGGCAAGAGATTACAACGGTCGCAAACTGAAGCCTGTAATTGTCAATGCCTGAGGAAAATAGATGTCTAAATTTATGTCTAAATCTAATCTGACATGTCCAGTCTGTAAAACGTCAGAAAAACTCAAAATGCCGACCGAACAATGTATCATAGTTCATAATTGCATCAATTGTGGTGAATTACTACAACCGGCAAACGGTGATTGTTGCGTTTTCTGTACATATGGAGATGTACCTTGCCCGTCAATTCAACTCAATGATGATTGTTGCACATTAGATGATAAACAACAAGATCTTTCAATAATTACTCTTGATTTACTAGGTTTCTTTTGCCCGATTCCAGTTCATGAAACAAGAAAAGCCCTTCAAAATACACCACAAGGAGCGATTCTTGAAGTAATTTGCGATGACCCGGAAACACTACAAGACATACCAATTCTATGTAAAAGATTGAATATTCAACTGCTAGAGATAAAAGATGAAGCCGGAGAATTGATATTTGTCATAAAAAATCAAGCATAGAATGAAGATTGAGTTCAAGAACGAAAAGCCGGTGGACAAAACGATGACAGGGGCAAACAAACCAATTTCACTTGCTGAACAATATGTTCCAGCAGACGCACGTTTGCCAACAACCTATGGTGAATTTCGCATTAGAGTGTTCCACGAAAACTCAACTGGTTTCGACCATGTTGCCCTCACAATCGGAAATATGACTGGTCCCGATCCTGTTCTTGTCAGAGTTCACTCAGAGTGTCTAACTGGTGATTCTTTCTCGAGTACAAGATGCGATTGTGGTCCACAACTTGATGCTGCCCTGCAACAGATTGTCAAACAGGGTTGGGGTTGCTTGATTTATCTGCGACAAGAAGGGCGTGGAATCGGCTTGCACGCAAAGATTCAAGCTTACAATTTACAGGACAAAGGCGCCGACACTCTAGATGCAAATTTGATGCTGGGGCATCCTGTGGATGCCCGAGACTATCGAATTGCTGGAAAAATCCTTGAAGCGATTGATATTAATCGTGTTTGTTTAATTTCAAATAATCCTGATAAAGCTAAGCAACTTAAAAAATTAGGCGTAGATGTTGCCGAGATGATACCAATTGTTGCTGGAGTTGGAAAAGAAAATCGGGGATATCTCGAAACTAAGATAGAACGTATGGGTCATAAAATAGAAGAAAAAGATTTGGATAGAAACTGAATAACATTATCTGAATGCCCAAGAACAAAATTCAGCATCATGCCATATGGCAGAACACCATATTGTATAATTAAAACAATCCAAGATGGGGCCGTGACCGGGAATTGAACCCGGGCCGGCGGGACCACAACCCACCGTGCTAACCTCTACACCATCACAGCCATCTTGGTAAGCCAGTCGAGAATAGAGCCGTATTTCAAGCCTCTCTGTCGGTTCGTGTCGAGAAGCACACGACCAACGCATTGAAGCGGTGTGTTGAGCCGTCAACAATTATGCAGAAGGCAAGTAGAGTTAGCCTGATTCTGTTTTCTATATTACTCATCTCACCTCTAACACCGATGACTCAGGCAGTAACGGTTATCGCCTCAGAATCAATAGATCTCGTTCCTGCAGGAAACTTCTCTGAAAGTTCCGAATGGGAGATCACTTCCTCCGTTGGTTTCTCTAACGACCAGGCTCAACATTCGATAGGAATGGTCGCCGACGGTGAATTGTCGTTCACACATGCTCGCCCAGCAAATTTCGCCACTCAAACTAGCTGGTCAGAATCAAGCCCCACTGACTCAAACTACAGTATAGGTGCATCGGATTCATATTATACATGGTCAAAAGGACCAAATATCACAGTGGGATCTTTCGATTTCTCTGGCCTTCATACCTTCGCAATCGAGAACGTATCATTGGTATTAAATTTTGAAATCCCTGAGGCTTTGAATCAAGATTCAGTCCGTATCATCTTGCAAAATACCGGATCGGATAAATTAGTCAAAACATATACTCGTACTTTCAACGGAGTTTTTCGAATGAATAATCCACTTATCCTCGAACTCGATGACGAGGCGGATTGGAATTGGGATATGGCAGAAGGAGTGCAATTTACATTCGATTATGTTTCGACGGGAACCTCGGATGATTCCGAGGTACGCGTCGATGCGGTAGGACTTCGTGTGAAGTATCAAATGCCTTGGTATTCTTTTGAAAATGTATTCGCCAATCATGAAGTGAGTGTTTTTGAAGTCCCTGTGCTAGATTTCGGGCCATATGATGGAGAAACGGTTGGATTGAATGTCGATAGTTGCGGACTTTTGCCCGACCTTTCTGAGTCAGAACATTTCTGGACATTCGATGTAGAAGTTCCATTCGGTCAAGAGCTTGGAAGAATCCATTCATTCGGTTCAGGGAATCATACAATCGAAGTCATTCCCGATAATCTTGAGGGAGATTATTCCATCAAACAAAATGGTGATTTACTCGATAATCGCGATATGCTACAACATGTTCGAATCAGTATAGAGGATGGATGTGTATCTGGTGTCAGAATCGATGTTAACGACCCACACATAGTCATAACAGGAACAATAAGTGGCGCTACAAATGGCCTCACAACACCCGCTAGTTCACTTCGAATTGCAGTCGGTTCCTATCTAGTTCATACGATTCCACTCGAACTCGGAACATTTTCGATCGAGATTCCAGTAGGACACGCTCTTCCGTCAGAAGGTGAGATGCTTTCTGTTGGAATCGCAACTCGATTCCAATGGTCGTCTGATGGGTCGGCAGAGACGACTGTCGTCCATGTGAATTCGATTTCTATTACTGGTGGTTATCATCTTGAATACGATTACGAACCAGATTGCCTCGACCTTGCCGATTTGGTTATGGAAGAGGATGAAGGTGGAATCCTGATTCCAGTCAGCTGTAATGATGATCGGACATCCCGCTCGGATTTACTATTGAGTGCGACGAGTGAGGATAATTCGCTAATCGAAGTTAGCACGTCATATAGTTCGAGTAGCGATGCGAATTATGTCCAAATTCAAACTGTAAACAACGCTTTTGGAGAAACTTTTGTCAGCGTTGAAATGCAAGATTCTGTCGGAAATATTTGGACTGATAATTTCATGGTAACCATAACTCCGATTGCTGATTCACCAACATTCGCACCACTACCCCTCACAGTTTATCTTGAATTGGGCGAAACCCTAGTCTTGCCATTGGACATATTTGATTCAGATACATTTGATTTGACAATAACGACAAGTAAATCCTGGGCGACTGTAGACGAATCTAACAATTTACACCTCACACCTATTGATGCTGGCTTACACACCGTGAAAATATCGGTGAATGATGGAACTTCAGAAACCTCGCAAGATCTCTCAGTTTCAGTTAGCGCATTGTCAGACTTGATAACAGAATCAATCGAAATACGCAAAGATGGTATTAGGATTGATTCGGGAAAAGATGGGGAAATTATCGAAATTATTGTCTACATCAGAAATGAAGGTCGGGGCGTCGCAGATGCCATTAATGTCAGGTGTTATGTCGATGATGTATTCGTTGGGTCAGCCATCATCGACTCCATCGCCCCCGGGGGTTTAGGAGTCGCGGTTTGTGATGCAGTATTACCGGGAGAAGGAAAAGATGTCATAGTTAGAGCCAATGCGGACGGAACGCAATCTATCGATGAAACAAATGAAGAAAACAACCAAGGTGAATACACAATTTATGTCTCAAGCCCATCTACTGATACGAACGAGGATTCACTAGTCACCGGTCCCACAATCCTCATCCTCGCTGTAGGAATAGTAGCGATTGCCCTAACTGCATTGCAACTGAGCCCTAATCGAGTGAAGAAGCCATACAAGCGACGAAAGTAATAACCGAAATCACTTCCCTTCGGCTGATAATCACAAAATTTCAGGGAATAGTTATACCATCTCCGAATTCAAAGTAGATTACCGCGCGCAGAACCTCTCGGGGTCGAGCGCCGTTGGTGTGTGTTTGAAATGATGAAACTAAAGATTCGTTTAGAGACTGACGAATGGGTCTATGAAGAGCATGAAATGGTTTGAAAGAATCAATTCTGCTTTGACCAAGTCTGTCCGTATTGTCCTGCTGGCATGAGTACATTCTTTGCAACAGCGACTTCTCCAGATGTCATCTCGCTGAAAGTATCTGTTCCAACAGAAAGGTTTGCGATTGCTACAGCTTCACCTTTCAGGCTGCGCACGACTACGGTAGTTCCAGATTCCAATCCTGCTGGTGCACTGACTAATCCAGGTCGGGCAAGCGGAGCTCCGTGAGTCATTGCTGCTACCGCTCCATCTTTGATTGTGATAGATGGTAATTTTGTCAAAACGGCTTCAACCGGAGCGATCAACTTCTTGAGACTACTTTCATCATCGTGCTCTTTCCAGAGGAACACTGCATCTGCTAGGTCCTGCATCGAACATGACATGCTCTCATCGAATGCTCCGGTATTATTTCGGTGTAATTCCATCAATTCGGTTTTTGTATCCAAAAACAACCCAATATCACGAGCAAGGGTTCTGATGTATGTTCCCGCAACACAATCTATTCCCACGACTGCAATACGTGAAGATTCCTCGCTGTCAAGAAGTTTGAGAGAATTAATCACACGCGTTCGAACTTGTACTTTAACAGCAGATTCCTTGGGTGGAACATTGTAAATTTCACCTTGAAGGTTTTCCAACAAGTTTGACAGTTCTTCATCGCTCACATCACGACCAAATCGAAGAACTGCAACATAGCTTTTCTCTCCAGAGAGAATAATATCGGTAAGGCGGGTCGCTCGACCACATAATAATGTCAGCAATCCTGTAGCCATAGGATCGAGGGTACCGCCATGACCTAATCGATTTAGACCAAGCATTTGCCTTACCCAAGCAGCGAGTTGGTGACTCGTTGGTCCTCGAGGCTTACTAATTAGGAATATACCAGAATCAAGTAATTCTTCGAGTGTCCTGTTAGAAGGATCTCCTCCAAATTTTGGATTGGTCGTCGCTGTTTTATCAAATACAATTGTTGGCATCTCTAATTCTCCAATTTATTATTTACTAATTCGAATACTTCCTCGGCCAAAAGACCAGTAGCATCGATGATTAAATTATACGGACTCATATCATCTAAATCGATATCATATAGAATTCTATATCTATCTTTATCATCCGATTGACGTGTTTCAGACTCAATTAAACGAGTTTCCAAATCTCCACCTTCTCGAGTTTGAATTCTACTTGCACATTCTTCAGGAGTGACTTTTACCCAAACTCGGAGACAATCGAGTTTGAGATTTGATGCCCACCATCCGCTAAGCCGACTCTCGACAATATCTGGTCCGTTGGCTACGGTTAGATATTCCTTGAGTTGAGTGTCCAAAGATCTGTCCACGTCTAAATCATCTTTGCATAGTTGGCTGAATTGACCTACAGAAATTCCTCTGCGATCAGCTTCATCACGAAAAATTCCACCACCGTTCACATAATCCCAATTTCTTGTGATTGCCAACTTTTTGACGAGCGTGGAAGTTCCGCTGCCTGGCGGGCCACTAACGGTGATTTTTACCATGACCTTACCTCCATTCATGTCGGCAGAATTCGCACCGCAACTTACCCCTTGGAGTTCGTTTTACAGATTCTGAATCACAATTAGGACAGACCGTTCCAGACTTTGGTGGCGCTACCTGTTGGTTGCCACCACGACGACGATGATGATCTTGCTTTTGCACACCAGTTTTCCTCGGTCCTGCTCGTCTTCGTTGTGCTTGTCGAGTGCGATGATCGGCCTTTGTCTTAGCTTTCTCATCCTCCAATAAGTGAAGAAGGGGTTCAGGGATCATATCCCCAGATAGAATGAGTGGATGATTTCTAAATCGAAGCAATTTCAAGTGACGATCAACAATTCTTCCCAAAGGTGCTGACATCGAAATATATGTTGCAATCCAAGCAGGGAATATCCACATGATTCGATTATCGAATCCCCACATGGAAGACCAAGGTAGGCTGACATAACCAACGCGAAATTCAAGAACAGAATTCCCCATCCATGTGAAAATTGCCATAATAAAAAGAATAGTGAACAACATAGGTTTCATCATGTCACCTTGCATTTCCATTGTCTCAGGCATCATTTCCATCTGCAATCTTTGCATTTTATCGATTCGGGCAGTGTCCCTAGAAACTCGAGCATCTTGCATTTGCTTTTTGATTTGGTTACCGCGATGAGCATTATGAGCTTGTTTCACGGGGTCCATGAAAATTGAACGAATGATTGTGTTAACAATCATGATACTCGAGCCGAGAATGAAAACAGTTGGAACGAAGTAAATTGCGTGGAATGGCAATAACGGCTCGATAACTGAACCTGCACCAACAGAAAGAGCAATTCGGAGACTAGGAAAAGCCATCACCACCATCATGATGAGCAACATTCCGAACATAGGCAGCATAGCTGAACCCATTCCTGCGGGCTGTTGATTACCAGCCGGAGCACTACTCGCCATGGCCATTCGCTCCGCCAGCCTTCAATGAACACTTCGGTAGTCGCCTACGGCGAAAATTATTGTTTACTTGAACGAAAAACTACAGACCGAGCAAATTGATTGACCTGTTTTTGCTTCAGAGCCACATATAGGGCATGAATTATTCTGATCGCTTTCTTCAACCCTTTTTGTATCAATCGAATCAGATTCAGAATCATCTGGTTCTACCATTTCATCTTCATCAAATCCATCAAGATTTGTCGTTTCGCCTAATTCCTCGTCACTATTTTCATCTATGACGGGCTCCTCTTCGGTAGTAATTTCTAATTTAGATTCAACTACTCTAGGAGCGATTTCTATCGATTGGGAAACAGGTACCGATTCGTCGATTTCAATTATTGCTTCCTGCTCTAACCATTCTGGAACATTTGGATCTTCGTCGACCTCATCACCGAATGTTGCTCCATGGAAATCTTGCGCATCGGAAACCTTGTATTCAGCCTCGGTATCTCCTTGAATTTCATAGACGACTTCGACGCGCTCACCTTTCTCAATTCGCCCAATTTGCCAACTCACCTTGATTCCATCTCGAGCTGATTCTTTCGTCGTTGAGACATCTCTATCACCATTTATGGAAGATTTGATGGAAGAACTCTCAATTGAAAATGTTCCAGGAACTATGTCATGAAGGGCAAGATCGTTTAATGCGCTATCTGAATTGTTGTCAAACATCAACAAAATTTCGTATATTCCAGGTCCTCCACCTGGAAATACTTCCTTACCCGTACTTATTTTTCTGCGGCGGTGTACAACCTTGATTATAGGTGGCAATTCTACTGTTCGGGTTGCCACTGGTCCAAATCGCTCCATGCTGAAATCAGCACGAATTGGAGCAGCTAACAACTTATTTTGAGGAGAAGGATCTGGTGCATGAAGAGGATAACGTATGATCATGGATTTGCCTGGCTGCAAACCTAGACGAGATGATGTTCCGACGGTGATTCTTAGCGCATGACCTGGATTATCTGGTGAAATCAATTTTTCTTCAAGTTGGTTACCATTGATGATATCAACTCGGTATTGATCAGCACTGAGATCGGCACCCTCGATTTCAATCTGGATTTTATGGGTTGATGGAGGTTCGAAAATACCGGGTATATCATCGAGAACTCTCATTACATTTATCGAGGCTGAACCAGTGTTTTCAATAGTTACCACCGCTTCAATATTTGATGGCACATAAGATTTGATTCTAGATACATCATATCGTTTATTGATAGTCGCATCGATAATTGCAAGTTTTTGTTCATTGATATTTACTAAACCGTTTGAGTGAACCGAAACACGAGGTAAAATCGAGTACTTAACTTCCTGACTAAAACTAGGTTGATCTTCAGATTCCACCCGCTTCACCATAGACTCCCAACTGCCCTCTGGCGGTATGTCTTGACGGAGGTCAGACACCTCGAGAATTGGAGCTTCTCGACCGGCGATCCTTACTGTCGCACCGGAAAGGAGAACAATGAAAGAAGATCGATTTTCAAAAACACATTTGCAATGCCAAATTCCGGGTCGGTCGTCTTCTTCTGCAACAACCCGAGAAAATTGTCGACCGGAACTAGTGACATTTTCAAACTCAGTCCTGGAGACCGTCGATTCAGCTGAATAAGAAACTGTAGCGATGCCAGCAGGTATTTTCTCTACTCCAGTTATCCGAACAAGAGGGTTCAGAACAAGAGTCTTATTCTCGCCTATTGCCAATCGACCGATGTCCCAAACTATCGTTGAGCCATCGACAGAATAGTCGGAGGTCTCCGTGACTTCAAAACAATCGGGAAGAGTTCGGCGCAATTCAACATCATTCAAAGGGACGTTTGCGATGTTCTCAATATTAATTTCAATCTTAATTTCATGAGCGTTCGGTGAGAGAACCAAAGACAGGCTAGGTTCTTGATCTCGTTCTGGTTCTGTGTCAATCTTTTCTTTTAGAACCAACATCCTAGGTCCATTTGAAGAATAAGGGATTACTGTCTCTTCGGTTGCATCGAGTTCTCTGACGGTTATCGAACTACCACCTAAATCTGTAGATTCGGTTTTTGCGAGAAGAACTTCGATATCCCATGCTCGTTGCTTTTTGCTTGGATTTCGAAGAATTAACTCGCCTTCGATTGTTTGTCTACGAACAGAACCATCGGGGTTTAGTGTTGATTCTTCGACTTCATTCAATGTGGCGTGAAGTTTGTCGCCAGGAATTGCATCGACTTCTGAGGCAGATCTAAGATGAGGCGAATAAGTTGAAGATATCGAGGCACCTTGAGGAGTCATAGAATCTAATGCACTCGTGATATCGAGAATATCTTCTTCCTCATCAACAGGGGCTGCTATTTCAGAATCGGGAGAATAATCTCCCCACATATCGTTAGACTCCGGACCAGCCCCCTCAACTCCGAATACTGTTAGCGAATCGGAGAGCGACTGCTTTCCTTCCTCTTCCTCTGAATTGGTTACGAATGGATTGTCAGCCAAATCTTGTGGAGGCGGAGGGGGCAATTCAGAAAAACCTGGAGGCGGGGGGGGGATTTCACCAAATCCAGCAGTTGATGGAGGTGGCAAATCAGAAAGTCCAGATGGTGGTGGCGGAGGTGAAGAAATTATTTCGTTAGACTCACCCTCTGATTCATCTATTTCAGTGTCCTCGGAAAAATCTATTTCTTTCTCTTCAAGAATCGATGAACTAGGAATCTTCTCATCTTCAGAATTTGAAGATGGAGGGGGAGGCATTGGGAATCCAGGTGGTGGAGGGGGCGGGGGTAATTCATCGGACATGGCCAATTCACCTTCGGAAGTATACGGGGACGTGCCTAAGATTGGTATAACTATTGCTCGTTCGACGTTATAAGTTACAACATAACAAACGAATGGTTGAAATCATGCTGAAGGTGCGACGAATCATGAGTGCACAAGATGGTACATCACCCCCGGTCCTCTTCGTCGTTGGAACCGCTGGTGCTGGAAAGAGTTCGTTAGTTACAGCCTTTCAGAGATGGGCGAGATTTCTTGAAGTTGATGTCCTAACAATCAATCTCGATCCAGGAGCTGAAAGAGTACATTATGACCCTGAATTTGATGTCAGAGATTTGGTTTCACTCTCTGATGTAATGGACGAATACGACCTAGGCCCAAACGGCGCTCAAATTTTGGCAGCCGATCTTGTCGCTTCTCAAGCAGACGAAGTTTTCGAAGAAATAGATGGGATATCGGGTGATATTATGATCGTCGATACACCAGGCCAGGTAGAATTATTTGCGTTCAGAGAAGCATCGAGCCACCTTGTCGATGTGATTGGACAGGGCCGAGCGTGCTTAGTTTTCCTCTTCGACCCGATGCTATCTCAAACCCCAAGCGGTTTCGTTTCGCAAATGCTTCTCTCATCTATCGTTCACTTCAGACTAGGATTACCAACTGCTAACTTCCTCTCTAAGTCTGATCTTCTAGATCCTGAAACTCTCGAAAAAATTCTAGAATGGGGAGAAAATCTCGATATTCTCGAATCGGCACTCTATGAAGAATCAGCACAACAATCACTCAACGCTGCCCAAGGTGGACAACGTGCAGAATTTGCTATAGGGCAACTAAGAATGATGAAGCACGCATCAATTCAGCCTGGACTAATTCCTCTTTCTAGTGAGATGGAAGAGGGGTTAGCAGATATTTTGACCTTTGCTCAATCTATATTCGGCGGAATGGCCGATACTAGAGATGGGTTTCAGGGAGATATTGAGCATGAACTCTGAAATGAAAAAAGATTTGATGGCAATTGATGATTTAACCGATATGTTACCCGATTTGATAGATTGGGCTATCGCCTTCAAAAATGATACAGAAATGGCACCAGAATTTAAACCATTAACTGGAATGACAATAGGTTCAATTTACGAAAAACCTTCCACTCGGACTCGGGTTTCATTCGAAGTAGGAGTTGATAAATTAGGTGGCCAACCCCTCACACTTTTATCAAAAGACATTCAAATTGGCAAGAGTGAATCGATTGCTGACACAGCTGCTGTCCTCTCACGATTCCTAGATGGTATCACCTACCGTTGCTTTGCCCATGCAGATGTCCAAGAACTTGCTCAACATGCATCTGTGCCAGTTATCAATGCCCTTTCTGATATGCACCACCCATGTCAAGCAGCTGCTGATCTGATGACTATTGTCGAGAATAAAAATAAAATAAATGGCCACATCGCTTGGGTAGGCGATGGAAATAATGTACTACACGATTTACTTCTAGCCGGAGTTATATTAGGTTATGATATCAAGTATGCAACTCCAGTTGGAATGGAACCGGATTCAGGAGTTGTCAAGCGTGCTGAAGAAATTGCGGCGAGTAATGGAGCTAAGATTACTGCAACAAATGACCCAAATGAAGCGGCAAGTGGAGCCGGCGTAATTTACACGGATATCTTTGTCTCGATGGGTGAAGAACACATGGAAGATAAATTTGCTGCGTTTGACGGATTCCAAGTCAACGAAGAACTAGTTGCAAACGCTGATTCGAATTACCTATTCATGCATTGTCTTCCAGCACACCGTGGAGAAGAGGTTACTGATGGTGTTATTGACTCAAAAAATAGTGTGGTTTTCGACCAAGCTGAAAACCGTATGTGGGCACAAATGTCAATCTTAACTTACCTGTGCAATCCAATAGCATGGCAAGCTTACAATGATTTGATTTAATTAAACCATAATTGCGCTTATCATCAAGCCGATTAGGGTAAGTTGCATTGATTTTTTGATTAATGATTGAGCCGCATGGTCCTCTGAATTAGCGAGTTTTGCTTTGACCATTTGTAAAGAAATAATGCCCGGAGTAACCAATAATAGATGAAGAAGAGGAAATATCCCCAATCCAAACGGCAAGAGGACTGTAATCATCGTTACCAACATCAATGTCCAAGCAATTAATCTCGTCTTTTCTGGACCAATTCTCATAGCTAGAGTGTTTCTTCCCTGGTCACCATCCATATCTTCAATATCTTTGATAATTTCACGGCCTAAATTATAGAAAAAACCAATCAAAAACACAGAGATTACCTTTGGATTAGCCCAATCAAAAACTCCTGCTGCGCCGAATAAAACGACCATTCCCACCGAGAGAGAGATTGCAATGTTTCCAGGCAATCCACGATCCTTCAACTTCAAACTAAGATTTCCTGATGATTCATAATTTGTTAAAAGGAAAATTGCGAATAACCAAATTGCGACTGAAGGATACCATTCTTCTACTCCGGAACTTAATCCAGAAGCGATATTTCCTGCAAAAATCAAACTAACCAGTGATACCACCATCAACAAACCAGTAACAAATTTCGCTTGAGATAGACTGATTACACCACTAGGTAAAGGCCTATTTGGGCGATTGATTCCATCAATTTTAACATCAAGAATATCGTTTAATGCATTCCATGAACACATAAAACACCAAACAGAAATCGAATGTAGTAAAGTGATTTGGGCTAAAGAGCCCTGCGGGATTTCTCCCAAAACCAAAACTGCTCCGAAAGCAACGCCGAAGAATCCTGTCAACGAATTTCCTGCCCGCAAGATTGTAGTCCATGCAGAAAAGGAAAATCCACTTCTCATGATTGCTCTGCAATCAACAAAGGACTTGAGTTCTTCCCCGACTTAGGCAGTTGCAGAAGGTATCTGTTGAGTCAATGACCAAACACACACAGTGTAAACACTACCACGAAATTGACCTCTAACATGCCCAACCTTAGCGAAGCGGGTATCTTTTGCTAAGATATTTCCAACTTGATTCATCGTAGCCCCCCATCGAAATCTACTGTTCAAGTGATCAAAAATCTCAACTGTGTTTGCAGATTCATTATCCCCAAGGTAGGTCTCAACTTCATTTCTCAATCTTCCAGTACGAGACATTATGCCACCTCCGCACGTAGTATTCTTGAGGCCAAAACACGGGAACGAAGTCCATTCCACGAGGTTGAACTAACCGCGATAGGGGTGGGTAATTTCGGCATTGGTGCCCAGCTTGCATTTTCAATCGAGCCATTATTGTTCACCAATATGCTATTCGATGACTCCACTTGTAGCGTAGGGGTTCGAATTAGACTTGAAAATGATATAATTCGGCGAGGTTCTGGACGCTTTCTGTAAATTGTCTTGGTGTTCGCATTCTTTCTTAGGCTCATACCCCGATGTCAACTGTTTAGCATATGAAGAAACATGAGAGAGGGGTAAATGAAAGTGAAAGTGAAAGTAAAGTCGATTGGGGCTTAGGCCATTGTTTTGATAAATGAAAGTAAAGTCGCAGAATCACTCCGCTCGTGTGGTGTAGTTCGGTCCATCATGTCGCCCTCTCGAGGCGACGACCCGGGTTCAAATCCCGGCACGAGCACCAAATCCTATTACTAATGATAAAGAATTTTTCACCAAACTTTGCCAACACGTGCATTCTTCTTATCCAGTGCTATGAACTGTCGCGAATTAATATCATGAGAGTGTCGGAGAATGTTTATTGATATCTATGGGTCGGACCATGGAGAAGCGACAGTACGAGTAATGGAACAAATATATTGGTAGATGCCACGCCTGGAGTCAATAGCAGTTGGTCAAATCGCTACATAGTAATGGGGGAGAAGGTTTACTTCACATCATATAGCGAGGAAAGAGGGCGCCAATTGTGGTTTTATTGGGATAATCCAGGACCGATTTTAGGAGTCAATGAAGACTCTTGAATGAGTCAGAACGGTCTTAAGCACTCCTTCGTTGCAGTAGTAAGGTTCTAATGCGTGTAGAGCATGATTTGAAGCTTACTTTTGATGATGTATTGATTCGACCGAAGCGCAGTACGCTGGTTTCTCGCTCGGATGTGACACTTGTTCGCGAATTCAAGTTTAGACATTCCGACACAACTTGGACTGGTGTACCGATCGTGGCAGCGAACATGGACACGACTGGCCTGTTCAGCATCGCGGCGGAACTGCAGAAACATTCGATGCTTACCTGCACTCAAAAATTCTACTCCACAAAAGAATATGCGCAAGCTTGGGAAGATGGAATCAACCCCGAATATGTGGCAATAGCCTGCGGTTCTACCGAAGACTCATTTGACCTTCTCAAACGTAAAATGGCAACCAATGTGGGAACCAAACTAATTTGTATTGATGTGGCTAATGGCTACCGGGAAATATTTCTTGAGTTTGTCCGAAGAGTTCGTGGTGAATTCCCCTCAGCAATTGTAATTGCCGGCAATGTGGCAACCAGAGAGATGACTGAAGCACTCATCCTTGCGGGTGCGGATATCGTCAAGGTGGGAATTGGACCTGGTTCGGTGTGCACCACACGCAAGGTAGCTGGTGTTGGATATCCGCAATTGTCTGCGATTGCTGAGTGTGCAGATGCTGCTCATGGGTTAGCAGGGCATGTGATGGCCGATGGTGGTTGTTCAAGCCCTGGTGATGTCGCAAAGGCATTCGCTGCCGGTGCGGATTTTGTTATGCTCGGCGGTATGTTCGCTGGACACGATGAGTCAGGTGGCGAACTCGTAACTAGTTCAAACGGAAAGAATTACAAATCATTCTATGGAATGTCTTCATCTAAGGCGATGCAGACCCATTATGGCGAGGTGGCAAAGCACCGTGCTCCTGAGGGGAAGGAGGTGCGGGTACCTTATCGAGGACCGTTGGAAATTAGTATTCAAGCGATTCTCGGTGGCGTTCGCTCCGCTTGTTCCTATGTCGGCGCGCGACGAATCAAAGATTTACCAAAATGTACAACTTTCATCCGCGTAACACAGACAACAAACGAAGTTTATCAGCGATTTAATGTTGAAGAATGATTTTGAATCAGATATCAAAAACCACTTGAGCCATCCAACCAGGCCCCTCAAAAGTAGGAATGTCTGGCTCCACACCGACAATGATTTCGCCACTTTGAATCTCGCGTAAAACTAACTCATGCAAGGTTATCGCCTTCACTTCAACCTCTCTTTCCACCTCATCACTATCGACCCAAACCGCTTGGAGTGAAATCTGTTCACCATCGATTTTTATCGCAGCGTCTACCAACCATTGGTTTTCGACAGAGCCACGATATAGAATTTCTTCAAGCATACGCACCAATCCTCTTTCGATATCTCCCCCTGGGGCCTGAATCATCCATATTCCCGTTGAGCGAATTTTTGAATTGAGTGAGGTAGCACCCGCTTCAGATAATTGAACTGATTGTAATCCTAGAGCTGCTTCACGCATCGCGCCGGCGGCGTCTGAAGAGAATGCTCGTACGCCGATATCGGCAGTTGTAGGCAGAATCCACCAAGACATGCTGAGTCCTGTGAGGCGGGGTACACGAATGAAGAAATCGGCTATCACTCGAATGCATTACAGAGTTCACCCTGACTTGGGAAACTGGTTGCATCCTTAGGATTTGTATTCCATTTATTCTCACACTTGTTGATATAACCATCACCATCAGAATCTACATTTGCATCAGATGGGTCAAACGGATCGAATTGGAAATAATATTCCCATCCAGACCACATTCCATCTTCATCTTGATCCTGATGGAAAACTTCGGAACCATCCAGCCAATCATCGCCATCGGTATCGTTCAGAACTGGATTGGTGCCGTTTTGGAATTCTTCATAATTCGTGTAATTCTCTAAATCATCATAAAATCGTTTTCCAACAGTCGTTGTAGGATCGATATGGCATTCTGAATCTTGAGGACTATTCCATCCAGGGCAATATCGATTCAATTGATGTGTTCTATTCAATCCGTCTCGATCAAAGTCAGATTGACCATCGTCAATTCCATCGAGGTCTGAATCAGGCATACTCGGATCCATCGGACCTCGAGCACCTAATGCATTCAGAGAATTATTGTCAACCAATCCCTCAGATATTGCTTGTTCAGAGAAAAATACCTCCCAACCATCCGGTAATTTATCACCATCTGTATCATCATCGACAGGATTGGTATTCCAGCGGTCTGGAGCTTCAAGTTGATTCATCAACGTATCATTATCGATGTCGAATGAATTGTCGGGCATCGAACCGTATGCCGGGTCGAGTGCCCAACGGCCACTTGCAGGAATAACAAATCCAGATATATTCATCTCATGAAGGAAATATTTCGGATCCATTACACCATCTCCATCCCGATCGCCAGAGGTAGAGAATCCTTGGAGATGGTTAGTCCAGACCCATCCGCCAGGACCAAGCCCACATTCGATCATATTTTCACAGCCGGGAGGAAGCCAATTTGTCGAAGAAATCCATAAGCTGTGACTTCGAGTATTCTGTTGAACGGAAAATACCTGCATCTCCCAACCATCAGGTTGACCATCTTCATCCGTATCATTAATCAGCGGGTTAGTCTGGATTTGCCAAGGTCTAGGGATGTATAGAACTTCATTTCCATCGTTTAGGCCATCATCATCACTGTCAGCATTGTTAGCATGTGTGATATATTGATCCAATCCATCGACAACCTCTTCACCATCGGCCAGGCCATCGTTATCGGTGTCGTGTGAAGAAGCATTGGTGAAGTATTGAGAACCATTCCAATAGAATCCGTCCATAGCTTCAGTGAAATCTTCCAATCCGTCACTATCTGTATCTCGGTCAGTAGCATTAGTGAACGTGTCAAAATATTCTACTGCATCAGAGAGACCATCGCTATCTGTATCGAAAACACCAGGATTGCTTTGAACAAGAACGTCACGGACGCCGTAGTCGACGACCCTAATAATCCAACCTATTACTTCGATTCCATCGAGTAACCCATCGTTATCAGTATCAGGATTCAATGGGTCGGTCGAGCGCCCATCGATAATTCCGTCGTTATCTCGATCGCGAGCATTATATTCGTCGAGGTTAGTAAATCTCTCATCATCCTCGACGACTACGACCAAGTCTTGTAATCGAGAAGTGACTTCTTGGCCAATTACAACATTGATGTGATAAACCCAACCAGCAGTCTTCGTCTTCACTGGAAGGTTGACATATTCGCTATTTTGAACGGTTCTAACCCAAAGAATGGTTTTGTTCACAGGTACGTATTCTCCAACGATTACACCGATTGAGTGAATCGTACTGACTCCCACCAAATCATCGTAACGGACACCGCCATCACCGTCTGCATCGTATCCATCATAATCAGGATCTTCCTCAGCATTGCTTCCATCATTAGGATGGATTCCACTCAGATGTTCCCAGCCATCAGGCATACCATCATTATCAGTATCCGCCTTTAATGGGCTGGTGAAATTCTCTGCCCCCCAAGTGTAAGCAACCTCGTATTCTTCGATATTGTTCAAGCCATCTTCATCTGAATCGCCATAGGCATCGGTTGAATTTGCTGGATTCAAAAATCTATCTCCATTGTTATCCAGAGCGAAACAATACTCGAAACCATCTGGCATTCCATCACCATCAGAATCCCAATCCCCAGGTCCGTTCAAACGACCATCATTATCCATATCTTCCTCAAACCAAGTCATATCACCTATGCCAGACATCATCTCATGGTAAGGTGATTTTAGAGTCAAGGTCCCGAAAACGGGGACTCCACAGTGAACTCCTAATTCGATATTACCATAGGCAATTTCATAACGATCAGCAATCAAATCACCATCGCTATCTTCTTCAAGTGGATTTGTATCGTAACGCTCTTCGACATAATTTCTCAAACTATCTGGCTCAGGTTGTTCAAGATCGAGAAGAGAATCACAGGAATGACCGAATTGATTGCCCATCTCATCCCAAGTACTAGTACCGATATCTGCCTCAATCTGAGCCTTAGCATCAGGCGTCAACAGATAACAGTCCCAGTTGCCATCGAGTGGATCGAGTAGTTTGATCGTGCCTTCAGGAGTCTCGATGGTGTGGGTGTAAAGTGATTCCCAACGGTCGTTTAGACCATCACCATCGGAATCCTGTAGATTTGGATTAGTTCCCAATTCAGCCTCATCGATATTAATTAAACCGTCTCGGTCAGGATCGCCGAACGGCCCATTATCTGGGTTGGGGAAAGTTTCGTTCAACTCGGTTGTATCGTGACCTGGATCAGGAGTTTCTGTTTGATGATTGGTATTGGCAGGTTCACCATTGTCTAAAGGATCGAGCCCATTTTCTATTTCCCATCCATCCTCCAAACCATCACTATCGGTATCCGCATTATCCCACTCGGTTCCATAGAGAGTTTGTTCCATTCTGTCAGGTAAACCATCGCCATCAGTATCGACTCCAGCCTGATGAATTTCATCATCCCCTGTGACGATATCTGTGCCACCTTCTTCCCATCCTGAAACTGTAGCAAGGCCGGCTCCGATAATCGTGTAAAATCCTGCTAAACATAGAGTCGCTGTAATTGCAATCACTGCATATTGATTATGATTTAGAGCCAAATAATCACCACGGCCCCATGAGGGACAAGCAATTCAACTTAGGTTCAGATATAATGTTTAATCATAGTCGAGTCTGGATTTTTATTCAGCAATCTCGTTCAGAGAGAAAATTTTCAATTTGAGACCGTTTGGATTTTGGTTCAAAATAACCCTTCCTCTGCGACCATAAGCTCGTTCCCAGCAGCCGAGCAGCATCCCACTTAACAGGGCAGGGTGCAGTGTATTTTCAATAGAAAATTCAATCCCGCCGGTGTTATCAATTGAGGCAGCAGAACTGATTTTTCCAAGTCCATCTCGAGAAAGATAGCGGCGAGCAATTCTCAGCCAATCTTCGGTTTTGCTTACAAAAATATGATATCCGGCGGAGTAAAATATTTCACGAATAGAATCAGCCATTGCCGTCCACCATAATGCACGATTATCATCTAATCCATTCCAAGAATAATCGCTTCTCCCCTCATGAATTCTATCAAGATAAGGCAGACAATATTCTTCAAATTTCAATAATAAATCTCGATGGATAAACAACGACCTACGACCCATTATCGACCAAAATCCTGAGTCAGAAAATTCAAGGTCAGTAAATGTATCATGGCCATCTTCGGTTAAATCTGTTGAAGAAGATAAATCATTCCAAATCAAATTGGATTTTTGGGATTTTGGGATTTTTACATCATCCAAGGTCAGATCTACAATCAGCCCTTTCCCTACACTTTCCGACCAACGAAATCGATGCCTTTGACCAGTTCCACATTCCCAATTCGCAGCTAAACTACCAGCACATATTGGACCATTTGGATGATTATTGACAATGAGTCGAATCTCGTCTTCATCTTCGAGTAATTGGATCTTACCAAGTCCTCTAGATGACCAATCCTTGTGTACATCCAGCCAATTTGATGGAATCCGGCCCTTCGGCTTGGCAAGCACATTACCAATCGACAACAGAAATTCTTCAGATTCAGCCGCAGCATGGGCTAATCTTCTGCCAAGGCTCTGCCCCGTTCGTTGTTCAATTCCTTGAAACCAAATTTCAAATGAATTTGCAACGACTCTCCAAGCGATTTCATCCTGTCTATATCTATCAGCATAAGTCCCGTTTGAAGTGAACTTCCATCTGTTCTTGAGAATATCCTCAGATGATTTCGGTTTGGATCTGAAAAAATCATAAAAACCCATGCGATCAGCCATTTATGAATTTGTCAATCCTAGAAAATGCCTGTTCGAGCACATCGATTGGAGGTAAGCAAACCATACGAAAATGGTTAGCACCAAATTCAGGGGAGAAGCCGGATCCATGAACGACCAAAACATGGTATTTGTGAAGTAGATCAAGGACCCATTGTTTATCGGGAACGGATTCGTCTAAAATTTTTACAAATAGATAGAAGGCACCGCCCGGCGATTGGCATTCGATACCATCGATTTCATCAATTCTTTTTATAGAATAATCCAATCTTTCCTTCACAAGAGCACGATGTCCGTCTAGCCAATCTAATTCTTCATTCAAGCCAGCAAGGTATCCATACTGCGCTGGTGTCGAGGCACACAAACGACTGCGCAGAATACGCTCGGCACCATCCCTCACGAGTTCGAGCACACCGCTAGGGTCATGCCAAGCCATGTATCCAATCCGCCAACCGGGAGCGAAGTAAACCTTAGAAACACCATTTAGGGTAATTACTGGGACTTTTGTTGAACGTGAAGCTACCGATACTAGTGAACCTGTGAAATCTAAACCATCATAAATTTCATCAGAAATTATTGTACACTTTGGCCAATTTGAAGCGATTTCAAGCAAATCATCGATTTCTTCAATCGACACAACATTACCTGTCGGATTATTTGGATTGATGAGTACCAGAAGTCGAACACTATCATCCATTTTTTCTTTGATGTCTTTCAAATCGATTCGCCAACCATCGTTAGGATCGAGTCGGTATTCTATCGTTGATGCGCCGTACATTTGAGGATAGGCCATGTATGGTGGATAATGTGGTCCCGGCGCAAGAACTGTATCACCATCTTGTAGAAATGCTGCGAAGATGATTTGCAGTGCTTCGGTAACTCCATGGGTGACATAGACATCATCTTCGGTGCAATTCCAACCTTTTCTGATTTCGGAATTTGAAATCGCTTGTCGTAGAGTTGCAATTCCGTATGATGGTCCGTATCCATTGTCTTGATTTTCTAATGCAGCTTTGTAGGCGTCAATCATATGATCAGGTGTTGGCAATCCGGGATATGCTAATGGGTCGCCAATATTCAAGCGAATGATTTCGTGCCCTTGTTTTTCTAATTCAACCGCGGGCACGACCACGTCACGTATCGCATATTCGATCGAAGAAGCGCGAGGCGCGACAGCGATTGGCTCGTTCATTATTCAGACTCCGAGCAAAGCGCGAGCGGCGCCCAAAGCGGCGGGGATTCCTTCACCATTCGAGCCACCACCTTGAGCCATAGTAGGGCTACCACCACCACCACCACCGATGTGTCCAGATATTTCATTGAGAATTTCAACAGCATTATGAGATTTTGCAGCAATCGTACCTTCGGTACTCGCGACAATCAATTTACCGCCACCCTCGCGAGTACCGAGAACCGCCAGTGTAGGATTCGATATATCTCGAGTCAACTCAGATAGCATTGTCATCAATTGTTTCATATCACCATCAATTTCCATAATTGCATAGCGAATTCCATCCTTTTCGACTGCGTCTCCACCGCCACCACTAGTCCGCAGCCGGACTATTTCCGCTTCTAGAATCTCGATACGCTTCTGTTGTGTTTTCCATTCTTCAAAGAAGCGTGAAACTGCCTTGGGGAGATCTTGGGGTTGAACACCAAGAGTATCTGAAGCCTCAGCTAAAATCCGCTCTTGTTGCCGCGCGTGTTCGCGTGCCGTCTCCCCTGCCACGATTTGCAGACGCTCCACTCCGTCTTGGACTTGACTGGAACGAATTATGCGTAGCTCACCAACTTCCCCTACCGAATCATGGTGCGTGCCTCCGCATGCTTGGACATCGAAGTCCCCGATTTTGATGACTCGGATTTCATCGTGTTTTGGTGGGCCACCCTGATATATGTCGAATCCGAATTGGGCGTCTGCCTCGGCCCTTCCGAGAACTATTTTTTCTACAGGAATGTTTTCTGCGATTATTTCATTCGCTCTGTCTTCAATTTTATCGAGTAAATCACGATCAATTCGCGAATGGTGAGTCAGGTCGATTCGAGCATATTTCTGACCTTTGTTGGATCCTGCTTGCCAGATATGTGGACCGAGTAATTCTCGGGCTGAGCCACCGATAATGTGTACACCTGTGTGATGATCCATGAGTTGCCGGCGGCGGATCCAATCGACTTGGCCAAATACATTGGTTGTATCGATTGCTGAATCGGTCAGATGAATAATAATTCCATTTTCTATTTTAGTATCAAGGACTTCAGCATCACCCAATTTACCTTGATCGCCAAGTTGCCCCCCACCTTCAGGATAGAATAATGTCCGGTCTAACACAATCGCGTGAGAAGGTGTGGAAGAAACTTCATTGGATAGTTTCAATGATTTGATTTTCTCATCAGAAAGTGGCTCACAGTGTAGTATTTTTGCTTCAAAATCAACAGCGTTTGTGTCGATATAATAATCAGTAATTGTTTCAGGTAATTCGACTGAAAGTAAATTGGGTTTTATTCGTGATTTGGCGGCTGACTTGGTAGCAAGGGCATTTCGCGCAGCCATATCTGCTGCAAATCCAACACGTACGGAAAGGTTTGTCCAACCAAGACCATGTGCGATAGAAACCACCATATCTGGCTGTATCCCCCTTTCCTCAGCCAGTCGGAAAAGAATTTCATCGCTAACTTCGATTGTATCTTTTGGCAAATCCTTCAATGCGGTTCTAACTGCAGACTCGCCTTTGCGAATCATTTCATGATAACGTTGTTCCTCAAGATTGAGAATTTCAATAAGACCTCCCTCAGTTTGCATAAAGTTGCTCATATCTAGATGAGTATTCATGTGATGGGAAGCAAGTTCTGAAAGACTCACCGCCATGTTCAGTTCATCCTTCATCCTACAGACTCTTCGAGCGAGCATTCGAGCAAGATAACCTGCTTTGGTATTGCTCGGAACTAAACCATCCCCTAACATATTACAAAGAGCATGCATATGATCAGAGATTCCATAAATCGAAGAAAGAGGCTCGGTTACTTGCTTCAAATCAGCAACTGAGATTGAAATTCCTTGTTCATTTAATCGCTCGGAGAGTTTGTCGTAAAGTGCTGCGACATCGGTTCCAACATCGATATTCAAAATTCCAGCCAGTTTAGATAACTCACCTAAAAGAACATCGGTTTTTATCGAAAATCCAAGATTTTCGACCATTTCATCAAAACCGGCCAATTTTTTAAACCATTCAATCGATTCCGGATAAATCGCCTCGTAAATCGTCGGCGTACCAGCAGCAGCCCAACAAAATCTCTCGAGGCCATAACCTGTATCGATGATTTGTAGATCCATCTCACTATAACGAATACCTTTGATATCGACATCACCGGATTCATCTTCTTCTAGGCTCATGAAAACAAGAGTTGCTAATTCCAATCCACCGACGATAACTTCCAATGCGGGCCCTGCGTTTCCACCTCCTGACCATGGGTTTTCAACATAGGTAATTTCACTGGGTTCAATGCCGAAGGTATTGACAAGCATATCATCGCAATATCGAACGCATGAATCAATCCAATAGACTACATCTCCCTCTTTTGGTCGGTTAAAAGCATGATGAGCCATCATTTCAAAAGTTGTCAAATGGCGGCCAGAACGACCCACTGCAGCCACATCAGTCAATCGAATGCAGGGTTGGGAAATCACTAATGGATTCGCAGGAGGAGGTATTTGACCGCTGGTTACATGTGGTTGAAAATCAGCGATACTCGCTATTGTCAGGTGAATATCGTCGCGCCAGCGAGCGATTACGGGGTAACCTGTAATCGGAGAATGGCCTCGTTTCTCAAAATAATTGAGGAAAGACTTGCGCATTGCGTCTTTCAGAGCCTTTCCTCTCATTGGAAATCCTTCGATAATCGGTGTTCCAATGAAGGTGTAAGGATCTTCGTAAGTATCACCAGAAGTCGTTCGATTAGAGTCGCGCGTCCAAAATTTGAGACCAGTGACAGTACAAGTTCGACGGACATGACCTGACTCTTTCCAGAATGGAATGTTAGTCTCGCCGAAAGCCATTGCTGAACACCTCTCGTGCCTCGGATTCGTCAAACCATCTTGAAGGCGATTGTTGTAAAGCCTGTCCGACTCGTTGAAAGGTGGGGTGTGATAGGATTACTCATGCCAGCCGAATGGAGGAAGCATCTCGAATCAGCTGGCCCTAGTCGTATGCGAATTCGCCAACACGGCGATATGAAAACAGATGCAATTTTAATCGCCGATTCGGAGCATCTCGGAGAACATACCGATGACCGTTCTCCGGCTCAATTGGTCAATACCGCTGCCCTCGACGGAATTGTTGGCGAGGCTTGGGGTATGGCCGATTGGCATTTTGGCTACGGGTTTCCAATCGGTGGAGTCGTAGCCACAGATGTCGAAGCAGGAGAATTGGGTGGTGCTATATCCCCAGGTGGAGTCGGATTCGATATTAATTGTGGAGTCAGACTTTGCGCTCTCGATATTGAAATTGGTCAAATCAATGCAAAATCATTAGCGGTTAAATTATCCCAAACAATCCCTGCTGGTGCAACTGGAAAAGGTGGAGTTATTCTCGACGATACAAAGATAGAATCAGTGCTTTCAATGGGAGCAGAAGCCGCCATTGAGATGGGGTGGGGAGAAACACGTGATCTAACTGCTATCGAATCGAATGGGGTTTTGGATACTATTGAAAGAAATATTGGGGAAAGAGCGCGAAAGCGCGGCTCAAAATCGATGGGGACCCTCGGCTCAGGAAATCATTTTCTCGAATTACAGGTAGTCGATCGAATTGTCGATGAGCGAGCTGCCAATGCATTCGGACTTAGGGAGGGGCAAGTAACGGCAATGATTCACACAGGTTCACGCGGACTAGGACATCAGGTTTGTTCAGACCATGTGGCTCGAATCGAAGAGCAATATCAGCGAACAGGTGACCGTTGGCACGCACCAAAATGGGACATGACACTCGGTGATAGGCAACTTGCTGCAGCGCCGATTCACAGCCGTGAAGGCGCTGAATATCTTGACGCTATGAACGCAGCAGGGAATTTCGCTTTCGCCAATCGCTCAACTCTTACTCAGCGACTGAGAAACACTCTCCATGAACAACTAGGAAGTGACGGTGACCTTGAAGTCGTATATGACGTCAGCCATAATATCGCTAAAATTGAGGATCACAAGGTCCACGGTGTGTCGTGTAAATGTTGTGTCCACCGAAAAGGAGCAACACGTGCTCTTGGTGGTGATCATCCAGAATTGGCTTCCAGATTTTCAGGGATCGGCCAACCCGTTCTCGTCCCCGGAGATATGGGGACAGCATCATGGGTCCTCGCCGGACCGACCAGTGGTGGTAACGATGCATTCTCCTCATCTTGCCACGGAGCTGGCCGAAAACTCTCACGTACCGCTGCGAGAAAACAAATCGACCCAGATAAACTCCGTGCCGAATTAGAAGCATCGGGGATATACGTCCACACCAAAACTCCGAATGTACTAACCGAAGAAGCCCCGGGGGCCTACAAAGATGTGGATGAAGTGATTCGGCTAACTTCTGAGGCTAACTTAGCAAGACCGGTAGCGCGATTGAGGCCATTTGCAGTCATTAAAGGTTGAATTATCCTAATTATTTCTGTTGATAACGAATTTCAATATTATCATTATTTTGCATACTATATTGTTCGAATTCAGAATTCGATTTTCCATTGACGTACATCACAATCTCATAATCTGAATTTTCATGGTTTCCGAGAATTTCGTCTTCATCAAAATTCTCGCCCCAGATATTGAAAAAAGATCCTAGGGTCGCATCCATATCAGAGGGTGTTTCGATGTGTAATTTACCGGTATCATCGTGAGTATGTATCCCTCTCATCCCATCGGGACAATCACTATCATCAATCCCTATATTGTTCGCAATTAAATAATCATCACCATCAATAATAATCTCTACATTAACGTGATAGTGAGTGATTTCGCTGGTGTGAGAATTCAAACAAACGCTTTCAATATCCCAGTAATCAGGTAAATCAATGATATCTTCTGAGTCAAGGATTACTATCCCAACGAATACCGTCGTAGTCAAAATAGCGCCCATCAGCAGAACTTTTTCAATCGCCATCGAGTCATTCGAAGAAGGCAGTCATCTTGAACCATGAGGGTATATGACCATCCATACCCAAATAAGTTGAGATCCTTACTTACGGCTTCGTGTTCAATCCTTCGAGTAGACTGACGGGAGTTGCTGCATCTGTGTCGCTTCCTTAGGGTCAGGCACTACGAAAGCCAGTAAACCTCCGAGAAACAAGAAGCAGAACCCACATCCGGAGAGACCCACCCCTCCTACAATCCCCATGATTCCGCCTGCACCTTCAAGAAAACCCTCAATAAACATCCCGAGAAGGTAATCATCGTTCGTAACTGAAACCTCCGCATTAGACTCGAATTCCATCGGTCCCGCGTAGCAAGCAAGACAAGCTCTTCCCACTTTGATTAGACCTTCTCCTTCTCTGTCAAGATTCTTGTTTCCTTCATCTGCCTCGCACCCACGATACGAATCATTGACCTCGTAGTAAAATGAGCCATTTAGCTCTCGGGCCTCTCCCCAGAACTCATCATCACTGATTTCAGGGTGTGATAGTATGGTGATGTTAGTCGCTGCGCAGTGGTCCCACTCTCCATCTCCATCCTCATCGAGGTATTCACCCTTAATCCAGAAGGTGAAACCCAGGTCTCCCTTCCCGTCTTCGTCTGTCACATTGACCGTGCCTGAGTTGCTGTTCTCGATGGCAAAGTCTCCCAAGTCAACACTATTGGCCGCATCTTTTACGGAGCCTATTCCTGAACCCGACACCACAATTCCGAATAATAGTAACAATACCCCGAGTCCGAGAAATACCTTTCCAGCTACATGCATGAGTTACTGCTGAGGGCTAATCTCCTTCAGAATTTCGGCTGCTTCCCCGGTTGAATACGGAATTCACATACAGTATCCGCGGCGCGGCTGATTTGGAATTGTTGGAGC
>CAWVXH010000008.1:0-43500 GCA_963934165.1 uncultured Candidatus Poseidoniales archaeon
TTTGGTTAGTACGTAAGCATTTAATTTTTTTTTCTAATCCATTTACTAGGGTACCCTTGTTATGGGCATCATCGCATCGGTGGCTTCTTTAACCTAATCCCTGTATTGCTCGAGAGATTTTCTGTACGATATGATAGACGAAAAGAGACCGATCAGGAAGATAACTAATGCCGCCGGAATTGTTACGAAGAAGACGGCGATGTAGGCCCCTTGCCCCCCAGTTCCGCCTGGGTCTCCGAACTCAAACAACAATATTGGCCAGAATGCAATACCGGCAGAAATTATAGTAATAATCCCTATTCTGCGAAGGATTTGACTTTCCATAAGATTCCTATTCCTACACTGGATCTACATTATGACAGAACCACATAAACTCGTAAAACTTCATGCACGTACTGATTCTCAGCCTGCGCGTTGCCATATAACCAGTAACTCCCAGCAGGAACGCTATTCAGAGTGAGTGAATTATTTTCCCAGTCGTTGTAGTAAGTGGAGTAAGTCAAACTCCCTGAATATTCGACTCTTGACTCGCTGTCAACAAGACTCAGTGCAACAGTCAAATCTGATTGGATCGCGCAGCTTAGGTCAATATCCCATTCAAAAGAAAAATCCCCATCATAATTCCACGTCCAACTATACACATAAGGAAAACATCCCTCAGGTTCATTGAAACTGTGATTCCACAATTCAGCAGAGGATTCAGGTTCGTAGAATTGCTGTTGCAGATCCAATCTCATTGAATCTTTTTCATCTTCCGGCGATACAAGCATACTTATCATACCCGCAACAACAAACAATAACAGGATGATACCAATACCTACGCCCCAGGATTGAACATTCGGTTCGATGTCGTTACTCTCACCAGTGAAGGTCAAACCCTTCTCGTTCTGGTTGTGTCCGTCATGGGAAATCTGCTCGGCCTCGATACTCCCGGCTGTGGAGTCAAACTCATCCTCTTGCACTTCCTCAACCGGATTTATCCACCACAAATCCTCGGGTTGCAGAGGTTCGTGCAAGTCCTTGTGTATGTGACACCACCCTGTGGTTCTGAATTCAATCGCATTGCAGCCATCAGCCTCACATTGCCGTACGCCCACAGAGACTTCTTTGCCTTCGCCTTCATGAATTTATGCCCGGCAGAGGGCAATCATCTGGCTCTTAACCCATTGAATCACCATTGTAATGGGTAATCATAGCGTATCCTATACGCTCTATGCATGTCAAGGGGTGCGTTCGGAAATCGTAATCCAACTTAGTTAAACGGGATTACCCGCCACGGAGAACTATGTCCATACTTGCCGCATACCAAGCCGCCTTTGAATCCGGGGATGTCAACGCTCTTGACACCCTCCTACACGATGAATTCACCTTCACTCCTCATGTCGGCGATATGGTCATGCAAAAGGAGGACATCCTAGCCTTCGCTGGCAGTGGAGGAGTTCGAACCGAGAGACACAGGGTTCTCTATGAGAATCACGAGATTGGGGTTGAACACGCTATTGCACACTTTTCCAACGACTCCACCTCTGAAGCAGTTCTCTCCTTCCACCGTTTCAAAGATGGCAAAATAATATCCACTGAAACCGGCGCTACACCACTCTCTGATGATTATACATTGATTGGAAGCGACGTATGAAGACCCAACGACTTTGTTTGGTGTTTGAATATCGAATAATCTAATTCGGATAGAACATTGTTTCTCTAATCGAGACTTGAATATTCTTCAAGGCTATTGAGAGAAATAATCTGTAATGTTTCTTCATGAGTTGCTTCTAATACTACTTTGCATGCAACTCCTTCTTCACAGGCATCTTGCCATGTTTGAGCACAAACACACCATTGGTCTCCCGGTTTTAATCCAGGGAAATTGAATTGTGGAGCAGGTGTGATTAGATCATTACCTTTTGAACGAGCAAATTCAAGAAATTCTTGTGTAAGTACACAGCAAACAGTATGCAAACCTCTGTCATTGCGATCAGTATTGCAACAACCATCCCTCATCCATCCAGTAATAGGATCAGTTGAGCATGTAGCCAATTTAGTTCCGAGGACATTGAATGAGGGAAGCACATGTGTCCGATACTCAACTTTGACAAATATCCATCGGTTCAGAAATCTGGAACTCACATCAACTGTGAACGATGAACCGAGTGACGGGTATTCAGAAAACTAACTAATAGATTCTGATCTGCTGGAAGGTATTCAAAGAGATGGATTAGTCACCAAGTTCAATGAGAGTCACACCCATATCGACTCGATCACCCGCCTCAAAATTCACCGTAATCACTTCGCCAGCATTTGGAGCTAAAATTCGGTGTTCCATTTTCATCGCTTCCATCACCAGCAGCGTTTGCCCCTCGCGAACGCGCTGACCCTGTTTGACTTGAACTTCTAGAATCGTCCCTGGCATCGGTGCGGTAAGTCCGCCCTCATCAGCATCCGAACCTTTACTGCCAGCCTCATGCATATTGACTACATTGATGCGGCCATCGTAGTGAATCCACCATTGGTCACCAACGCGTGTGGCATAGGCATATTGTATGGTTCCATTGTGTTCAATTATGAGTCGACGAGAATTATCATCTTTAGTGATCGTTATCTTCGAAATTATTTTCTCGGAACCATCCTCTGTGAGGCGATTTAGAGTATATTTACCGTCAATATCAACAAGTGTAGGACTGTATTTCTTAGCAGATTCTCCAACGCTCCATTCCATCATATCACCTCAGGGAAAGGACCTCGTCAAGGTTCTGAAAGGATCACCGGAATGGCCGGAGTGCTCATCGAAATCAGTTACGGAAGCGCTGCCAGTGGTGCGGTCGAGGCCGAATCGGCTTGCCGCGGCTGCGATTGCGACAAGAATTGCATCTTCGGGCTTCGGCTCTGAGAATGTACTCAAAGAAGTCGAATCGAGATAATCTGTAGTTACTTCACCATTTGTGAAAGCTGGCTCAGCGGCTACTTGTCTGAGAAAACCAACATTTGTCGTAACTCCCAGTGCGACAAAATCTGAAAGGGCCGTATCTAATCTTCGAAGTGCTGCTTTTCGGCTCGGTGCGTGAACAATTAATTTTGCAAGCATCGGGTCGAAATCAACCGTTACCTCATCACCTTCTCTGAATCCTGAATCAAAGCGCACTCCAGGTGTTGATGGGGGTCTCCACATTGCCAATTTTCCTATTGCTGGAAGGAAACCTTTGCTAGCATCTTCAGCGTAAATTCTCGCTTCTATAGCATGGCCGAATAAGCCGACCTCATCTTGTTGAATTGCTAATTTCATTCCAGAAGCTACTTCAAATTGCTTTTGGACTAAGTCGATTCCAGTGGTTAATTCTGTAATTGGATGTTCAACTTGGAGTCGTGTATTCATTTCTAAAAAGAAAAAATCGCCACGGCTTGAAAGTAAAAATTCGACGGTGCCAACACCTTCGTAATCGACTGATTGTGCCGCCTGAACTGCAGTTTCACCCATCGCTGCTCGTATGAGGGGTGTTACAGCAGGAGATGGGGCTTCCTCGAGCACTTTTTGATGGCGGCGCTGTAGTGAACAATCTCTTTCGTTGAGATGTATTGCATTCCCATAAGAATCGCACAATACCTGAATCTCAACGTGTCTAGCACCCGTCAACAATCTCTCGACATAGACGGTGCCATCACCGAATGCTGCCGATGCTTCTCTTGCAGCCGCTTCATATTCAGTCCGCAGCATTCGAGGTTCGTGGACGGCTCGCATTCCTTTCCCACCTCCACCAGCACTGGCCTTGATGAGTAGAGGATAGCCCACTCGAGCTGCTGCTGCCGCTAAAGTGCCGAGATGATCTGCATCCTCTGAAATTGCTAATTCTTCCCCAGGAATTACCGGCACACCCGAATCTATCATACGGCGGCGAGCTGAAATTTTGTCACCCATCGTCTCAATCGATTCAGCAGGAGGACCAATCCAAACCAATCCAGCGGCTACAACCATCCTTGCAAAATCCGCTCTTTCAGATAGAAATCCATATCCCGGGTGAATCGCTTGGGCACCAGAATTTTTGGCGGCTTGAATAATTGCTTCTGAGTTTAGATATGTTTCACCTAATGTTTCACCAGGTAAATGAACCGCTTCATCTGCCACTTCGACGTGTAGCGCTCCTTCATCTGGATCTGAATAAACAGCGACTCCGCGCAGACCTGCCTCACTGGCTGCGCGTAAAACTCGAACCGCTATTTCACCACGGTTCGCAACTAGGACAGAATCGAAAGGATGAGGTGCGCCGACCATCCAATCTGGTATCATCGATTCACCTCAGTTTTCATCAGGGTACCATGATGGTTTACGTCGATCGAGGAAAGAAGAGAGACCTTCTTGACCTTCGCTTGAACCTCGCATTTCACTCGTTTTATCTAAAGTCCAAAGGCGTAATTCTTCATCTGTGCCCTCAAACCTATCAAATTTTAAAGTCAGTTTCTTCGCTTCGTAAACTGCGTTTGGACCAGTTGTTAGGACTATTGAGATGGCTTCTTCTGCCATAGTTACCGCTTCTTCTGGAGAGTCGGCAACCTGGTCTATCATACCGATATTCAATGCTTCAGCAGCATCAAATTGGCCAGCGAGCATAGCGAGTCGGCGGAATTGGGCACTGCCGACTCGGCGGTAAACATAGGGACCAATTACAGCAGGCAAAATCCCCAGTTTCCCTTCAGATAATGCAATTCGTGTACTCGGTTGACCAATTACATGGTCTGAGCAGGCGATAAGTCCAGCTCCACCTCCTAGTGCGACACCTTGAACCGTCGTTATCGTGAAGCATGGATGAGCCCAGAGAGAATTGAATAATTTGTCTAATCGCTCTGAATCTTGCCGATTTTCTTCATCGGATTTAGCACCAGCATCACGCATCATATTGATATCAGCGCCAGCACAGAAATGTTTACCCTCACCAGTGAGAGTTATCACGCGCAAAAATTCTGAACCAGACTCATCGACCATTGTGCCAAGTAGGCCAGCCGAGCGTTCTGAAGACCAATTTAAAAGTGAAATTAATTCAGAAATTAATTTAGTATTCATCGCGTTAAACACTTCACTGCGAGCCATCGTAATATGCCCTACTGCCCCCTCTATGCTAAAATTACAAAGTTCGCTTATTGGTAAGTTATCGCTCATTTTTACACTCATTTTTACACCTACATTCGGAATACGCCGTACTTGTTATCCGGCATTGGAGCGTTCAAGCTCGCTGAGATACACAGCCCTAGAACGTCTCGAGTATCACGCGGATCTATCACACCATCATCCCACAATCGGGCAGTGGAATAATACGGTGACCCTTCGGTTTCATACTTCTCCAAAACTGGCCGCCGAAATTCAGCCAACTCTTCGCCCACCATTTGTGACAATCCTTCTCTAGCCCGTTGATCTTGTTTAACAGAGGTCAAAACATCAGCAGCTTGAGGACCACCCATCACTGAAATTCGAGAGTTCGGCCACATAAAAACGAAACGAGGATCATATGCACGCCCACACATTCCGTAATTACCTGCGCCGTGAGAGCCGCCGATAATTACAGTAAATTTTGGTACTGGTACGCAGGAAACGGCCGTAACTAATTTTGCTCCATCCTTAGCGATTCCACCCGATTCAGCATCACGGCCGACCATAAATCCAGTAATATTCTGCAAGAAAATTAGAGGGATACCACGTTGACCACAGAGTTCAACAAAGTGAGCACCCTTGAGTGAGGATTCTGAAAATAAGATACCATTATTTGCAACTATTCCGACTGGATAGCCATGGATTTTTGCAAAGCCGCAGACCAATGTGTTGCCGTAGCGTTGCTTGAATTCGTGGAATCGAGAACCATCGACTAATCGAGCGATTACCTCTCTAACATCGTAAGGTGTTCTATTATCATCAGGGATTATTCCCATCAAATCTTCAATTTCGTGCGCCGGCTCTTCAACCTCACTTACATCGAGTCGATGTTTTGGATCGACATTTAAATTTTCGACCACGTTTCGTATGAGTCTGAGGGCTTCTGGTTCATCTTCGGCAAAGTGGTCAGCCACACCAGATTCTCTGGTGTGTAAATCTGCTCCTCCAAGATCATCTGCTGAGACAATTTCACCTGTCGCAGCTTTGACCAGAGGTGGTCCCGCGAGGAAAATTGTTCCATTTCCTTTGACAATAATTGATTCATCGGACATCGCTGGGATGTAAGCGCCGCCAGCAGTACAACTGCCCAAAACTGCAGCAACTTGGGCAATACCTTTGCTTGATAGAATTGCTTGATTTCGGAAAATTCTACCAAAGTGCCCCTTGTCAGGGAAAACTTCGTCTTGCATCGGCAAAAACGCCCCGCCACTATCGACAAGATAGATACAGGTCAGATTATTTTCATTTGCGACCTCTTGGGCACGAATGTGTTTTCTAACGGTCATCGGATAGTAAGAACCACCCTTTATCGTTGCATCATTTGCAACGAAAAGGCATTCTTTTCCATGGACTACTCCAATGCCGGTAACGATACCAGCAGAGTGGGCTCGCCCATCGTACAATTCATTCGCCGCTAGACTAGAAAATTCGAGAAACGGCGTTCCAGAATCACAAATTTCTGCGATTCTCTCTCTCGGTAGCATCTTCCCGCGCGAGCGATGACGCTCGACATATTTGCCGCCTCCACCTTCTTTTACAACTGATAATCTTGCCTTCAAATCCGCGGCTAACGACAGATTGTGTTCGCGTCGACGAGCAAAATCAGTACTCGCTTGGTCGACGCGAGTCGGCAGTCTATCCATGGTCCTCAACTCTTCAGACTACCGACAATCCTTCAATTGTATGGATGAGTGACTTAGACGCGAGGGGAAATCGAGTGTTTACTCAAACACCCAAAGACAACCGGCCGACATCACGCAGGCCAGGTGCCATACCGACAACAAGGAAACAAAGACCGATGAGTAAACGAAGGTGGCGTTGGCGATGTTCAAAATTTGCAACGGTGAAAAAGTAGCATATTACAGCAGCTAAGAAAATTTTGATCAAAGTGAATCCGGCTGTGTTACCGAAAATATCGATTAATTTCGCAGAAAGAACATGCTTCTCAGTATATCCGAAATGCTCGATTCCAATATATGTTGCAAGACCATCGAGAACTTGGCCAGCTACTGCCAAGAAAACCACGGGTGAAGCCATGACTGCTTTTGCTCGGAATTTTTCCATCAAATTCTTTTCTTCAGAATCGGAAATAATGTAATCTTCTTCAGTAATTCCAGGTGGTAAAATTCCAGCATCGATTCCTGAAGCCCGCAATGACTGAGCGGATTCAATTCCATATTTGTGCATCTGCCAAATCAAAATTGCTGGGAAGCCAAGCACAATCGCTAGCGGCCAAAGATACAATTGCGTGACTGGAACGCTAGCGGCATATGACAACAAAGCGCCGAGGAAAACCATTGTTCCACCCAATCCAACGATGTAGACTCCACGTTGAATAAGAGTGAAATTATCCAAAGAATTACCGAGAATATGCGGCAGGAATACTGCTATAAAGCCGAAAAATGCGAGTGGTAATAATCCGATTTCACGACCGATTGTACCTTCTTGAATCGACCATGAATAAAGTAAAAATTGTGTTAAGACGAGTAACGAGGCTGCACTGTTTACACGCTCAATTTTGTCATCTTCATCAATTGAAGTCGAGTGGGCAATTCGATAACTGAAGAATCCAGCTAATATCACCCAAAATGCAGTCTGGAAATGTATTCCCGGACTAACAAAATATGGAGCTAAAACATCATTCAACATTCGTGCGTCCTCGACGACTTCTCCTGTTGCTGCCCAAAAGACAAATGGGAATAATGCGATGATGGTCATGTCGCTTCCATCGATTCCTAAGGACCTCAACCATGCAGAAAGTGCGACTACGAACATAGACAAAACCAATGCATAGACCATTGTATTGACCGTGTTATAACCAACATCTCCTGCTGATTCGTTAAAAATTGGATTTAAAAAGTTCTGATTAATTAAATCGGTTAGTGGATTTTCAATCCCAATTTCTCCGAGAGAGATACCAAGAATGAGTATACCTAATGTCAAATAAATTAGGTTGAAAGCCCAGCGCTCGTAATCATACATCTCATCCAGGTGGTTAGACACGACCGTCCGAGATAGCAACTTGCCTTAGGCGTGGCGGCTCAAAGCAAACAAATTTAGATGATTAAAAATCACTCTTCTTCGTATACGACGCCTTCATCTTCAGCAAATTCCATTAATTCAATAACTTCTTGCTCATCTTCGGGGTCGACTTGAGCCGATTTGAATCGACGCTCACGCTTGCGTCGAGCGTCGGCTAAACTTGGAACAAGAGTATCGAATTTGGATTCCTCTTCGGAGCCTTTGTCCTCAAAGGTTTCGAGACTTCTCGAACGAATCCTCTGACGTTTTCTATCTTGTTCAAGTCCATACAATACTGTCCCATGTTCTGATCCTTTGAGAATTCCTTCAATTGCAGGTTTAGCTAAATCTAGCCCTTCTTGATCGCCTATTACAATAATTGTTGAACCGTAGATTGCCATTTCTGTACCGGTTAATTCTTCGATTAATGTTCGAATGCGACCATTTGTACCAATTAATCGACTTCGCATTCGACGGGTTTGGTTTGGTTGCCGTCCAACCCACTTACGGATATCGTACATTTGCAAGAACATCTCATCCTCGATTAATTGAATCGCCCTCTTAGGGGCTAGACCTCGACCTATTGCATTGATTACATCTGGGATTTTCATTCGCTTGATTAGATCTACTTCAGTAACTTTCCAAATCGCTGAAACATCTCCTGTTTTCGAATCGATTTCAAGATCTGCACCACAGGCTTCTTCGATCATTTTTCGGGTCGCACCACGCTTACCGATGAGCACCGCTATGCGGTCTTTCGGGATACGAGTAAGGTGCTCCATCAGAGCGGGCGACCCGCCCACCTGTTTTAATCCCCGTCGGAGTAAGAAGTGAGAGTTGGAACCTCATCTTCCAATACGCGAAGGAGACTTTCTCCTAAATCTACATCATAACCTTGTGAGTTAATCCATTTGACTAGACGGGTTACATCGCGTACCAAAAACTCCTCTGAATTAGGATGCGCGGCGACGACTGCTTGCCCTACATCGATAATCCATGGCTCTCCATCATACCACAAAACATTGTATTCACTAAAGTCACCATGGACCAAATCACACGATTGCCAGCAAATTGCAAGATAATCCAGAAGGTCATCGAACACTCCTTTGGGATCATCGATAATGACATCTTTTAGGCGAGGCGCCGGTTCATCTCTATCTCCAATTAAATCCATAATCAGCACATTATTCAGAATGGCAAGAGGTCTTGGTACTGGTAATCCAACCTTTCTCATCCGCTTCAAATTTCGATATTCTTTCCTAACCCAAGTTTTGACTAATTCTCGATGCCTACGTTTCAGTCCACCAAATCTAGGGTCTCCATCGATGTATTTTGTCAAACTTTTGAACACAGCATTCGTAGTATGGAAAATCTTCACTGCTACCGGACCATGATTTGATGTCGCATGGAATACGTGCGCTTCTTTTCCACGCGCAATAGGATAGTCGACTGTTTCAATATCGCCTTTTTCCATCAATTTATGGAGACTCAAAAGGGTCGAGCGGTCGAATACCGCATCGAAGACCCTTCGATCTACCCAATCATAAGTTCCTTTTCCGAGGACGCCTTGAAGGCCGTCCTCGATTTCAGAAAACATTTTTTTGAATCTAGGCTCAGAAATCCAATCATGCTGTCGCTCAGCTTTCATCGTAGCATCAAGGTCGGGTAAATCCCAATCCTCTGATTTAGACATCGGTCTCACCCAAAGAATGAGTCGATATCATCGTCATCATGTTCGAGAGATTCTGCTGCATCAACCTGTTCTGAATCCTTGGATTGTCCTTTGGTATTAGATCCGCTCGGAGCAACTCCAGCAATCTCTTCAATCTCTTCAGCAGCACGTGATACATCATCAGATAATCCGAAGAGATCGACAATTTCTGGTAGAACTCCTTTACGAGAAAGGTAGAGAGATTGGGTTTTCGTATAACGCATACAAACATTGGCTTTCTCATCTTGAAAATCCCAAGGCTGAATGACGATTAAATCACCTTCACGAACCCACTGTCGGCGGCGCATCTTTCCAGGAATTCGCGCTAATCTGCTCTCACCATCTTCACAGACTGCTCGAACTCGCCTGCCGCCAAGAATTTGGTCAGCAATCGCGAACATTTCATTGATCTTTCGCTTCGGAAGAGGTACGCGAATCTTGTCGCCGCTGCCCGATTCTAAACGAGCTAAAAGCTCTGCATCGACCTTTTCCTCACGACGTGCCACGACCCTCGGTCGAGAGTCCCCTATGTGAATGTGAGCCTTCTGACTCAGTTACCAATAAATGTCTCGACCGCGTTGCTGATGATATCTAAAACTGAATCTCCTAAGCTGGTGATTCCGAGAATCATGGTGAGTAGAGCACAAGCGGTAATCGCCAATCTCAAACTTGTTGCTGATTTCAGAGGATTGTCGGTTTCCGGCGCTTCGAAGAACATTACCAATCCTATTCGCAGATAGTAAAATATCGAAAGCGCCGAATTGAAAACGATTGCAATCGCTAGCCAAAAGACTGGATTGACAGTACCCATCCATCCGAGAACAGAAACAGAGCCAGCAGAACCTGAAGCGACCGAAGCATTGACGATTCCATTAATCATCAAGAATTTGCTAAGGAAACCAGCAAGAGGTGGAACACCTGCTAAAGACAGCATGAAGACGAACATTGAACCAGCCATTAGAGGAGCTCTCTTACCTAATCCATACAGATCTTCCAATCTGTGGCTACGACCCTCTGTTTCCAATAATGAAAGCACAAGAAACGCTCCAAACTTGAATAAAACTAAAACTGCTAGGTGGAAAATGATTGCTATCAGAATCAATTTTGTTGCTGCAATAGATGCTATGCCGCTGCCAATAGCAGCCAAACCTGCGAGCATATAACCGGCGTGTGCAACGCTTGAGTAAGCTAGTATTCTCTTCGGGTTATCACTGGTCAAAGCAGCGAGATTGCCCCAAGTCATCGTGATAACCGAAATCAAAGCGATTGTAACAAACCAGAATGCCTCGCCCTCAACTGGAAGAGTGATTCCGATAAGAATTCGAATCATTGCAACGAATCCCATCGCTTTCGAAGCGGTTGCTAGTAAACCTGCGACTGGTGATGATGCTCCCGAATAAGCATCAGGCGCAGCTAGATGGAATGGGGCTGCACCGACTTTGAAGCCGAAAGCGACCAACATTAATCCAACTCCGATTCCAGCCAATGGATCAATTCCATCTGCCGCTGCCCAAGAAGCGGCAAGACTGTCGAAAGACAGGTCACCATTCCAAAGATAAAGCAATGACATTCCGTAAATTCCAACTGCAGAAGCGACTGAACCGACGATGAAATATTTCATTCCGGCTTCGCCACCGGCCGCGGATTCCTTGTGGAACGCAACCAAAATATAAGATGAAAGAGATGCTAATTCGATACAGACGAATAGCATGAACAGATGGTTGGCCATTGCCATCAAACTCATACCGAGTCCAACCATTAACAGGATAATATGGAAATCGACTTGACGTCGATTATCGATCAATGCGTCGATTTTTCGAGAGGTCAACGATTCGGAATCCGATTCATTAGGTGGCTTCACATTCGAACGCGCCGGAATTCTATGTGCCGCTGAAATCGTCGATAAAATCAATGCAGCGGTGAAAATCAAAAAGAACACACGGCTGAAGGAATCGACTGAAAGTGTGTTTCCTACATCTCCAGTAGCAGCTCTATCAGCAAAACCAAAGAAAAAGGCAACTACTAGAGCAATCATTGTCAGTCGATTTGGCAATTTAGGATTGCTAGTCGATTTGAATCGTTTGCCACCGAGCAAAATTGGCAGATGAATTTTTGTCAATGGCAAGCGAATTTTCGCATCACCAAAGTTTGGAATCAAAATAATTCCAAGTAAACCTGCGAGCATAATGAGTTCTGGTATAATCAATTTCATCTCTTCATTAGTAAGGAAAATCATGGATTCACCCCCTGATTTTCAAGAGCTGCGACTAAGATGGTTTCGAGGAACTTAGTCGACCAATCCGACATCATATCAAAGAAAATGAATGGTAAAATTCCGAACAGAATTACGAGTGATCCGAGAATGAACATTCCAGTGTTTTCGTGCCAGGTGACATCTGTTGGATCCTCTCCGTGCAGACTTTCTGGTAAGATACCGTGATGACGATCATTCGATTCGAAAATTGTCCGTTGCATCGAGGAAAGATAGTACATAGCGGTGATAATGAGAGTTAATGCCGGCAGGACTACCAACCAGCCAAAAGTCATCCAAAATGCGATTAGAATCGCTACTTCAGCAACGAAACCCGCAAGCAATGGAAGACCAAGGCTGCCCATCCAACCCAGCATCATGTGAGCTGCAAGGTAGGGGGAGTGGTGTGCGATTCCTCGCATTGAGCCAATTTCCAATGTATGATAGTGGTGCTTGAACGCACCAGCGACTGCGAACAGAAGTGGGCTGATTAATCCGTGCGCGAACATCATGAATAATGCTCCAGCGATTCCTAGTGGTTGCATGGTTGCAATTCCGAGGAAAATAAGTCCCATGTGAGAAACTGAAGAATATGCAACCATGCGCTTCAAATTGGTTTGACCCATACAGACCCATGCTCCGTAAACCAAACTGGCCATCCCTAAAACCACAAGGAGTGGAATAAAAATCACCGTTGATTCAGGAAATAGCGAAACTGCGATTCGAAGAAATCCATATGCACCCATTTTCAGCATTACTCCAGCAAGGAGCATTGAGCCCGCTGTCGGAGCTTGAACGTGAGCGTCTGGCAACCAAGTGTGGACTGGGACCGATGGCATTTTGGTTGCAAATCCGATGAGTAGAAGCAACCAAACCAAGTGTCGAAGACCTTCGGTTTCGATTAGAGTATCTTGAGCGGCCATCGCGATTAAATCGAAATGATGACCGGTTAATGAGCCGGCAGAAGCACCGCCATCGGTGCTGAAATACATCACCAAGATTCCGATTAACATTACTACGCTAGCGGTGAAAGTGTAGATGAAGAACTTCATCGATGCATATTTGCGGTCATCGCCGCCCCATACTAGAATCAAGAAAAACATTGGAATTAAGGTCAGTTCCCAGAATACGTAGAAAACGAATAAATCGAGGGCGACGAAAACTCCGAGAAGTGCACCCTCCATAATCAAGATTAGTGGATGGAATAGATGTCCTTTCTTTGCATCCCACTCGACGAGCATTGAGAGTGGAATGAGGAGAGCTGTCAACCAAATCATCGGCAAAGAAAGTGCATCCGCGCCGACAATCCATGAAACTCCAATCGATGAAATCAAAGTGGTCGGCTCATTTGTTAGAATATAATCTCCCATCGAAATATCTAGCCAATCAATTCCACTGAAATTCTTAAAAGAAAGATAGGTAGCGAAAGTGAACAATCCTAATGCTACACCGAAGCTAATACTTCGAGAAACTTTCTGAATGCTTTTAGCATTTTTACTCGGCAAGAGCTGAGGTAAAATTAGTAACCCAAAACCAACGAAAAGTGGTGTCAAAGTCAAAACGGTTAAAGGATCTGTTCCAATCAATTACTCACCCCCAATAATAGAACAAAAATACTCAGTGCGCCGACTGTCGCCATTAGAATATAGTCGCGCGCGCTGCCGGTTGTAACACGACGAATTTGTACTGAACCAAAAATTGAAGTCGACTCGATTTGTTTGATCAGTCCATCGATTATATTTCGGTCAAACCAAGCGCATAAATCAGCAAATGGAATTACTGTTCGAGCGATAATTCCTTCATATAAATCATCGATGTAAAGGCGATTTTGTAATGCTTCAGCAAGATCGGACTCTGCAAGAGAGCTTACATCTTGAGTACCGAATTTACCTGAGAGATTTACTAACCAACCAACTATTGGTGTTGCGGTCTCTCCATCTTTCAAAGAGCCCCCATGAATTCTTGCTGCCATGATTGGACCAACAAATAATGCCAGGAAAATCGTTACCCATCCGACCATCCGCAACTGCGAATCTTCTGGAAGGAAAGCGTGTTCTAATTGAGTAATAATCGAATCAACTATTCCTTGATCACCACGTATTGCAAGGTGTGAGGATTCATTCGATAGAAAATCGATGACCCCATAAAGCGCTAGGACGAATCCACCAATAGCTGTAATCAAAGTTAGAATCAGCAATGGTTCCTTAATCCAAGGAGTCGTTTCGTGAACGTGGTCTACAACCTCATTTTTCGGTTGACCAGCAAATGTCATGAACCACATTCGAGACATGTAGAATCCAGTCATTCCAGCGGTTGCTAGAATCAGAATTGCCGGAACCAGCATTGCTGATTCACCATGGAAATATGCAGCCCAAGTCTCTGCGATAATACCTTCCTTCGACCAGAATCCACCGATTAACGGAATCCCGATTATCGACATCGAACCGAACATCATCGCAGTTGCAGTAACCGGCATCTTTGATGCCAATCCACCCATGTTACGCATATCCTGAGGGTCGAAATCGGGGTCCCCACCATCATCATGGCTCGAAGAAAGATGGTCGTGAGCGTGGTGAACTTCATGGATTACTGAACCACTAGCCATGAAGAGCATACCCTTTGCCATGGCGTGGTTAAACAGATGGAATAGAGAAGCACCGAGAACGAAGTAGCCAGCGTGGTAATTTCCTATGTTGAGGAAGTAGAGTGCTGAGCCTAATCCAGTGAAAATATAAGCTAATTGTGACATTGTCGAATAAGCCAAGACTTTCTTGATATCGTTTTGTACAAATGCGATTGAAGCAGCCATGAAAGCAGTAATTCCACCGATATATGCTACCATTATTCCGAAATCTTCCAAACCTGCGATTCCGTGGTGGTGAATATCGACGAAAGGCATCATTCTCGCAACTAAGTAAAGTCCAGCATTTACCATAGTCGCAGCGTGAATAAGAGCTGAAACAGGAGTTGGGCCTTCCATTGCATCAGGTAGCCAAACGTGTAATGGGAATTGTGCACTCTTCCCAACAGCGCCAATGAATAACATCGTCAGAGCCCAAAACATTTGTCCGGAATCGACGAGGGCTCCACCGACTCCAGTCGAAGGATCATCGAATACAACAGCAAAATCGAGAGAACCGTAGATATCGTAGAGAATGAACAGACCGACCATCAAGAAAACATCACCGACACGGGTCGTCAAGAAAGCCTTCTTTGCAGCCTTAGCAGCACTATCTTTCCAATAATAAAATCCAATGAGAAGGTATGAACATAGACCCATTATTTCCCAGAAGATGAAGAGCCAAAGGAAATTGTCAGCAAGAACCATTCCGAACATACCCATGCTGAACAGAACGAATTCAGCGAAGAACCGATGATTACTATCCTCGTTGATTGGATCTGTGGTCATGTAACCGATTGCGAACCAGCAAATTAGGAAACATAGGAAAGTTGCGACGAACAACAACATCAAAGTCAATGAATCAATCCACACACCCATCCCAAGAATCCGAGTTTCAGTCATCGTGTAATCAGCTTGTAGAACATCGAAGGATATCCATTCTAACCAATGCGATACTGAATGATCGGCAAAGTGTGCAGTTCCATTCAGATAATCGAAGAGAATCCAAATTGCGGCGCTGAGGGAAACACCCAAAGCGCCGAGACCAATAATTCCTCCTTCTTTCCAAGTGTTTTTCCAAGTCTTATTTTTATTGTAGACTTGACCGAGGATTAAAATTGTTAGAAATGCGACAAATGGTGCTGCGACGATAAATATCGCTGCATCAATTGATTCCCATCCTTGCACTATCGCAAGATACGGAATTATTGCCAAGATTGGCACCAGAGGCAAGAGAAGTTTGTATTCATTTTTTGTTTCACCCATAATATCACCTCAATTATTCAGAGTGCTCGCTTCATCGAGCGAAATCGTCTCCTGAGTGGAGTATAAGGAAAGGAAAATAGCTAGTCCTATTGCAACTTCTGCAGCCGCGATTGCAATTGCAATTGCGGTGAAAACCCAACCGTTGACATCACCGTAGTGCGCAGCACCGGCGACAAAGTTTAGATTAGCAGCATTTAGCATAACTTCGATACACATCAATACGATAATTCCATTGCTTCGACTAAAGGCACCGAGTAATCCAATTCCAAAAAGAATTACACCGAGTCCAGCTATCCAACTTGGATCGATCATTCAACATCACCGCCCATATCCCAGATGAGATTTATCAGGCGTTCGTCGCGAACCAAGTAAGACGCTCCAATCATTGCCATAGCCAGTAAAAGACCTAAGATTACAGTCGCCATAGCCCATTCTCCATAGAGGGAGAGAGCAAAGTCAAGCGTAGATGGTGCAGAACCTGAAGCATCCCACATCGAATGCGACATAACTTCACCTAAGACGATTAGAATAAATGCAAAAACACCACATTTTGAAAGAATTGATAGAGCCTTCATTCGATATCACCTTCCTGGATTTGCCGGCGAGTGAGCATAACACCGAATTGAACAACCAACATTACCGAACCGAGATAAACGAGAATTTGAATCGCCGCTAACATCTCAGCTTGTGCGAGGATCATTACCGCAGCAACAGCCATGAAAGTCAACATCAGAGAAAGAAGAGAATGCGCAACTCGGCGCGCGTAAACGCAACCAAGAGCGCCGATTATTGCAGATGCTGCAAAAATTACAAATGCAAATGCTTCTGGATCAAATGCCATTAAAATCATGCCTCCGCCGCTGCTTTAGCGGCCCTCGCAGCCTTTTTTGCACGCTTCTTCTGCTCTTTTTGAGCACGTTTTGCTAATTCCATATCGACACGCTCTTGGTGAACTGCTGGAAGTAAGCGAGTTCGACTCGCATCCATCCAGAGATCTTCGCGTGTATAACCAGTCATACCATCATACTCATTTGTCATGAAGAAAGATTCGAATGGGCATGATTCTGCACATAATCCACAGAACATGCATCGGCCAAGGTCAATTTGACCCGATACGATATCGACCTCTGCTGGTGATAGTGATGCGGAATCGAGAGTCTCGATACCTGAACCATCCTGCCAGCGAACAGTCGCCTTATCACCAGAAATATCGATTATTTCTGCAAAGTCGTATTGTTGAGGAGCGTCCTCATGATCGAACATTAAATTGTGATTTTCAGCGAGTTCATCGAAATCTTCTTTCTTACGAGCCGCTAATCCACCGGCTTCAATTTCACTGCCGAAACCGTGCCATTCATCGCCTTCTTCGGCAGTGTCGAGAACATTAACGCGGGTTTCTGTGGTCATGTGAAGGCAATCGTTTGGACACGCCCTAACACATGCTTTGCAAGCAGTACAAGTCTCCCAAACAATTCCTATTCTGCCATTGTAATTACCTGGAACGAAAAGCCAGGGTTCGAGATCTTCGAGACGCTCATACGGATACATTACAGTGACTGGGCGTTCAAGGAAAGGCATTACATCGGTCGATTCACGATCGGCAGCGTATTGATGGCCGTGGCTTGGATGATCACTGCCTATTCTTTCAGCGGTAAAATCGTCCATCATCACCGCTTCTTGAGCATGATAATTATTTTTCAAAAACTTCGCTCTACCCAGATATGGGACAGTTCGCAAAGCGGTTTTCAACGTCATCCACATTGGTTTTAAAACCAAATTGCGGAAGTTGGGCGTAGCATGAGGGTGTCCAGTATTGTAATCCATTATTTCACCCCTATTCCTTATGTCTCCCTGGATATGCTTTGTCTGATGCTTGAATATTGTAAGGTCGACGAGAGTAAGCCAGTGCATCTTTATCCTCATCAATTGCATAAATTATGAACAGTGCTAGAGCGATTAAACTCAGAGCAGGTGCAGTCCAAATAGGCCAGGATTCACCAGTCCAAACCTCTAGGCGTAGATAGATTGCAACGCCTAGATTTACGATTGAAAGTGGAAGTAAATATCTCCAACCGAATTCAAGAATTTGGTCGGTCCGGACTCGGTGAAGTGATGCGCGAACCCATACGAATCCAGCGAACAAAATGTAAGCCTTCGCGATTAACCATACCACACCAGGAACCAGTGAGAGAATGGTTGCTATTGCTCCACCTATCGTAGGTAAACTCGCGAGAGTGTCTTCGAATGGGAATTGCCAGCCACCGAGGAAGAATAGTGCGAATAATAGACACGCTGCGTATGATCTCATATATTCAGCAGCGAACATAAGTCCCCAGCGCATACCACCATATTCAGTCCACCAACCCTCAACTAATTCTGCTTCTGCCTCTGGCATATCAAAGGGAATACGCTCAACTTCAGCAATCATTGTAATTAAGAAAAGTGCTCCACCAAGAGGCAATAGGAAAATATTCCAAGTGTCACTTTGTTGGATTTGAAAGTCAACGATTTCGATGATGTTGAATGAACCACTCAGAACAGCGACGCCGAGAACAGTGATTAGTAGAGGAATCTCGTATGCGGTAAGTTGGGCTGCTGATCTCATTCCACCAATCAAGGTATATTTGTTGTTAGATGACCAACCGGCGAAGAAAACACCGAGTGGGGCAATTCCGAAAATTGCCATCATGAAAAGCAGAGATAATTCTGGGTTTGCCGCCCAAATATGCGGCCCAAACGGTATAAATGCAAAAACCATAATTGTTGTAGCTAGAATGATAACCGGGGCGATTTCGAAAACAAATTTATCAGCCTTTTCTGGGACAATGTGTTCCTTTGAAACGAATTTGACGAAATCTGCAACATTTTGAAACAATCCAGGAAGTAGAAACCATATTCCATGATAACCACGATTATTGACTCGAGAAATCGTCTCTAATTTGTGGTCATTACCTGCAATTGAGTTTAGAATTCCATTGAGCCAGCCAATAGGTGCTCCGATTCCAAGTGGTAATTGATTCCACCAATCACCTGCCGTCACTCCACTTTCACCGACCCATAAACTTCGTAGAGATGTTGTAGCACCGAATCGGTCCATAAGACGTCCAATGAATTTTCGCTCAATCCAAGTGAGGGCGAGCAATGTATTCATCATCAATCCGAAAATTACTGTGCACATTATCGATGTAGAAATCAAAGTTTCCAACATCGGCTGCACCGAAGCAAATTCAGATTGATAGAATGGAAGTAAATCATGGACTGTATCCATCGAAAATCCAGCAAGCGAGGTAACCCAACTATTGATGTCTAACCAATCTGTACTTGCCATGATATCACCTCAACGATCCGTCTCCCCGATACATGGATCGAAAGAGCCCATAATCGCAGGAATGTCTGCAACCTTGTAACCGATCATGGTCTTTGCAGCATATGGAATTGTGATGAACATTGGAGAGCGGATTGAAACTCGGTATGGCTTCTTTCCTCGGCCATCGCCACCGCCGGCGATGTAGAACATCGACTCACCCCGACTATCTTCAAAATGATGGCTTCCAGAAGTTCCTTCAGGTGCACGAGAAGGAGATTTTGCGAGAATTTTTGGATCACCAGGTTCATGATATGTTTCCGCGCCACCTGGAATTTTATCGAGAGCTTGTAAAACTAGATTTGCACTGTTTCGCATCTCTTCCATTCTAATCCGATAACGATCGTAACAATCAGCACCCTTGATCGAAGAGCGCTCGACAGCAGGCTCCCAATCAAATTCTGAGTAAACTGAGTAAGGGTGAGCCGAGCGAATGTCATAATTGACTCCAGCCGCTCGAATGTTGGGACCGGATACACCGGCGTTTACCATTTCTGCCGCCTTGGTATATCCGACACCTTGGCTACGGATCAAGAAAATCGTGCTCTCATCGAAAAGTGCTTCATATTCTTGCATTCGATTCAAGAAGAGTTTGACCTTATGTCGTGCACGAAGAGCGAATCCGGTCGGTAAATCTCGCTTTACACCACCGATTCGAGGGAAATTGTAGTGCATTCGGGAACCTCCCAGTTCCTGGAGTAAATCCATCATCATCTCTCTCTCTCGAAGACACCAAACCATCGCGCTGAGATTTCCAATATCTGGGCCATATGCTCCAAGCCACATCAAGTGACTCGCCAATCGCTGCAATTCTACAGCAATCAATCGAATGTATTCCGCACGCTCTGGAACTTCGACGCCGAGTAAATCCTCTGCGGCGTAAATGTAAGCGTGCGACCAAGTATTTGCTGAAGCGTAACAAAGTCGATCACAATATGTTGTAATCTGAGTGAAATCTCTCGATTCACAAATTTTTTCGACGCCACGATGAATGTAACCCAATTCGGGCTCGGTGTCGACGACAGTTTCACCATCGACCTTAATTTTCAAAGTCCAAAGACCATGTGTCATTGGATGTTGAGGCCCCATCGATATCCACATTTCTGCCATTATTTCACCTCATTTTACCTTGCCAACATCAGTTGGCTTTCTCTTGAATCCTTGTGCATCATCATACATTTCTTCGTAATCATGATAACGTAATTTGTGCTGTTTTTGCAACGGATGGAATCCCGCGGGGGATTCGTGTGGATTCAATACTCTACGCATTCCTTTGTGACCTTCAAAGACGATTCCAACCAAATCCCAGGTTTCCTTCTCGTTCCAATCTGCACCTACCCAAATATCTTGCACACTTGCAACACTTGGAGTTCTAGTCTCCCCTAATATTATTGAAATTTGTAATTCAAGTGGAACATTCTTACCTTTTACTTTACTAAAATCGACGATGTTTGGGACTACTACCCCTTCCTCGATGGCAGGATCGGTGACACCGGTTCGTAGGAAATGGTAAATGATTTCCCACGTTTTTTCTTCTGATTCTGGCCAATGTATCCCTGTGATCATCGAGCAATAGTCAACTTCGTGATCATTGCGAAGTGATTCTGCGGTCGCACGCCAATTTTCAACGTCGACATCAACAGTAACGATGTAGCGATTTTGGGTACCATTCGTTCTCTCATCGACGCTGGCTTTGACACCGTCCATCTTAGAAAGTGATTTAGCAATTTTTTCAGCGGCTGCTGATTGGGTTTTTTCTGAAACTACTCTCATTGAAACCCCTCAATCATCTCCAATAATAACCGGTGAGGTTCCATCAATTCGAGCATGGCTCGGCATCGCCCCGATACGAATAATCTTCTCACGCAATTTTCCAAATCCATCGATTAGTGCTTCTGGGCGAGGAGGACAACCTGGAATGTAAATATCGACTGGGATGATTGTGTCAACCCCTTCGAGAATATTGTACGACTGGAAGTACGGCCCACCTGAAATTGCACACTCACCCATAGCAATGCACCATTTTGGCTCTGGCATTTGTTCCCATAATCGAGTGATTGGATCTGCGAATTTTTTGCTGATTGGACCGTTGACGAGAAGAACATCGCATTGACGAGGGCTTGAACGGAAGAATACCCCGAAGCGCTCTGCATCGAAACGGCTAGCTCCAGCAGCTGCCATCTCAAGGGCACAGCATTTGATACCTAGATGGAGAGGGAAAAGAGATTTTCTTTGTCCCCAATTAAATAATCGTCCGGCTAGAACACCAATAATTTCCTTCATTCCACTAGCCTTGAGTGCATCGTCAGTAACATCGCCAATCGTATCGACGAGGATTCTGCTACTAAACATAGAATAATTTTGTTCTTCATCAGACATCATATCACCTCAAATGTAAATTTTCCCACGCTTTCGGAAAACATGCCAAACTCCCAAACTCATAAGAGAAATGAATATCGTCATCGTCGCTAATGCACTCCAAATGTCAATATCGCCACCTGGTTCCTGAATTGCGACTATCCCTCCGAAGGCTAGGAACATGAAGGCAATATCGAAGACTAGGAAAATTATAGCATACCAATAGTACTGGAAATGAAAATTGATGAACGCGTCACCAACTGGTGCGGAACCGCACTCATAGGTACTATCTCGACGAACATAGAGAGTCTGATCGGTCTCATACCCTGGCAGTAACCATGAACTGACTTTTGTTGGGTCATTTTTATTATACGAAGGACGAAGGAGCTTCGATAAAATGAAACTCCCAACGGGAAATCCAATTCCAACCAATGTCATTATCGCAACTGCGAGATATGCTTCTGAAACTGTCTGCATGCCGAAAACCTGACGGTACCGTAGGTACCGATATTACTGGCGATAAAAAAGTTGAATATAAGTGTAAGCAGGTTGAGACGGTGAGTTTTGGCTTATTCTTCATACTCAAGTTCGAGCGCCTGAAGAATTTGTTGGTTTTCTGAACGTGATCTGAAATACAAAACTGCAACGAGCAGTACCCCGATTCCAATCGAAATATAACCTACATACTGAACCATTTCATCGGAGAGGAAAATAAAAGCTGTTGGCATTTCAGCCGTCACGGATAAATCGAGAGGTTGTCCGGCGACAGGCAACCCTTTCGGCATTACCGTGATGGTAAATTCATAGGTATCATCGTTGAACATATCGCTCGGAGGAGTGACACGAACCTCGACTTCTTGAGTCTCACCAGCAGCAAGAGCAAACTCTTCCTCAACGATATCGACGGACCAGAATCGGAGTGGATCTGATGATTTGATTACAACCGTTTCTTTGACATTTCCATGATTGGTGACGAAGATAGTGAATACACCCTTATTCGGATACGTGACTGTTTTGTGAGATTCATCTTCAAGTGTAAATTGTAAATCGTGAATAGTAATTACATCGACGATTAAATTGACTGTTGTGCTCTGAATAGCATTCAACTCACTAGTTGCAGTTACCCTGATTATTCCTGATGCCCCATTCGAAATTCCTTCCAAAACTTCGAAATTAAGAGTAATCATAACTCGGTTTTCAGCACCGATATCGACGTGGAATGGCTCGCTCATCTCAACACCCTCAACTAGCACGGTTCGGATTACAGAAGAGTCCATGCCAGTGACGGTTATCACTGCATTATCCCCGATTGGGAAATCTCCTGTATTTTCAACCCAAAATGATGCTGAACCTACTCCCCCTGGAGGAAGGCTGACTTGTAATTGACCAGATACTTCACCCGGTTCTACAGGAGTAATGCTCATCCCATAATTGAAATTTGATACTTCGACTTGAACTGTATGATCTGCCGACTCACTGGTACCGTATATGACAATTTTTGCAAGGATTGAGGCCCTATCACCATTCTCTTCTCCCTCGGCAGTTACATCTAAGAAAATGCGTTCTGTTTGACCAGGATCAATGACAATTTGTGAAATTGAATTACCCTCTTCGTCAGTGAATGATGAATACCAAAGTGGGGGATTGCATCCTGTCTGATCGCTAGGATCACAGGCCTGTAATTTGAATGTGTCTCGGATATTTCCAGTATTGCTAATATCGATCGGATATTGAACGATTTGTCCTGATTTTCCTTTTTGAGAAGTGGACACAATCGATGTACTCATATCATGACGGGCTGCGACGGAAACCGATAATGAAACGGTGTCATATGGAGTTGTGCCGCCGCCCTTTCCAACGCTAAATGTAATCTCAGTTTGATCCTCTGCGTTTGCATCTGCTGGAACATTGACATCGATGCTCACCGTGTCCTCATTATTCCCTGAATGCACACTACCAATGGTCACGGAAGGCTGTGAGAATGATACTTGCCAGCCGCCGGGGACACCTTCTGAATTCAAAGAAAGAGTTTCCATCCCATTACCATTATTTTCGACGGTTAATATCACTCTCTTCGTCGTTCCTGGCTCGACATTTGAGATGCTAGATTGACTCAATGAGAGGCTGGCATCATGAACTTGACCAACCGTTAGGAGGAGAATTTTTTCGCATCCAATATCTGTTCCTGAGCGGCCTTGTATTTTGATTGGAACTTGGCTGTCAGCCTCTACCGAATCATCTGGAGATACATCAAAACCAAATGTATGAGTATCCGAAGTTGAGCCTGGCTCACCAAGAAGAGAAGAAGTTGGGAAATCTACCGAAATCCAATCACTTACATCGAAATTGTCTGCGGTTGCCTTCGCACTTACCGTCCAATCGGTATTACCAGTATTTGTCACAGTGAAGCTGTTACGCCCTACTTCACCTGGATCTAAACTCATAGAAGTGAATTGCAGAGTGCTATCACATTCTTTCACTTGAGGAATTATGATAGTCAATGTCAAATTATCTTCTGCGGAATCTGCGATATTTGGATCATTGCTCACGGTGGCATCGATAATGAAACAATGTGAACCGGCTTCTGTTGCTGGCCCATTTGGAATATCCACGGTGACTTCAACAGTTTCGCTATCACCTGACTCTAATGTGACCTGGGCAGGTTCAACCGTCGCATCTAATGTATCAGATTCACAATCTGAATCTGAATTAATCTCAAGTTGAATCGTCTCTTGATTCTCACCGGTATTTTCGACATCGACATCCCAGGTAAATTTATTCGAATCGCCATCGTATGTGACCCGATCTTCATCGACAGTGAGTTTTACCGCATACAATCCACCACCATCTCCAGCGGTTGTCGTCACAGTGACATCTGCGGTTTTTGGCTGGCCTGGAGTTCCAACAGCATTTGCTGTAGCGGTGACCGTTGTTTCACAATCTCCATTCGCCTGTTCATTTACGTTAACAGTGAGAGTTACGGTTTCACTAGTTCCTGCATCGATGGTTCCACTAACTTGTTCGACATTCGATGTAAAGCCATTACAATTTGAAGGATCTTGCGAAGTCCCTAAATTCACCGTCATATCTTCATCACCAGTATTTGAAACGGTGATGCTGTACTCTGCTGGATTATCTGCATCGGCTTCTTGAGCCATTGGAGATGCTGAAATAGCCACTTCGAACGATGCTGAAACCATCGGAGATATAAAAGAAAAGAGTAACAGAATGAAGACTAAACGCGTTGATGTGGCGTTCTTCATATTTACTCGGAGACTATTGCCCCTCTAAGGGCTTCGTGTGACGCGACCCTTAGGGTCGCGGAAATTTCAGGCTTCCAAGAGTTGATCAATCTCTGAATCGCAATGCAAACAATGTCCTTTCGCAATGATGTCACAACCAGAAACTTGTCCACTCATGTGGTAGCGAGCCCCACATTCCCCACAAGCCCAGGTTTCGCCGATAATTACATCTTGGCTACAAATCCAGCAAGGAATTCCGTTACTTTCTTCCGACCCTTCGTTGAATCCGAGCTTATTGGAGATTTGTTCTATAGTTTCGTTAGGAATAATCGATTTCAAATCCCCTCCTTTTTGAACATAAAACAAGGCTCCTAAACCACCAATAATAGCGAATAATAGAATGGCTATTAATGCCGTTAGACCTGCTGAAATACTGCTTCCAGAATCAGCAGCTGGTAAGACATCAACCATAACAACAAATGAATTTCCTTCTATGTCTGAAGCACCCTTAAGCCAAATTTCGACATCTCCGTCATCTCCACTATTTGGAGTGAATCCTAACTTAACCGAGCGGGATTCTCCCGGTCGCAAATCGACGACTAATCCATCGAGAATAATAACGTCCCAACCATCTGGACCACTGACATCAAGAATTTCTGAAATGTCAGAATTCCCAGTGTTTTGAAGTTCAACCGAAAAGGTATTCTGATAACCTTCTGGGAATCGGAATTGTTCGGTTATAGTCCAATCTACTTTGTTAACAGAATCAACGAGAAGCGATATAGTCTCAGTAATCTCAATACCGCTTCCTACCATCACTAAATCAATACTAGGTTCGGAACCGCCCTCAACTGATAGAGGAATTATCACAGTGCACCAGACATTACCACTTCCCCCGGCCGAAATCATCGTCGGGCCAGTGCAGGAATAATCCCAGGATTCATCTGGTAAATTCATCGATATCGTCGGCCGCCAAGTCATCGAACCATCATTATGGATTATCCAACCCAAATCAAATCCAGGAGGACCTACTGGATGGGCTCCAGCACCTAGAGGTGAATCTGAATTGGTCCCATCAGGTAATGCAACCTGATAGAATTCTAGGCGTGGAATAGCTCCAGAGCGAACATCAATGGTTCGACTCCAATCGATGGTAAATCCATCAGGGGTGGCTAATCTGATTTTCAATTCGCCACTTGAAGCCAATCCATTGCCTTCAATTGAAAATTGCCAATCAAAGATTTCTCCAGATGGGACTACAAATTGATTCAATCCGCCATCAACAGTCCAACCGCCTGGAATTGAGATTAAATAGGGGGTTAATTCCATCTCTCGGTTCCCTTGATTATTTAATAAAATTGAAATGTTTAGATAATCATTTGGCTCGACCTGGTGCTCGATTCCACCCGAAATTGGAGTAATACTTACCTTATCGATATTTGCGACGGTTAAAGGAATGTCGAGCACCCATAATTCTGAACTAACTCTCGATGATACCTGAATCGCTGCTTGGAACACTGAACCCGCAGGAATCATTGCTCCGGGTGGATTCACAGTAATATCGATTGTCCGGGTTTCTCCGCTAGCCAAGGTTCCTGTGGAACCGTGAGAAGATCCTACAAAAGCGCCGAGGAAATCGAGACCGAGATGCCAGCCAGAAGGTGAAATCATCTCTACGTCATATGTCTGAGCACCATTTCCATTATTTGTTACCTGAATTTGCAGGGTTGAAGCATTGAGAGGATTTACAATTATTTGGCCTGGAGGGAGGAGGATATCGGCTTGAGATAGCAGAGGCACGTCGAAAAATATTTCCAACTCTGATTCAATCTCATTTTCTGTGTCGGTTCCTTTTACTACCATCCGATATAGCCCCGGTTCCGGTGGAGCTGGATGGATCACAATCAAATCAACAATAGTTGATTCTGCTGGTTCAAGATTGAAAGTATTCGATGTAAACGATGAAAACCAGTCAAATTCAATTCCATCTTGCATCCGAATCGGTTCAGAAACAGCAATCGTTGCATTTGTCTCAAACAAAGCGGTATTTGTCAATATTAAATTCCAAGTCGTCGAACTATCCGATGAATCCATCAACGTCATTGTCGCCATATCGCTAGTCACTCTAACGCCAGGGACGCTGACGATGATTAGTTCCTGATGAGCATTATTTGATTCGGATAATTCTTCGATATCATCATTAGGATCAATATGAATCAGAATGGTGTTATCGCCTTCTGCATCGGGCGTCCATAACCATTCTAATGTAGCGATCTCACCTGCTGACATACTGAGTGTTTTGATATCTAGAGTAACGCTATTAACAGATGCTAAAACCTTCAATTCTGCAATTGAACCGGCACCTTGATTGATGATATCAATCGAAAAACCAACCTCTTCACCAATTTGAGGGATTGGTACGGAAACATCAAAAGTATCTGCAATAAATGTTGGATCCGGGCTCAAATCATTCACATTTACACCACGCACTGCAATTGAATATGGTTGATAAAAACGGCTTCCGCCGTGAGAGGAGTCCTTCACTCGAACAATCCATACTCCAGTCATCGCATTGTCGATTAATGCAACCTCGACATTGTTAACTGAATCCTTGCTTCCTCCTACGACTGAACGGCCATTGTTGAAATTATTTCCATAGTATACTTGACCGTTAGGATTTATTACTGTCAGATCAAGGTCATTCCTTAATTGAGAATTTGAAGAGGAAGAACCTGGATAATCCGACCATGCAAGAACTATCTTTAGCGGCTCACCTACTCTCGTGATATCGAATGTATATTCCGATTGTTGACCTGATGATAATCTGGATCGATCATCGACAAAAATACCAACATCACCATCTGGGACGAGGGAATTAACCAAATTTAATCGGCCCCATCCTTCATTATTATTTGGAATATCTCGGGTTCCCATATCGATTGCACCGAGAATTAACAGTGCCTTGATGAGAGCTGCTTGTGGAGCAGGGCGTCCCGCGATTTCCATCAAATATTCTCGAACTAATGCTGCTGAACCAGCAGCGGCTGGAGTAGACATTGATGTTCCACTGTATTCCAAATACCATGTATTGTTCCAAGTACCTTCAGCATCTGAAGCCTCTTGGGCTCTGCAAGAACGCACATAATCTCCAGGTGCGACCAAGTCCGGCTTGATTCTACCATCGTCAGTAGGACCTATGCTGCTCCACCAATACATGTCATCAGGAGCACCACCATATCGATTTACATGAGCACCGATGGTAATCACATTTTTTGCAGTCCCAGGAGGTGAAATACCTTGATTACGCTCATTTCCAGCAGCAAAGAGAACTGTCATCCCCTCATATTGCCAATATTCATCCCATATTGAAACTCGGTCATCTGCATCTTCGGATTGAGTCGAATAACTGCCGTGGCCGGATTGAGCCCCCCAGCTATTTGTGTGAATTCTTGAAAAAGCATTGTAGGCTGAGTTCAGCATACTATTGATTCCATATGAGTAAAGGGCTCCGGTGTCATCATCTTCCATTGCTTGGAAATACAAACTCGCCTCTGGCGCAATTCCTTGGTAAGTACCAGCACTTCTCATTCCTGAACCCAAAACCGTGCACGCGACGTGAGTTCCGTGTCCATTCGAAGGGTCTGCAGTCGAGGAATCACCTGGAGTTACCGAAGTTAATCCAGCAACCCTACCATTGAAATCACCGTGGTCATTATCTAAGCCGGAATCACCGATTGCGATTTTCTGTCCTGAGCCGTTCAGACCGGTGATGAATGTATTTTCAACCGAATTTATTCCCATGTGATTTCGAGCGTTATTATTCATTAATTCCAAAATTGGAACTGGAGAAATATATGCGATAGAAGGATGTGTAATTATTTCACCGAGATTTTCGGTCGATATCTCTCCCCACATTCGTCCGATATCAGGACTCCAATAATCAACTAGCCATTCACTCGCTGCATCCTCTAAGGAGTCCTCAAATAATTCCGTCTGATATTGGCGGATCAAATCTGCGTTTTTCCAACCGACGATTTCGACTATTAGAGTCTCGTCTGCTGGGGCATCTCGAAGTACTGGGTGGACAAATAATCCAGCCGGAACTTCGTGAACCGATTTGATCGAATCGACATCATCCAGCAATTTTAGTTGGTCGAAAGTCCCTTGCACAAGATATCCTGATGGAGGGATGGTTGAGCGAATTTCGACATTTGTTGATTCGATAATTTCCAATCGAGCATCCCATAATCCAGTTTTACCATCTACGATAACGATGGCTAAATCTATTCTAGAATCTGCTAAATTTCCGTTTAAAAATTCATTCGGAATAAGGCCTGAATGTGTGAACATTCCAATCGTTGATTCTGCGGTTTCGTCTCGAATCTCTTCTATGCCCTCAGTGGTTGCTGGCTCACCCCAATCGAGGATGCTGTTAGGATTAGGGGATATCTCGATTCTTTCGGATAAAGATTCAAGGTTATCGAACTCTGTATGCTCCTCAACGAAGTCATAAGAAGAAAGATATGGAATTAAGAGCACTGCTAAAATTAGAGTTGCGGTACGCTTCGCCATAATCAACCGCCACTTCCGACCTGCTTTGAGTATATGGGTTCTATGAACCCATGAAATGTTTAAAAAAAATATTCAAAAATTGTGTCAATTAAAGGAAATGAAATTCGGTATTATCACTAAAAGTTTCCATCGTCCATTGTCCTACATGATGAGTCCAACGGACATCAATATTACCATCATAATAGCCGTAATTTAACAAAATTTCAATCGAATAATTCTCCCATACCGATTCTCCGGTTATCAATAATTCAAGTTCATCTCCTGCAATTGATGTGTGAGCTGCAAGTTGTTGTTTGTCGAATGAAGTTCGATCAATTTCAATGCCATCAGAATCGAGGAAGCGGATATCGATATGAATATCTTCAATCATTCTCGAACCACGGTTATCCAGTTCTACTAATACGATATGCCCTGGACCTCCTTGCCGATAAACCACGTCGACATTTACCTGCTCGTATGGAACGATCCAGACGAGTGCGAACAGAGTTGCTGTCAGGATTAATAATGCAGCAATAGATGCAAAAATCACTCTGGTAGGTGATATAAAATCGAAAGACTCTTCAAAATGAACAAGTACATCATGAGCGATTTCTTCATCCAACGTTTCCTCGTAATCTTGTTCACGAGCCTTCTCTAATAGCCCCAAAATTAGCCACCCCCTAAAATCGTTGCAAGAATTGTAAGAATCCCAGAACTCAGCGGTTCAGGCACAATTAAATGATGGGTCGAACCAGTGAGACCAGGAATTAAATTCAACAGGGAAAGATCCGAGGCTAGACCATTAACCCCAAGGGTAGTTCCAGTGGGTATGCCACCAGTTATTTGAGCATCAAACATCACTCCTCGCAAATCGACATCATAACCTTCGATGTGGGCTGAAGCACGTGCGGAAACGATGATTCTTCCACCGTCAACATCTTCGATTTCGATAACGCTATACGGGCCGATTATTTCTCTGACATGAATAGTTGCGCTGCGAATATTTTCGCCCATCGCTTCCATCTCTTCCAAGATAATTGGAGGTGAAACTGGTACATCTGTCATACGAACATAGAGTTTCTCAACACCAACACCTCCAGAGCGAATAGCCAATCCATAGGATGATGTTGGTTTGATTATCATACGGTCAGTCATACCCTCGGCGAGAAGTACCATATCGCCTCGACTATTTATCGCTCGACCAAATGCTTCGATATAGAGGGACATACCATTATCAGAAGCGGTGAAATCTAGAACTGGGGTTCCTTGAAACGCTAGATTTTTTGTAATATCAAAATTCAAATCGGGTTCTGTTGTCAGATTGATATAGCCAGGGATATCGGTTAAGAAAACCGTTGCAGGCCACCATGAATCATCCAACCATTGCATCTGTTGCAGCATGATGGATCCGACAGCCGAGCCATCTCTACGATACAAATCAGGCACACTCATGTCGAGAGAGATTGCATCGCCGATGCTAGCTTGAAGAGCAATAGCTTCAGGAATATCTGTGATTAACATCTCGGTTCGGCTCTTCGATTCACGATTTATTAACATCACATGAACCCAATCTAATCTCTCACTGAGTGAAAATTGGGTCGAGGTTGAAACTTCAGTAATCTCGCCTATCGAACGAACTTCAAAGGTACTGTCAACTAATAATGAAGTAGATTCACCAACGTCCAGTCCTTGTAAGGTCAAGAGTAAATCCTGGCCATTGATTCCATAGGCGTGAACCATAAACTCTTGGCGAGCCGGAATCCAACCATCTAGGCCTAATTGCAAAGCCCAATCTTGTCCATCTTGTACAGGTGATCGAGTTATCGACATATCAATTTTAGGGGGCATTCCAGGCAACCATGCTTTGAGGTGGAATCCTTCAGAAATTCCCGACGTTGACGAATGAAAAGATATGCCATGTACCCAAGGTGGTTCCTCATCTACAGGATTACCATGTACTGCCTCAATTACGATATCGAATGAGGATTCAGCATCCAGATGCATACCATAGGAAAATGCATCATCATTCGATTCAGAGCCGGTCGAAATATCGCTAGTGAACCCAGCAAGTACCGAATTAACAGATCGGCCTAAATCAGCGAATCCACCGATGAAAAAGGCAACTCCCGACATACCATTCGACATATTGAATTCAGGGATATCAATCTGAGAACCGCCATCACCACCGGTCGGAATTTGCGCAGATAGTGTCGATGGCATTGGGTCGATTAATGCATGTGCAGTAAGACCTGCATAATCGAGAGTGGGGGCATGGTTGACATTGATACTCAGCGGCCGGTCTCCGGCTGCAGTCATAAATGCCGTTCCTCTTCCTGCAGGACCATTAGCACCTTGCTCGACAGGCTCAATCCAACCTATTTCTTGCAAACCTGTCAATCTCGCGGAAATCGACGAAGTCCCATCGTTAGGATCATGATCGAATAAGAAATGGTCGCCAATCATAGTAATAGGATCTGTTGAATTACTAACTTGGATTTCGAGTGTCGATATTGGTGAAGTCCCACGCCATCGCGTACGCTCGCCAAATTCCATCGAAAATTCAGCAGGTAAATCATGAATGTTTGCTCCCTGTCGCTGATCAGCATCAAGGCCAAGATAAGTTATCTTTTCGATACCGGAACTAGCACTATAAGTCATTGAATCAGGAGTAAGAATAACGGTTAAATTATTTGGAATATCTGAGAGAGTTAGACTTTGGTAAGATGATTCATTAAGGGATTCTCCACTATGTTCGATGAATGTAAATGTTAGCGGATTAATTGAATCGGTCTGAAGGTTTACGAATTGACTTTCAGTCTCATCATTATCGTCAAACACAAAGGAAATCAGGCCACTGAAACGTATACTCGCAGCAACTGGCACGATTGGGTCTCTAGGACCGAATTCACCCATCACCTTCTCTAAATTCTGATCTTCAGCCAGAACCACATGGTCACCTGGGATAATTGGATGTGGGCTCGAACCAATTTCAACATTGATTAAGTCAATCGCTAATGGTTGTCTTTCTATTGTCCAATCATCACTCATCAACAAACTGACCTTTCTGCCATCTAGAGAACTCGAACCAGTTACTCCTCCACTAAGAACCGATACGACTTCGCCTGGAATAGTATTCAAGACAGTGCCTATATCGAGGAAAAGATCAACAATATTCAAAATTGCAGAGTCGAGTATTCTTGATAAAAAGTCTAAATTTTCGGATGAATCCAAACCCATATCAGCATTATCAGAATCTCCTAACTCAAATGAACCAAATAAGACGATTGCTGTCGGAATTGAACTCGCTTCAATGTGCAGTCGACTATGATCGGTAGCAATTCCTCCTCGTTTATGCCAAGAATTGTAATCGATTGATTGTATGGACTGAACCGAACGAAAGAGGACCAATGATTTTGGTGGATAAGCCGGATTTACAGGTAGTGTTGGGTCATCGACGTTTTGAGAGGTATCTCTCGTGAAATTTTTGATTGCAACTATCAATCCGAGTCGCTCAGGCTGTCCCCCGGGCAATTCAGGCGATGATTTAGATCCGAGCATGGTAAATATCCTATCTATCTCCTCTGCCGATAATGATCCGGCTGGCATACCGCGTAGCCACCCGAGAGAATCGGTAATATTTCCATGAGAACCATCGGCCATCTCGGAAGGCCCACCCGATCTATCTTCGTGGAAATGAACATGAATATCGGCTCTTCGATCTGCCCAATATTCTATTGATGTCAGAGCGTCCTCACCACCTAATCCAGTTCCATCAGCGAGGGTCGAATCGGTACGAATGACTATTTCAACCTCATTTGGTAGAGTCGTAGAAACTCCGTTAGGATGTATTGCTACCTCGATATAGGCAACTTCCCAAACCTCTCGGTCTCCTTCGATATCAGGTGGAGAGAAGTGAACATAGCCTAAGCCAGCTGTAACTCCACAAGAAATTTCATTCGATGGTAAAGTTGTCAATTCAATTGGTAAATACCTAGATGGGCAATTAGATTGCCCATCATTAATTACACGAATTGAATATGGGGCTGAAATACCAATGAGGCTGATATCTGATTCATCAGCGGATAAATCTAGAAGGCCCCCGGTGAGTAAGGAAAATAAGCTAGTGACCAAACTAGTTCCTGCATTACTTAAATCAAAGAATACTCTCTCAAAACCTACTTTAATCGCAAAATTATTAGGTTTTGTTGTAAATGAAGAGTCGACGACCCAAACATAACTTTCGCCTTCGCTCAATATTCCTTCAGAATAACCGAAAGCCTTCATGAGCGAAACTTCCAATGTATCGATATTACTCCAGTCAGAATCGGTCGCACTGGAGTCAAGAACTTTTACTGTATAATCAATCGCAGGTTGGACCCACAAAGTATCTCCTTCAATACCCCACCCATCAGAAAAATCCCAACTGACCTTTAATCCGACTTGAATATCATCATCACCATCATTATCGATATCGATTGCTTGCAATAGAAAATCTGTTTCCGGGTTTAATAAAGAGAGGAGGGAAACAGTGAATGAAACGATTTTAAATTCTTCATGAGTATTTCCATCGAGATCTACATATTTTGTCCAAATCACATAATCGGTCAGATTGAACAAGGTTGCCCAAACGGTAGTCACATCCCCTGGTGGCGAATTTTCGGGATTTATCAACAATTCATACGGACCTGGATGGACTGTAGTGGGTGGTGTTGTATCGACAAAACTTGCTTGATCCAACGTTTCTTCAACACCGTAGAGTGGATCTGCTGATCCGGTTGGAACGATTCCATTTCTGACGCTTTCAAGCTGAGGATTTACTAACTGGTCGACTGAATTAGAATCGAGGACATTTTGTTGATTCGCTAAAACATTTGATAGTTCGTCAAGAATTTCAAAATCATCTGCCTCGATTCGTGCTTCAGCATTAACGGCAGCAATTGGTGAAAATATAGGCACTAAGAATAGCAAAACAAGCAATATGGTTTGCGAATTGATTGCTTCTGGCGCTTTCGAAATTAACCGAACTGCACCATTGGACATAACCGCACCTCTGAGAGGTGCGCTAAAGGGTATTGCCCTTCACGAGCATTCGATACATCAAGTTCATTTCGCCTTATTCTAGACGAACGGTTTCAACAGATTCGCAGTGAGGGCAAGCAGTTCGAGCTGCATTTACTCCTTTTGGCATATCAACTTCGAATATCTTTTCACAGTTTGAACACGATTGTCTAACCGTTCGATTTTCATCTTCTGTTTCAGGTGTTTGTTCAGCATCTAAAACATCAGTTGTTTCTGTCTCAATCGAGGGTGAAGATTCTGTTTCTTTTTCTATTGTATTTTCTACGATTGTATCCATAGGTGGAACAGGGATTGGAATTGTATCCTCTGCCACCTCTACAGGGGGTGAAGGTAAATCGAACTCCTCGCTCGCTGGAGGTTGCCAAATGCCTTCAGATGGTGGAACGGAATCGTCATCGAAATTGACTTCAACCTCTTCACGAGGCACTGCATCATCTTCTTCGAAGGCCGCCAATAAATTATTTGCTTCGCTAGATTTCGCATCATTGGTTGGAGGTGGTGAGGCGGAAATCAACTCTGCAAGGTCCGGGTCCATCTCTGCCACGGGAGTTTGAGCGCCATGAGTTGCTTCGCCGGAAGAAGGTGGAATTGGCAACCCAGACATACCACTGGACAAGCCACCGGGTTGCAATTGTTGAGTGTTGAAGGCATCGGCCTGAGTGGAATCCGCTCCCCCCCACATCGCTTTTTGTTCATTGACTGAAGGTTGAACGACCTCTTTACTCGCCGTTTCTTCAGCTTCTGCTGCGGCGAGTAAAACCGAAATTCTTCGATTCTCTAATGTACGCCAAATCGTGAAGCCCATCAGAGCGAGAAAGCCTATGGCCCCAGTGGTAATTCCCACGATCATTACAATACTCATCGAACTAGTTTCCCCACCTTCTGAGATAACCTGAATTTGGATATCAACTTGAGTTTCAAGTCCTGCATCATTAGTGATTATACATCTGACCCACGCACTACCTTTGGTATCGAAAGAGTGGATTATCGAAGACCCGGTTCCATCTGAAATTCCATCTTCATCAAAATCCCAAGCATAAATTAAATTTCCAGATTCTTCATCTGAAACATTTACTGAAAAGTCATGGCTCTGGCCTGCTATTAGTTTCAACGTAGTAACTTGAGTTTGGGAAATCACAGGTGGAGTTGAATCGTAGAGATCCAAGGGGGCATTATCCACGGTAACCATGCCGGATAAGTCGGTAACACGTAGTATGATATCATGGTTTCCAGCACCATAAGAAGCATCGAAAATATGAGTGAATCTGTCTGCATTCGAAAAGTCCGATTCGTAAGATTCGATGATTTCTCCATCTACTAGCCACTCAACTTTTGCAACCCCCCAATTATCAGAAAAATCACCACTCAAAACAAGAGTTTCCCCAAATGAGCGACGAATCTCTGCGTTGACATCGATATTAGCCAAGGGGGCGGAGATGTCCTTTACTTCGATTTCCTTGTAGATACTAGCACTTCGAAGATCGGTTGAAACCGCCGTTAAGCGAATTGAGATATTGGTGGGTTCCGGCCAGCTAACATTGACCATCGAGCCAACCGTATCATCGATACCATCGGCATTAGTGTCCCAACCAAATCGAAGGATTTGGTTAGAAAAGTTTGGGGTCGAACCAGCATCGAGCACCACCAAAGTCCCAACATCGACAATATCGAGGGAGGCAGCATCGGAAAGAATTGGATCAAGGATTGGAGTTAGGGAAGAAATAATTGTCGAGGCGACAACATTTGTCCCTGCACCACCACCACCTGCGCGGTTATCTGCGAGCAGATACAAAGCAACGCCTTCATATTGATTCGAAACAGTCCAAACCGTACTACCTGACGAAGTAACCGCCAAAAGGTCGGCCGGATTTATGCGAGAGGCGGCCGTACCACCTTCACTGGCAGCTTGCTCGTAAGCTTGCATTTGAGTTTCAGTCATCAGGAAAATATCGGGGGCACCCTCCATCGTTTCTGCCTGTATAGAAATCTGGGTACCAGCATCGAGCATGAAAGGACCTGCCACAAACTCGTGGTCGTTAATATCCAATCTAACAATCGTATCAACTATCGGAAAAGCAGGAGAAGCAACTTCGGAAATGTCCATTGTAACATTCGAGGCCGAGCCACCTTGACCTCCTTCTCCACCATCCTGAGGGTGAGCGAGGTTATCGAGGAAGAGGTACCAGTGAGTCATCGGCCGATCATTGGGGACAGTCCAATGCCAGACACCTTCTCCACTGAATAATTCGAACACCGATTCCGATTCCCAAATCGTTTCACTACGATAATTCTGCTCATTTTGATAAGCATTTATCGCATTGGATGTGAATAGAAGAATATCGATGGCAGAATCGGTTGCGATATCCATCGACAAAGTCGTTCCTGGATTTAATTCGCCCAAATGTATTCTTACACACGATTGATCGGTGATTTCCCAATTCGCCGGCATCATATCTAAATCAGCATTTGTACAAAAAATTGTACCTTTCGCATCAGCTGTGACCAAAGGTGCTGCACTGGCGATAATTATCACAATGAAAATAGTGGTCGAGACACTTCGCATTGCTGTAGCGTAAACACATTACTTTTGAATCGTATCGTGGCAATGTTTGTTCTTGCATCAATATATTTCAAGGCTTTTTTGGGATTGGAGTTGGGGGGAACCATCGTAAAATCACTACATCTCCAATCGAGCGAACCCAATTCCATGGTATAGCAACATGAATCCGACCCTCTACCAAATCTGCTGAAGGGTCGGAAACAAATATGTGAGATGTTGACCAATTATCGGTTTCAAGAACTGTGTCGTGAACTGTACCAAGTAGTCTCCCATCCGGTAAAATAACCGGCAGACCTCGAATTTCACTGACCGCACACTCTGCCATCAAACGATAGGAAATGCATCGATGCAATGAATCTTCGGACTCGTTTTACTTTTGCGTATGTGATTTCGAACCACTTGATCCATCTCGAAACCAATTTTTATTGATTGTAATTCTAGAGATATATCGATTTTTTAAAGCGTTGTATGAGCCGATTTACACTGAGCACTGCGGGAACGAAGGTGCCCGATGTTTGCCTAAGAGGATGTTTACTTTCCTCGATTCTTGTTTGCCTTCAAGGATGGTCGCAACTTCTCTGCTCCCTTACCCTTGTTCATCAAACCGCGACCACGCTTTCCAGCACTGGTCTTTCCACGGAAAGCACGGCCTGTGTGGCTGTTTCCTTCTGCAACCCACTTGTATTGTTTGTCTGCCTTGATGGCAGGATGGTTTGGGTCGAGTAGAATTACTTCGAAGAATTTGTTTTTTCCATCTTCTCCAACCCAGTATGAGTTCAGAACTTCGAGATTTGGATATCGGCGTGAAACGCGCTCTTCTGCGATTCTCTGGATTGACTTTGCCATAGTAATCTTGGTGATACCAGCCTTACTTGGCTTTCGCTTCATGTGGACCTTACCCTTGCGAAGTCCTCCACGGCGAACGCGGGTTCGTACTACGACGACACCTTGTTTTGCTCGGTAACCGACTCGTCGTGCTGCGTCAATACGAGTTGGTTTATCGATTCGCTGGGAGACTGGATCATTTCTCCAATCCGCCATTCGAGCGACTCGATGACGGGATTCCATAGTCGCCTTTGGATTCTTCCAAGCGTCACGAACATACTGTGTTACACCCATAATCTTCCCTCGTAGCGGCTCGCCGACTTGCCACCCCTTTATGAGTCTATATCTTAGACACCAAACCCATAGGGTTCGAAAAAATGCTCAGATAGATTTGAATCCGCATTTTTTTACTGAATTATGACTTTTTTACAATTATTCAGAAGCACGAACCAACTGAAATTGATTGTAATTGTTGGTCCGCGCTCCCGGACTTGAACCGGGGACCCCCTGATGGCTGCCTACAACCATGTGTTTTCAGTCTACAGTCAGGTGCTCTAGCCAACTGAGCTAAGCGCGGTGCGAGTCGGTCGAGCGAACTTCTCTTTATCTCATTTTGCGGTGGCAAGTCGGGAAAAATCGCATCAAATTTCATCGCAATTTACCATATTATACTCATCTCGCCACCGATAATCAACCATGATAATCGGCTTTCAGCCCCCACCCCTTCCCTCAACGGTTAATAATGCCAAGAAAGGCACTCGACAATGTAAGGCAGTAATGCTGGGGATGCACGGAGTGATTGATTATGGTAGGGACGCCTCTCGGAACAGAAGCCGCTTCTACCCTCGGACGTATTCCCACTACTCTCACAGATGATGAGTTAGAGTCCTTCGGCCCTCCCGATCCACGCATCCTTGTATGCGGCTGTGGAGGATCTGGAAATAATACAATGAATCGGATTACTCACATCGGTGTTGAGGGAGCAATAACTGTTGCAATTAACACCGACAAACAGCATCTCGACCATACGCGTGCGATGCAAAAATTACTCGTCGGTCGTCATATTACACGCGGATTAGGCGCTGGTGGCGACCCAATATTGGGTCGTCGTTGTGCAGAAGCCGGTCGAGATGTAATCTCAAAAATTGTCAGCGGTGCTGATTTAGTCTTCGTTACCGCTGGATTAGGAGGCGGGACTGGAACTGGAATCGCACCGATTGTTGCGGAAGAAGCAAAGCGGTCCGGCGCGCTTGTTGTCGCCGTAGTCACAACACCATTCACTGTCGAACGCCGTCAGAGAATGCAACGCGCGCTCGAAGGACTCGACCTGCTGCGAACAGCAGCAGATGCAGTCCTCGTCCTCGACAATAATCGACTCCTCCATTTTGTTCCAAATTTACCATTAGAAGAAGCATTCAGCATAATGGATCAACTCATCGCAGAAATCGTCAAAGGAGTCGTCGAAACAATCACTTTGCCGAGTTTAATCAATCTTGACTTTGCTGACGTTCGCTCGATAATGAAAGGCGGCGGCGTCACTATGATGCTATACGGAGAATCGGATCAAGGTCCAGAAGAAGTTGTTCACGAATCACTCAACCACCCTCTATTAGACATCGAAATCGACGGTGCAACAGGTGCGCTAATCCACGTAACAGGAGGGCCGTACATGACATTAGAGCAAGCGAACCAAGTGTGTGAGTTAATGACTTCAAGACTCTCTCCGAATGCGAATGTAATCTTCGGAGCTAGACAAGACCCCGCCTTTGGTGATACCATCAAAGTGATGTCGATAATTACTGGAGTGGCGAATAAACGTCTTGAAGCTGAAATGATGAGCGCAGATATGCTCGGAGAAGCCCTAAATATTGCGAGAAAAGGCAAAAACCCAACATCTGGTGGACTACAAAGATTTGACTAAACGTCGTTCAGAACATCGCAAGTATCAAACGAGGCAAGTATTGACCCTGCTTCATGACCGACACGCTTAGAGTGCAATCAGCAGCACTTGTTCTACTCCTTCTCATCGGATCAATCGGTGCGCCAGCTAGTGCTCAAGAAGCAGCTCAAGACCCCAAGCAGCCATCTGTAGATAATCCACACATGCATTTTTGGGGATCTAGTGACCTCTCAAATTGCTTTACTCACTTTGATGGAAATGATTCATCTGGATCTGCAGTTGAAGGCTATGGGCAGCAAGATTTCAGCCAAGGCCAGCAAATTGAAATCGATTATACTTGTAGAATTTCAGATAATTTCAAGCAAGATATGCTTCTTAACCCAAATGGCACGATTATGTTAGAATTTGTTTTCAATATTGACTCAAATGATTGTACTGACAGTCAAGATTGTACCAATTTAACAATAACACTAAGCAAGGGCTCACAGGCAGTTTCACAATTGATTGTCCCTGTCGAAAGCGTGAACTCTGGAAGTGATGAGTCCGTCCGCTGGGATATTCCGGTCAATGAAACGATGGAAAGATGGAATAAAAGCATTGATGAGCCAGAAATCAATATCAAATATTCTGCCCCAGGATACAATGATATTACCTGTATTATTTTCGATTGTTCTGCTTATTTCCGGATGTACTATTCTAACAATGAAGAAAATTTGACCGTTGAAGCAAACTTCCCTGTCGTCAACGCAACCGTCCATGGAGGCGGTGGTGGAGATGGTGGAGCGATTGACATTGCCAAGGATGCTCTTCCAGGATTCGGCCTACTCGCTGGAATTGGGGCACTGGCACTCGCTGCAGTTGGTACTAGCAGATTCTCTCGCGAAGACTAATCTTCTTCATTGCTCATCCACCAATCTGAAGATTCTTCAACTTCAATATCTTCATCATTATCTGAATCGTCTTTGGCTACTTGGGTAAGAGGTGTAAAACTTGACCCAGAAGGTTTGAAATGTGATTTTATAGGTTTAGATGTTCTAAGTATCATTTCGTTATCAGGACTAATAACAATTTGACCTTGACCTATTATTACCCTAAATACTCGAGACCACAAGGCTAACAAAATGAGTAAAAAACAACCGCTTCCACCAATGCCTATAATTTTAGTATCAGGGTCATCAGAAGCATCTACGCAGTCTTGCCCATCGCCGAATTCACCACCACCAGTACATGAGGTACCCTCAAACGTCCCTGTAGCCATTGGAATAAAAAAGAAAACGAGAAAACAAGAAAGAACTGCTGTTACCATCATCATTTTTTTCATTACTTCAAATAATGTTAAAACTTTATCATCTGGATGAAGGTTTATTTTTGACATCGAAGCACCGACTTTCATTTTTCAAATATCAAAGGGAATCGATATCTACATCAGTTTCTTCGCCGGTGAATAAATTCTTGATTCGGACCTTACCTTCTTCCCATTCGTTAGGCATAACCAAAACTAATCGTTCAGCTCCAGTTCTTTCTGCGTGCTTGAACGCCCATTTCATCTTCTTTTGTTCAAGAATTAAGTCAACTGAACGCCCATTAGCGCGCAGCGCTGAAGCAACAGACATCGCTGCACCACGAAGTTCAGTAGAATGAGCAAGAACGATATCGTCATTTCCGCTGACGAGTTCTGGAAGTAATCCTTTCTCGGTGAGTAATTCCATAATCACCATATCTCCGAAACCAAATCCGGTTGCTGGTAGATCCTTGCCACCTAAAGTTGAGAGAAGTTTGTCATAGCGACCGCCACCACAAATCGCTCGTAATTCTCCAGCACGGTCGCGAACTTCGAAAACCATGCCAGTATAATATGCGAGTCCGCGAACTATTGAAGCATCGAATTCAATCCAATCAGATATGCCATAATCCGCGGCTGCTGCGAATAGGGAGGCGAGTTCGGCAATCGCCGCACTTTCCTCTCCAAGAGCATTTCTCAATTCATCAAAATTTGAAATTGTTAGTGTTGATTGAATTGTCGAAATCGCTTCAGAACTAAGTCCAAGTTCGGTCAATTGTTCAGCGATTACATCTGCTGGCAATTTATCCATTTTATCGATTACAATACAAGTAGGAGCAAAATTTTCTCCAGAAATCCCCAGAGATCCAAGAACTTCTTCGAGGACTTTTCGGCTGCTCAATTTGATGGCTAAATCATCTGGAGTCAGCCCGACCGCATCGAAGAAATTTACCAAAACAGAAAGTAATTCAACATCGGCCTCAATAGATTCGGTTCCCCAAATGTCGACATTCCATTGGTAATGCTCACGACCTCGCCCACGTTGAGTTCGCTCGTATCGCCAACATTGTGGGATTGAAAACCACTTGATTGGCATTGGTAATGCACCCGCCCGCGCCATCACCATTCGAGCCAGCGACGGTGTCATCTCTGGCCGCAAAGTGACCGCTCGCTCGCCCTTATCTTCGAAATTGTACAATTGTTGAGTGATCTCTTCTCCGGCTTTTCTCGTGTAAAGTTCTTCACTCTCGAGTACCGGTGCGTCATATTCCTCAAAACCGTGCAGACGCGCCGCATCGGTGAAGTGGTCAAACAGCCAATTTCGCATGCGCATGTCTTCTGGATAGAAGTCACGCGTGCCACGAACGCCTTGAGTCACAGTACTCCCACGAACAAACCCACTTCAAGCCCTACGGCGTTCTTTGAAGTTTTCAAGCCGTTCTTGGCGTGTTATTCTACCATCGGAAAGAGGGAAAGCATAGATTCGTAGTGCCAAGAAAGAAATGAATCCTAAAGCGGTTGTATCGGCTGCCCAGACATAGTAGTGATGATAACCTAACGTGTCAGCAAAATATGATTGTGAGGCGGTTGTAATAATCAATGCTATCGAGTATATCCAGAACATTGTCATCAAGCTTTTTTTGTAGTTAGAAGTTGATTCAAAAGTAAATAATTTGTGAGTGAAATGTGATTGCCAAGTACTTAAAAAAAAGGCTGGCGCCCATGCTGAACCAGAAGGATAACTTTCACTAAGATTCATCTTGTACAGATAACTGTAAATTAGAAAGAAAACTGTAACATTAAATATTCCAACGAAACAATACATAGCATACTCTCGTAGTAACTTGGACCAAGGATATTCGTCACTTACGAGTTTAGACATTTTGTTCACGAGTTTTACAACTATTGCGTATGAAGCGTGTGAGTTTTTGTTTCACCATACTCATTTACGAATGTTTCAGGAAGAGTTTCTCCTGCTTCTACTATGAACGGATCAATTCCACCGGGTAATTCCTCAATCGATACTTCCGCACCTTCAGGAACATTTCTGTAAAGTGGGCGTGGTTCTAATTCCCAATTACCGGGCCAGAATGAGCCATTTCTAGAGGTTACACGATTAATCAAGATATATTTGTTCATACTAATGAATAAAACAGCTGTAACCCCCCAAAATAAAAGAATAATCATAACCCCATCAGGATTTGTTGGGTTCCAAGGATTGTGTTCTGCATTGAATATTAAGTCACTGAAATATGACAACATCAAAACACCGAACATTAGCGGGAATCCAAGATACATGATATAATCCCACCAACGGCCAATCCACCAATCATTAT
>CAWVXH010000009.1:0-35842 GCA_963934165.1 uncultured Candidatus Poseidoniales archaeon
GGCCTTGGCCTTGACCTTGTCCTTGACCTTGTCCTTGACCTTGACCTTGACCTTGACCTTGACCTTGACCTTGACCTTGACCTTGACCTTGGCCTTGACCTTGGCCTTGACCTTGTCCTTGACCTTGACCTTGACCTTGTCCTTGACCTTCTCCCTCTCCATTTTCACCTTCGCCGCCGCCGTTAGTTCCGCCGTCGCCGTCGCCTTCGTCGTTTCCTTCAAAGTCGGGATCATATGCATCTGGGATACCATCGCCATCGGAATCCGATGACGAACCGTCGTTAGGATCGTTAGGGAACGGGTCGCTGCCGTCAGCTGTACCATCTCCGTCGGTGTCCGCACTGTTCGGGTTTGTTCCCGCTGCGTACTCCTCAGAGTTAGTTAGGCCGTCGCCATCCGGATCCGCGTTCGCATCGCTAGCCGAGTTAGGATTTAGCCCGTAAGCTACTTCCCAACCGTCTGGCAATCCATCGTTGTCAGTATCTGGGTTGTTCATATCTGTGCCTGCAGCTTGCTCCTCAGCATTGGTTAATCCATCGCCATCCCAGTCGGCACCGCCGTCATTAGGATCGTTAGGATCAGATCCGGTAGCTTGGACGCCAGCCGAACCTGCCATTAGCACAAGGAGTAGTGCAATCAACATACTCGTATTCTTCATATTCTTTATTTTCTTCATTTTTTTTCACTTCCAAAAATTATAGTTGTAGAAAACCCGCTGTTCTCTCTTTCCGCTCGAATGCTCACGCTAGTTCTTTCGTGAACCATTCAAATCGGGAGGATTCGGATGTGATAATTAACAGGAGCAAAGATAGTGATTCCATCGATAAAAACGACATACTGCGGCCGAATTTAGTAATTTGGAATAGTCATTACCTTGAATTGCTCCTCCTATTTTTATCATCCAGTCTCGCGGTCGTTCTTAGGGAACCCACTGCTCCCTCTAGTTTTCACAGGTAGATATACCCTATTTCAAAGGTTGCAGATGATGAATCTGAGGGTTTTATGGTGTTAACTTAGATAATTCAGCACCAAAACGTGCAGTTCCAAGATAATGTAAGACAGGAGTTGCTAATGTTCCAACAATGAGGGTGGCGAGGAATAGGTTGGACCAAAGTTCAATTCCTCGTCCGAATGAGTTGTAGAGGACCCAGCCTGAAAGAACTGCAATCCAAGGACGGTATCGTCGTCCGAAAAGGGTGAAACGTTGTTTGACAAGTTCGTCAGAGTAGAGTTGAGGGACATCTTCAGGAGTTGCGAGATCATGATCGAGAGCACAGCGAACACAGACCTGATAGCGCGGCCCGTTTCCACTGACGAACTGACTTCGCGGGTAGTTGCTTCTGCACATCCTGCATGTCGGCATGTTGCTTCATCCCCCGCCACTTGTAGTTGCTAATTCAAGACTGCGGTCGCCGACTTTGTCGAACCTGCTCCGACTGTGTGGTGTGTATCGGCTCGAGGTCGATAAAAGCCGAGATGATTTTGACACCATCTGGACTTCCGACCGATTCAGGATGGAATTGAACTCCATGAATCGGTAAAGAATCGTGTCGTAACCCCATTACCAGTGTTTTTGTTTTGTCCCAAGCCGTCGGTTGGAGTTTGGAATTGGACGGCTTAAGGACAAGAGAATTGTATCTCATTTGGATCATGGGGTTATCAATTCCGCTGAAAATTTCTCCGGAGTCATGGTATATTTTTGATGGGACGCCGTGAATTGCACCGAGCGGAGATTCAACCAAATCCCAACCGACCGCTCTACCAAGCGCTTGATGTCCGAGACACCAACCGAGCAAAGGGATGTGGGAATCATTGAGGATAAGTCTTCCACCGATAGCTCGGTTAGCGATTTCCATGGTAATTTTAGACACTTCAGGTCGGGAAGGACCCGGCCCAAGGACGATATGTGTAGGCTGAAATCCTTCTATCAAATCGTCAATCTGTCCTGATACATTCACCAAGTTTTCGCCCCGCCCAGCAACAATTCTCACCTCAGCGCCAATCCGTGCAAAAGCATCGGCAATATTTTCAGTAAAAGAATCCAAATTATCGATCAATAATACTCGCTTGTTTTCTCGTTTAGAAAATCTACTAATTTTTCCTGGAGAAAGACGCCCGAGCGTGCCTGCAATGTTTGGGACTTCGAGCATACCAAGTTCGCGCTCGGGTAATTCTTCAGCAGAAAATCCTGTTCGAAATCCCCAAACTGCTTCAGTGACCGCCGCTGCTTTCCATCGAGCTTCTTCGACTTCAGCGCTGGCAGCAGATCCGATGACGATTCCGCCACCAGCTTGAACGGTTCCGAACCAATTTTGTGGTCCGCTCTTTGCTTCCAAAGTTCGAATCAATATATTAAATTCTGATTTTTTAGCACCAGAATGAATGTGCCCAATTGAACCAGTCCATGCACTCCTCGGTGCGCCTTCTAATTCATCGATAGCGGCCAGCGTAACCGTTTTCGGGCAACCTGTAATTGAGCCACCCGGAAAAAGAGCAGATAGAGCAGCACCGAAGGAGACGTTTGGAAGAAGTTCTCCACTCACCCCACTGACAAGGTGTTGAACAGTGGGTAAGGCCTCGATACGCCAATCAGACCAATACACCGAACCGGTTTTGCAAACTCTCCCCAAATCGTGCCTCTCAAGATCGACGAGCATGAGGTGCTCGGCAATTTCTTTCTCAGATGATACCATTTCGAGTCGCAATCTCTCATCTTCGGCGCAGCTCGACCCTCTTGCTCGCGTACCTTTTATGGGTCGAGTTGAGAGTGTGTTTTGCTGTAATTTCAGTAATCTTTCAGGACTTGCAGAAGCCACCGACCAACCATGATCATCGAGATGAAGCCATGATGAAAATGGTGCTGGATTCGATTCATTCAATCGAAGGTAAGCATCCCAGGGGTGGTCGACCATTTTACTTGTCCACCGGCGTCCATAATTGACTTGATAAAAATGGCCGCGGCGTATCCCATCACGAATTTTTTCGACCTTTTGGGCATGTGAAGCATCCGTTTCAGAATTGGGAACAAGAGAATAAGAAAGTTTTGACACATTTGGTTTGATGATTTCGGGGGCTTCGTTTATCGAAGCCCAAGGATGATTTTCGAGCGAGAGTAAACGAAGCTTTTCTTCCTCACGCTCATGTACCCACCAAGCATCACATCGCCATAAAACTCCCAGTAGTTCTCCATCTTTGGGAGTGTTTTCCAATTCTACTTCTACTGACCATCGACTTAAATCATAACCTAATATTCCTGCAAAACCTCCGGGAACAATCGGCATTTTCTCATCGAAGTTAGTGGGTATAATTTCCCATTTTTGAGTGGCTTCAAGAGCCGCTGCCAATGTCTTCGGATGTAATTCATCAATACTATTCCAACGTCCACCTCGCCATTCTTGAACTAGCATAACCAATGGTGGAGCAGGGGTGAGTGAAATTTCACCGGATAGTGCTGAACGAGTTGATTCAGGAGTCGAGCTATTTGAGGAGAAATCATCAGACTGCGGCTCGAAAAACAAAATACGAATGCTATCTAAAGAAGGTAAGAATGACCGCTGAGAAAGGTCGGTAATCGGGCCACCAGAGTGAAGTAACAATTCATCTTGATTAGGTAATTCACCTATACGCGAACCAGCAAGAATACCGATGAGGGGGTCTACTTGTGAGCAAGGAAATTCTGACTCAACAATTCTAACCATTCACTCACTCCAAATCTTCAATCGACTTCCATGCACTGTCTAATCGCACAAGCCATGAATCTCGTGCAGCTTGAAAGAGCCTTCCTTGCGGCCGACCAATCTGCCTACCATCGATGCTCGCCAAGGCTTGAACACCCATACCACTTCCGAGCACAATCATCTCAGAGGCTCTTAGAATCATTCCAAGTGTTAGTTTGGCGGACCTAACAGGAATGCCTGCAGACTCAAGAGCTGGTTTTATTTGCTGGATAGTGACTGAATCCAATGCTCCATCACTGTGATTTGGGTGATAGGCAACTCCATCATGATCCAGTAATAGAGGGGCACAGCGATCTCCATCAATCAGAATACTGTCTTCGAAGAGAAGACCGATGTCGGCTCCATTCTCGATTGCCAAATTCCTAGCTTCCCTATGTGGCCTCCAGTCTCCATGCTTGGTACCCCTAACTGGTTGATTCCATGTGGGGGCCTCTAAGGAGATTGCAGATAGTGGTCTATTTGGCCACTGCTGGATAGTAAGGGGATCGATGAATACCTCTCCATCTGACCTGACACCCATCACTAACAGAAATGGGGCTTGTCCGGGGCTATCATTAGGAGCCCCGGGGTGCTCAATATCTTCAAGTAAATCAAAAACCCTTTCTGGAAGATCTTCAGGTACTTCAATTCCAAGAACAGTAGAATGTCGACGGATTCTTGCGAAATGCATGTCAGCAGACATTAGAGATTTCTTGCCATCCCAGCCAGTTGCTGACCAAACCGCGGATTGGGGGTCTCCGAGGTTCACCATATGCTTCGCTTGAGCCACAAGACTTCAAATTCTGCTATCGAATATCACAATAAATCGTCGAGGAAAGAGGTGTCAACATCTTCATCTTTATCGTCTAAATCGTCAGTTACATCATCCAAATCAAAATCATCAGCCATGTCCGCCAAATCATCCAAATCAATCTCATCATCGTCGCCGAGCAACTCGTCGGTCACGTCGAAAGAGGCAGAAGGAGTTGGATCATCGCCAAATTCAATTGGCTGTGCACCAAGAGTTTCTTGGTTGATTTCTCCCACTTCTGCAGCATCACCCCGGTCAATTTCTGCTACATTGCTAATTTCTTGATCACTAGCGTCAAATCCAATCGGTTCATCAAACGAATCGTCTTCATCCAAACCTGCATCTCGCCGATTCATTTCCTCTTCGAGTTCCACCTCTAAGGCACCCATTTCCCAAGGCTCAGGGGCTGCTTGCTCCTTCGGCTTGATGATTAGAATTGCACCGATTAGAATCATAATAGCTGAAACAACTGCAATAATCATATTCATATCACCGCCGATTAATTGGTCGACCCACGATAACCCCAAACCGTCATCACCAGGATTCTCACTACCAAATGCTGACTCGGAAAATGGTCGAACCTCTAACGGGTCAACCGCTAATCGATGGACTTCGCCATCGAATCCTACTACTGCGATATAATATGAAATTTCATTCAAAACTGGCCAATTTTCTACAATTCCTGAATTTTCACCTACTAAGAAGAGAGTGTAATAATTCTCCACGACTTGCCATTCATTTCCAGATTTTGGAGAATTAATATCCCTTGTATCTTCAAATGGTTCAGCTGAAACGAAAATTATGTACGATTCGATAACAGGGCTCTGCATATCATCCCATTGAATCTCAATTCGGTCACCACTCGGATTCCAATATGCTCGAAGACCACTAACCTCAGGAATATGCAAACCTGGATCCAAACTATTCTCATCAATAAGTGCAATCGAAGTTGTTTTCAGACCATCGTCCCAATAATTGCCCGATGAATCGACTGCGACGACAGAAGCCCATGTCATAATGCTCGGTGCAAGGGCGCGTCCATCGGAAAGTTGCTCCAATAATACAGGTATTTGCACATCTCGAGTAACTATCATCGCCGGTTCTCGCATTCCAATGCTAGTAAACGGTACAACATCAGCATAAATCCAATATTCGGCGACGTCAGAATCCTCACTTTCTTGGAAAGTGACTAACATGCCGTCGCCATCGTCTGGTGCGCGATCAGTCAAATGAGGGGCAACCAGACGCACAGGCGGATGGATATCACCACGGTTATCCAACGGTGTGACCAAGACCATGTTATCCTGCATTTCATCGAGGTGAACATTACCACTAATGTCATGAGTTGTCACAGTCAGATATAGTGGAATACCTGATTCAATAGATTGTGAAACTAGATTATCGACCCGGTTACCATAAAGTGCTGTTGTCAGGGTTATTTCGAGTTGGAAAGCACCACCAATTTGACGCTGATCAATCGTAATCAATCCGCAGTCAACAGGGTCATCTTCGCATAATTCCCAAAGTTCGACCAAATCGTTGAGTGGATATTCAGAAATCCAAATCGTGTAAAAACTGAAATCCTTCTCTAGTGAGCGATTCCAGATAATATCAACTGCCGTACCATCATCATCGGGATGATCCCAGGCATTCAATCCCGCAACACGCTCTGGTGGAATACCTGCACCCGTCAAATTCGATTGTGGAGTTACCTCTACGACGAGAACATCGTTGAGATTTTGATTGCCCCAATCATCGCTTGCTACGATGCCAACCCAATAAGAGCTGTCGTCGACCAAGGATAGTTCTCCAATTGATGAAATCAAGGTTGAATTGGTCGTACAATCTCCAGTGTAAGCTGCTGCTGGCCAACCGTCGACTGTGTTCGGCGGTTGCCAACTTGTTGCAGGAACCATGTAAATTGTATGATAGGCACAATCTTCCTCATCATTTGGAGTCCAGTTAACTTCGATGATTCCACCTTCATCATCCGGTACATCGATTGCGATTGTGTCTTCTATTTTTTCTGGTGGAATACCATCATTCAGCCCGCCAGCGGTAACAATTGGCCCGATAACGGTCGCATTAGCCGGGTCCGATTGTCCGGCTTCATCAACACAAACTGTAGCAAACCAATACGGTATTCCTGGATTGAGTTGTATTACGGTTGTATTACCTGAACTGAAGGGATAATCAATTTCTCCATTCAATGCGATTGCGTTAGTAATTTCGTGCTCGACCGCCCAAAGTCGAGTTTTACTTCGGTCGAGTTCGGTGCACGGCGTCCATTCGGCGAATATTGTTCCAGCTGTGCCACCTGAAATTGGTTCTGCATAAATCCAAGCAGGAGGTGCTGGAATTTCGTCAGTCGGCGTCGCATTATCTACCCAACTCATCGGCTCACCGATCGATCCATCGGGATATTCAATGACTATCGCAACTCGATATTTATTACCATCCACGAGTGGAACAATGAGGCCCCCTTGATCAGCTTCAGTAATCATCGTGGTTGTTTGGGACCAATAAGGAATTGTCAGGAAGCCACCAAAGTTTGCTAGGTCGGATTTGCTCGGCTCCCAATCCGGTTCTGCTGTCGAATCCCAAACGTATAGTCGATAAGAATGCCACGCAGCATCTTCTGATGGTAACCAAGAGGCTTCAAGAACTCCGCCACCATCATTCGGTCGATTTACAAGTGATGTGATACTTGTAGGCACTTCAATTCGCTCCCAATCATATGTTACTCGAACGCGAATTTGACCATCAGCAGGAGACTGTAATTGAACATGTAATTCGACATTTGTTGAGCCTGGACCAATATTCGATATCGCATTCTGGAATCCTGCCTCAATCGCATGATCACGAGCTGCTAAATCCCAAGAACCTGTATAATTGAGGATATTCGAGCGAGCCCAGACATATGCTCCAGATGATGGGCTCGCCAAAGTTAGCGCAGCAAAATGCATTGGCAAAGCGCCAGTGGGAGAAGAGGTGACATCAGAAAAAATTGTAATCGGATTCGAATCATCCACTAGAGTTGTTGTCATACCGGGATGAGTTCTGTTAGTAATGTCCCAAGTCTGTCCAGCGAAGAGGGCGGTAAGCGGTTCTGCTCTTCGCTGATTTTCACGAGGTTGTTCATTCAAAGTTACAACAGGATTGAAATGATGCAATCCATCTTCACCGACTACATACAATCCAGTGTAATCGATAGTTGCACCAGCGAGCCCCGTCATAACCAACGAATCTACCGTGCCATGATCCCCTCCAACTCGCAATACATCGATTCCACGTGGACTAATCAAGACCAATTCATTACCGTTTGAGACCATCTCAAACGGTGGCCATGATAGAAGTGAATTCGCACCGACACCGGTCTCCATTTTCATCATAGTTGAGTTCCAATGAACGACTGGTTCAGTGTCGGTAGCGATGTGAACCCCCCAATCGTCAGTTGCGATAGCTCGAACGTCATTACTTGGAATCATATCGATTTGGTAGCTTCCATTTACATGGTCCGTGACAATATCCCAGGCGACTACCCCGGGTCGAGTCGAGCCTTGACCGTTGTGAGAAATGAAAATCGAAGCATCGTGATAGAGTGTAACTGTCGAAGAATTACTAACGACTTCGCGGGTGACTGAATCGGCAAAAGCCAATCCTGAAACTTTGTCTCCTGCTAATCCATCATCGAACCCGATGGTTTCGATGATAGATAGATTACTCGAATTAAACACGGTCAAACCAGCCAATCCACCGGCCAGGATTTTATCGTATAATCCAAACGTATTCGTAATATTACCCGCATTCGGATCTGATACATACATCAGATGTTCAATAATAGGACTAGGCAAACCATCGATCGTTGTGATCGGATCGTCCCAATCATTACGAGTCGTATTGTAAAGTCCGATTCCACCGTGAGTAGCGACGAAAATATGGTCACCACTTTCCATGAAATCCCGAACGATATTACTCGGCAAACCAGCGATTAGGCTTCCGTGACCCCAATTGCCGGTATTAGTATTGAATATCTGAAAACCGGCTGCAGAGCCATCGTAGCCCATCAATCCGACATACATCGTGCCATCGTCAAGAAGGACTGTTCCATCCATTTGATTGTGTAAAGGGATTGGAGTATTGCTTCTTGTCCGTTGTAATAAATCGATCTTTTTCAATCCCTGACCTGCTGTAGTGACCCACAGTACATCGCCGTCCAAAGTTAGATCATTGACAATGTCTGATTGAAAATTATAGCCGAATTCCCAGCGAACGGAACCGTTGCTGGTCAATTCGCCTTGAAGGATCGACGAGCCGTAAAATGAATTGGAACTAAGACTTGTCGACACCCAAACATGAGTCGAATTTGAGATAATTTCGACGATTCGACCGCTAGTAAGACCGGTTAATTCATCAAAACCACTTTCGATTAAACCAGTAGAATCCAAACGATCGACACGGTTGAGCCCTGAAGTTTGTCCGGAACGGCCAATCGCGTAAACTGGAGTTGTAGTTGAAGGAGCACGGACGATCGAGCAGCCATCCATTCCAGGGCTCATTATTTGACCACTTGCAGTCGATGTGCCTGAGGTAATGATTCGCGAAACACCACCAGTGCCATCGTATTGATGGGCGATGAGGAGGAGGTTTCCATCATGTAACATTCCACCCGGGAAAACTCGGTCATCGCCTATTCCATCACTAGCTTTAGTAAGGGTAGTCAAGTAAGAATTTGTATTGTAATTATATCGACCAATTCCGATTCCATTCGTATCGAAACCAATGTACATAATTCGATTTGAATCATCACAGGCGATAGCGCGAACATCATTATCATCCAGTCCAATAGCCCCTGTTGTGAGAGGTGAAATCCATTCATTGGTTAACTGATCATTATCATGGTCAGCAAGGTCGTATCTAGCAATTCCGCCTTGATTCCCCCACCAAGCGATTTCACCGATGGCTATGTGAACAATATCGTCGCATACTTCGATATCAGCGGGATATCCATCGGGAATATCGCCAGTATCTAAATCCCATAATGACCATAATCCAGAAGAACCATTCATCCGAAGAATCTCAGCGTCTGAATTCCAATTTCCGCCATATGTACCAGCCCACAAATCATTTCCGGCAACGGTTAATGAGTATATTTCATCTTCTGAATCGGAAGGTAAACCATTATTGTGAGTCCATGGGGTCAGCCATGTTTCGTTAGCTGGATTCCAGCGTAATAATCCCGCCATACTGGCAAACATGTATTCGCCATCATATTCCACCATTCCCCGAATCGGTCCATCGATATCTGTCCATTCATTAAGTAAAGTCATATTTTGGGCTGAGAATCGACGCAGGATATTATCTCCATATGCAACCCACATTTCACAAGAAGAAGAATTAATTGGGAAACAATCGCCAAGGAATTGAGCATTTACTCTGAGAACATTTCCAATTGTTTGCAAATCATCAGACCAATTTTCTGAAGATGTATTCCAGCGAACGATTGTCCCATCTCCATTATTCCCTTGAGTAGGTCGGACGCCGATCCAGAGATGGTCTCCAACCGACCCGATTCCATGTACGATACCCGCCCAACCGAGACGTGAACCGGCGTCGAGAATGGATTTGCTGGAATTTGCAGTCAGATTAATTCGATAAATCAAATCATTTGATTGGGCCCACCAACCAACGCCTCGTTGAAGAGAATAATGTAAGGTATCGCCGATAATTTCAATATCGGCTGGGGGTGTATTAGAAAGAGTAGGTCCACCAGAATTTGAACCGCGATTCCAGTCAATTATAACCGTATTATTGATGACATTGAGCAATGTAAGCCCAAAGTCACCACCGGCCCAAATCGTTCCGTATGTCAATCCTGGAACGAGGGTAGTCACATCATCATCATCAATCATTCCTTGGTCCCCATCCCAAGTTTGCAACCATTCTAGATTGACTAAGTCATAACGGGCAATCCCAGTATTTTCAAATCCAAGGTAAAGGATATCATCGACCAAAACCGTACGAGAACGCTGGGTTTCATCACCTGCTTGCCAAACCTCAATCACGGTATTATTATCGGTATTAATGAGAGCAGCGCCTTCATTTGTTCCCGCAAGTAAGCGGTCAGTACTCAGCATATCGACAGCGTAGACCCAACGACTAGGCATGCCATCATTCGTCGATATGCAATCCTGGTATTGATACTGCCAATTCCAATAGCAAGCCCCACGATTTGTTCCAGCATAAATTCCATCACTATCACTCGTTACATCATAGAATGATGACGGTTGTTGCCACCAATTTCCAGTTGTGGTAAAAGTGGTCCAAGAGGAGCCGTCCCAGCGTGCTAATGCCCCCGAAGCACCAACTAATAATCCACCATTAATATCGATTTTTAGTGATAAAATATCATCATCTGGTAGATTACCATCTTCGTTCCAGAAATCAGAAATGTCGCCGGTCAAACGGTCAAATACTAAAATTCCCAAGCCGTTTAGACCGAGGTAAATCATATCTTCATCTACTGCGACAGGGGTGGCATAGAGATTGTCTGCACCGAGTGATTGCCACGAGCCTAAAATTGTCAAGTCTTGCAGATCAACTCGCATTACTCCAGAATCAGGAGTCGCGATGTATGCAATTCCATATCGAGTCGCAACATCATTGATGAAATCAGAATCCATGCCGTCAGATTCGGTCAAAACATCAGAGAGAGTCATCGTGGAGGTATTGACAAGAGAAATTCCAGATTCAGTGTGACCGACGACGAGGGTCGAAGTATAATCATCATGAGCGAGGCTTGAAACATGGGTTGAGCTAATTCCTTGCACAGTTCCAATATAAGAGCCATTACGATAGTCTAAACGCAAAATTCCTGCATTCAGAGTACCAACCCATACCCATCCTAATGAATCTTGAACCATCGAGGTGATGCGGCCAGGGTTGTTGACATAATCTGAAATATCTATCGAGGTTTGCCAAATCTGTTCGTCTCGATCAAATCGGTCGAGGATGTTTCCTCCGCCTATCCAAATCTCACCATCCTCTAAATCATCGACGAATAATGTGACGTGCATCGGGTCAGCAGCCGGGCTGCTGACCAAAACCTCGGTTCCATCCGTAGCCTCACCCTGTAGACGAGCGACTATTCCCGTACCGTCACTAACTAAAACCGTCCCAATATCAGGGCTTCTTGCACCATCCAAATCCGGCCAAGCGATGATATTTTTACCAGAACTGAATAATCCCATATCCGATAATTGCCTTTGTGAACGGAAAATCATTGCTCCAGTATCGTAAGCGTGAACGGTTGAATCGGCTAAAATATGCAGCCAGCCATCTGTCACCACTAATCCATGGACTTGATTAGAAGCTAACCAATTTCCAGTAGACCACGATGCGAGCCAGGAATTTGAAGCTAAATCACGACGATTGATTCCATTTGTCGCTGTCGCGATTAAAAGGTGATTTCCGATCAATTGTAAGTCTGTAATCTGGTCGGATGTCAAATGATTTTGAGTGTCCCAAACGATGTTGTCATCAATAGTTACGTTAACCCCGTTTGAACCACTCGTCGTAGTATAATCAAGAAGATGAACCCCATCCATCATCGTCGAAAGGTAAACTCTGTCACCGACAATAACAAGATCTGAGGGGATTTCCAATTCATCGCTCAAACAGAATGTGGAATTTGACCAGGCACTCTGGTCTAGAGCTATGTAATTGATTTGGCATCCTGAGGCGGCCCAAACTGTTCCATAACTATCGACGCCTATCGCGGTGATTGGAGATTGATCATCGACATCGCTCGGTCCTTGAAGTAAAACCCCCAAATCCTCCGAAGAAAATAAACTCTGAGCATAAACTGAACCATCTTCAGTGCCAATCAAAATTCGATTACTGTATGAGTCGATTGTCAGACTTCGACCGAAAATTTCGGCATTAATATCGATAATGGGTTTCGACGCCTGATCATCCAAGTGGATTAGGTCGTCGTCGAGAAGAATGTATAGACGACCGTCGATTGGGTTCACTGCGCTATCATAGATTTCGATATTTTGTGCCGAGAAAGAAACCTTTGGATCAGCAGGTCGTAAAGCTTCGATGACGAGGTCGGTAATTGTAACGCCGACTGGTAATTGCCAACCGGCGTCGCTTACCGAGTTAGGTTGAAGCCAAGTATCGAGAACTCCGTTCTCGCTGACCTCGGGTGGATTTTCCTCGAAGGTATTCTGCCGTCCAAGATCACCAAGGTCACGCCAATCAAGAATCGGTGTTTGAGTGTCGAGAAGAGTAATTTGAGGTTCTGTGACCCAATAGCCATTGGCTCCATCAACTTCAACTTCGAAAGTGAAATTGTCGATTATAGCACCAGGTGCGAAATTTAAATTTAAGTCACCATATGCATAAGTTCCATTCTCTGGATTTGCACCGTTTGCAACAAAATCAATCCAACCGGTATCGTTGCTTCCTCCCGCTCCCCAAACACCATTCGAATAGTATGGTGATTCATCTTTATCGAAATTAATATCAGTGGTCGACATCGCTGACCAAGGAACAAAAATCATCAAAGCGACAAGAGTGAAAGCGAGGCGCTTTTGGTTAAGCGAATCACGACAAATCATTGATGACATGATATAGTGGCGTCATCCATCACATTAGAAAGGCATGCCCCAATGTTCAATTGATGCTCTCCCACCTTAGGTGGGATTATTTCGCTCAAAACTAACGAATTATTACACCTAATTATCAATCCATATACGGCTGATAATACACATTTCTCCAATCGGATAGCATGATAGAGGGGGGGGTTGCCCGCAAGTCACTAGGGGTGGGATCCTGACAGATAAGCAACTTCGCAAGGATGCATTGGATTATCATTCAGCCAAGCCGGCTGGAAAAATTACCGTAGTGCCAACCAAACCTCATGGCACTTCTCGAGATCTCTCATTGGCCTATTCCCCAGGGGTTGCCTATCCTTGTGAAGAGATTGAGAAAGATCCGGAAGCGGCATATACCTATACATCAAAAGGTAATCTAGTCGCTGTGATTAGTAACGGAACCGCCGTACTGGGACTTGGTGACATCGGTGCCCTAGCAGGAAAACCAGTGATGGAAGGCAAAGGACTTTTGTTCAAAGCCTTCGCAGATATTGATGTTTTTGATATTGAAGTAGATCGCACCGATGTTGATGAATTTGTTGAGGCAGTAAAGGCGATAGCCCCCACGTTTGGCGGCATAAATCTTGAAGATATTAAAGCACCAGAATGCTTTGAAATTGAACGCCGTTTAGTCGCTGAATTGGATATTCCAGTAATGCACGACGACCAACACGGAACTGCGATTATTTCGGGTGCCGCATTACTCAATGGATTAGAGGTCGTCGAAAAGGAAATTTCTGAAGTAAAAATTGTTGTTTCTGGAGCTGGAGCCTCTGCAATTTCCTGCGCTCACCATTACATCCGCCTAGGCGTCTCGCCAGCCAATTTATTGATGATTGATTCAAAAGGAATTATTACAAAATCTCGTGCACAGGCCAGTGAGTTAAATGAGTACAAAAAAGTCTTCGCACTCGATATCGACAACGGCGGATTAGCCGAGGCAATGAAAGATGCAGACGTATTCCTCGGCCTATCTCGAGGTGGAATTGTCAGTGGTGAAATGGTCGCTAGTATGGCTGATCGACCTTTGATTTTTGCACTTGCAAATCCCGACCCAGAAATTCTCCCTGAAGATGTTTACGCCGTCCGCGAAGACGCAATCGTTGCAACCGGACGCTCCGATTTCCCAAATCAAATCAACAATGTTCTTGGATTCCCATACATTTTCCGTGGCGCACTCGATGTTCGTGCAACTGAGATAACTGAAGGGATGAAAATGGCAGCGACCCACGCGATAGCTAATCTCGCTAAGGAACCAGTTCCCGACGATGTTGCCGCAGCTTATGATGGCGAACAGATTCAGTTTGGTCCAGATTATCTCATTCCTAAACCATTCGACGCGCGCGTCCTAATTTGGGAAGCAAGTGCGGTCGCTGAAGCCGCTGTTTCGGAAGGCGTCTCTCGCATCAAAAAAGCTGACTTCGATGTTGAAAATTACCGAGAAGAACTCGAAGCAAGACTCGGCCTAACTCGTTCTATAATGCGGCGTGTAATCAACAAAGCTCGCCAAGATAAGAAGCGAATCGTCTTCTCAGAAGGTGACAATCCCACGATTATCAAGGCGGCTGCGCAATGTATTTCCGAAAATATTTGCGAGCCGATACTGTTGGGACACGAGGAACGAATCGAGGCGGTAAAAGAAGAATTAGGCCTCGAATTCGATTGTAAAACAATCGATGTGCGCTACGATCCCCGAAGGCGTGGCTCTTACGCGGATGAACTTCACAAATTACGCGGGCGGAAGGGCGTAACTGTGGAAGATGCGGTCAGATTGATGAAATCGACGACATACTTTGGTTCGATGATGGTGCATATGGGAGATGCAGATGGTTATCTCGGTGGCGTCGCTCACCATTATCCTGACATCGTCAAACCCTGTCTCCACACCATTGGTCCCGCTCCGGGTACACACAGAATTGTCGGCATGTACATGATGACAGTAAACGGGCAACTGCTGTTTATTGGCGATGCAACGATTAACATCTATCCCGATGCGAGAACATTGGCTGAAATCGCCGTTCAAACTGCTAAGGTTGCTCGCCGCTTTGGTGTTACTCCGAAAGTGGCGATGCTTTCCTTCTCGAATTTTGGTACGAGTGGCGAGATGCGAACCGATCGAATCGAGGAAGCTATTGCAATTGCTCGCGAAATGCAGCCTGACCTATGTATCGATGGGCCGATGCAAGCTGATACTGCATTGATTCCTGAGATTCAGAAAAATTATCCGTTCATGGAACTCGATGGACCTGCTAATGTTTTGATTTGTCCGAATTTAACATCGGCAAATATCGCTTACAAATTATTACAGAGAATTGCCGGAGCTGAAATGACTGGCCCAATCCTTGAAGGATTGGCTAAACCCGCTCACGTCCTTCAACGAAATGATAGCGTTCGAGAGGTTGTCCACATGGCTGCTATTTGTGCCGTTGATGCTCAGCGATATGCAAAACAACGCCTCTAATTCGATTATAGAGCTGGATTGTTATTTTGGTGAGCGATATTTTCGTTCTTTCAAATCGTTGATAATAGAAACTTTGGAAGATCCCTTAGATATTATTGGTAATTAGTAAAATTCAAGACAGTATTTTGGGGGTAGCTGTGAGAACTTCCTTGCTGCAGCCATCTTCGTATTGCTCGAAGTTCTCGATGAACATTTGAGCGAGTAGGTTTGCTACATTATCATATCGTTCAGGCTCTGTCCAGGTTGTTCGAGGCTGAAGAATCTCATCAGGCACGCCCTCACAAGAAGTTGGAATTGTAAAACCAAAACGATGGTCTTTAACAAAGATTACATCATCTAAATCACCATTCAGTGCTGCGTTTAGTAGGGATCGAGTCCACTTAATACGAATCCGGCTGGATTCACCATATCCACCTGCTACCCAACCAGTATTGATTAACCAACAATTCGCATCGTACTCTCGTATTTTCTTGGATAGGAGATCTGCATAAACACTCGGGTGTCGAGGCATGAAAGGTGCGCCAAAGCAGGTTGAGAAAGTTGCTTGGGGTTCGGTTATTCCCATCTCAGTTCCGGCAACCTTTGCTGTGTAACCCGATATGAAATGATACGCAGCTTGTTCAGGAGATAAGCGGGAAAGAGGGGGTAAAACACCAAAAGCGTCGCAAGTCAAGAAAACAACATCTTTCGGATGGCCTGCCATCGAATCGGGAGTTCTATTCTCTATTGACTCGATTGGATAAGAGCCACGTGTATTCTGAGTCAATGTGCCATCAGCAAAATTAGGAACTCCATCCGCATCGAGAATAACGTTCTCAAGAACTGAACCCTGTATGCGAGTGGTTGCATAAATTGCTGGTTCATCCTCTTCTGAAAGACCAATTAATTTTGCATAACAACCCCCTTCGAAATTGAAAATTCCATTATCCGACCAACCGTGCTCATCATCACCGACCAATGCTCGGCCTGGATCCGCGGAAAGAGTAGTTTTTCCAGTTCCAGATAGCCCGAAAAATAATGCCGAACCTTTGTTATCAGTATTTGATGAACAGTGCATAGGCAATAATCCATCGGCGGGTAAAATATGATTCATTATTGTGAAAATCGCTTTCTTAATCTCACCGGCATAATGTGTTCCGCCGATGATAACTAGGCCACGGTCGAGAGCAAGGATAACGAATACACCGGAATTTGTACCATCAACATCTGGGTCTGCAAGTAATTCAGGAGCATGAAGAATTGTGTATTGTGGTTTGTGTTCTACCAATTCTGATGGTTCACTGCGAATGAACATATTGTGGAAAAACGAAGCGTGCCAAGCTTTCTCGGTAATCAGCCGTACTGGCATTGAATATTCTGGATCTGCTCCGCAATGTGCATCTTTTACGAATAATGTGTCTACTTCATCGAGATGCTTTATGACTTTTTCTAATAAATTTTCAAAAACTTCTGGCGTGGTTGATTTGTTGACATCCCCCCACCAGACATCCTCGGCTAATCCCGGCTCATCGATGATGAATCGATCATTTGGAGAGCGCCCGGTACGCTCGCCTGTGGTAGCGAGTAAGACACCATGCGCGGTAAGGCAAGCCTCACCGCGTTCGACGGCAAGCCCATGCAATGCTTCCCAACCGAGATTCCAATGGACTGCGCCACTGGGATTCAACCCATGTGTAGTTAGTGGGGTGGCGAATTCGAATGGACCGGTGCCCTTGGAGGTTATCTCCATGATAACCGACTACCCCCCCCCGCTTTCAATTATTACGTCTGGTCGAACTCATCGACTACCTGAAGATTTTCAGTAAAAAACCAAAATTTCATAGATGCAATTAACCCTTAGCGACCTCTCACGCAAAGCGTGGTAGCAGAGGAGCCGGATGATTCTATCATTCGTCGAAGGGCGTTCAAGATTAGCGACTCAATCGAATTGGATGATGTTCTAATCCCTCAAAAAGAAGAAATACCTGTTGAAACAAATACTGATGTTGAAATCGATGAAGCACTCGGTGATTTTTTTGACCCTTTTGCTGAAAGCAATGAAAATACACCCGGTGCAATTGGCCGGGATGGAACGGTCAAGGCCGCACCAGATACGGATGTGATTGCAGATTTAGCAAAAGAAGGTGAAAAAAGAGTAAATTGGGCTCTAATGATTGCAATGATTTTCGTGTTTTCAGGAGTAAGCTTGCAGGCTGGAATCGCTCTTCCTCCATTACTCGCGATAACTGTTCTAATCGGTTTGGCTGGATTGGGTTTCACATTAAGCGAATTATGGGTTCCGAAAGAAAATTTGCATTTACTCGGGATTACTTGGGCAATTATTTCGATGAAAATTCTCTATGGTTTAGCCATCGAACTACATAGATGGGAATTTATTTCTACCACTTCACTGGGACCTCTCCTCCTCGGATTGGTAGCGGTCAATGTTTGGGTTGCATACCGCCATAACCATGATGCGATCGCTGCTCAATCTACCCTCATTCTACTTGCGATCGGCTCGAGCGGGGGGGCAATCCTCGGTGAAATAGGAGTAGCTGCGATGATACTCATCGCAACTCTCTTAGTCCATGGATTAGCACTTCACCGCAATTCAGGAAACCTTGCAGCCCTCGGTATCGCAACAACAAATTTGTGGATTGGTATGCACGCTCTAACTGATGGGGTAAGTGTTGGTTCATTGGTAATTATACCATTGAAAACACCGCTTTTACTATTCTTATTATTGATGACAATTACCTGTATCAATGCGACGATGGCCGCGCGCTTCGCCCGCGAAGAAAATTGGTTTTCAAGCGCTTTCAAATCCATCGGGCTTGGTAAACCTGGCCTTTGGGGTGTATCAATTTCTTTAGGGATGGTCGGAGCTATGTTAGCGGTTGCTGCAAATCGAGAAGATCTAGGATATGCTTTGGGATTAATCACTTTTCTCTGTGCAGCTTTCGCTGGTTCCTATCTTGTCGTTCGTGGCGTTGGTTGGCAGCGTGTCACGAAACCACTTTTAATCGCCATTCCATTACTGACAATGATTCTTCTTTTAGGAGAACAATTTGATTTCGACCTAGGAATAGATTCCTACGAATTATTCACTTTACTCGGCTCAATTATCATCGGCTATGTAATACTAAGAGATCAAGATTCAGTGACAGACCGTGTTCTCTGGACCGGGGCAATCGCGATTCTTGGCCTACTCGTACTTCTAGTGCCAACTGAATCGAGTGATGCCGGCGGAGATGGCGGTAGACTTCTTCTAGCCATCTTAGCATCACTCCATATCGGCACGGCCTACCTAGCAATCAAACGAAATTCACCATCTCTTGCTGGAATTACAGTTCTTTTGCCATGGATTTGGATATTGATTGAAGAAGTGGCTGAAGAAACTATTCGAACTATTTTTGTCGCTAACGATATTAATGATCCTGGATCGATAATTAACCTCGAACCAATACCACTTTTCTTCTATCTCGCTATTTCGTCGGTTTTGTTAATTATTGTCAACTTACGATTAGGTAAAACCGGAGTCAATTTGGCATCTCAATTTCTTGGTCTTACTGAAATTTCAGCATCGGTTCGTGATTCAGGATTACTACAATTATGGTCATTAGGACTTTGGCTACCGATGCTGACAATACTATTTTTAGCAAGATTCGGTGGCTTTACTGCACCCACACTATTGGCATTATTATCGATTTTAACTGCCATGCATATCGGTTCAGAAGTTTTCAGAAAAAGAGTTGGAAGAGCTTCTACGATGCTCATTATCATCGCAATTTTCTTTTTCGCTTTGCAATGGCAGTTCGGCTTAGCCGAGCCATTGATGTTGATTTATTGTATAATGACAATGATTCTGTTAGTCAGAGATGGAGGGGTTCATCAAGAACGATATACGATGGGCATGACCTTGATGGCAGTGCAATTATTATTGCTTTTATCTCAGCGTGATATTAGAATAATATTACCAGACATGAGTTCAATTCCTGCCTTTCAATCGGGCCAAATAGCACTAATCTGTACATTGATTATTGTCGTATCTTATCTGCCTCAAGCACCGAAAATGGAAAAATTACTTAATCCTGCATTAGCCAGTTTATTTTTACTCTCAACAATGGTGATATTGAGTTACAAAATGGGTGATTCCTTAATTCAATTTTCTTCACTTGGTCTCTTCGCGGGTAGTACCATTTGGTTGGTAGCTAATGGAGAAGTTCGTCACGAATTGAAATCTATCGCGGCGCGGGATGTAATTCGTGCTCAAGCGAAAGGAAGCGATGGAATCAAATCATTATCTGAGAGTGAAGGGGGTCTGTCAAATTTTGACCCGCGACTTGCTGAAATGCAAGCAAAAAGAAAGAAGAAGCGAGAAAAAGGTGATGCAGAAGATATCGAAGATTTGTATCTAACCGATTCAACTCATAAACCAGTTATCGTCTCTTTAGTACTCATTCTTGTACTAATATCAGCAACGATTCTTAGTTTACTTCTCGGCCCTCAACCAATCATTCTCATAGGTGCTGGAATATTCGCGACTATCCTCGTCTCAGTAGCACGTTATCGCACCCAAGGACTCGAGCTAGAATTACCTCATTTTGCCGGTATGGAAATGCCGGTTGCAATCGCAATTATCGGGCTAGTTGTTGCCCATACCGCCGGCCATCTCGGCCCAGGTGCAAGTAACCGAGAATTGTTTGACTTGGCAGTTTTGGTAATTCTCGTATTCGAATTAGGGGTTGTCTCGTTAATGAGTCAGAAAAATATTCTCGAGCGCCTTTCGATTGCAATAGATTGGTTCATTTTACCTATTTTAATTGGAAGATTAGTCGGAGCTACTCTGATCGAAGCATTACCTTTCCCATTGACTGTTAATCCGTTTGAAGGAAATTTAACCGAATGGAGATTGCCATGGTTTTTACTTGAAGCAATTCTAATTCTATGTGTAGTTGGTAATGCTTGGATTAATAAAAAACGAGAAGAACTCAACAAAGAAACCTCCAAAACAGAAGGAGCTCGTACGATTGCAGTCGTACTTTTATCATTTGGCCCGGCTGGAATCCTTTCAGTAATTTTTTCTCTAAATCATGTTTTGAAACACAAACAAACTACCGACCTTGGATTACTTATCCCAACTGGATTTATTTCTCTTATCGCAATTGCTTCATGGTACGATGGATTGGGAGAATATATTCCTAATTTGACGCTCTGGCTTGGTATCCTCATCATGATTTCTTGTGCGTTGACTATTCCATACAAAGGTGGTGATTGGACGATGGTTTTAGCCATCGATGCTCACCTTCTAATCTTCATTGGAATTCTATCAACTGGTCAATTGATTTCGATTCTTATGCCTCTAATTCTAATTGCAATGTCAACAACAATTTGGATAATTGGCATCCTAGAATTCCGCAAAATTTTCAGAATTTGGGGCTTAGTCGATCTGCTTATTGCTATCCTCGCCTCATTCCTTTTCCTCGGCTCGACGATTCTCGAACCAACGACATTGTTGATTGCACTCATACTCCTTGCCAGCGAACTAGGATTAGTCTCTTGGCTCGGCCTTGCAAATGAAAAACAGTTAATCAAAGATTAATTTATCAAATTACTAAAATCATCGTACTCAAAGGCGATTTCAAAAATATACACAAAACAAAGCTATCACGCCATAGGCTAACCTTGATGACGGACGGGTGCGACAAAGAACCATGACGAGGTCATGGATAGCCGATACCTCCGACGAGGTCGAGCACCCCCCTATCCCATTGGGTCTCAATGAAATGGCGGTGCCAAGGGCCGCAATCTTACTCTCACTCGGCACCGCAGTCGTTATTCTAATCTCAGTGATTTGGCTCGGCTTTGCCGCATGGGAATTTCAAAAAGAATTGACAAATACTTTTGGTGCTGCCGATGAAACTCTTCTCAAAGATGGTGATCGATGGAATTGGGAAGTTGATTTATTATTCGACACATGTGATTCACGGCTCGGAGATTGGGATTGGCCAGAGGTTCTCGCCGAACAAGACGAGAGATTCCTTTATCCAGGTGAATTAAGGTGCGATTGGGAACATCAAGGGAATTATGATCGGGCAAGTTTAGTAATCTATAATCGAGGTAATGCAACCTTAGATTTGGTTCTTGAAATCATTGGTGGAGCTGTCGAATTTGCTGATGAAGGTGATTCAAATATGCTCGTAAATGGGCTTCTAGGAAATGAAACTATTATCATCGAATTACTATTATTGGATGACGTAACAGAACATGACTTCACGATTACGGCAACCCATGTTGCAGTGCAAGATGCAATCGTTACTCTCGATGTCCATTTATTCAAGGGCACCGAAGAAGAAACTATTCATGCAAGCGATGGTGATCGATTAGAAGTCCATTACAAAGTCTGGGATGCCGATACCGATGAATTGCTCGATGAAGGCGATTTATTGGTTACTGCAGGAGATGATTCAAACTATATCAAAGGATTTGGTTGGTCTGCGATTGGATTAGACATCGGCGACGATAGAGGGCTTTTGAATCCGGGAACGACTCATACGACGCTTCTACCTCCCCCCATCGCTTACGGAAATAGTGATGGCCATCAATTACAAAACTCTTGGCTGAAGTTTGAACTGAGAGTGGATAGAGCGCTCGCTTGACCTAATTAGATGGAAAATGACTTGACTGAGCATGGAGGCGCGAGATTATGACTGAGGCTTCGAATCATACTGCGTTGGTCCCTTCCGAGAAGATAATTGCTGAAGCGCAGAAGCGTGCTGAAGCCAAATCTGCTCGTAAAGGCGAGCCGGCCTTCCACATGTCGGATGATATGCGCCGGCTCTCGACTCCTTGGCCAGTATGCTTAGCTCGAGCTGGCCAAATCAATGCTGCTGATTTACCAGCCGGAGTTATTCTTGATGCTGCGGCGGGATCAGGGTCGCAATTAATGGCTCTTGCTAGCGTGTTGTCTCGCCCGGCTTTCGGGATAGAATTAGAAGGAAATATCGCTGTAATGTGCGCAGCAAATATGCACCGAATCGCACTTGACGAGGAGGAGTCACGAACATTAGATCGAGTAATTATCGGAGATGGTAGTGATGCTGATGGAGCGATTACAACCTATTGGAATAGCTTACGAGAGACAGGGATAAGAGCCCATCCACCTATCGCAATGCTACATCTTGATCCTGCGCGTCCACATGACGCGCAAAATCATCATCTCGACGAAATGCAGCCACCAATCGGAACTTTACTTTCCTCATGGAAAGAATTCCTTCAAACGGGCCCGAGAGGACCGGCAATTCTTCTCGATTTATCCCCACGCCTAGGTGATGATCAACAGAGCATGGTCGACGCGATTGCGGCCATGGCATTTCCGGGTGTGAGCAAGACTTGGGAATGGCTTAGTCAAGGCGGTGGACGCGTCGATCGACTCTCACTGTGGATAGGTGCAATTTCCTCTGAGCATACTCATCGGTGCGTTCGCATGGGAAGGAAAAATATCCATGCAATAATCGAAGGAAATCCGAAGCCCTCGAATCAGGTCAAACTAACTTCTCCACCGCCATATGGGGCTTATATTTCGATTATCGATCCGGCTTTGTTGCAAAGTGGCTTACAAGAAAATTGGATTACTGCTGCTATTCCGAAAGATACTGGGTACTCATGGATTCGAACCGAAGGTCGTCGCCCGCTACTAATTCACACCGAAACCCTAATCGACGACCCGAATGTGATGGGGTTCGTCGTCGCGTCAGGTAAGGTCAGCCAACATCGACTTTCACCACCTGAATTACACTCTATCGACCAAATCGCTTCAGGTGTTGCAAGGCACGATATTGGTAAGGTCACCCTGCGCTGTAATCTAGATCCAAAAATACAACCGACCATACAACGACGACTTAACAAGGCACTGAAAGAAATCGATGGGTCGAAAGCATTCATGATCGACATAGTGATGTCTCGAGGAGCGGGCAGTCACACACTCTATGTCGTCTGCAAAGAAGATTGAACAGAAATTTACCCTAAAATCCCCTACCTTGAGGTAGGCGGCTGATTGAAATAGGGTTGGTAGGTCGCGAGGACGCCCAAAAGGCCACCGGAAACGGTGAACACGGGGGAACCGTACAATGAGTAAGAAAACAGAAGAACTTGGAGATGACTTCTCCTACATCATCAGATTGGCAGACAGTGACGTAGACGGACTGAAGCCTATCGCCATTGGACTTACCTCGGTCAGAGGGGTCGGCGTTCGCACATCAATGCAACTCTGCCGAATCGCAAAGATCGATGGAAGTAAGCTCGGTGGACATCTGTCAGATGAGGAACAAGATCTACTCAGAACAACGATAGACGAATACGCAACCAGGGTCCCATGGTGGTTAGTGAACCGCCAGCGAGACCTTGAATCGAATGAAGATGCACACCTCGTGGCGATGGATGTCAAGATGACATTGAAGGACGACATCTCCCGCCTCGCAGGAATGAAGACCTACCGGGGTCTACGCCACAGAAGTGGTCACAAAGTTCGCGGGCAGCGTCTTCGTAGCAACGGCCGTAGTGGCACTGCACTCGGTGTGCAGAGGAAGAAGTGAGGTGTTTTAGATGGGAGATCCAAAATTTGCACGTTCAAAGACACAAACTCCAGCCCACCCTTGGAAGCAAGCTCGTATCGATGAAGAGCACGCTTTGAAAGAAAAGTATGGCCTGAAAAAAACCGGTGGAATGAATGAAATTTGGCGAGAAAAATCCGCCCTGCGTCGCCACCGAAATCAAGCGATGAAGTTAATCGGCCGAGTCGATACTTCTGAAGGACACTACGCTCGTGAAAAAAATAACTTAGTAAATTCATTATGCCGACAAGGATTGCTCGCTGAAGGAGCTCGAGTCGACGATGTTCTACAAATCGAGGTCGAGAACATGTTATCTCGCAGATTACAATCCGTCGTATACTACCGCGGTTTTGCACCTTCAATGCGCGGTGCTCGAAATATGATCGTTCACGGTCATATCTCTATTGGTGAACAACGTATGACTGTTCCAGGATACCATATCCTCAAGTCTGAGGAAGAGCAACTCTGCTATTCCTCGAACTCGGTATACAACAACCCCGATCATCCTTTCCGCGTCGAGATGGAACAACTCCGTCTTACGATGGTTGCCGATGAAGAAGAGGAAGCGGTAGGTGGACCAGCACCTCCTGGTCCTCACGCTGCTACCGAAGAATTCGTAGAGCAGATCAAGAAAGATTCTGCTGAAGCACCGAGTGTTGAAGACACCGTTCCTAAGGAGGCTAACTGATGGGACATAAGGCAATTCTACATATTTTCAGCACCCACAATAATGTGTTGATTACCGCTACCGACCTAACCGGCGCAGAAACAATCTGCAAGGTTTCTGGAGGAATGGTCACCAAAGGTGGAAGCGATTCTGGAGGACAGTTCGCATCTACAAGAGCAGCTGAACGAATCGCTGAGATGCTTTCCGAGAAGGAATTCGATCAAGTAATCGTCAAGTATCGCGGTGCTGGTGGAAATCGTTCACATAGCGCCCCGGGTGCTACTGCTGCAATCCGTGCTCTAACTCGTGCAGGGGTTCAAATTACACGAATCGAAGACGTCACTCCAATCCCAACAGATGGGACCAAGGCGAAGGGGGGCCGTCGTGGCCGGAGAGTTTGAGGTGAATTAAATGGCAGATATTACAATACTTGAAGAATCAGATTCCAAGATAAAAATCTTGGTTGCAAAGACCGATCGCGCTTTCGTTAACTCTATTCGACGCGCGTTAATTTCCGATATTCCCAAAATGGCTATCGAAACAGTTCGCTTTGAATTAGGCACCATCGAACAGGATGATCATGTCTGGGAAACAACCGGACCTCTCCCTGATGAGATGATTGCTCAACGATTGGCAATGGTACCAATTCCAACCGACCATGAAGAATTTTATTTCCAAGACGAATGCCCTACTTGTGCTGAACTCGTTGAAACAGACCGTGGTTGCATGCAATGTAGCATGATTTACGCATGCAAGGCTTTCGGTAGTGAAGAAGGTGTCGAGGTTACAGCTGGTGATTTGAATTACCTCGGCGCTGACCTCGGATTACAAATTCTAGATGAATACAAGCCAATTGTCCTAACCAAGTTATTCCGCGGCCAAATGGTTGAGTTTTACGCTACAGCGATTATGGGACGAGGCCGAGATCATGCAAAATGGTCACCGGTTTGTGGTGTAACTTTCCAACCAAAATATGTCGGAAAAATCAATATTAAGAGCCGTGCAAAGATGCTTTGGGATCTCAATCTCAAGATTAATGCAAAGGATTTTGATAAAAATGGTCAGCTTGAAGATTACCAAAAGGTCGAGGAGCTTATCCGTGACTTACACCATGTTGGAGCAGGAACCGAAGAATCTCGAACATTCAAAGATGCAGTAACCGTAGAAGCTGTTCCTGGTGAATTCGTTCTTTCCTTCGAAACCGATGGTTCGATGACTCCGCGTGTGGCTTTCGAGATGGCTTCTGCAGAACTTGCAGGACGATTTGGCCTAATCAATGAAGATTTCACAGCAGTACTCTAACCAAAACGAGGATTCTTTTCCTCTAAGCGGTAGGCGGGCCTATGTCGGTGCTCCTTGGACGAGGTGAGGCTGGTGCTCACATCACTCTGATTTTTACCGTTGAAGATCAATCAGATGACCCGATTGAGCAAGGTAGCCTCGGAGCCGGCTTCTCTCTTCACGATGGCGTTGAAGCCATTGCTCGAGGAATCGAAGGTGAATTCGGATTGCAAGTGCGATTCCTCGATTGTGATGGCGATGAATCGTTGTACCGAGAAGTTATCGAAACATTAGCTCTCGAACTACCCTCCACAAAGAATTACGCGTGGGAAATCGCCATCAAAATGGAACTTCCTACATCTCAAGGGTTTGGTATGTCAGCTGCGGGTGCTGTTGCTGCTACTGCTGCATTCCTCAGAGCGATGGGCGAACCGCATGAAGAAAGCATGCGCAGATCTTTCTGCCTTGCCCATCGAGTCGAGCGAAAGCGATCTTCCGGCTTAGGCGATGTAACGGCATTATCTGCAGGAGGAGTTGAACGAAGAATTAGGGCAGGTGCACCATTCAGTGGTGAATTATTAGATCATGGACCCGGCCATGCAGATGGATGGACTGAACATACTCCAGTACTGTTAGCATGGCGAAAAAAATCCGGAAAACACACATCAATTTACATCAATAACCCAAAATGGAAACAATCAATTTCTAATGCTGGAAATGCTCAGATGGCTTCACTTTCTCAAGGAGATTGGAAATCATCGCGATGGTCTGAATTGATAATCGGGGCTGAAAAATTTTCTGAAGAAAGCGGATTGTTATCCGATTCTTCGAGAATTGAAATTCTCAATATTGCGAAAATTGCTATCGAAAAGGTAAATGGTTCAGAGAGATTTACGCCGTTGCTCTGTATGCTGGGTGAAAGTGTAGTCATCGTCCCATCAAATTTCGATGATGACGAACATGGATTTGAAGAATTGAATTCACTATTGAATGAAGCAGGACTAAATTCGAAAACAAGCCGAATCGGTTCACTCTTCTGAATTCTCACGCAATTTCTCGTGAAAATTTGCCAACGGCGTCAAATCGAGAGGGCTTGAGTCGAGAAGAATTGCTCCTTTTAATTTCAAACCATCACAGAAACCATGACGATATACGATTGCACCTTGGCCATATTCATTCACGTATCGATTAACCTGCTTCTGTGTTTTTTTCCTAGGAAATCGTAAATCGGCACCGAAGAAATGCTTAGCATCAATCCAAGCGCAGGGAACTCCATTGATTCGAACATCGTCGAGAAGAAGAAGATCTGGTGTAATGATTGCCCTGCCTTCAGATTTCTTTTGTTCGGCGAGTAATTCTTCCTGACGTCGAAAGCGAATACCGGCCGATTCGAAATAATCACAAAGAATATCTTCGAAAACCTCTGCTGCGGTTTGAGTTTCTGACTGATTTACTGAGCTAACACGATCTGCTGCTTCAGCAGATTCAAATTCCGATCTGTCACGCTTATTCATTTTGCTCGGTGCCTTCAGAGTTTCTTTAATCTTGTTTTTTGACCACCCCCGACCAGTCAAAATCGCACGAAATACATTAACAGGGGGTGCATCAAATCGCTTCGAAAGTGTCAACACACCTTCGCCAGAATCATAGCGACGACGCAATTCATTTGCTCGGCTCATCAAGCGCCCATGAGAGTACACACTCTTCTCTTGATTCAATGCACTGCGAAGAGATAACGCCTGTTCTAAAGTAATTTTTAATCCATCGATTTTCTTTGCTATTTCATCGACCCTTTTCTGTGGAAGAAAACCGAACTCACCAGGAGAACAGACCATATTACCTGCCTTTCTTTGAACGGATTTTGCAACTGAATTGACATGCCAATTCACCTTGATTTTCTTCGCTGCTGGATCGATATCCTGTGGAAATCCCATCGGAGCAGGGCTAACCGTAAATCGATCTAGCGCCCGCTGAATCGACTCTTTATCATCGCTCACCGGCTTCTTTCCTTGAGTCGAATTCGACCCGTTGGAACGCCGGCGGCGTGGGCGGCGTCCTTGCCGCCTATCACCGTCCTTCTGTTCACTCAACGCTCCATCCAAAAGATGGAGCACCATGAACCCACCGAGTCAGATCATCGGTATTTTGCGTGAATATCATATGCAAAATCTCGGATAGGGTAGGGGATTAACCAGGAGAGCGAGAGTATTGGAAAGGGTAGAGAAAGTCCGGCAGCGATACGTATCAAAGCGCCGCTTTTGTAGAACCATTGGCCATTTTTAAGTAGAAAAATAGAATCAAAATTACGAATATTCTCTGGGCAATTTTGTAAAATTAATTTACCCTCGTCGCTATCTTGTGCGACCAATCTAAATTTATTTCCATGATCTCTCGCTTCAATCAATCGACTCCACTTTGTACAGACTGAACAGAACCCATCAAAAAGAACGATTTGTTCTGACATTCAACCACTCAAATGAACGCAATTCCTGGTTCTAATGGGAAAGCTACTCTCGCCTTTCCTGCTACATCCTTACCTTCACCTACAGGATATGCAATGATTGATTCGACACCGATTGTATCAGCGATAAATTGAGAGTTTATGGTAATGAAATCGGCTTCGACAAATCCGGTCAAAATCAATGATTTTTGAGGGGGAGTCCAAGTTAAAATTCGACCGCGCTTTTTCTTGCTTCCAGCGGTTAAAGCCATCCACATTTGAAAAATTTCACCTCGCAGTTGCTGATTTTCAAAAATTGGCAAGGATTTAAGATATTCTTGGCCCTGCTTCTTAAAATCAAAATTTTCATCGGACAATTCGAGTGCATTTACTGCGAGGGAAACCTTCCAAGGTGCAGCGGTTTGAACAATACATTTTGTCACTGCGCCCTCGGTGTGCCGTTCGGCTAATCCTTTGATATTTCTCGACGAATCGATAAAATCGCGTAGATAAGATTCGAGTGCAAGAATTACAGAATCTTCTTCGAGTGGAGCAAGGTTAGAAATTACTAACTGGGCCAATAAATTATCTTCTCCCAATCGTTGCCAAAATTCCTCAGCAATATGAGGAGTCGCGGGTGCTAACATTGGAATCCAGTGAGTGAAGTATTCACGAACTGTTGCAGCATTGGCTCCGCCACGGCGCAGATACCATTGCCAATCGGCGAGCATTTCGAAGTGGCTAATCATCACGCCTTCACGAAGGCTCACAGAATCCATCGCTGCCTGCCAAGCGGTGTGATGGACACGTAGGCGAGCGAGTAACCAATTATCAATTTCAGAAGGTGATTTACCGAAATTTAGACCTATGTCGATGGCATCAATTATGGCTAAGACCTGTTTGTGATTAGCCAATACAGCATTATCTGACCAATCCATGCCAGCCTCAGGATTTGCTCCGAAGAGAATGAACAAGCGAACGGTATCTGCCCCGAATTTCTCAACCATCTCACCGGGAGCAACGGTGTTACCGAGTGATTTACTCATCTTTGCAGATCGTGAACCGAGTGGTATTCCACAACCAGGACATTCTTTATCGAAATTTTCGATATGATATTCAGAATTACAATTACCACAGAACGGTGCAGGTGCATTTAGCATTCCTTGACAAACGAGAGTGCCGAAAGGTTCGGACACCTGATTCATTCCTTCGTCTCTAGTCGCCTTCGTAAAGAAACGAGCATACAACAGATGCATCACTGCATGTTCAATACCACCTATGTACAAATCAACCCCCCCTTCAAGCCAATAATCCACGGCAGCGCGATCAAAAGGAGCTGATTCATTGCCAGCATCAGCGAAGCGCATGAAATACCAAGATGAATCATAGAACGTATCCATCGTATCGGTCTCCCGACGTGCAGAACCATTACACTGCGGGCAAGTAGTTGAAATGAAATCAGGGTGTGAGGCCAATGGATTACCGGATTGGTCTTCACTGAATGTGACATCTAGGGGCAACTCAATTGGCAAATCTACAGAGTTCACCGGAATGACTCCACAATCTTCACAATGAACCATCGGAATAGGCGTACCCCAGAATCTCTGCCGGCTCAAAAGCCAGTCTTTCAATCGGTATTGAATCGTGCCGTGTCCGCTGCCCTCTGCCTCGAGTACTGAAATAACTGCAGCTTTGGCTTCATTCCCAAACAAACCATCAAAGTCTGGACGAGAAGAATTTACCATCCAACCGAGCCCGTCGAATACTGGATTTTCTTCAATCCCTTTACCATCCTCGCTCCTACACAACACTGGCTTGACTGCAATTCCATACTTCTGAGCAAAATCGTAGTCGCGCTGGTCATGACCGGGCACCGCCATCACAGCACCTGTTCCATAACTCACTACAACGAAGTTTCCAGCATAGATTGGCACCTCTTCTCCATTTAATGGATTGATAGCAAACCGACCGAGTGGAACACCTTTCTTTTCCTTCAGCATATTAATTCGCTCGAACTCGGAGAGTTTTGCGCACTCCTCAGCGAGTGCGCGCCAACCCGTTTCATATTCAGTACCGGCAACCAATTCTTCACAGAGTGGATGTTCAGGTGAGAGAGTAACAAAAGTCACGCCAAAAATTGTGTCTGGGCGAGTAGTGAAAGCACCAATAACAGCCTCTGAATCAGCGACTTTGAAGTCGATATGAGCACCATGTGAGCGACCAATCCAATTCCTTTGCATCGCTTTGACGTTCTCGGGAAAAGCGATATTATCCAACTCGTCGAGAAGCTCATCAGCATAATTTGTCATCTTCAAAAACCATTGCGCCATGTCTTTTTGGACAACTTCTAATCCGCATCTCCAACAGCGATTATTCTTGACTTGTTCATTCGCTAAAACCGTATCACAATCATTGCACCAATTCACCGGCGCGAACCTTCGCTCGACCAGCCCCCGTTCATTGAATTTTAGAAAAATCTCTTGATTCCATTTGTAATAATCAGCGTCTGAAGTCGTCAGGGTTCGACTCCAGTCGTATGAGTATCCCATTCGCTCTTGATCTGCGCGGATACTCGAAATGTTTCGATGGGTTACGAAGTGTGGATGCCCGCCTTCTTTTTTAGCAGCATTCTCGGCGGGCATTCCAAATGAATCATAACCCATAGGATAGAGGACATTTTTTCCCATTAATCGATGAAAACGCGCCATCGCATCGCCGATTGAATAGTTGCGGACATGACCCATGTGCATGCTGCCTGAAGGGTAAGGAAACATCTCAAGACAGTAAAACTTCGGTCGAGAATCATCGACCTTAGCTTCGAAAACACCGGCATCACGCCAACGCGCCTGCCAGCGAGTTTCGATTTCAGTAGAATCATATGTCATTTTTTCACCCCCTTGGGTTTCTTTGGGAGCCTTTAGGCTCCCTGCAGAAGCAGTACAATGGGCACGAGCCAACCGTCTCGGTGTAGTAAAGCGGACATTTGTGCCACAAGCCGGCCTCACGTGGTCCCGATTTGAATTCTTGCCTAATCAAACTGACGAATGGGGTGAACTCAGCAACAATTCGCCACGGGCTCACTGCACGAATCGGAATCCAAATCAGAGGATGAGGAGTGAGTGATTTACTTTCAAAACATCAGAAAAAATGAATCGCCACGCTCAAGCGCAAGAGTTACTTCGCCTAACGCGATGCTAGCGAATGGTGAGTTCGATATCCGCGATGAAGGCAACGGAATCGAAGTTTGGGTCACTCAAATGGGTGAATACATGAACATGAATACTGGCTGGATCAACCGTGCTTCAGGCACGGTTGCAATCGTCGACCCATTCGACTCCGCTCGATGGGTCGAAGCTCTCGAAAAGGAAGGGCTGCGCCCAACCCACCTGCTCTACACACATACTCATCGAGACCATACAGCAGGTTATGATGAAATGAAGAAATTGGTACCTGAAGTCAAGGTTTGGGCTCATGAAGAAGCAGTATCTGGAGATTATTTAAGCAATTTTGTTTTTGGAGAAATTTCAGCTGACTCGGAATGGAATAATCCAGTAAACTCAACTGTTGAATGGTCGGTTGGTGGAATTTCATTAGGAATTACCCATTCACCAGGCCACGCACCCGGTCATGTTACAATTCACGGCTATGGCGTTTACCATGCTGGGGATTTGCTTTTCACCGCTGCATCTGGAAGGGTAGACCTTGCTGGCTCAGACCCGAATGCACAATGGTTGAGCGTACTCTTCGCCCGCGGATTGCTACGATCTTTGCCTGCTGATTGGCGACTTATTCCAGGACACCGATACGATTGGATAGACGGTTCAACGCCAGATTGGGTTAGCCTTGAGCAGGCTCTAACCTACAATTACGCATTGAATGCTAAGGAATTAGAATTATTTGAATAGTTGCCGTTTCAGCGATTTGTGTCTAGTCAGGGATGGATCTATGCCCGTTAAATCTTGTAAATAGTTGTAAAACAGCCCAGCTATTTTTGGCAGTAAAGATTGCTTCGCTTGGCTTTCCGCCTTTGAGTTAACACTGCTCACATCATTCGCGAGACGATGCGCTCGGTCTGCTCATTGTCGAGACTGGGTTCACGGTAGGCTAATGGCCCACCCTCATCAAGCACCGGTTCCTGCTCCTCTAGTGTCAATCGCGTGTTGGTTTTGAAGAAAACACCTGTGTGGATAACATCTCCCCAAACCATTGCCTTCTCCATGCCCTGCTTCCAATCACTTGAGTCATGCTCAATGTCTTCAAGCGGTTGAACTCGCGGTCTGAAGAATTGATAGGTGTTGACTTTGTTAAATGTCACACAAGGACTGAATACATCGAGTAGAGCGAAGCCCTTGTGTTCAATACCCTCTTTAATCAACCTAACCAACTGTTTAATGTTACCAGTGTAACCTCTTGCTACCCATGTTGCGCCAGAGGTGATTGCATTTGCAATTGGGTTAATTGGTAACTCAACACTCCCATGTGGAGTGCTCTTGGTCTTCATCCCAACCTCACTGGTTGGAGAAATTTGACCGGTGGTAAGACCGTAAATCTGGTTGTCCATCACTAGATACAGAATGTCGAGGTTACGCCTGCTAGTATGAGTAAAGTGGTTACCGCCGATACCGTAACCATCACCATCACCTCCTGTAGCAATAACTGTCATCTCGTGGTTAGCAAGTTTAGCCCCGGAAGCGTGGGGTAAAGATCGGCCATGTAGGGTGTGCATACCGTATGATTTGAAGAATCCCGGCAAGTTTGATGAGCACCCGATACCACTGATTGTTAGAATCTGATGTGGTTGTAGTCCTAGTTCTGAAACTGCTCGCTGTAGCCCACTGAGTACACCGAAGTCACCACACCCAGGACACCAATCAGGGGTTACCTTACCCTTGAAGTCCTTCGCTGTCAAAGTTAGTTGTGTATTTGTATCACTCATCAATTCACCTCCTCAAACAATAATATTCTCATATGGCACAGATAAAGTCTCTTCTCCTTCGAGTTGCTTCTGAACCGCCGTCACGATATGATGCGGCTTGAATGGCTCGCCATCATACTTACGGATGTGACCATCCACCGTAAACCCGGTCTCGCCTCGCATATAGCGGTGGAACAAACCGGAGTAATTGTTCTCAATGAGAATAGTGCGCTTGCATGATGACAATAGTTCAACCGCCTCATCTGCATGGAATGGAACTATCCACTTGAAATGCAGGTGATTGGCAACTACGCCAGCTGTGGCAAGTTGTTCAATGGCTTCCTGAATAACACCGGCGGTTGAGCCCCAACCTACCAAAGTAACCTCGGCGTTGGAATCTCCAACAATTACCGGAGGCGGTAAATCTTCCAGTAGACCAGGCATCTTGCGCTGTCGCTTCTCCATCATTGCTCGACGCTTGTGTGGGTGGGTGTATTCGTCGCTGATTAGTACGCCATTTGGCATATGCTCATCACTAGCGACAACATGCTCGTATCCAGGAATCCCCGGAAGAGCGCGGGGGGAAATACCACTCTCTGTGAATTTGTAGCGCTCGTAATTATCGGCTTCGTCTCCCGCTTCGGTGATGAGTTCACCACGATCGATGACTGGATGCATATCAAGTAATTCGGGATTGATAGTTGAAGTCTCATCGGATATCAGCAAGTCAGAGATGATTATGGCCGGCAACTGGTACTTATCAGCCAAGTTGAACACATCGGGAATCGTCTGGAAAGCATCTAGGGGACTGCTAGGGGCGAGGATTAATTTCGGGAAGTCACCCTGACTTGCACCGAGCACCTGCCATAGATCTCCCTGCTCTGTTTTTGTGGGAACCCCTGTTGAAGGCCCAGCACGCTGTACATTGACGATGACGATTGGAACCTCCATCATACCGGCTTCACCAACACCTTCAGTCATCAGCGCAAATCCGCCACCGGAAGTAGCACACATCGAACGGCAGCCGGCATGGGCTGCTCCAACAGTCATGCAGATGACGCTAATTTCGTCCTCAACCTGACGTACCATGATGCCAAGTTCGCGAGCATTGGCCGCCATCCAGTGTAGGATGCCGGTTGAAGGGCTCATTGGATAGGCGCAGTAGAACTTGACACCGGCGCTAGCAGCCGCCATAGCGAATGCCTCGTTACCTGCCCAAACCGCAAGCGGTTCACTAGGCTGTGGAGCCTGCTGTGAAGCAGGTTGGAAATTGGCTGCTGAGTGATCATATGCTGCCTTTCCGACTTCTACATTTGCAGCCACGAGTTCCTCACCTTTACCTGAAAACTGGAAATTGAGGACATCTGCGAGGGCGGAGAACTCTATTCCCATTAATTGGCAAGCGACCGCGATAGCCACCGTATTCTGCATCAATTTATTTGCGCCTTTACCTGCCAACTCACCCACAGCCATCGGGCAGAGTTGAACTCCTTCAGCAGCTTCTCCAGGTTCAATTGTGTCGCTGTTGAAGATGACCGAGGACCCCGGACCAAGATGCTCGAGGTGTCGGTCCATTGTATCTTGATTGAGGCAAATTATCAAATCTATGACATCACCGTGGGTGCGAACTTCACGGTCACTACAACGGATAGTGAGGAAAGAGTGACCACCACGGATGATAGATTGGTAGGCGTTGTAGGCGTACATGTGAATACCCCGACGAGCAAATAGACGAGCAAGGATATTTCCGGGAGTTGCGATACCTTGTCCGGCCGCTCCTCCTATACTGATGACATAATCAAATCCACTCATTTATTTTCACCAACCAAACTCTCACACGCATAATTCTGGCCCCAGCCTAATGGGGCTCATTCAGAAGCCCGATGGCCAAGCCATTATATCGGTTCCTATCAGATAGACTTGATGACTAGAGACAACCTATATGGTAAATTGATTCCGCTAATTCAAGGTATGCTTTCCAACGTAGGGTGTAGTGGGGGAGACCAACACCCACCTGAAATACTGTGGTCAAGAAGATGCCAATACAATGAATTAACCATATAACTAGGTGTTAAGATATCTTTCTTAAATTCAGAGAATTCGCTATCGGTAAGGCGATTTGGTAAGCAATTCAGTAAAGATGGAGAACCATCAGAAACTATTTTAGTCACAGAAAATGATCGGTTAGCTTTTTCGAATCGGTTACAGGATATGGCTGAATTCGATAGAAAAATCGAATAATAATATTAGTCATGGTTTGCTTGGCCCGATTTGAATAATATGACATTCGTGCACGGTTC
>CAWVXH010000010.1:0-32259 GCA_963934165.1 uncultured Candidatus Poseidoniales archaeon
GATTTCACCGTCCGCTATATCAATGCTAACGACAAAACAGTAGAAGGACTGGATTTAATCGGTAAATCAGCCTTTACAGTTCAATTTCACCCGGAGGCTTGCCCCGGACCACATGATGCAGCCCCGCTCTTTGATAGGTTTTCTACAATGGTTAGTGCACATATTTTAGGTCTAAGCATCGAGACATATATGAGGGGTGAAAATTAATGCCTCGCAGAGATGATTTAGAGCGTATCGTCATCCTTGGCAGTGGGCCAATTAGAATCGGCCAAGCTGCTGAATTCGATTTCTCAGGAAGCCAAGCTTGCCGCGCCCTCAGAGCCGATGGTTTCGAGGTAATCCTCATCAATTCTAATCCTGCCACGATTCAAAATGATCCTGAAATGGCAGATAGAATTTACATCGAACCATTATTACCAGAGGTTGTCAAACGCATCCTAGAAATCGAGAAACCCGATGCAATTCTCGCTGGAATGGGTGGTCAAACAGCCCTCAATATCGCGATGGCTCTAGCTCACGATGGCTCGCTCGATGAGCTCGGTGTCGAGCTTATCGGTTGCGACCTAGCCGCCATTGATGAGGCTGAAGACCGTAATTTGTTCAAACAGGTTTGCGAAGAAATCGATCTACCCGTTTGCCAAGCAATCGCCTGTGATTCGATAGAGGAAGTAATTACCTCTGCAGAATCCTTAGGGGGTTTCCCTTTGTTGATTCGTCCAGCCTTTACTTTGGGTGGTTTGGGAGGAGGTACCGCGTTCAATATGGGTGAATTGGTCGAGATAGCCAGCCAAGGAATTCTGCATTCTGCAATAGGTCAAGTCTTGATTGAAGAGAGTATTTTGGGCTGGCAGGAGCATGAATACGAAGTAATGCGCGATAATGTAGATAATGCGATAATTGTTTGTACTATGGAAAATTTAGACCCAATGGGCGTTCACACGGGTGAGTCGGTCGTTGTGGCTCCGCAACAAACTCTCTCTGATCGTGACCATCAGGGTTTGCGAAATGCAGCGTTGAAGTTAATTCGACGACTGAATATCAAAGGTGGATGTAATGTACAATTCGCTGTTGACCAAAATACCGGTGATTTCAGAGTTATCGAAGTTAATCCTCGCGTATCTAGGTCTTCTGCGTTGGCGAGTAAAGCGACTGGATATCCAATCGCGAGAATAGCAGCACTCATTGCGGTTGGATACTCTCTCGATGAATTGCCTAATCCAATTACTGGAGATGGAACTACTGCCGCTTTTGAGCCAACACTCGATTATTGTGTTGTAAAAATTCCTCGCTGGCCATTCGATAAGTTCCGTACAGCTGATCGCACTATCGGAACTTCGATGAAATCAACTGGTGAAGTAATGGCGATTGGCCGATGCTTCGAGGAAGCATTCCTGAAAGCATGGGCTTCTCTCGAATATGGGGCACCACATCCTCGTCCGCTAACTATGGCTGATGCCTCTGGTGGTGAGACAATGGACGCGCGAGCATCTGAAGCATTACCTGAAGCCCTACTTGAAGATTGGTTGAGAATTCCAACCGATAGAAGAATGGGCGCGCTCTTCGAAGCCTTCCGCCGCGGTTATTCAATAGACGATGTTCGAGATTTAACAGGAGGAGTCACGCGATGGTTCCTTCATCGGTTTGAGAAAATGGCTGCAATTGAAACCGAAATTCGTGCAGCTGGTGAATTAGGTCTAGTCGCCATGAATATCCCCGGGGTGGAAATGCGAAAATGGAAAGGGTTAGGATTCAGTGACCTTCATATCGCTGATGCACTTCTAGGATTTCCTTCGGGTGGTATCAGCACATTACAAGAGGGGTCTAATCAAATTGCAGTCACTCGAAGGCGTCACGAATTAAGCATTCATCCACGATTCCGAATGGTAGATTCTTGCGCTGCAGAATTCGCTGCGATTACCCCGTATTATTATGCGACTTACGAAGGAGGTTCCATCTCTGTTGGAATCGATTATGTACCAGAATTAGCAACAAAATCCAAGCAACGAATCGTCGTAATAGGAAGTGGACCGATTCGTATCGGCCAAGGGATTGAGTTCGATTATGGCTGTGTTCATGCAGTAGGTGCAATACAAGATATCGGACATGAAGCGATTATCATCAATAATAATCCTGAAACGGTTTCAACTGATTTCGATACTAGTGACCGACTCTATTTCGACCCGCTCACATTAGAATCGGTCAGTGAAATTTTATTGAGAGAAGATGCGCATGGAATATTGCTTCAATTCGGTGGCCAAACAGCGATAAATTTGGCATTGCCATTATCTGCAAATCTTCCTCATCTCTCAACTTTAGGTCTTGATTTAGTGATGGAAGGAACATCTCCAGAGGCCGTCGACGAAGCTAGTGACAGAGAAAGGTTTGAGGCATTCGCAAAACGAAATGGATTGCGCATGCCGAATGGAACCACAGCGACTACCCCCGAAGATGTCAGAGCTGCAGTGCGTGAAATCGGATATCCTGTCTTAATTCGTCCATCATATGTTTTAGGTGGTAGAGGAATGGAAATCCTATCCTCAAATCGTCAATTAGATGCGTATATGCAAGATGCGTTTTTATCGCCTGAAAGGCCACTTCTCGTCGATGAATATCTCGGAAATGCTATCGAATTAGATGTCGATGCTGTTTGTGATGGCAATGAGGTTTTGATTGGTGCGATTATGGAGCATCTTGAGGAAGCGGGTATTCATTCTGGAGATTCCACCTGCTTCATTCCACCTCAGACAATTTCTCAGCATGTAATATCTGAAGTTGAAAAATGGACTAGAATTATTGGACTTGAATTAGGTATAGTAGGTTGTTTCAACATTCAATTCGCAATCAGAGATGAGACGTTATATGTCCTTGAGGTAAACCCGAGGGGTTCACGCACCTTCCCATTCGTAGCTAAATCCACTGGAGTTCCACTTGCAAGGATTGCAGCACGGCTCGCACTTGGCGAAAAATTGGTTGATATGTCAATACCCGAGCCACAAAACGAAGCTGTATGCGTCAAAGCTCCGGTATTTCCTTTCATTAAATTGAGAGGCCTTGATCCAGCCCCTGGACCTGAAATGAAATCAACCGGAGAAGTCATGGGAAGTCATGAGCGAGCCTCGGCTGCTTATCTGAAAGCGAGGCTTGCGACCGAATCACCAGTTCCTACTGAAGGCGGTGTTTACATCACAGTAAAAGATGCAGATAAGCATGCAATTATTGAGCAAGCTCGGGAATTAGCCGAATTAGGGTTTCAACTCTACGCAACTCGAGGGACAGCTCAGATTTTGCGTGATGAAGGGGGGTTAGATGTTCAGACCTGTTATCGAATTACAGAAAGAAAAACTCCTGATGCGCTCGATTTGATGAGGCAAGGTAAAATCCATTTGATCATTAATACACCAAGAAATACTGGTGGTGCAGTTCTCGATGGTAATATGATGCGTCGCCTTGCAGTAGAATTGAATATTCCATTCGTAACGACGATGGCAGGAGCCCGCATGGAAGTTCTTGCAATAGGCGAAATGAGGCTTGGAATACCAGAGCCTAGATTGTTAACATTCGGATCAATTTAAGAAAATTACCATTACTTCATCTTTGTCGATTTCGGACATTAATGCAGCGATTCTTGGACCAAATTTTTTCCCTAGGATAGTCCAATAAAGTGCCATATATGCTTGGCGCATACCAATTTCTACTGCTGCTGCTGATTCTCTAATACACTCATTTATCGAAGATTCATTCCATTCGTAATCGATAATTCGCTTCTGGAATTCGCTTAAGAAGGAGTTTTGTTCAGTGCTGAGATTATCTCGAGCTTCTTCGGTTATTGTCGATTGAATGATGATTTGAGCATCTGTTGGAAAATGGGGTCCTTCAATCCAATTTCTCATGCGTGCGAGCCGATTGATGAGATTTTGATTAGGCTCACCATCTATGTGCGAGCTTTGCCTGAGGGAATTCCAAATTCCTTCATCATCAGATTTTATTTGAGCTAACATTGAAAGATGTCGAAACGAAACGCCTGCAACTGAATCTGTGGGGTCGGTGCCATGAATGATTTGACTCATCCTCAAAGCGCCAAGTGTAGTATCACGAGCAATTAATTGGCGTTTCGATAATTTTTCAGCATCTCCTGATGGTGGATTTGCGACAAGACGTTCATATTCATCCGCCATCGTAAATAGGGCTCCTCCTGTATCGAAATCGATATGCTTGTTAACCTTCGAACCGGCGATGAGATATCGAATAATTTCTGGTGGAACGAGGCCTAACGCCTCGATGGGCCCTATGGTATTTCCAGATGAGGAAGACATCGGGCCCATACCCTTCAGTTGAATCCATTCGTAAACCATTTTTCCAGGTGGTTCGGATCCGAGCAATCGGCATATTGGGATTCCTGTGTCGAAAGAACCACCTGCTGAGCCGTGATCTTTGCCCGCAGGCTCGCAGGTGATTCCATGAAAACCCCAACGAGCAGCCCAATCAATTCTCCAAGGTAATTTTCCTTCACCCTTACGAATATCTGAACGGCCAGAAATTTCATGTCGGTCAGTCCATGAAACATATGGATACTCATAACCTGTGACTATGACCCCATCCATACTGCCGTCAGATCCAATCGGATTGTATGGAAACCAATTATCTGATAATTCGCGACCTGAAATGGTTTCAATAATTTCACGAATTTCTGTCATATGTTTGATTGCCCCATCAATTTTTTCAGCAAATTCCCCGTTTTCGTAGGATTGATGATTCATGATTATTTCTGGTTGAACCCCGATTTGTTGAAGGGCATCGAGGAAGGGAGAAAGGAAATAATCTGAATAACTGCCTAATGATGAATCGGGCTGTCCATCTTTATCGGGAGCCGGAATATAGGCGAGAGGGCAGCCGATATATTTCTGATATTCGTCAGAAAGAAATGGATAGATTCGACGGAGTGGGTCCATGGAATCAACGATGAAAATATATCTGGAATTTAGTTCGAGATCTAGGCAGGCTCTATGAATCATTTCTGCAGTGAGAATTTCACGTAAATTACCGAGATGTATCTCGCCCGATGGAGTAATTCCTGAGCATAAAATTTGATTGTTTCCACGTTCCTTTTGTAGGCGTTGTGCGGTGAAATCCGCCCAATGCATATGTTTCCCTCAAACAGTCACGACTCGAACCAAGCCGCGTAGTGGCACACCTTCGAGTGCATTTACCTCAGATTTATTTGCTAAAACCAGGCATAGTTTGACATCAGCGCCGGCTTTTCGAAGGTTTTGAATGGTTTTTTTCAGAGTGGTCCCTGATGAGACGACGTCATCGACGACGACGACGCGTTTTCCTGAAACATTTGCAAAGATTTCGGAAACATGTGCACCCTCCTCCTCATTGATACTTCGGCTTATCGATAAATCGAGGTCCATCTGACCTGCGATAGCTTGGGCGAATGGAATTCCATTAATGCTAATGCCGACTATAGCGTCGACTTCTGCATCGAGTTCTTCATAGATAATGTCAACGAAAATGTATGAAATTGCTTCAATTCTACTGGCTCGAACTGCAATCGATCTCCACCCAACTTGAACATCGGTTGGGTGGTCATCAGTAGAGATGTTACTCGAGGATAACCATTGAATTGTGGTTTGGGAAAGGGAGAGTTCATCGGCGATTTGTTGAGTGTTCAAGCCATTACTTCTGTAAGCCTCAACTTTGGTCCGGAGTTCATCAACGCTCAGTGGCATTGTTTAACTCCCATTATTCAACATCTATCAAGCCATCGGGAATCAATTATCGCATAGGGCCATTCTTTGAATGATTTTATTGAGGCAGTTCAAAATCGGCCAGTTGAGCCAAAACCGCCCTCTCCTCGCTCAGTTTCCCCTAAATCATCAAATTTAACTTCAATAAATTCCGAGCGAGGAATTGGTGTAATCAATATTTGTGCGATTCTTTCGCCAGCTGAAATTACATATGAATCTCCCTTTCCAATCCATGTCATCATGACAAATAATTCTCCTCGGTAATCGGCATCTATAGTGCCGATTCCATGCGGTGGAATCAATCCTTTTTTACCGAGTGAGGAACGTGCTCGCACCTGACCTTCGTAACCGATAGGTATTGCGACATGTAAGCCGGTACGAACCAATGTTGCAGTACGATAGAGCACTTCGGTGTCTTCCAGTGCGTAAATATCCCAACCAGCTGCGAATTCACTACCTTTCGTTGGAAGTCGGGCATCTTCATGAGTTCGGGCAATTTTCACCTCCACAGCTTCATCCATATCGAGCGCTGGTCGAATAAGCATTTGACGATTGGTATTGAGCACTTTAGTTCCGGTGAGGTGAAAAAGGGAACTCGGCTCGGATGGTTGATGGTAGACTTCGAATACGAGTCGTTGTTGGAGCGCGCTCGCGAGCGAATTCCTAAGAATATTAGCGAACGTTCACGCTGGACGATGCCTGAACCAGAGATTTTGATTGAAGGAAATCAAACAATTCTTAGAAACTTTTCAACTATCGTAGATGCGATGGACCGTGATGCCAATCATGTTTATCAATTTCTGATTAACGAACTGGGAACCTCAGGTAATCGCGAGCAAGTTCGTGTATTATTCAAAGGGCGTGTGCCACCTAAGAGAATCAAAGAAAAGATCGTTTTATACGTGAAAACTTACATTCTTTGTAACCAATGTAGGGCTCCTGATACAAGATTTATCAAAGATGATAGAACTACTTTACTGAAGTGCCAAGCTTGCGGTGCAACTCGCCCGGTACGATTGTGATGGGAACTAACTAATTCGCCTACCACGCCGATATTCTCGCAATGTTGGTTTTTGAGGGTTTGTGGATCACGAGAAATCGAGGAGTACCTTTCCTCGATTCTTGCGATCATGCATGTGCTGTTGAGCATCTGCAACTTGTTCGAATCTCCAGACACTATCTATGATTGGCTTTATTTTCCCCTGTTGAAGCATCTTCGCTAATTCCATCATATGGGTTCCAAAGACAGCAGAATCATCCATTTTACCCATATGTACTCCAAATATTGCTTTATTTGATTTCATCATAATTAAAGGATTAAATTTCGGGGTGCTGCGCCACATTTTAAATGCTGTAAAGTAATTTCTTTTAGGACCTGAAACTGCTGCCGAAGCTCCAAAAGAGTAGAGTTTCCCTCCGTTTCTCAGAGCCTTGTATGACCTCATCAGATGTTTTCCTCCAACCGGATCTAAAGCATGGTGAACTCCTTTACCATCAGTCGCATCTTTGCATACTCTTACGAAGTCCTCAGAATCTCTATCCACGAAGCGCATTCCAAGACTTTCTACAAATTCTTTCTTTGATGAACTAGCGGTCCCAATAATATTTGTCACTCCATATGCTTGACAAATTTGAACTGCAGCAGTCCCCACTCCTCCTGCTGCATGATGGATGAGGACTGATTCCCCCTCACTCATGTTACCAAGGTGGGCGAGCATGTGATACGCTGTTCCGTAAGTGACGCCAAGTGTGGCTGCAGCGTCGTAACTTATTGAATTAGGAATGGGTATCACTCTATTTGTAGATGCCACCACTTGTTCTGAATATCCACCAAAACCAGTCATTACTATGACCCTCTGTCCTACTTCTAATCTATCTACTCCTTCTCCAAGTTCTATGATTTCGCCACTAACCTCATATCCTGGGGTAAATGGAAAATCAGGGTTGGAACCGTAGAGTCCTTGTCTCATCATTAAATCAGCAAAATTAATCCCTGCTCGATGAACTTTCACCATTACTTCATTGGATTTTAATCCTACAGGTTCAAAATCATGGATTTCTATAGAATCCGGGCCACCAATTTTTGTATATACAACTTTTTTCATTCTTTCACCATTAAATATTTTTCAGCAACCCTTCCATCTGCTAAGTGTTCTACAATTTCAGAAATTGCTTCTTCATCATCGGGTATGGTGTACCAAACCCCTTCTGGATAAACTACACACGATACGCCATTTTCACACTGATCCAAACAACCAGATTTGTTCACTCGCACGTCATTCATTCCAGATGCACGAGCCGCTCTTTTGAGACGAGTCATGATTTCCAGTGAATTTTTTTCTGCACAGCATTCCCTTGTTTTCAACGGTTCACGCTGATTTGTGCAAACAAAAATGTGTTTCTTAATCCGTGTCATCAAAAAACCTCAAATTTTATCAAATTTAGAAGCAAGGATAAAATCTGATTCTACTAGGCCATTGATTTTGTGAGTGTAAATTTTTGCTAAAACTCTACCCCATCCTAGTTCAAAATCAGCATGATGATTTTGTTCCTCACAAATTTCTCCAGCACTGTTGGTGAAATCTAATGCTTGCTTGAAATTTTCAAATTTCCAAACTCTTTCTAGATGATGGCTGTCGATAATTTTCCAATTTTCATCTAAACTCACTATTAGTCCACTCATTTCATTATCTGTCAGTGGAGGTACACCGCCTCTACAAGGAATACAGACTTTAGACGATAAATCGTAAGTATCGGGGACTTCAGTCATTTCAATCCCATACGTGGCTATCGTCATGCCCATCAGCTTGCCGCTCAACTTCTTCGTGAAGGTTTGAGCGGCGGCGCATGTCCTCTTTTTCGAAAGTAAGCAATTCCCGGTCTTCGATATATGGCGCTCTCAGGTGAGTGATTAATCTTAATTCTACAATGACCTCTCGTGCTATGGAGCGAAATTGGCCGTTTTGATCAAGAATTTCGACAACATTTCGAGAAGTTCCGATTAACATTCCCCGGGCCCAAGGATCGCTATCTTCTGGAAGGGCTCGTACATCCAGCAAAATCTCAATCAAATCATCCTTCCTTAATCCCGATTTTCGACCGATTAGTGGACCTAGATAAATGTCTTTTAGTTTTGATAATTCAGGAGATCCATATGTCTCGTGAATACTCCTAGCCCAATCGGGTAAGTCTCCAACTCTCCTTCCACGACGCTCGCCAACCATGGGGGTCGGTTAACGAAGTCATAGAAAAGGAAACGGGTCGAAGTTTATCGATTCATAATATTCTCTCTTACTGTTGAATTGAAGTGGGATGGTCGTGGCGACAGGGCGAGGGGATACGATGGGAGTTGTTGAGTGGAGGCGAATTCCAACAGTTCTTTACCCTCAAGAAATTATTGACAAAGCTTTTCGTAAGGCTTCAAAACAAGCCGACCTCGTAGATGATCCTGACAAATATCATCGGGTTAGAAAGCAGATGACTCGTATGGTCCAAGCCTCTGCTGATGTCATCGATACAACACTATTGAATTGGGTGGATAAGTGGCCAAGCCTCAATTCTCTTTCTGAATTCGATCAAGCTTTGATTGACGCTGCGGTCGGCAATGACGAGTATCGTAAAAGCCTCGGAACCATACATTGGGCTGCTGAGCGGGTTCGAAAAATATCTGGAGAATCTCAGCAGAATATTCTTCGCTTGCGTGATATCGATGGATTCCATCAGGCTCGCAGGCATGCCTATGGAAGAATGGTATCAATTTTAGATCAGGTTTCTAGCCAAATCATTTGGCTAGGCGAAGCGAGAGATATTCTTCGTAAATTACCAGCAGTCGATTCAGCAGAACCAATTATTGTCGTTGCAGGCTCGCCTAATGTGGGGAAGTCAGCATTGATTTCTGCATTATCGACTGGTGATCCTGAAATTGCAGCATATCCATTCACGACTAAACAATTGCATTTAGGTCATTTTGAACACCGTCGTCGAGCTTACCAAATCGTCGACACGCCAGGGCTGCTCGACCGGCCGATGGGCGAGCGTAATGCTATCGAAATGCAAGCGATTGCAGCTTTGGAACACATAGGAGATGTGCTAATTTTCCTTATCGATGCATCCGGATCGGGGGGGACTTCAATCGAAGAGCAAATTTCCCTACTCAAAGAAGTGAGAGAATTAGTCACAGAACGCCCGATTGTTATTGTACATTCGAAGGCGGATCTTTTAGATGAAACACCAGATGATGCTGAGAGGTTGGTAAGCATCATTAACGGACAGGGAGTCGAAGAACTCCGCGCAGAATTAATTGAAATTATTGGAGCTGATAATATCGAAGACCCACTTAAATTACCTGAGAATTGGCATGTTCAAGAACCCGAATTAGAGCCATTAGGGACTCCTGGTGAAATTCGCAAACGTAGTGATTTTGATTGAATTAATCAACGTGGAATGTGTGGCCACATATTGTACAGTATACATCGTATCCACCATATGATTTTGTCAATCCACCAATATCGACAGGTGAACCACAATTCGTACATGCGTTAATCATGAATTAGCGAGTGCTATCGTGTTTTTCAATCAAGCGATAGAAACTTCACTCAAGCGTCTCTAAACTTGTTCCAGAGTTTCTTCAAAGGAAACGCCATTTCTCCGGCTCCAACCAAGAGTAAAAATGAAACTAAGCCGAGCATAATTTCGATAATAGGATTAAAACTCACCTCGGTTGAAATATAGGTCAATTGATCGTCAAGATCTGTTCCTTCTCGCCCCCCACTAACAAATCTGTAATCTTCGGTGCCCATGTCCCATGTGAATTTTCCATTTGTAATACTGTCTCCACCGGCGACGAAAGTGAAGTCCTCAGCTGTACAATCGGTTAATCCATTATCATGAGGTGGGCAATTTTCTGCAGAGGACGAGGGGACTACTCCAATCCATGATTCCTCATATTTCTCCCATTCAAAAGTTAATTGAATATCTAGTAATATGAAAATCATCGGTGGTCGAATTTCAGGTGTCATACCGACTAAGCAACCGTCTAGATCATCATCCAGACAAGGGACCATAGGGACAGTCGATCGCTCTTCACCCAATCCAACTCCAACTAAACTACCGAGTAGGAGAAGAACACAAATAATTCCAACAATTCCTGGCAGAACCGACAGTAGTCTGACCATCATCCAAATCACATCCTGAGGTTGTTACGGTTCAACCTGACGCTCCTGCTAGTTGAATCATAAATAGAAGAATAGCGATTCCAGGGAATAAATACATCATTATTGTCAGACGTTTTCTTGATGATTCTTTTTTTGTTTGACTCTCTACACAATCGTTATTCGCACAAACTGCGGGTTCACTTTTGATTGGAATAGGTGTCCAACAGATTACACAATGTCTGTGTGATTCTATATTCATGCCTTGAATTGCTCGTTGATATTTCTGACGATCTTTAGCATTCGCAGCGGCTTCTCTCGCTTGATTGGCAGTTCTGGTTGCCATCTTTGAGTACCTGTCTGCCTTACTCATTACTCTCTCTCCGTAAAAATTATTGTGCCTTGGAAATCATTTCCCTCAAGTGCTGCCTTGATTAAATTGGTTTCACGGCCATCGAGAATATTTAGGGTCATGTTTGCTCGATTAGCCTCTCCTACACCTACCGGACCCACTACTGATGACTTCCCTGCTATGGTGTGCTTGTCCGGGCCGACGATATCTTGTAATTCATCGTGCGTTAATTTATCAAATGCATTTGCATTTGGGTTGTTTCTTGGATCTGCTGAGTAAACTTTTGCGACATTCGTCGCGATAATGCATCGATTCGCACTAGCAGCGATGGCGAATCTAATCGCGACTGCATCTGTAGTGTGACCGGGAGTGGTCCCCCCCATCACGACAACTGGACGAGATTCGAGAAGTTGAACCGCTTCATCGACTCTGTGGGGGATTGTACCTGATACGGAAACTCCGGCATCGGAGAGTGCTTCGCGGACAATTGTTGCATTCAATCGAGTCGCTGCAATTCCAATTTTGTCGAGGTGATGTACATCATCAATCAATGGTCGGGCTAGCTCAATTCCATCTCTAGCAGGAGCACCGCCGCCGATTACCAGGCCAATACTATCACCGACAGAAACCCTATCGCGAATAATGATGATTAGTTCCTCTAACCAAGCGTGGCGATTATCAACTTCTGGGCGAAGTAAACTGCCACCAAGGGCGATGACTATGCAGACCATCGAACACTGGGCGTGCCTACTACCTATCAATGCCTACGCTATGTCTGGGATGAAGGGTTGAAATGCCGTATTCAATGGCAATTAGCAGGAGGGTACAGCATGTCTGATGACTTGGAGGTTCAGCAGCGTAAATTACGTATGCGGAAGATACTCGAAGAGGTTCGGAATATGCGTGGTATGGGTACCGAATTGGTAACTGTAATTATTCCTCCTGAGAGAATGATACATGATGTGCGACAGCAATTATCCCAAGAGGCTGGTCAGGCCGCTAATATCAAATCGAAATCAACTAAAAAACATGTGACTGATGCGATTGAATCTGCGATTTCGACACTAAATCGATACAAAACTCCAGGTGATCGAGGTATTGCACTTTTCGTAGGTCATGTGATTGTTGGAAATAACAAAACCCGTTTGGTTAGCATCGTTGTCGATGATCCACCTGAGCCGTTCACATCATTCCGATACCGATGTGATTCTACCTTTGAAGCCAGCCAGCTTGAAGATATGCTAATCGATAGAACCGCATATGGTCTATTCGTAATAGACCGTTCCGAGTCAACATACGGACTGGCTTCTGGCAAACGTCTGCATTGTCAGGAACACATTACTTCCCAAGTTCCTTCAAAGCACGGCAGAGGTGGTCAGTCTGCTCAAAGATTTGAGCGGCTTATTGAAGAAGCTGCTCATAATTTCTTCAAAAAATCTGTAGAGCGTGCCTGTGCATATTGGTTGCCGATGATCGAGGATCTGAAAGGAATCATCATTGGTGGTCCCGGTGCAACAAAGGATTTCGTTGTGAAAAATGATTATTTTCACCATGAAATCCGTAAACTAATTCGTGAGCCACATTTCGATGTAGGTTATTCAAATGATTCTGGATTGCGAGAATTAGTTCAACGAGCAGGTGGATTAATGGATCAGATCGAGCTCGATGCCGAGCGCAATTTAGTTGATGGTTTCCTTAGAGAAGTAATGCAAGCACATCCCAAAGCAACTTATGGTGAAATGATGGTACGAGCTGCGCTTGATCAAGGAGCAGTTGCAACGCTTCTTCTTTCTGAAGGACTCAATAAGCGGCGTGTGACATGGGGTTGTCGACGTTGTTCCCATGGGTGGGAAACCACACAGAACAAGCGTACTGAAATTCCAAATTGTCCCGAATGTGGAACTGATGATATTCGTGAAAATCCCGAGAAAACCCTAGATTTAATTGATGAATTGAGTACTTTAGCTGGCCATACTTCTGCGAAAGTAATACTAGTTTCTCTCGATACTGAAGAAGGTGATACTCTTTATGGCTCCTTTGGCGGAATCGCTGCTATGTTGAGATATGCATGGACTTGAGGTAGTGGTATGAGAGACATTGTCACATCAATCCGTCAAAATTTGGCTGAAGTTATGGATGATTTGGGCATCGACAAATCGGATTGGGCCCCTCTTCTCACCCTAGCTACGGACACCACTCACGGTGATGTGGCCATGCCATGCCATTCACTTGCAAGAGTTCTGAAAAAATCCCCGGTCGTCATCGCCGAAGAAATTTCAGTTTCCTGCCGTGACAAGATTTCACCGATTGCTGAAGTTGATTCGATAAACGGATTTCTCAATTTTACCGCCACTCAAAATTGGCTAGAAAATGCAGTAGCCGATGTCGCATCAGATGACAAATTCGGAGTCAACATCGAAAAACAACGAATCATCGTCATAGATTATTCTTCACCTAACGTTGCTAAAACAATGCATGTAGGACATCTCCGATCAACTGTCATTGGTGATGCTCTAAATCGAATGTTAACTTACAAAGGCCATCATGTAGTTCCCGAAAACCACATCGGAGATTGGGGGACGCCATTCGGAATGCTTATCGAGCATTATCTCGAATTGGAATCGGTTGCTGTCGAAGATATTGATCTCGAGTCATTTTACAAGCAAGCCCGCTTAAAATTTGACGAGGATCAAGATTTTGCTAATAAATCAAGAAATCGTGTTGTTAAATTACAATCCGGCGATGAATATACGCTAGAATTATGGCAACAACTCGTAGATATATCACTAGTCCATTTCAACGATGTATACCAAAAATTAGGCGTTTTGCTAACCGATAAAGATTTGGCTGGTGAATCGAAGTATGAAATACTTCTTCCTGAAGTTGTCACTCGTCTCGAGCAAGCTAATTTACTAGCGTTTAGTCAAGGTGCGGAAGTTGTTTTTCCAGAGGGTTGGGTGAATCGTGAAGGTGAGCCTCTACCTCTGATTATTCGTAAAGGAGATGGCGGCTTTAATTACGCTACAACTGATTTGGCCTGTATCATTGACCGTGTCGAAAATATTGGTAGTTCTGAGTTTCTCTATGTCGTTGGTCAGGAGCAGAAGCAGCATTTTGCTATGGTTTTCGAAGTGGCTAGAAACGCTGGATTCATGGACGAATCTGTTCGGGCAGTACACATTCCATTTGGTATGGTACTTGGCACCGATGGGAAAAAATTAGCTAGCCGAGGTGGTCTTGCTATCAGTTTGAAAGATTTACTCGATGAGGCTGTTTTGCGTGCTGATGCTGCAATTGCTGAGAAAAACCAAGAATTAACTGAATCAGAGCGTGCCAAGATTGCTAGAATGATTGGAATCGGCGCGGTTAAATATTCAGACTTATCTTCAGATAGAACCAAAGATTACACCTTTGATTGGGATAAAATGCTATCTTTTGAAGGAAATACTTCGCCATATTTGCAATATGCTCACGCGAGAATTTGTTCAATTTTCAAGAAATCAGGAATCAAAAGAGAATCAACTCGAAAATCTGTAATCAATCTAGTTGAGCCTAGCGAACTTGCACTCGGTCGAAGCATTATTGGATTTGCAGAAGCTCTCGATGATTCATGTGAGAAATACCTTCCACATAGATTGGCGACTTACCTTCATTCACTCGCTCAATCTTTCGCAGCATTTTATGAAAATTGCCATGTGTTAATCGCTGAAGAAGAATCAGTAAAACTCAGTCGATTGGCTCTCTGCGATTTAACAGCTAGAATTCTCAATACTGGTCTCGACCTATTGGGAATAGAATCGCCTGAGCAAATGTAAATTTAGTCAGAATCATTTCTCGCCCCAAGCGAGATATCTGACAAGACTGCCATAAATAATTCCGGAAACTGCTAGGCTTTCTTCATTGAATCTATCCATGCCATCGAGATATGTGTGGTACTCAGCGGAACCTGATCCATAACATACAACTGCTCTTCCGTAGTCCTTGCCATCGGCTTCCTGCGGGTCGATTTCATAAACGAAAGGCGCATGATCTGAATTGTATGGCATATCATCGCTGGACAATTTATTAATCCTAATTTCATAAGTATTTGCCAGTTCCTGATTTTCTCGTTTGAAAACTTTAGTTATCCCAGATATCAACTCAACATCTGTCTTTGAATTTCCAAATAAAGTGACTCCATCATTCCTTTCTGCATCGACATGATTCATATCTAAATTAACATATAATCGTAAATTTTCATGTAACCTACTCTGATGTTTTGAAACCCATTCTGACGAGCCAAATAGACCTTCTTCTTCTCCACCCCAAGTGCAGAAGTAAATTGTATGAGTGGGTTTACCAAGTTCTCTTTCCATTAGCCCGAATTGTCTTGCAATTTCCATTACGGTAGATGTTCCTGATGTGTCGTCAACCGCTCCCGGTCCACTGTAAACCGTGTCATGATGTGCACCCATAATGATTAGCGACTCTGACTTTCCTTCGATAATTCCACATGGAACATATATCGTCGCTTCACCAGTATTGACAACATCGGTGAAAAATGATATCCTCGCCTCCCCATTAACCAATTCATTGACAAGAGTTTGACCTACCGATTTCGAGACCATGATAAATCCGAGATTTTCTGGAATTTGAGATAGTGATGTAATCGAAACTGATTTGAAATATGGTACACAATCATCAGAGACAAGTTCATCACAGTTTTGACGTTCATTGATAAGTATTAATCCCTCAAGTCCGGCCATCCCTGCTCGTTCAAATAACACGGTATTTGATTCAGTCTCCAACACCATATGAACTAGGGCAACAGCGCCGTTGGCTGATTCCCAATCTGCTTCTTCACTACCATTACCTAAATCATAAACGTCCTTATTTTCTTGGTACTGGATATTCGTTGAGCCGGAATAACCTTGCAGAACGAAATCTTCACGGTGTGTGAACTCGGTTTCGTCTCGGTTGAAATCTGCACTAGAGCAGGGTATTCCACCTGGAATGATACCAATAGTGCCTGGTGTGCAAATCGATAATCGTGGAGTATCACCGATTACGAACATCGGGACATCAAATTCTTCTAGGGTCGTATCTAATCCCATTTTTGAGAAATTTTCTCGAATGAATTCCGCAGTTGCAGTTTCTTGAGCGGTTCCAGACATTCTACCAGTCCACTCCGGGTGTCCGAGATCTACTAAGGATTGGGCATACCCTCTCGCTTCGCCCGAATCGAACTCAATTAATTTGTAATCTGGTTCTCCTTTTATCCAACTTGAGATTTCATCTGCATAAAGTAATGTTCCTGCCGTACTCGCGAGGAGTAATAATACAGTTACTGCGATTACGGGAACAGGCAATGAAAAAATCCGAGAAATAATTGTTTGAAATTTTGAATTTTCATTAGTTTCTTCTGTTCGATTTTCATCATCGGTCATCAGACCTCATCCCCGGACCACCTTTTCCCAAGAGTGTGTTCAACTCCCATTTGGTCGAGAATTCTCGCTACGACGAAATCGACAATCTCTTCAATCGTCGTTGGATTATGATAAAATCCTGGACTTGCCGGTAGAATTACGACTCCCCAAGCTGACATTTTCGCCATCGCTTCTAGATGCGGAGTGGCATAGGGCGTTTCGCGTGGAACTAGAATTAATTTTCTTCTTTCTTTCAACGCGACCAATGCACTCCGGGTAGTGAGGTTGTCCGAAATTCCAGCTGCAATTTTCCCTATTGTAGTACCAGATGCAGGGCAGACGACATAAGCATCGATTTTTGCTGAACCTGAGGCGGAGCGTGCCGCTAAATTATCATTTTCTTCTAGTGTGACACCTTCAATTTCACCTAAATCATTAGGTGTTAATTGGCATTCTAAGTCTAAATTTATCGCTCCTGATCCTGTGACAATGAGTCGTATTTGCCAACCAGCTTCAATCAATGTTTCTACTAGGCGGACACCATATCTGGCTCCGGATGCGCCGGTAATGGCAACGACAACTTCTGGCATGATGGTTCCTCTCAACAGGTGGACTTCAATGATTGTTATTGTTAAAGGCTATCTGTAAGTGCTTGAGCAAGATATTGATATTCCTCTTCTCCGTTATATAATGCGGCAGACAATCGGATGTAGCGAGTGTTATGATGAGGCCAATGCCAAACTGGAATTTGTATTCCATAATCATCAAACAATGAAGTATGAAGAGGGTCATATTGGAGATTTTCATCTTTCTTTTTCATCTTTGAACTAATTTCAGCAGCCGCCAAAGAAGTCACCATCGATTCAGGGGTTGATGGCTCGCTTCCAAGTGCCTCACACATCAATTTTCTACCATAGATTGCGAGTTTTCGATTTCTTTCAAGAATCTCTGGCCAACCTCCAGTGACTTTAGAGCCGAGTGACCCGATGGCTTTTGGAATGCACAACCAAGGCGTTGGGTCTTGGGTTCCAGTCCAATCGAATTCGAACCTGAATTTTTCTTGAGAATTTAGGTCAGCCGAATAACCATGACCAATGTTAAGTGGTTTAATCAGTGATTTCCGGTCTTCTCTAATGTGTAAGAATGCTGAACCTTTCGGTGTACATAGCCATTTGTGGCAATTTCCAGTGAGATATGCAACATCGAGTTTTTCGAGATTTAAGGGGACTATTCCTGGGCCGTGGGCTGCATCGAGGAGCACATCGACACCTCGGCCTTGAATTTCAGTAACCAGCCGCTCAAATGGCATTCTCATTCCAGTTGGGCTTGTGACTGTATCGATCAATGCTAATTTCGTTCGTTCGGTAATTGCTGTTAAAATTAATTCAATTATTTGATCCTCTTCTTCGATGATGAATGGAATGTCGACAACGATAACTTTTGCACCCCATCGTTTCGCGATGAATTCTATAGCATTCCAACAGGCTTGGTACGCGTGATTTGGGACGATTATTTCGTCTCCTCGTTCGAATTTCAAACTTCGAAGGACTGAATTTACACCCGCAGTTGCATTGTTTTGAAATGTCATCCCTTCTGGATTTGCGTTTATGAATCCCGATAGAGACTCGATGGCATCGTGCCATAATGGCAGACATTCATATTCAAAAAACCGAACTGGATCCTTTTCTATTTGCAATCGTAATTTTGATTGATGTTCTAAAACTTCAGTTGGACAGGCACCAAATGAACCGTGGTTGAGAAATGTGATATTAGGGTCAAGTCCCCAATATTTTGCATATTCACTTCTTCGTGGTCGGGTGCTCAACCAGTCACATCCCTTGTATATTCAACTCAGCATTCCAATCTATCGGAATCATTGGGGAACGATTGATATATTGCTCGCAGGTAACTAGTAAGGCCTCTTCGAGTCGAATACGGTCAATAATTCGACCTTCAAGATCATGCGGGTGACCGAGCCGAGAAAGAGATGTTGTCATCCCTGTATTCAATCCGCAACATGGTAATGATTCGATTCGATTTCCAGGGATGTTGTAATTGATGGCAAAGCCGTGTCTGCTAACCCAGTGTTTGAACGCGAGTCCAATCGAGGCGACTTTGTATCCACCCAGCCAAACCCCCATCATCCTCTCATCGCGATAACCACCTATCCCACAATCTTCGAATGCAGCCATCATCCAATTTTCGATTTTATTGATAATGCCTCGAACTGATTGCTCATCATTTTCCCATTTGATAATTGGGTAACCAACCAATTGTCCTTTGCCATGATAGGTAATTCCTCCCCCTCGGTCAACAACTGAAGTGGGGTATCCATCTACGTTCACACCATCTCTAATCGCTTTTGGGCCGATGGTGACTATCTCTGGGTGTTCGACGAGAATTAGTGTATCTGGAATCTCGTCGTCGATGCGTTGTTGTTGCATTCTTCGCATCGTATCTGAAATGATTTCATATTCTTCAACACCCGCTCTAAGTATTCTGAGTGGTCGCATAATAATCAGTCTCAAGATATGTGAATGGCATGTCCGAGAGTCCTTAGAACCCCTTCGTGGAATGATTCAGTCATTGTTGGATGAGCGTGAACTGTGTCTGCAATATCTTCGAGCAGTGCACCCATTTCAAGAGCGAGAATGAATTCTCCATGGAGCTCAGCAATGTGGCTGCCAACGGCTTGAATACCGAGGATTACATGATCAGATTTTCGCGCTGTGACACGAATGAACCCCATCGTTTTCTCGGCTTCAAGTGTTAATGCTCGGCCGTTTGCAGCGAGTGGAAACTTCCCAGTAATAATTTCTTCACCTGCCTCTTCGGCTTCATTTGGAGAAAGGCCAACCGAGACGATTTCTGGTTCTGTGAAAATGATTGCAGGAATCGCTACTTTATCGAAGGACCGCTTTTCACCAGAAATAACTTCGGCGACCAATTCACCCTGGGCGCTCGCCTTGTGAGCAAGCATTGGGTCGCCAGCTACATCTCCAATTGCATAGATTCCAGGGACTGAGGTTTGACATTTATCATCGATTCTTATGAATCGGCCGGAGGAATCCATTCTGACACCCATGTTTTCTAAACCCCAACCCTTGGTATTCGGGCGCCGACCCACGGTAACGAGTACCTTGTCGACAACTATCGTCTGTTCCTCATCGTTTTTCTCAAAGGTCATGTGTACTTTTCGAGATACGCCTTTGCCTTTCACAACGGCACCTTTCGCCATTGATTGTGTGTGAACTACTACCTTGTGTTTCTTTAGCCAAATTTCCACAGGTCTACGAATTTCTTTGTCCATTATTGCTAGAATTGAATCCATGCCTTCGATTACAGTGACTTCAGTTCCTAATCTTGACAGAGCACAACCTAATTCTAAGCCGATATATCCACCGCCAATTATGGCAACTTTCTTAGGCAATTTCTGTAGGTCTAGAGCACCGGTTGATGAGATTATAAATTCCTCATCGCAAGGCATGAATGGTAAGTCTATATGACTCGATCCAGTTGCGATAATGACGTTATCTGCATCGATTGTGACAGGGCCATCAGAGGTTTCAACGATGCATTGTTTTGCACTGGAAAATGTCGCCCAGCCTTTGATTAATTCAGCACCAGCTGCTTTCAGAAGTGACTCAACACCTTTGTTCAAACGGTCGACGATAGAATCTTTCCAATCAACTAAAGCCGCCATGTCGATATCTGTATCTCCAGTTATTGAAATCCCCATGTGTCCAACTTCAGATGAATGCTTTCCAAGATTCTCAAAACGCTCTGCTGCATGGATAATGGCTTTACTCGGAATACACCCTCGAATAAGGCATGTTCCACCGGTTTTATCAGCTTCAACTATGATTGTATCCATACCTAATTGTGCTGCCCTAATTGCAGCAACATAGCCACCTGGGCCTGCCCCCACAACCAATACGCGACATTTTCTATTTGCTGACATATTATCACCTCACATGAAAATTAGAGCTGGGTGTTCGAGTAATTTTTTCATCGATTGAATCAATGCAGCTCCATTCGCACCATCGACGATTCGATGATCAAAAGAGCTGGAAATATTCATAATTCGGCGAATTTCAATTTTGCCATTTCGAACAACTGGCATTTCGCGAGCTTTATGGACGCCGAGTATTGAAACTTCAGGATGGTTGATGATCGGTGTCGCGCCTAATCCACCATCCCTGCCAAGGCTCGTAATAGTGAAGGTTGAACCGCTGAGATCATCGAGATTAGCGGTTCCATTTCTTGCGGCACTAGAAACCCGCTGCATCTCAGTTGCAGCACTCCATACATCCATCGCTTCAACGTGTTTTACGACGGGAACAAACAAGCCTCTATTGGTTTGAGTAGCAATGCCCAAGTGAACCGCTTCGAATTGAGTGACAGTATTTGCGGCTTCATCATAAGTTGCATTGCACTCCTGATGATTTGGCATAATTTTGGCTAATGCCAACATCATGAATGGCAAATATGTCAATTTTGGTTGGCCTTCTGAGCGAGTAGAATTGAGGAATTGGCGTAATTCTTCCAATTCTGTAATGTCGATTTCTTCAAAGTAGGAATAATGAGGAATCGAGAATTTTGAGACAACCATTTGTTCGGCGATTTTACGGCGTAAGCCGACAACTTTGATTTCAGTAATTCCAGTTCTTCTGGATGAGTAATTTGTAGGTGCAGCTCCAGACACCAAGCCTCCTGTTGCAAGGAAAGCATCTAGATCTGCATGGCGGATTCTGCCTGCTGGACCACTTCCAGAGACTAATGATAGGTCGACATCGGATTCTTGAGCACGTCGACGAATCGCAGGGCTGGTAAGCACTCGGCTAGATGTATTTGTGCTAACTGGGACCGGAGATCGGCTCGGTGTAGGTATTGGTTCTACAATTGGAGTTGGTTTTGGTGTAGGGGATGGTATTGTTGGAACAGACACTTGTGGAGTTGGACTAGAATCTGGATCGGGGCTCGGTTCGGGTACTGGTGGAGCGGGCTCGATTGCAGTGGCACCGTCTGTAGAGAATTCAATTAGAGCGCTACCGACTGGAACCATGTCCCCGATGTCACCATGGAGTAAAGTTACCACACCATCGGTTGGGGATGGAATAGTCACCGTCGCTTTATCTGTCATGACATCGACGATAGAAGCATCTTCTTTTACCGAATCTCCTACTGAAACATGCCATGAAACAACTTCGCCTTCGACAACTCCTTCTCCTATGTCTGGTAATTTAAAAACATAATTTTGCATTCTCAAGCCTCCTGAGTTTTGTGTATTGCCTCGGCTATCCGAGCAGGACTTGGCATGTAATCCCATTCCATTGTATGAGGGAAGGGAGTATCCCAACCGGTCACACGCTCGATTGGGCATTCTAGATGGTAAAAGCATCTTTCTTGAATTGACGCAACCATTTCTGCTCCAAATCCACTGGTTTTGGGAGCTTCATGAACGATTACACAGCGACCTGTTTTCTTTATTGATTCAGTTACCGTTTCTCGATCCCATGGGACAAGGGTTTGCAAGTCGATTAATTCACAATTTACGCCTGAATCTCGAATCGCTTGTTCTGCAACGTGAACCATCGCTCCCCAAGCAATAACAGTACAAGCATCGCCTCTCATTGCTATTCTCGCTTGCTCTAATGGAATTTTGTAATATGATTCTGGAACTTCTGCTTCCGGGTGATCCTTCCACGTCGGGACATTGTGTGGGTCACCGTAGAAAGGACCTCTGTAGCAGCGTTTTGGTTCGAAGAAAACAACGGGGTCGTTTGATTCAATCGCGCTAATTAACAATCCTTTCGCATTGTATGGAGTTGAGCAATAAACTACTTTTAATCCTGGAGTATGAGTGAATTGAGCCTCCGGAGATTGGGAATGGTGGTGACCCCCTTTGATTCCGCCACCGGCTGGCGTGCGAATGGTGACAGGGCAGGTAAATTCACCACCTGATCGATGGCGAACCTTCGCTATTTCATTGACAATTTGATCATATGCTGGGAAAATATAGTCAGCGAATTGAATTTCAAAAACCGGGCGTAGTCCGTTGATGCCCATCCCGAAAGCCATCGCTGCGATGCCGCCTTCGGCGAGCGGCGAATCGAAGACACGATGTTTACCGTGTTTTTCTTGTAAGCCATCACAAGTACGGAAAACACCGCCGAAATAACCGATGTCTTGGCCGAAAACAACCGTGTCATTATCTCGCTCGAGCATGGTGTCCAAAGCAGAATTGATTGACAGAACCATGTTCATGTTAACCATCAAGCATCCCTCCAACGTTTCATTTCCTTACGCTGTTCTTCAAGGTGCCAAGGAACTGTTTCGTAAACTTCAGTGAAAATGTGGTCTGAAGATGGATATGGCCCATTAGCCAAATCACCAAACTTGACCGCCTCCTTGTATGCGCTCATGACTTCAGAATCAATTTTTTCTTCGAGTGAATTTTGTTGTTCATCGCTCCATTCACCGATCTCGATAAGATGTGATTTCAACCTCTCAATCGGGTCGCCACCAGGCCAACATTGAGCTTCATTCTGCGGCCGATACCTCGATGGGTCATCGCTGGAACTATGTGCCCCTGCACGATATGTCAGCACCTCAATATGGGTTGCACCCAATCCTGCTGCTGCCCGTTCTCTAGCCCATTTTGTAACTGAATAGAGTGCAAGGAAATCATTACCATCAACCCGAAAACTAGGTAGGTCGTAGGGGATACCGCGAATTGCAAAGTTTTTCCCAGCCGTAGCAACGTTGACGTGCGAAGAAATTGCCCATTGATTATTTACGGTGTTCAATATTACTGGCGCTTTGAAAACTCCAGCGAAATTCAGAGCATAATGATAATCTCCTTGAGAACTCGAACCCTCACCAATCCATGAAATTGTCACTTCATCCAATCCTTTGTATTGCGAGGCTAATCCTACGCCGACAGCTTGGCTAAATTGTGTCCCAACAGGGCTAGAAATTGATATGAATCTGCCCTCTTTCCATGTATAATGAACCGGCATTTGTCTGCCCTTGACATTATCTTCTACATTGCCGATGCAATGACAGATCATACTCACCATATCCCTTCCACGGACGAATTGTGCACCTGGTTGTCGGTAAGATGGAAAAACCCAATCTTGTTTTTCTAGTGCCATCGTTTGGGCGATGGCGACCGCTTCTTCGCCGAGGGAACGCATGTAGAAGGAGAGTTTCCCCGTTCGTTGCATTTTCATCATACGGTCATCAAAAATTCGTAGTCTGACCATATGTTCGAGTCCAAGGCGCAAATTTTCTGCAGAAATGTTCCGATTCCAATCACCGCTAGCAATATTATCATCGGATAAAACTCGTATCATTCCTGCCGCGTGTTCTGCTGTCTCTTCGGCAGAACAATCTATTGCTGGCATCGAAAGGTCAGTCGGCTTTGCTGTCCATTGCTCAAATGCCGAGATATCTCCAGGTCTAAATGGAGTGGATGGGATGTGAATTGGTGATTTCGTCGTATCCTTTCCTGCCATATTCCTAACACCTGCTTCTCACTCATATTATTTGGCATGTTGAGGCCACGCTTTCGACCTGACCTCTCAAGTGGCTGACTGCGGAACCAGTGGAATCTTTTGTTACCACTGGTTCTCCTCCTTCTGCTTCTTCCCAGAGTAATCCTGCTCTGTAAGACGAGCGGACTAATGGTCCGCTAGCAACGGCCTTGAATCCCATTTTACGAGCCGCAGCATCCCATTCTGCAAATTGTTTCGGCTCGGGAAAGCGATCTATTGGTAAATGTCTATCGCTAGGTTGTAAATATTGTCCAAGGGTAATCATATCGACGCCAGTATCGCGTAGAAGTTGCATGGCGTCAATGATTTCTTCGTCGTTTTCTCCGAGACCAACCATCAAACTCGATTTGATGTGTAAATCGGGACGAAGACGATGTGCCTCGGCGAGAATTTTCAGAGATTGAGAAAAAGATGCCCGCTTATCACGAACTAAACTATCCAAACGTGGAACGCATTCGACGTTGTGAGCGAAAACACGGATTGGTAAATCTTCGAGTAGGATAGCTAGGGCATCGTGGTTACCATCGAGATCAGAGCAAAGAAGTTCGAGACCCACATTCGGTGTACGTGAGCTGACTTCTAGCAAACAATCACGGTAATGGCCGGCTCCACCATCTTGCAAATCATCTCGATTGACTACGGTGATTACCGCGTGAGAAACCCCCATCAATTCTATTGCTTCTGCCAACTCTTGCGGTTCATTTTGATTTAGTGGTGCTGGCATTTTTTTTGTATTGACAGCACAGAATCTACAACCTCTGGTGCAATCTTCACCAGCGATCATGAACGTAGCAGTGCCTCGACCCCAGCAATCGTGAATGTTAGGGCATCTCGCTTCCTCACAAACCGTTGTTAATCCGTGTTCATGAACATTTGATTTCGTTTTGTTAAAATTCAACTGCGCAGTTCCGGTTGGTAGAGCGGTTTTGAACCAAGGGGGAAGGCGTTTTCTCAATGCTTTTCGACGCTCAGAGGCACTTGGTTTAGGAAACTTATCAGAATGATTGATGACTGAATTTTGGCCGCTGGTCAGAGGGAGGGGTCCCGTCATCGATTCAAAGGGACAGCCATTGGATGAAAACTATTCTCCTTGAGAATGTAGGTAGATTTGAATCCAAGAGGTGAAAGCACAAGGATAACTCGGCGTGTTATGTCGCGAGGTGCAATTTTGGTCACCGGTGGGGCGAAGCGTATTGGACGGGCAATTTCCCTCTCACTGGCCCGGTCGGGATATGATGTTGTTATCCATCATCGTAACTCGCCCGACGAAGCAGAGAATACCGCTGCAAAAATTCATGCAATTGGTTCGTCTGCAATGTGCATTCAAGCAGATCTTTCCGATTCTTCTTCTGTCCATAATCTAATCGCTGTATCAATCAAAAAATTTGGTTCACTGCAAGGTATTGTAAACAATGCGTCGATGTTTGTTCACGATGATATTGATTCAATCAATTCTGATAATTGGGATTCTCATATGGATGTAAATGCGAAGGCTCCTATGTTGCTTATTCAGGCATTAAAATCAAGCCTTCAGGAGCGAGAAAATGCCAGTGTTGTCAATGTGCTAGATCAGAAAATTTTCGAACCGAATCCCGACTATCTATCCTATACTGCCTCGCGCTATGCTCTACTCGGCCTTACCGATGCTCTTGCTCGTGGTTTAGCCCCCCAAATCCGTGTCAATGCTGTGGCTCCTGGTCATACATTGGCGAGCCCTGATCAAAGTGAAGCGGGCTTCGCCCGAGCAAGTGCCGAAACTCCTCTAGGTTTCGGCCCTACACCTGATGATATTGCTGATGCTGTAAACTATCTTTTGAATGCCCGTGCAGTTACGGGGCAAGTCCTATTTGTTGACTCTGGGGAGAGGTTCTTAGCAAGGGCTCGGGATGTTCTTTTTGAGACGGAGTGAAACCTTATGACTAGCCATAACGAAGCAATCATGCAATTATTGTTGGCGAACCAAGGTGCAACCTCGCTGTTTTTGGAAGATATTATCCGCGAGGTTGATATTGGTATTCACGATTATGAAATAGGGGTGCTGCAGCGTGTTCGCTTCGACATTTATGCGATGATTGGTGGCGCGATACCGACTAAATCAGATGAGATTGACGACGTGCTCAATTATGAGTATTTAATTGATATTCTAGATCAGGTTTTAGCAGCGAATCGCGTTGCACTTTTGGAGACTCTAGCAGATAGAATTTTGGATTTAATAATGAAGCCGTCAGCAGTCGATGCAGCGAGTGTTGTTATCACCAAATTGGATGTGCTCGATGGTGATGGCCGATTAGGTTGTTCGATGACTCGGATGAAATGATTTTTTCTAGACTCGAATCCTACTCTCTACACGATTATTTTTGTCTTTGGTGCAGGGGGTGGGATTCGAACCCACGAAGGCCTTGCCACCGGAGCTTAAGTCCGGCCCCTTTGACCACTCGGGTACCCCTGCACGTTCTCGCCGTCGGCTTGTATTCTTGAATCGCGCGGCTCGAATGAGTAGGACAACTGATGCAAGGCATGGACTTTTTACGCGAACGCTTTAACACCCCGAGAACGGCGGATTAAGCATGAAAGTGCGCAGCATTGAAGATTCGAGTAGGAATTCTGCTCAAATTGCCGTGCTTTTGGCTTTCTTGATGCTATTGCCAATTTTTCTGAGTACAGTAGAAACATCGGAGTTGAATGATGACATTTCTTACCACGCTGGTGAAAGTCCAAGTTTGAAACTCTACACACTTTATTTCGCTGCGGGTGATTCAACATCTGATGGTGAAGGCATTCTTACGACGAAAGTTCCTGAATCTGGTGGGCAAGAGACTGCCAGTGCATTGGATGACTCAGTTGAATTCAGTACGGAAGATCTTCTTTCCACTTTGGATATTTATGGTCGACCACAGCACGGTTCGAGTTCTGGAGATTACTTCCTCCCACTCAATCTATTTTTGAAGGCCGTAGGGCCCAGCAATTCAGAAGTTGAGTGGACGATAAACATCGAAGCAGCTGGAAGCCAAATAGGTTCGACATCTTGGAGTGCAGCAGCTTGTAATGCCGGTCTCACAAATTCCTGTAATTTTGACCACGAATCATTTGATGTCGACTTGGGTGCCATCGAATTTTTTACAATACCTGAAGAGGCGATATTCGAGATATCGATTTCAGCCGAAATGACTGGCTGCGATGGCGGTTCGTTCCCCGGGTCTAGTTGCTCAGCTGAAATTGCATGGAATGAAATCGATGATGAAACCAGTCGTTATTCACAGATAGAAGTAGAGGCAAATGCTCTCTCAAATAGCTTGGTATTATTGCAACGTGAAGGGGCAGAATTAGCAGAGGGCGGTGAATTGGAATGGTTTCCGAATGATATACTGGAACAACGCTCGATGCAATTCACTTTCGATGTGAAGAGCTCTTTCGGCCGATATGATATCGATACTATGAGATTAATTTTGAGAGACCCACAAGGTATTTATCGAATCGATCACATAATTACTGATGATGATCCAGATATTGAAGATACTACTGAAGGAATTTTCGGCAATTATCTTTGGACATACCCAAGTGGCTTACCGGCTGGAGAATATACTGTTGAGTTAGAGATCACTGATATTCAAGGTAACAACGTACTTATCGACCATGACCCAGTCGACATGCATCAATTTGGCGTTTCTATCAACCACCGATTAAATCGCCAAACCGAATATATCGCTCCTAACGAAATCACGCCTATTCCATTACAATTAGTTCACCGCGGCGATTCTACGAAATCAATGACCGTCGAACTCGAAGTGATGACAAATTTGGGTGGCTCGTGGTTAGTTGAATTCGATTCCGATTCAAATAATTACGAACTCGATGCAGGAGGAGATATTCTTAATCCGATTCTGACCATTCAAGCACCAGACGATCTCTCAGGGACTCCCGAGAGTATCGAAATCAGGGCCGTTGCTAAGGCCGAGGTCGATGGCATCCTCACCGTCGTTCATCAGGACACCTTGTTGATTGATATTGAGAAAATTGATGTATTTCAACCTCCTGATGTATCTGTTTGGTCAGAGGATCATGACATACCAATTTCCAACTCTAGTCATCCTGATTCAGTAGATTACACAATTCCTCGGTATGTTGAGTACAATCAATTTAACCCTTTTTTACTTGAAATTTTTAACACTGGTTTTGATTCAGATACATTCAGAATAGATGTTTTACAGCGCTCAAAGGCAATTATTCAGGTTTATGATAACGATACGGGTGAGCGGATACTCGAAAATGAAGGTGATGGGACATTCCACTCTGCTATGCTTGCCAGACACTCTACGCAAGTTTTGATGTTGAATATTAAACCATCCTCTGACAGAGAAGATCCCGATATTGGATTGATTGAAATTGAGGTCGTATCTTCTGGTAATGCATCTCTACGGACAACTGTAATATTTACAATTCAGCGTACCTTTGGTATTCGAGCAGAGGTGGCACACGATTGTGACGGTTCTCCGCTCGGGCATATTTCAGTATCACTCTGTTCGCCGGGCCCTGGCAATGCTGAGGTTAGCATGAGAGTGAGAATCATCAACAGCATGACTACTGGTGATTCCTCAATTTACTGGCGACTTCCAAATCCGGCTACTCTCGATGAGAACACTGACCGTGATCCAGCTTATGGGCAATGGCAGTTCGACATTGCAGATGAAAATGGCGAAAGTGTGCCAAGGGTTTCGCTAGGCCCCGGGGATTTCATTGAAGTTTTTGTTACCGTTACTCTGACTAGTCAAGTCGAGCAAGGGAATCATACTGTATATCTCCGAATTATTGAAGATACAGAGGGCGAGGATGCACGATACTTCGATCTTCCAATGGAATTTGAAATCGATGCCGATGAACCTAATATCCAAATCGTTCAGGTTTCACCCGATAGAAAATTAAAACCAGGTGAAGATTATTCAATTCAAATGAAAGTCAAAAACCTCGGTAATTCACATATGACATTGCTCCTAGATGCGGATGTTGAAGCTAGTGACTGGGAGGTCGATGTCGATGGTCCGTCCGGTTCAAACTTAATTGTCCTCGATGCTTTTGATGAATTGACATTTATTCTCAAGGTAAGGGTGCCTGCAGGTGCAAATAATGGCGACGTAGTCCAAGTTTCTGTCACTGCTACTCCACTTGACACTACTCAGAGTTGGTCTGATGATTATACTGCAAAAATAACGGTTGACATGACGGTTGGACTAAGTTCTATTATTTCGATTATTATCAACGAAGTGACTCACCCAAGGCCATTGACTCTAGTCAGTTCTATCGTAGGTATATTGCTTATTTTCGCTGGGATCCAGAGTGGATTAAATCGCCGAAGATGGGCATCTCATATGGCTCTCATCGAGGCTCTAAACAATGATGATGAAGACGATGAAGATACGGCTGAAGAGGACAATATACCAGTTCCAGTTACCTCAGAAATCGATGACGACGTTGACCGTTACGAGGATGACGAAATCGAACTTGTTTAATTCCAGAAGAATTGCTGTCCGAACGACGCTCCATTTCTCTTAAGACCCTAATGAATCGCCAAAGGTAACATAGGGTGAGTACTTTGCAGTTCAATACCATCAGCATTATCGATAATTCGATGATACGGAAGCGTCGTTCAGCAGTCGTTTTCACGATGATAATGCTGATTTCATCCTACTCTACAATCGAATTAGGAAGCTGGGAAGCATTGGCTTCAACAGATGATGATGGTGACGGATTGACATATGGTCTAGAGTTCTATATCAATACGCAACCTCAAGATTGGGATAGTGATAATGATGGTCTTCCCGATGGTTGGGAATGGCAATATGGACTGAATCCCCTCTCGGCGATTGGAGAAAACGGATCAGTTGGAGACCCCGATGGGGATGCCTTCACAAATTTGAATGAATATCTGTATGCGATACCAGCGGGCTGGGATAATCCTCTAACGCCGAACGAACTTGATAATGGGGTTTGGTGGAATGGTACGGTTCCTGTCCGAGAATGGGATGAAGAGAGCGCTATGCAATTATTGCAAGGCTCAGGAACCGATGGTTTCGATGAAGATCCAGTCGGGAACATTTGCTTTAACGGATTTGATGATGATAAAGATGGTCTCGTCGATAATTTCGATAGTGACGGGGATGGAGACGCGGATTGTTCCAGTGATGATGATGATGGTGATGGTGAGATTGACGAGGATCCAGATGGCTGGGATACCGATGGTGATGGAATGCCTGATGGTTGGGAGGTTGCAAACAATCTCGATCCAACATCCGCCTCAAATTTAGACGGCAGTAATGGGGACCCAGATGGTGATGGATTAGTAAATCTGAAAGAATACGTCAATCCTACTTGGGGGACAAGAAATGGAACAACTACTCCACCAACTCAATATTTCCGTCCTGGTCCAAATGCAATGACAGCTACCGAATCTCCTTGTAACCCCATTCTTTTGTTAGGGCCAGGTGGATGTTTGATTTTCACCGCTGAAGTCGATGGCATTACCCAAACCGACCCAAATAACAACGATACTGATGGAGACGGTTTGAATGATTCACATGAAGCACTTTTACTTCTCACCGACCCTACTGCTGTTGATACCGATGGTGATGGAATTCACGACGGTGTCGAAGTAAATGGTTCATATGGAGATCCACCTCAAGCTACCGATCCAAGAAACAACAATACTGATGGTGATCAATTCGATGACGGTGAAGAGGATGTCAATGGAAATGGGGTGGTCGATGGGAATGAAACCGATCCGACAAGAATTGAAGATGTCGGTGACATTGATGATGATGGGATTGAAAATTGGGAAGAAAATATGACTTGTACCAAGTGGAACGTTACGGATACTGATGGGGGGGGAGTCAGCGATGGTGACGAACATTCTATTTCTCATCACACAGATCCGTGTGTATCCGAAATTGAGATAGTCAAAACGATAATTTCTTGGGATTCAGTCGAGCAATCACTTGAATTGAATGATACCTTTGATCTTGATACTACTCCAATGGATTGGCGGCAACAAGGGTCGGTGATGGCATATTATGTCTTGGCGAATGCATCGAGAGTAGGATTTAGGTACGAATCTGTTTTTAATCAATTTTTGAGAAATGTCGATACAGATATGCCAAGTAGTGCGGTATCTGTGGTCTTTACGAATAATTCATGGTGCTGGAACGCTACTGTTGGTGCAATCAACTCACCACATTGTGATGATGATTATCTAGATACAGATAGTGATGGATTAGCTGATTGGGAAGAATGGCTTGGCACATGGGGTTATTTCTCCATGGCTAATCTATCTGATTCCGATGGTGATGGAGTTGATGATTTAACTGAAATTCAAAATCAAACTGATCCGATGGAACCTTGTCATAATCTGCTCGATAGCGATGGTGATGGCTTGAATAATTACTTTGAGAATACGACCGGATGTGACTTAGCCTTCGGTATCGTTGGTGGAAATGGGACGATTGACACATATTTCACTCTCTGGAATGAAATCGATACCGATAATGGTGGTGTTGCCGATGGTCAAGAATATCTTGATGGCACAAATCCTCAAAATAATTCAGAGGATGATTTGAATCCTCTAGATACTGATGGAGATGGTATACCTGATACTATTGAGCAAGCAATTGGTACCGATTGGTTGAACCCAGATACTGACGGCGGCGGAATTCCTGATGGAATTGAATGCCCTGAAGAATTTTGGGAAGTTAATTGCTTGAATTCGCCAACCAATCCTTGGGATGCGAGCGATGACCTTGACGATAACATGCTCTACTTCCTCGCAACAAATACAAGCTCTGGTATCGATACAAATATCAATCAATATTGGAGATGGCACACTTATGATACCTATACAGGAGTATCCTTTGGAGTCAATTCAAGCCTAGTTGGTAATACGATTATTGTTCCATCTTTCTCTTCAACACAAGGAGTGGCTGCTACTACTTATTGGGATGATTCTGAGGTGAAGGCTTGGACAATCGAGTATCAAAATGGTGCTGAAATTCAACCCGG
>CAWVXH010000011.1:0-29949 GCA_963934165.1 uncultured Candidatus Poseidoniales archaeon
AATACGGAATTCACATACAGTATCCGCGGCGCGGCTGATTTGGAATTGTTGGAGCGGCCCCAGATGAAACTCCATCTGCCTCTTCCATAATAATGGTCAATAATGTATTAACTAGGACTTTTAGGTCCTCAACTTCGTCTTTCAATTCCTCTACCGACACGGCATTGCCCCCATTATGCATACTAATCCCATCCGAGGAATTGCTTCCCCAATCCCACAAGGCGGTGATTTAGCCTATAAACAAGAGAGGTGATGTAAGCGAGCATACGCAGGTTATACAAGTCCGTCCATGATGCCGTTTCTGAAAATTACAATCAATCTTCATCATCTAATTCTTCATCATCTAAGTCTTCGGTAGATTCTTCTTTAGATTCCCATGTTTCTTCGTAATAGGAATCCTCGTCCTCATCCTCGTAATAGTAATCTTCACCACCACGGTTTTTCAAGAACATGAATCCAACGGAGATTACTACCAATGCACCTACTGAAATCGCAATCATCATGACATTATCACTTGATTTTTCGATTGGAACAGGTTGCACATTAATGCCAGATAATTCGACATTCATGCGATTATCATTTTCGAAATCCTGATTGACAACTAGAACCAAAATCGGTTGCCCTTCCTGCCATGATTCCCACTGGAAATTATGCATCACACTAGAACTTTGGGCATCGAGAACAACAGTAATATCACCATCCCTCAAAGTTGAGAAAGCCATCGACCAAGAGGATGTACCATCAGAATTGGTCTTCAATTCGTATAGACCAACTTCGAAATCACCATTTCTCTTGCCGGTGTTTTCCCAGAAAGTTTGGATGGTCAACATCTCCCCAACTATTGGAACTGATGTAGGATTAACAACAGAACGAGTATAAGTCCCAAGGAATTCCATGATTCTTATGGTTGGTATTCGAGGTTGTGCTGCACTTCCCATTCCCGAAACTTCATTTCCAGCACGATCCGTCGATGTGACCCAAAATGCGATCTGATCTCCCTGTTCAATTTTCATACCATTAAGAGGGGTCAAATCGAGGGTATCTTGGTAGACATCTTTTGTCGCACCATCATCAATCATTGGTAATTGGGCGCTTCCTTCTGAACCAGCTACCGGCAAATTATTTCTCAAATAAACCCATGAAACATCTAATGGACCATTTATCATACCGATTTCATCAACCATAGTCACAGTGATGAAAACCTCATCAACCCGGTCTGATTCAATTATTGTCAATGAGGAATCAGGATATGCAGATTGATCGAAGAGTACAGTTGGTGATTTACTATCGACAGTAACAGAAGCATCTGAATTGGAAACAGAAGTACCTACCCCTGGCATATTCAAGACCGAGGTCGTAACATTCATCGATGGTAACAACGGAACTCTGGATGGTAATATCATCGATGCCAGGAAGGTTCCATCGTCGTTTACGCCAGTTGAAACAGTAATTTCTTGAGTGCCGTAAATGACGGTGTATTCGACTTCTAAATCTTCAGGCAAGGAGGTGGCTAAAGCTCCTGAACCGAAATAATAAACGCTTCCAGACATCGCGAACTCATCGCCTTGACCGAGATATATAGACACACCATCAGCCATTACTTGAGGCGGTGTCAGGTCTTCAATTCCATCAGGAATTGCAACATATCGATTATCAAGATTCCAGGATAAGGACCCAATATTATTCTGGTAAGCAACTGTAGTGAAATCATCAAGAATGCTGACACTAGGTTTACAGTCATTTTGACCTTCCTCCCATGGGAATTCCCATGAAATTTCGAAATTGACACTTAGTTGAATAATTGTGGAAGTCACCTGAGCGGTTTGAGCAGATATTGGCGAAACTAAACTGTCAGTTGCAGTCCAAAGAGTGCCCCGTGAGGGATTATAGAATAATTTCCCTAAATTCGATGACCCATCTCCACAAAGCATTATTGAAACATTATCCAATGTATTGAGACCGTTAGGTTCCTCAATTTGCATCGTAAATGTATGCGTGACTCCGGGGAGTAAATAGCCTAATTGACGATCTAAACTATATCCAGATGCTAGCAAATTTGTTGGTTCATCGATAGCAATAATCACTGTGGCCCATGAATTTGCTGCTCCAGCTCCGCCACCAGTTCCGCCATCTTGATAGGAAAGTCCGGCCCAATCAGTTCCTTCAATCCACATATGGACTGGGGAGTTGAATGATTGACCAAACACATCAATTCCAGCAAAATTAACTTGTTGTTGGCCTGTCATTCCAGATGTCAATGGCTGAATTTGAGTTAAGTACTCATCAGCATCAGCTATGCCGTCTCCGTTCATATCATCGACAGACTCTCTCCAATAGTGTAGAGTTAAAATTTCACCGCGAGCATGAGCCTCATCGATTGTGACGAAAACAGATAGAGGAATTGTTGGATCCCAAACCTTACCATGGGCAGGCTGCAATCCTGTAGGCGTATTTACTTCAATCGGCCCAGCCACAGGAGGGGCATTGTCAACTCGAATCTCAACATTAGCAAAATTCCCAGTGACATCTTCGGCACCGAGCGAGAAACCTGTCGGACCTACAGTTATCATCTCCGGAACGATTACTATTGTATCCAATCCAGCCGGTGGTGTAATCAAAGTATGGTAAGTTCCATCTTCTCCAGAAGTCAATTGATAAAGGCCACCCGATAAATTTAGTCCAACAGTATAATCACTCATAGTAGGTCGAACATCGGTTGAGTCTTGGAATCGAACTGTCCCAGTAATATTCAACTCGCTTCCATCTACCATAGTATACGGATAGAATGTCGAATATTGATTAGACAATAATCTTCCAAATTGATCGTGAACTTCGAATGAATCGATTTGTAGATCGTTCTCAACCGCTTTCTTACCATTCTGGCCACTCAAAGATACAGCAGGCCAGACGGTTTCATCATATGTATCAAATGCTTGTGAAACCCAGCGAATTGAATCAACATCATCCCACATCCAACTAACGCCAAAATTCCAATGAACAACGACATCGACATTCCCATCATTATGCATCAATTGTTCAACATAGCTAGCGGAAATATCCATTATAGCAACAGAATTGCCAGATGATTGACTAAACGAAACAGGATCTGAACCAGTTCCCCATAAACCATCAGCTCCATTGGTTACTTCGAACATCAAAATTTCACCATCAGAAGCAGTGCCTTTCAGAGAAATCCTCTCAAGATTTATATTATCAATTAGGTGATGATGTTTAGTAGTTATTTCATCCAACTCACGAGTAGGATAGAGTGTATTTGGAACTTGGAAATCTCTGTTAGTAATTATGTAATCAAAGGTTACATCGCCATCAATTGAAAGTGAACCCATCTCTGCAGTAACATTCAATGGAATCGAAATAGTAGTTGGAGGAGGATCATCTTGAGCCAATGATGCGTGGTATGCTGCGACATCATTACCTAAACCAGAAACATTTTCGAAAATCAAATAGCCAATTCCAAGTCGGGTCAGAGTTACACTCTGGGCCGAATTCGAATCTACAGTTATCGCCACATCACGCCATTCACGACCAGTCGTCAAATCGGTATGTGATGTACCGAGATTATTTATTCCCGCCACCTGGCTATAATCCAAGAAATTGTAGAAAATCTCATCGTTGGATGAACTTGTTTGGCTACTCGAACCAACGGAGACCGTGACCGGAGCTTCGAATCCATTCGCATCAGGTGCAATTGCGATAATTCCACCGTATACTGCGGCAAGAGAAGGTAATCGAATATAGACTGAGCTAGGTGAGGTGCCATCTAGATCGATAGCGGTTGATGTCGATTGATAACCGCCATCGTTAACCAAGGATTGCCATCCATAATGCCCGTAATTTGAACCTAATGGAAATGCCCATTCTTCTGTTCCATCATTTAACACATCGATTGTAGCATCCCTAGCGGGTTCAGCGAAATTTGCAGTGATAACTAGCCGGTCAATCCAGCCATTAGTAGGCAATGACACCGAGAGGCCGAAACCAGTTTCGAGAGAAGTAAAAGCCATTGACCCCTGAGATGTTTGACCAAGGATCGCGCCGGTTTCCCCGATTGCGGTAATCATCAAACCAGAGGAGAAATTCCCTGATATTGAAAGGCTCTTTATCGGTCTAGAGGACTGTATATAATCAGATGTAATTGTTCCAGCAATTGATGTCGCATTAATTAAATCATCAACAATATCGACTCCAGCACTGAATTGCCAACCATTGTAATCAGCCATTTGTGCGGTTAAGAACCTCTTACCACCAACCTGAATTTTATGAATTCGGGGTGTAGCCTCCTCATCAGAAGTATCCATTAAAGCCTTGATCTTTAGAACTGGGTGAGATACGGTATCAACTCCTGCTAATGACATTGGGAATGTTGTATTCATGTATCCTGGAATTACCGCACCTGTGACTGCATCAATTAAGGTTCCACGAATCGAAGTATTATCTGGTGATGATGCATCGATATCAATCCACCCCAAATTAAAATCATCTATGCTTGACGCTACAAACGATGGGCTCAACCAATGTCCTCCTTGACCAAAATTCGCAACAGTTACACCGAAATTATCGATATAACCTCCTTGGTACTGAACCGATGAATCAGTAGAAATTTGGAACCTAAACTTGACATTGGAACCAGCATAAGAATCAAGTGGTGCCACACGGTTTTCAAAGTAGCTTTGACCACAATCACCGCCCATCCATACATCGTGACCATACATGGCATTACCAGTATAACCTGGCGTACCATCATACCAACCAGCTATTCCAGGGTCAAAATATTGCCATGAACCACTATTGACCTTGATGTACATCCCTACTGCGTCCCAATAATTTTCAGTACAAACCCATTTTTCAAATGTAAGGAATGCTGAACCATCCGATGGAATCGAATAGGTAGGTGAAATAACGAAAGAATTTGCGTTATTACCATAATTTCCATTCAAATTTGTACCATACACATATGGGAATGATGGCTCGTTTGCTGGACCTGCAGCAATACCTAATTGGCCATAATTCCATGCTCCACCTGAACGCGTCCATCCATCTGCATTGGTTTGGGCAGGATCGGTAGCAGTAACATCTTCGAATCCAATTTTCTCATCCAATTCTCCGGCCATAAATACGTAATATTGCCAACCATCAACCCCAGCAGTCGTACCTGATGGAGATGTTCCATAATGAGACATTGTTGTCGGGTCATCGATGTCGTCTTGGAAGAGAATTACATCGTTATAATCAACAACACGCAAATCTGCGACAGTCAATCCTTCAAGTTCGTCGCCTGGATAAGCTCCACCATAATGTGTATTTATATCGGTGTCGACGATTATTCGTAGATAAACCGTCGCTTGATTTCTGAAGGAGGAAGGGATATCAAACTCGACTGTTCTAATAGCATTACTTTGAGAAGTGTAAGTTACACCACTCTGGGTTGCGTAACCATAGCCTGGAATCGCACCTGCACGATCTTCACAATATTGTGTTGTCGAGGAACCTGTAGACGAGATGTCAGTCCAAGTATTATTATTTAGGGAGAGCTCTATACAAGCATTGTCGGAATAGTAACCCTGTAAATCCCATTCCATATCGATTTCAATGGAAGATGTTGAATTCGTACCACTCAAATCTATCGTTCGTTGTAGAGCACCATATGCACTCGCTTGATAATTGCAATACGAACTTGTTGTGGTATAGCAACCATGATGCCAAACTCCAAAATCGATTCCATCGTTATTAAAATCAAAATTATCGATGAACCAACCAGGTCGCTCCACTGAAGCGGTTGGTGACGTCCAAATTTGGAATCGGAATTGAATCTTGGATGCATTATCAATATCAGGAATTCCAGCCATGCTAATATTTTCTGAAACCCATCCACTATGGTTCACCGCCGCAAATACTGGAACCGCTCCAGATGGAGCACCGGCAGGACTTGGAGCAGACGTTGACATAGTACTAGGATATCCTCCATTAGGAGCGATATAGGACCAACTCGTCCAACCACCAGTATTGATTCGATATTCAATCCAAGCTCCGTCACCACCACCTGAAGCAGTACTATCCAAGTGATACCAATGGTCGAAAGTCATGTACAATCCATTGTAATTTTCAGAATTTGGTAATCCGATTTCAGGCATCAAGAAAAATCCTGAACTACCTCGAGGAAGAGCTGAACCAGGGATTGTTCCAACAGCAACAATTCCTTCGTTTGCCGCACTCGGAATAACGCCGTAACTCATTGTTTGTTCATCACCATAACTGCTGCCATTGAGTCCAGAGAAAGTTGTTGCTTGCCATAATTTATCACCATGGCAAATGTATGTTGTATTCGAAATCTCAGTGGCATCAAGGTTGTTATTTTCATTAATATCCAAACCAGAATCGATTTGATAACCACCAAACTCACAATTTGGACCTGATTGTTCATCGGTTGAAACCACTTCATAATCAAAGATACCACCTAAGACTGCGTCAAGGGTTGCTCCACTGCCACTCCCTGAGATAACAATAGTTGGTATGCTAGTATAACCTGAACCGCTATTGTCCACACTGGTCGAATGAATAGGCCCCAATAACCCCAATACTGCTGATAATGAAGCTCCTGAGCCACCTCCGCTTGTGCTTGGCAAAACATAAATGGTATCTTGAGTAGTATAGCCTGAGCCCGACGAATTGACAGTTACCGCAGTGATTGCTCCAGAACTACTGACGCTTAAAATCGAAGCCGTTGCTCCAGAGCCTTGGCAACTACCAGGGCAGATAATGGCGATTCCATCGCCAGTTCCATATCCAGAGCCACCGCTAGGAATAGTGATGCTTTCGATACCAGAACTAATCAAAAATGTGCCACTAAAACCAGATCCACCACCACCAATTGCAGTGAGATTATCAGAAGAATAACCAGTTCCACTAACCGTGATATTGACTGAAGTAACTGAATCTACTAGTGCATTTCCAGAACAATAAACAATTGTTTCCAAAATTTCAGAAGTATCAAGATTGTTATTGAAATTATTATCCCATCCGTGTTCAAGATATGAAGCCGAGTCGTTATTACAAGCAGCATAGGAGGTGCTTTGGGATAATGTGTACACCCTTTCCCAACCAGGATTGTATGAGTAGTCACCGCTCAGACTTACATCAATAAACCCATCATCAAAATTACTAATGTTGGATCGAGTGCCATCATCAAGAAGAATAACCTGTTCAAGATCTGAATTATATTCAGTTCCAGAAAACCAACCATCATCTAGCTCAGCACCCTCCCAACTGACACCACCATTCAGGGAAGTAGCAACCGTAGTGTCGGTTACATGGAGCCATCCATCGAGAACAGTCGCGTTCCCTGGAACTCTAAAACCAGTCAAAGTGACTCCCTCATCTGGTGGGTTTACTGCAACTGGACCAACCCAGTTTGCAGTCCCTGCGGCGGTCAATGGTGCGATAATCATCAGTAGAACTAGAGCAAGGGCGGTCCTTCTGCGGCTGGTAGGCATGTCTGCTACGTTAGTTTGTTCTATTATGAACCAATTGGTGAATGTATTACAAACATGAGAAAATTAGGCATTTCATCCAGAGTATCTCTTTAGAGATTATCTCTGATTTTTTCGACATTCTCAAAAAGCAATATATGTCTGAAACAGATTGAATTTAGAGAGGAAAATTGCAAAAAAAATGGAGCCACTGGGGAGATTTGAACTCCCGACCTTCCCATTACCAATGGGATGCTATACCCCTAAGCCACAGTGGCGACAGGCGCGCCACAGATGAGTCAGATTTAACCGGTTTGGATGGAAATTATCCTAATTTTTTCTTTTTTGATGATAAGACAAACTGTTGGACTATTGTATTTATACTTCCATATCGATTAATAGTGAGAAATAAATTTCAAACAAAATTCATCTCAAGCTATTTCCGATAGATTAGATACAACAGACTCAAAATAGAATCATGGCTCGGCCGGGATGAAGCCGAGATCGCATAGCCTGGTATTGCGCATGACTGGAAATCATGTGGGATTTTCCCTCGGGAGTTCAAATCTCCCTCTCGGCGCCACATTTAGCAACTCAAAATCAAACTCACGATATTTCGACAACTACAAACACGCCATATTTCATTCCTTTAGATAGTGTTGCTTAATTCCCCCTTGAGAGTCCGAGAGGCGTGGAAGAGGAAACCGTCGGCACTGTAATCGATGAACATGCAGTTCCTGCATCGATTAGATTGAGCGATATTTCCTCAAAATTCAAATTCTCAGAAAAGGATTCTAGACTAAAAATTCTCGACGATTTAGCAGAAGAAGTAATCTTTCATTCAAAGATGATTATTGAAAGATTGGGGGTCAGTGAAGCGGCGACTTTCATGTTGGCATCCGTTGCAATAATCCTCGGTGCTTGGGATTTAGGAATTGGTGAATTTGCCAACGGTGGCGACTTTAACCGAGTATTCACAGAAGGAATGTTATTTCTCAAAGATATGTCTTTAATTTTTGCATTATTATCGATTATCGCATGGATTGGTGTGGTTTTTCGATTATGGTGGAGATTCCCAATTATGCGAGAAAATTTGGTGTATTTATTAGTTGGAATGTTCGCTGCACAATTGGGATATATTTCTGCTCACGCAAACACACCCAATTTCCCCACTAATACTGGATTTAATGATTGGGCATCGGTCGGCATGGCAAATTTAGTTCTAATTTTCTTGAGTTTCGTCGTAGTTCATCGAGCTGTGATTGAAACCCGCGACATCCATGTGGAAGAGAGACACTCACATCCTGATCCACGGGTAGTAGAGAGAGCTCGTCGAGATCATTCATTGGCACTTTGGAGCATTGGTTTCACTTTTTGGTTTCTATTAGTCAACCTATTCTCATGGGCAGGAGCCCACGCGATGGCATCTAGGCCCCCAATAGTGGAAAATAACTTTGTAGTGACTTGTATCTATGTTTTAACAAACATTCTCGCGATTGGACTCTTCATTCACATTCTTTGGTATCCTCAATTTATGCTCGGCGGAGCCGGTGAACGAATTCAATCTGTCCGCGCTCGAGAAGTTTCGGAAGATTATACTCGAGCCGCACCTAAAAAACGTCAAGGAATTTGCCCCATATGCTCAAGTGACACTCCAGTAATACAACATCCATCTGGTTTGATTGAAGTCCCTTGCTCCCAATTAGATTGCAATGGACGTGGCAAGCCCGGAACTACTTGTGTTGATTGTGACATGACATTCCCAACCAGAATCGCATGTTCAAGTTGCAGTTCAAATACAACGATTACCAGTCATTTTACCCGACAAGATGCTTGGTAGTGGCTTTCGATTCAAAATTTGAGTAAATTATTCGTCAATTAGGTGCCCATTCATCGAGAGCATTCAAGACAGGGACTCAATCGAGAAGAGAATGAGTATCGTGTTCGAGTCTGATGATGAAATTTCTGATATCGCTTCAGCCTTTCAGGATGAACACGAATTTGGCATTCCAGTAGATGATAAACAAGATAATCCAATTGATTCTAACAGTGCTTTTGCAATCGTAGTCGGAATAAGTTTGACGATTTTGATATTTTTTACAATATCAGTCATAATATTATGGGCTTGGGCAGTAGTAGACGACATAACATTGGGCGGACCACCCCAAGCCCTCTTGACATGGGAAGATGAATTCAAAGAGATAACTGGAATTGAAAATGTTGCCGATTTAGATGGAACTGGGGTTCGTTTGTGCATTGTAGATTCTGGTATTGATTTAGCTCACCCCGATTTAATTAATTTGCAATTATCGGGGTGGTATGATGCAATTAATGACCGTGCCGAACCATATGATGATGAAGGGCACGGCACGGCGATGGCTGGAATAATCGTAGCAGATGGTGGACTTTCGGGAGTCGCGTCGGGAGTTGAATTATTGATTGCGAAAGCCATAGATAGCACAGGTACAGGATCGGATGATGGAATTGCAGGATCAGTAGATTGGTGCGTTGCCCAAGAAGCAGACATCATTTCTCTTAGTTTAGGAGGTGGGCAAGGATTTGGAAGCGGGATATTCACGACAGATACTCTAGAAGAATCGGTTGAAAATGCAATTGAAGAGGGCGTATTTGTCATCGCTGCAGCAGGGAATGATGGCGAAGATGATGATGGTGATGTTTCATCTCCAGGTTCGGTAGAAAACGTGATTTGCGTAGGAGGAATCACACGCACAGGTAATCTATGGTCAGGTAGTTCAGTGGGAGATAATAATGGAAGATTTTGGCCCAACCCTATTTTACCGAGGAACAACCCTGATAAAAAACCCGAAATCGTTGCACCAGGCCACGAAGTTCCAATTCTTTTTCGAGAAGGTTCTGATTCATGGTGGGGATGGTCGAGTGGAACATCTGCATCGACTGCATGGATCTCAGGAACCTTAGCCCTCTTGCTTGAAGAACATCCAGAATTGCAGAGAGAAGGAGATTTAGGAGGGGTGTCTGCGATCGAAGATGTAAAGCAATTAATCAGTGAAACCTCGCAGATGAAAGAGGGACAGAATTCCCATGATGACCATTATGGATATGGGATTCTTCGAGTAGATTTATTGATTGATTCACTTGCCGATAATTCCACCACTACATCCTTCGCAGATGGAATTGAATCGAGTCGAGATCCCTCGACAATTATTCACTATTATTCCGTCGAATCGGAGCGACGAATGACTGCAAGGGTAGCTCCAGAGAGTTCTACAAAACCAATTGTGTGAGATTCATTGACAAATTTGATGAAATTGATCCAATGATTGAACGAAGCTACTTTTTCTTGAGCATCGCTCAAGTTTTCACCCACCTCTGGTTCAGGTACCTCACCGGTTGGAACCTCTGGTTCAGAAACTAAAAGGAATCCACCGGGGGCTAATATTTCAAAGGCGGATTCTGCAGCCGAAACCTTCTGGTTTTCAGGTAAATCTAAGATAATCAAATCGATTGGCTGAGGTAAAGGAGAAGGTCTAGCGGAACTCGGTAACGCAGTTGTTGCAGCCGACCATGACAATGTTTCTGCTGTAATTTCCTTCCATGGATGGGCTAAGATCTGAGTCCAATTTTCAGCACTATGTCGTCGAATTAATCTATCGATAATTATGCCGAATTTCCCCGCTGGTTCAATTATTCTAAAAGAATCTGGACGGGGTAAATCTGTTTTGTTGGCCTCTGAAGGATCACCCAGCCAAAGATCGAGTAACCAAGCTGCTAAATGCCCTATTCCCCCTCCTACTAAAACTGCATTTCTTGCTGGAATTCTACCGGAAATATCTCTGATTCTTGCCCTCAATGATTTCGGCATCACTCGAAGATTCATATGAAGCATTTGTTGACCTATATTTGCTGCGATAACAGGTTCATCAACCGCTCTCGCGATATCTTCATCTAGTAATTGCTCAAACATCTGCCGCTCGGACATTTGAGGTAAACCAAAGCCGCCGCCTTCCTCCATAGTCGTGCCTTTGACCACGATGATTTCAACCATTCTCTAAGTGGATGGCTTCAATAAAGATTGGCCAGCCGCCGGGGCATGGACGAGTTCGATGAAGAAGAGGTCATCATCGATGTCACCTCGTGCTCAAAATGTTCTGATATAACTGAACACGAAGTCCTTAAGCGCTCAAAAAAAGGTTCAGGAGAAGATCTATTGGTCCGCTGTATAGAATGTGGAGACGTACACAATTTAGAGCTCCGGCCTCCAAAAATGGTTCAAATTAAAACGACTTTATCCGATCGTAGAGATAGCCGGCTCGAAATGATTGAATCTGATGATGATGAAAAATTAACTGTAAAAGACATTTTTGAAGTAGGTACTGAATCTTACAGAATAACGAGAATAGAAGATTCAACCTCTCGCCAACGCCGAAGATTAAGAGCCAAATATATCGGAGCGATGTGGGCTGTACGAGTCGATCGAACAGTCGTCCCAATAACCATGACCGAGGGAGAAAAGAGTTGGGCAACATCCATCGAATGTAATCCTGAAAAGCCATTCTCATGTGGAACAATCATGCAAATGGATGGCCGCAGATGGAGAATAAGGGCACTGCACACTGGAAAGGGTCGAACTCTGACTGGGAAAAGAGTCGCTGGAGAAATACGAAGAATTTACCTCCATCCTCCGGAAGAGAAAGAAGACCGCTTTTCCCGACACCGGTATTGAATCTCTCAGCGTCGATTTGTCCATGGTAATAGTAGTGCTTTGGCAATGTGCCAAGCGACATCAGGATTCTCTCTTAATCGGCGATTACCATACTCATACCACCTTGTGCCATATGGGATATAAACACGAGTCCGATGGCCTTCAGCGGAAAGTTTTCTTCTGATATTACCTCTAACTCCGAGTAAAAATTGAAATTCATAACCCTCTCCTTTTCCTTCTCTTGATTCACCTGCATTAGTTCGAGGGTCTGGCTTACCAGGTTCGAAGCCATATTTTTTAAGACTCTCTAAAGCATGATTAATTATCGGCAAATCATGACTAGCGATAGCCGTGTAAGCGCCTAGTTCGAGCATTAAATCGATGCATGAATTTGTTGCATCGACTATTTCTTTGTAACCGGTTTCAGCAATATCTGCTGATTCGAGATAGATTCCTTTACAAATTCGTATATCGGTTAATCCGGCGAGGTGATCGACAATTTGTGTGATGTCGTCAGTAGTCCTGAACAATCTGCTCTGCAGGACTGTTCCTATGTTGTAATACCCTCTAGATTGCATCTTGTAAACTATGTCGATGGTCGGCTGAGTAACCCGATGATTCTCCATATCTAATCTGACAAAAATGTTGTTTATTGATGCTTTATGAACTATTTCTTCAATATTTTTCAATGCAATCTCTTCATCGATGAGCAAACCAAATGCTGTAGGTTTAAGTGAGAGATTAGCATCGATTTTTAAAACAGTGATCTCATCGATTAATCGAGAATATTCATCGACAAAATATCTAGCTTCACTGATATTTTGAATCTCTTCACCTAGTACATCGATTGTGAAGCATGCACCTTCTACCGTCATTTTTTGCATCAATGCTATGGCAGATTCCAAATCGCTACCAGAAACATATCGACGAGCTACACGATTGATGACAAATTTTGGAGTAAGGGGCATCAGGCCAACGATGATACGCCCGAAAAGACCCATAGAATCACCCGGGCACTGAAGAGCCTTGACTATTATCGTCGTGAAAGTTCCTTTCCTCGTCGAACTGGAATACCTAATTCAGCTAATTTTTCAATTATTGCTAATCTTTGCCAACCCTTGAATGATTTCCGATCGAGGTGAGCGAAAATATCTCCATTTGGGAAGGCCCTGCGAGTTGCATCAACTGTAATTTCCAATGCATGTTGCCATATACCACCTGGCAATTCACCTTCTACTGGGTCGTCGAATAAAAGGGAATAATTTGCCAAAAGATGGCTGAACCAAAAATTATTTTCATGAATGACTGAACGGTGCCTAGGTGCATAATGTCCACCACCAACTCCAATCATAACCTCTCCATTTCCATCCCAATATTGTGGAGGACTCCCATCTAGGCCTAAAACACTAGAAATGGTTTCAGCCCAAACATCAGCTACATCCGCTCGTAACCATTCTTTTTCTGTCGAACCAACTTCAACATAGAGTGTCGGCTTTGACAATAATGGACCATGATGAGTGGTTTCTAAAGTCAAATCAAAATCAGAATCTAATCCGCGAGATGTTGCTAACTCAACCATTTTTCGAAATAACGGTGCGAAGAGTGGATTTGATGGAACGATTTTCCCCTTAATTCCTCCAGAACGACCAGCTTCTCCATGAGGAGTTTCACCTGGCAATCCAATAGAATGCAACGTTATTGCAGGAATATTGCTTGAAGACACATGCCTTGAAAGGATTAGAACATCATCCACATTAACACCAATTTCATCTTGATGTTGGATATCAATGTCGTCTGCTTGCACATGTATTTCATCTATCAATAGGATGTGAACATCACGCAGATGATGAGTTCGATATCGACCATGTTTTGATAAAATTTCATCATTCCAACCACCGAGTCGCAACATTCCTTCATACAAGGTCAGCGAAGCATCATCATCTGTTGATGCGACGATGAGGCTGACCATGTCTGGCCGAGGTTGAATTAGCCTTCAATCCTCTCGGCCACACCTTCAAACGGAATGCGATACGAGAGTGCTTCATGTCGCATCAGAATCTTGGCTTCGCTCCGATTAGAGTAGATTCTGTAAAAGATTTTCACATCATCATCGGAACCGAAGGTGAATTAGCAAAATTAAATTTGGATTTGATTGGAATTGGACAAACAGTGAAGCCTTTTCCTTCACCAGTCACCTCTTCAACAATCATTGGTGAAAATTGGGTTGGAACTTGGGTGGAAAGAGAATTTAAACTAGCTAGAATGGCTGCAATTCCGCTAAATACAGAATGGAAGCAAGGGGAGGGGCGCTCAAGTTTGAGAACTTTGGAAGGAAGAAAATCACTCCACCCAGTTGGCAATCAATGGTCACACATAGTCGATGCAGAGCCGTTGGCTCTGACAAATATAGATGATAAGCTTTTTTTCGCATCGATGAATAAGGGTCTGTATTGCATCAATGGGGATGCTTCTGAGATTTGGAGAAGTGAATATCCGAATTGGTCGACCATCAATAATATGAGAATAGTGGATTCAATTGTCAGCTTTTCAAAATCTGACGAGGGAATTAGCGTTTGGTCTTCGGCGGGTGGTGTGCAAATACATAATCAAAAAGGAGAAGTTTTGTCAAAATTGACAATGAGATTTCCGGAAAAAATTTCGAATGTTAATTATGATGAAAAATTAGGTTGGTTCATCAGCCTTGAAGGATCTAAATTTGCTACTTTTGAAAAAATTGGAGATGAGCCAAATATTCATTCAATACCCGGGCCAATCTACGACGTAGTTGTTAGAGGAAATAAGTGGATTTGGACCGGCTGGAGACACGATGGCGAAAAATTGAATGGAAATGTTAGAACTGTATTTCGAGACCAAATCGGAATCGCTATAATCCGAGACTTAGTGTTGACGAATGATGGTGAATTCGACAAAATTAAAGTCTGAAATTATTCGGCAGCTTGTGTAGTATGACCACATTTTCCACAGACCTTACGGTCGTTGTGAACACCTAGAAAAACTCCAGGTCCGCATGCGGGACAAAAATCACCCTTTCGAACAAGTGACTCCCCATCGATAGTATACTTTGACCATTTTGCGTTAGAGTTTGGACCATCACCCATCATTCATCGCCTCCTTTGGATTCATCATTTGATGAGTGGACACCTTTGTGTCGATTGTGAACATACTTCTGTTCAAATGATGCTGATTCTGCCGTGCCATATATTAATGCGATACCAGTAGTCAATGGACGACCATATCTAGTGCTAATTTCCTTCATGAAGACGAAATCCCGGTTTGCCCCTGGTTCAGCTTTTGCTGCTGCTGCGACCATTTCGGCAAGTGTTGGGGTTGGTTCGTTTCTGTGATTCCATTCGAATCTTAATTCGACACGGTCCAGAAGTGGGTTTTCTGTTCTATTAATAATCTGCATTTTATATTCCTCCTTAACGGATATTCACCTTGAGAGCATACGTTCCAGGACTGGTTACATTCAACCTTTTTGCAACCTCAGAACGAGTTGGGTCAAGAATAATCACATAACCCTGCCAATCGGTTGTGACCGGCGCACTCGGACAATTAGTACATCGCACGACATCGTTCTTATTTGCTGGATCGGGGAGAACTCGGTTGCATTCTCCGCAGGCGAATGGTTGCTTTACCATCTCAATCCTGCTCCTGTAACCATTCGTACGAACCAAGACCATCCATCTTGCAATTTAGACCAATTTTACTTGCCCTAGGATCGTTTTGGTTGATTGCCTTAGAAACGACACGAGAGCGAACAAATGTCCCTTCTTCGATGAATTTACCGGTTTTTGAACCTTCGATTCTCTTAATCCCTAGATTAACATTAATTGGCTCTTCGAGAATTTGTGATTTGTGGAGTAATGCTTCCATTGGTCCTATTCTGATGAATGCACCATATTCTGAAATTTCAGAAGCGTAACCATCGATAACTTCGTTATTTTCCATTGTGAAAAGTAAAGCCTTGAAAGTCACGCGTTGGAAAATTGCTCCATCTCCATGAATGATTTTTCCACGTCCGAGGGGTGCGTGATCATAAGTCAATACTGTGTAGTTTTCATTGGAATCAAAGCGACCCTCAAAAGCGTCGTTTGCTAATTCATCGATGTGTTCTGCTAGATTGCGTCCGGCTCGGATATATTCCGCAGGGATACGGATTGTATCTTCGCGAGTTATTATACTATACATTGTTTTCTTCCTCCTTTGACGGACCGCTCCGAAGCCAGTCGGAGGAAGGCGGTGACCCCCCGTCCCTCATCGGCAAAGCCTCCAGAGGAGAAGTCCGTTCGGGTTGGCGACCTGCCCCTCCTGTATAAGCACAACGGGTAAGGATATCCGCCCGCAATACCACTATCTACACCAGACCATAGGTCTGAGGGAGAGTTTGAGGAGAATGTTCAAGAAGATTAGAAATCCCATCATATACTCTAATGGTAGTGCCAACTCGGTCAAGAAATTTCTTGCGGATGAGAAATGCGTATCTTGCATGTGCTTTGATGCTGCTAATTTCCATCTCACCGTTAATTTCAATTCTCGAAAAGGTTGAGTCGGAATCGCTAAACGGTTCTACTTTTTTTGAAACATCTCATACAATCGAACCTTGGCTCGATGGTGACCAACCTTGGCCACAATCGGGCCGAACTCCCGGACGGGAAGCGCTCCCGCCAATCCATAGCCCGGACGGTGGGGCAGGTATCGGCCCCCCTGCCGATGCCAACGAATTGTTATCGATTATCAGCCCTGCTCTAAATTGGCAATACGGATCGTATATTTACTCGACCGATTCTTTTGCAACTCCAATTGCAGACTTTTCATCATCGCTCGAAACCGATGTCGACTCAAGTGAGCGATGTGGTGGAGATTCATTATACACAATTTTGATTCAAACCGAAAGTGTCGGAGGTAGCGACCATAGTATATTGAGAATCATCGAAGGTGAGGATGCGGATTTAGCTTGGGAGGTTGATTTAGGTGCTACCGAGGAAGTGAAGGCAGCCCCAGTAATCGTCGATATCGATGATGATGGCAAGCAAGAAATCATCGTCGCTTATGACTCAGGTGGGACTTTTCACGTCGATGCTTATTCACCTCGTCTTGAATGCACTGTGACAGGTTGGAATCCAGGGGGAGGTCATGCGACCGAATTACTTTGGACCTACACAGATGAATCATTGATGATCAGCAGTACAGAAGGACCCTATGCGAGTAGTTGGGCGGGAGGCCACAAACCGACTACACAGCCACTGCTCGCTGATTTGGATCTTGATGGAACTGCCGAATTAGTCATCTCTGCTATCGATGAAAATTCAGAAGACCCGGTCGTCCTCGCACTCGATTTGACTGCGAGTGCGGCGACTTTAATTTGGTCAAAAACACTCGGCAAAGGCACCCATCCATCGGATCCAACCTTCGTTCAGACTGATGAAAATACTGCATATGTATTACTAACGTCAATCCAAACCACCTCAAGCTCGATGTGGATATGGAAACTCGATTCAGATGATGGAGATGCAAATTGGGATGGTAAATCGCTTGAGAATTTGGATGGATTTGATTCTAGCGCCCCCCACATTAGATTGCCTGGCCCAGTTCTCGCGAACCTCGATTCAGATTCTGACATGGAGATGGTTGTCACCATCCCTACTGATTTTGATGATAACAATGCAGCAGATGGTGCTGAATTTTATGGATTAGAAATATCAGACGGGACTCAGATTTGGGATTTCGAGGCTTCCAATGGCTTCGCAGATGCACCCCCAATCGTAATCGACACAGATGGAGATGGTGATCACGATAGGGTTTGTTGGATTACTTGGGGAGAGAATAACTTCGCCAATAGGGATGGATATGCAGGTTGCCACGAAGATACCGATACAACTAATCCTCAGGAAGCCTTCAGTGTAGAAATTCTAGAACCCAGCGGTGCTCCAAATGATGGAATCGCAGTAGCAGCGCCTATTTGGATGGATATTGATGGCACCGGCGAACCAGAATTATTAGTTCCGTATGGAAGAGAACTTCGAGTATATGATGGTGAATTAGGCACGATGGCTGCGGTTAATTCGGAATGGAATGCGGCCTTCGACATCGGCCATCGCACATGGTCTTCACCAGCCTTGGCAGATATCGATGGTGATGCAACTCTCGACTTGGTTCTAGGCAACACGGTCGTCTCATTAGCACGGGCAGATGTGAGACCTTTACAAGACGGGCGCGGAATTGAATTCAATCCAACAGCGCCAGATCCAGGTGAAACTGTTACTATCACGGCATTTTTTGAGAATGCCGGGACAACAGATACCGACCGTGACACCGACGCTATCCTTTATGCAAATGGCATCGAAATTGCAACGGAACGAATCGGTACGATGCAACCAGTCGATCCTAGTGGGAGCGGATCATTCTCATCATTTAGCGTCGAATGGATTGGGAATTTGGGCGAACACACATTCGAATTGGTTCTCGACCCGTGGTCAAATCTCAGCCAAACACGGGTCGACAATGACGCTCAAATTACGATATTATCGATTGTCCCTCCGTATAATGCCACATTCGAAATGGTGACTGAGCCGGTACGGGTGACTCCAGGTCAGAGTTCTGTAGCAATGCCGAATATTCGCTCTACAGGTAGATTAGCAGGCACTTGGTCATTGACCGTCGATGATTCTAACCTACCGGCCGGTTGGTCTTGGTCTGATGAAACGACTGGTGGGTTATCTGGAATCGAAATCTCTGCTAATGAAATTTGGACTCCGAACCTTAGAATCTCCGCCCCCTCAAATTCTTTAGGTTCAGACGCAGGATACCTTTCGCTAACCATCACACTCGATGAAGACACAAATATCAGCGTAACAGCTGCCTTACCCATCGAAGCAAATCGGACTAGGGGCCTCTCTGTAAGGGGGCCTGATGGTACATCTAACTCGCTTGGATACGGCTTGCTGGGAGAAGATGCAAAAACGTGGGTTCTAGTCCATAATCTTGGCAATGCTGCTGAAAATCAAATCACAATGTCTTGGGATAATACAGCTTGGGGATCAAATTTACGACTCTATGACCTATCTGGGAATGAAATTACCGCCCTTACTCTCGAACCTGATGAAGTCATATTGATGACTGCTCGAATCGGTGTCCCGAACAATGTAAACCTTGGCGATTATGTCTCGACGCCATTCGAATTATGTGTAGGCACAGAGGAAGGTGACTGCCAGTCGATATCTCTCCAATTCGAGGCGGCAGGAGTCGTCATGGACGTTCATCAAAGGAGTGACCCTGATTCCATCTTGATCTGGAATCTAGCAGCAGACATGCCCGGTACCGGCCAAAATTCAACCACACAATTAGAGTGGTCCCTCGCAGATGCCGGTATGGTCATTTCTGGCTGGAGCTGGAGTGCAACTGGCGATTTAGCAATCTCTGGTGATTCGATGAGGTTAACTCGATCGGGAAGCACCCGCGTCTACGGATCTCTGACATTAGAATTGCCACCTGCTGCTTCGCCAGCTTTCCACTCATTTTTTGATGCGAGTGAGCAATCTTCAGAACATAGCATCGATTTCTCACTCGAAGTATTGCAGATATACAGGGCTTCATTGAGCGTTACTTCACCAGTTAACCAACCACACGAAGTAGAGGTAAATGAGGAAGTTTTGATCATGTTAAGATTAGAAAATCAAGGTAATGGGGAAGATAATTATCAACTCAGCCACCAGATTATTCTCGATTCGAACCTAACTGAAAACCCTGGCATCATCGTTTCTTTTTCAAGTGAAATTGTGACCCTTGGTGCAGGTAGCCTGCGAACGGTTCCCGTGATAGTTGTACTCCCTACCGCCACGCCCGCTGCAACTCCAATTCAGATTCGGTTAGAGATGACATCGATTGGAAATTCGAGCATCGATTCATCTGAAATTGTCATACTCGAGGCTCGACAAGACCATCGTTGGGGAATATTTGCTGAATACGATGGTAGCAGCATTTCTGGAACGACCATTTTAGTTAATCCTGGCATTGCCACGGATATTGAAATTAATGCGCAAAACATCGGAAATATGGAAGATGATTTAGAGATTCAAAGTTCAATTAACATTGTCTATAGTGGATCGGATTCCTCGACTGGATGGTCGGCGGAATCAACTAATGCCAGTTCGGTGGCAGTAAATGCGAGCACCTCGCTCACAATTTCAGTCACATCACCGAATGAAGCATGGAATGGGTCGAAAATGGAAGTAGATCTAACAATAATTGCACGTGGGGAAATTATTGAGATTATTTCGTTTAAAATCGAAATCGGCCACGTTCAATCTTGGACAGCCCATTCGAATTACGCCAACCTAGAGATTGATCCAGAAGGCTCAACAATTCAGATGACAATTGTACAAGAAGGTAACGCACCTAGCAGAGCTTACCCCTCAGTCTATGTTAACGGCTCGAATGGTTGGGTCGTCGAGTATCCTAATGAATTACCAATACTCGATCCGGGGGAGTCTGCTCCAATGTATCTCAACATCACTCCACCATCGAATGCTCAATATGGTAGAACAGTAGAATTGCACCTTAGATTACGAGAAGGTGGAAGTCTTTCTGAGACAATTGTACCACTCCGTGTTGCAGTAATCCATGATTTCTCACTAGGTGGACAAGGTCCTTGGATAGTATCTGAGGACGGTGGCTATCCACATGCATTCTTGACCAATAATGGAAACTCGCCTACGATGATTACTCTCAATATTAGGAGCCTACCGAGTGAATGGATTGTTTCAGGGGAAACGAATGTGGTACTCGGCGTCGGCCAAATACTTGGACTGCCAATAGAAATCATTCCGTCAGCAAATTGGCAAGGTCAAGTTTACACGATAAGAATCGAAGCAGAGGATAATGCAGGGAATATTCATGAAATCCTTCTCGATACAGCTCAGCAGAGCCATTCTTGGGGCACTTCACCGATTATTTCCGCAATTAAAGGTGATATGGTTTCTTTGAAAATTCATGGTACCGACTCAACTTCAACGGTAGTAGATGATTCACAAGGACAATTGTCAATTGATGATCAAGGATGGCGATGGTTGGCGACACAATCTAATGAAGATGGAGAGATAACAATCGATTCAAGTGAAGGATTAATTTACATTTCGATGATTTCAAATCCATCCCAACGAAGTGCCACATGCAGTATTTCTGGTACTTTCAACTCAACAATAGCATTTTGTGAAATTCTCAATGGAACAGAGCGATTCGAATACACGATTTTGTTGATTGATGATGAAGGTCGAATGTTAGATTCAGTCGTTGGTATCGCTGAAGAAAACCAATCTTCAGGACAAATTAACCTCACATCTACAGGATGGTCTCCAAATCCAGGAATCCGAACTCTGAGAATGAGAGTATTAGATTCTAGAGGAATTGAAACACACCTCACTGAAACAAATTTTGAAGTGCGACGAAACGATTGGAATGTAGGCCTCACAGGAATTGAAGCTCTAGGTAGCGGTGAAAATCAAAAGATTCGAGTAACAACTGTTCGAGATAATCAACATCTTCTAAGTAATGCTGATTGTTCAATACTAGTCACTGCTGGAGACTATTCTGCTATTCACACAATCGATGCATCGAGTGTCTATCTTTTGCCGACAATCGATAGGCCAGATATTGCAGATGGGGAAGAGATTGTAATCAGTTTCAGTTGTAAATTCCCATGGGACATCGAATCGGATTCTTCCGATAATGAAGTTCGAATGATTTTGTCGAATGGGTATATTCCAAAGAATTCCATCGCAGATTGGACGACTGGGATTGCTGCTGCACTATTGGTGATTGGCGTTTCTATCTCAATGGTTTGGATTACCAAAAATTATCGTGAAAAGAAGATGATGATGCAGATGACTGAAGCTGCAATTAAGCAAAAATTCACTAAAAAGAATGAGCAGTCACCAACGCCATCGAAATTAACTGAAGAGATTAATGAAGTAAATTTGACCAATGATGGGATATCTCAATCAATCGATGATAAACAACCTGAGGAAGAGATAGTAAAAAATGATGATGATGATTTCCTTGATGAATTCGAACGAAGATTGAATCAACTAGGTCGGAAAAAGTAACAGGAGAACTACCCATGTCTCGATATATCAAACCCTCTGCATTCCACTCTTTCGACCCACTGAGAATTGATCCTCTCAAATTAATCGAACCGATACAAGCCTCATTGGGAGGAGATCATCATCAATTGAAAGAATTGGTGAAAAATTCTTCCGATATCTCCGCTTTGAAACAAGGAGTCCCCCCCACATTTGACCCTGCTACGATATTATTTCTATCCTGCCTTGATTGGCCGGATAATGGCGAAACTCCTGAACCAATTGACAAAGGCTTGACAAGAGATAGATTAGGACGCTTTCCAATCGAAGGAGGAAATGCTATCGAATACATCCTTGCATCTACAAGTGATAAATCAGAAGAGAAGATTTTCCACGATTTATTGACAAAACTCAGCGAAGGATTAGATGAAAAAAACCTAGGTGAGGTAGGATTTACAAATACCATGAGTGGCATGATTCTTTGTGGCTGGTTGACTAAGGAGGAAGTTATTGAGTTGAGGCAATCGATTCAAGGACAGGATTGGAGTATCGATGTAGATGAGTTAATCGATGGCGGAGTTAGAGATGCATCTCGCCATCTAATCATTATGCTGAGAAGTGCTGAAAAGAGGAATTGTGGCTTATTAATGCGAGTTTAAGGTTAACAGCACAAACGTTGATTATACAATTTCTTATAATAGCCCTTACATTCTGAATAGACATCTTCTAACTCTTGACTCAACTCTCCATCTCTTGCTCGATATTTAGTAAAACCATTAGATTTCCACACTACATCATACCAATGTGGTGCCCAAATTCCATCACACTCGCGTGGACCAGGTTTCCAAGATAGCATCGATTCATCGAATGGAATATCGATGCTTTGACAAAGGCTGCTGAGCATTCCTTGCGGATTCTCAAGGATATCTTTCGAATCAATGATAGGAGGGTTCTGACCAGTCAAGGATTGAAGGGTTTCGAGCAACTCGACCTGTTGTGGAATTCCAGTGGATCGAGCATCGATATTATCTATTTTTTTTGAAAGTGAGAGAAGAACCTCACGAGGATCACGAATCAAAATACAATGAGTGAGTGATTTCATCCAATCACCGTGCATCTCTTGGAACAGATGGTGGGCCATGTGCTTCTGATAGTAGATTTTTGCTTCCCCAGTAGGCCCAGCAGAAATATGATTAGCAACTATTTGCCAATCGGTTTCTCCTGCTTGGATTACCAATTGAGAATCGGGGTGATCGACAGCGGTTTTTTGGAGAAAATACGCATAAAAAGGCTCGTCTATAGCGATTGTGTCATCGCGATTATCAAAGGAATACATCATGGCAGTGGAAATATTTCGCGGACCAGACCACATAGCAATGCGGATAGGTTTAGTCACTCGATTCACTCCTAATTAATTCGATATAGAAATTTTGCAAGCGCTCCACCATTTCACCGCGCCTACCTTGGCTCATCAACTTGCCATCAAACTCGATTACGGGGGTTAAGCCGGCAAAGGTTCCGGTCACGAATGCTTCATTGGCATTATGTACATCTTCGATAGTGAAATCTCGCTCATAATGAGGAATGCCTTTGTCGGCACAGATATCAAGGATTTTTTGACGAGTTATGCCATCGAGACAATACTCACCGGTCGAGGTCCAAACCTCGCCATTCGTGACAATGAAGAAATGGGTGGAATTGCAAGTTGCTACATTTCCATTCGGATCTAACATCAAACCTTCATCGCCGCCTTTACGATTTGCATCAACACACGCGGCGATGCAATTATGTTTTGATAGGCTATTGATTCGCGGATCTTGTACGTTTTGTGGTCCGCGAATAACATCGACAGATACTAATCTAATTCCGTTCAATGCCCGGTCGGAATTTGCCCTCTTATATTCGGGAATAATTACTAATGTCGGCTCACTAGATATTACCCAAGGTGCCTGATATGGAGTCGGTTTCAGTCCGCGACTTACAATTAATCTAATGTGAACATCATCTACCATTTCATTGGCTTCAATCACACGCTCTATTTCATCAACCAACTCATCCTTAGTCCGGCCAATATCGAGAGCAATCACCCGAGCGCCATGAAATAAACGCTGTAAGTGGTCATCGAGAAAAACCAATTTACCTCGATGTAAACGAAATGCTTCCCAAACTCCATCACCGAGTAAAAATCCAGCATCAAAAACAGAAATCTTCGCATCGGCTCGACGATATAATACACCATTTATCGAAATCCATATATCAGAATTTCGAGAATCTTCCTCGTACTCATGAGTACCCAAGAAATCACCTCAAAATTTTTCACCGGTTAATCGAGTAAACATATCCGCATATAGATTAGCTGTTTGATCGATGACCAACTGTGGAAGAGCTGGAATTGGAGGCTCTGCCGTTCCATTATTTCGAGCAACACGAAGTTCAGCGTGGTGGCCAGTTCCTAAATAGTGCTCACGGACAAATTCCTTCGATAATTGCACAATCTCACCCTTCGCATATAACTCGGCATCCCACCATCGATCTTCATCGAGAGTTCCAAAAGAATCGACTAAAACCGGTGTTCGATCTTTTCCTAAAGCAAATTCTTTCTTACCATCGACATGAATCAATCCACTCTTGCTAACCTCTCTCTGAATAATTTCATCAACCTTTACAACGATTTCTAGAATCGAATCAAACTCATCTTCAGTTAAATTTGAAATTTCTAAGGCCTCAGTTCTATCTAGCAAACGGTCGAATTTCTCGAATTTCGTCGAAACTTCAAGGTATGGTGAAGGTAATTTAGCACCTTCTTGTAATACTGTTCCAGGTGCAAAACCAAAATCTTCTGCCGATGCATCCCCGCGTGCATACCTACGCCAGCCTGAACCAGCAAGATAATGCCGACAAATTACTTCCAAGGGAACAAAAACGTTCTCACGATTACTAGATATTGTTCCTGGTTCTTTTACGACATCGAAACGCCGAGCTCTGACACGATCAGGAGCGTTCATTTCGATGATATGAGTTTCACATATGTTCTCATCTTCGACCAATTTGAACCAATGACAAGAAGCACGATTGAGTGATTCTCCCTTTCTTGGAACTAAGCTAGGTATAATTTGATCGAAAACACTGATTTGATCAGTATACCGAAATTCAATGATATCCGGGTCTTCGGTGCTCCAAACTTGTTTGACCTTACCGTGATAAATCATCTCCGCCATGTTGTATCTCAAGCAGATAATGACGATGAAGATTACTGATGAGAGAACAGACGTCAAATTGGATTCATACGTAATCTTAAAACGATGAACAATGCTAAAAATCCGATGAGGATTAAACGTAAATCAAAACCATCCACGTCCTCGATAACCTCAGGTGCCTCGAAAATTGAGGAAATGCTCTCGACATTCGGTGATTGCATAGATGCCGCAATAACCATCCCACCAGAATAATATGGAATCCCTGGGTGTAGGCCATTCGTTATCGCCTCACTTGAAATAAATCCAGCCAATCCAAAGTCACAATTCTCTTCATACAATAATTCGTTTAGCACACCGGTTTTTTCAAAATTCCCGATCACCCTAAATCCAAAATCGGACCCGTAATGTTCAGAGATTTTTTTCGAAATCAATTCAGCCAAATCAATTTCAAAACCAATTATATTACCTTCAGAGTCAGTACTACTAAGACCATTGCCCTGGTCATATGTGCAAGCCAAAAATTCCTTATCAAGATTCAGAATTTTTTCGAGCCGGCCTCCTGAAGATGCAGTCGGCCAACCATCATTTAGTGAAGCGATGTAATCAGATTCCTCAATATTGATCATATCTATAAACCAGGTTGAATATAATATCCCATATTCCCCTTCCTGATAAATTTCTGCAATCGCTGCATTCACCGCCTGTAATAACTCGATGTTGCCATAATCTTCAGTACTATCAGAACGAACGACGGGAACTGCTTTCCAACTTTCACCGACACCACCCAAAACACTCATTGCATTATAATCAAAATATTCAGTTATTTCCGCTAGAACTAAATGGTCAGCAATAAGGAAATCAATTTCCCCATTAATCAAGCCTCTAATAGCCATCTCATCATTCAAAAAAGTGACCTCTTCGAGATGGTTATAATTATGCATATAAGTTACCGCTGGTGTTCCTTCGATTACTCCAATTGAGTATTCTCCAGCACCGGCTTGAGCAGGTACAACCGCTGATAGCAATACGAGGATAAGGAGTATGGCCGAGTTAGAGTGGGCCCCCCTCATATTATTGATGCCGATGGATAATAACTTAGAATTATGGTAAGTTCATTCAGGTGAAATACTGATGCTTGAATTATTTATTCAATCAACATTGCAATAATATTATTGAAAATGATGAGATACAACTGGCGACCATACTATATTAGATAGTGAATACCAAAGTGTGAGGCTTAGGTATGAATAAGCGAACAAACCGAATCTTTTCTTGGTCCGAAGTTCCAACTTCATCTAGAATGATAATTATCTCTTCTGCTATTATTTTTATCTTCCTCACACCAATTTTAGGAGAGGGCTATGAAAGCAGTTGGTCAATTGCAGATAGTGGCGTTGAATCTGATTTGCTAACCGCCACTACAGATTCAGATGGAATCATCTGGGTTTTCGGTGAAGGTGGGATTATTCTCAACAGCTCCGACATGCAAACTTGGGAATCGAGCGAATCGCCAACGACTTCCGACCTTTGGACAAGTGATTCGAACGATAACATCATCGTCGCTGCTGGTTCGGCGGGAACCGTAGTCCTGAAGAGCGCCGAATCCAATACTTGGACATCATACACGACACCCACCGCGACTGATTTGCTCGGTGTCGCAATTACAGGCGAGGGGGCCGTAGTCGCAGTAGGAGGAAATGGGGCGATTTGGATTCTCGAGAATGGTAATTGGCTAGACCGAACGTTTGGGTTATCAATAGATTTCAATGATGTTGACTTTGAAGGTGAGCGAGGATTAATTGCCGCTGAAGAAGGTCGAATTTTCGGATCTGAAGATGGAGGATTGAATTGGGAAGAAAGAGATACACCAGGAGGATTGACTGATTCAACAATTATTTCAATCGATTATTACATGGCTAATAGAGGATATGCTATTACATCTGAAGGACAAATATTGAAGTCTACCCAAGAGGGGTTGACTACAGCAGTTGGCTATAATTGGTTATTGGTTGAAATCGAATCTGAAGGTAGGAATACTACACTTCAGCGACAAATAAGTTCAATGGAAGTATTGGGTACAACAAAATTCATCGTTGCTGGACCATCTGGATATATCGCTTTGAGTAAAGATGGTGGAAATATCATTAACCCACAATTACTGCCTGTTCCAAATGATTTTTCAATAAATGATATCGCAATGAGAGATGCATTTCGAGGAGTAATTATCGGCGAGGAAGGAACCATACTCTGGACCGAAAATGCCGGCGAAGATCTAGCAGTAGGCTTTGAAATAATCGACCTGACTCAGTTCAATGAATTTGTTGACTTCTCTAAAGACAATCTCTGGCAGGGATTGAAGGCAACTGTAAAAATAGTTGGATTTGGAATTTTACTAGGTTTCTTCATCGGTGTAACTCTAGCGATGTGTAAAACTGCACCAACGACTTTGAAACAAATCATCGAAGGGAATCTCGGTCGAGCACTATACTTTTTCTGGGTTTTCATCCCAGTCTATTCAATCGGAGGAAAAGTGCTCGGAAACCTATCAAGTGGACTTTTTTTCGCTCTTATTGTCACCTTAATTTCCTGGTTAGCTATTCAAAAATACAACAAGCGGGTTATAGCTGAAGCCTTCATTGAGAATCGCCAATCTTCTGGTTATCAAATTCCTGAAAAATATAGGATAAATTTGATTCGAACCCTCGGAGTGTCAATCCTTGTAGGTTTACCATTTTCAGAATTTGTAATCAATGGTGGATTCGTTACATTCTGGCAATCAATTTCTGATTTCAGAAGTTTGGATCTGACAGGAATCGAATACATCTTCGCTCCGGTCGGAGATCCAGATGCATTCTTTAATTTCTTATTGGGAATTGCCCTGATTTACCTTGGAATGTTATTTATCACCTTCAAAGGGAAATTCAAGAAACATGAATTCTCATATGGATTCAAACTGAACCCTTGGGGAATTCGACCGTTGGCAAGCATTGCAACCCTATACACTGACTTCTTCCGCAATACTCCATTGATTGTACAATTCATGTTTGTCCACTTCGGATTGCAAATCGGTAAACATATTCAGGGAGCTGGTACAGATTTATTTACTGAATTATATATTCTAAGTGGCGGAGCTGATTTATTCATTGAATACGGAATCTATGCGACTGACGCTCCTGCATTAATTTCTAAAACTCATGAATTTGTTTTCTCAGACCGAGCGTTCTTGAGCGCGATTTTTGCACTAGGCCTAAATTCAGGCGCCTACCAATGTGAAACAATTCGAGGCGCCATAGCAGCAATTCCATCAGGCCAAATGGAGGCTGGTCGAAGCATTGGCCTGACCTATATGGGAACTATGAATCAAGTGGTTCTACCACAAGCGATTCGAATTTGTATCCCACCACTTGGCAACGAGATGGTGAATTTAGTACTGAATTCTTCTTTGGCCATGGTAATAGCATATACCGAATTAACTAGGCAAGGCAAGTTGATTATCGCAATCACGTTTCAGATATTTTGGACGTGGGGGATGGTCATGGTTTCTTACTTCGTAGTCACATGGACTCTCGCCCTAATCCTGCGCTGGCTAGAAGATAAAACACGAATTCCTGGACTCGGCATTTCCGGAGGTGCTTGAATGAGTGAAGTTGTATTGAGTATCGCCGACCTTGAGAAAATGTATGCTGGCGGGGTTCACGCCGTTCGCGGCGTGTCATTCGATGTCAATCGAGGAGAATCGGTCGCAATTATCGGCTCGTCTGGCTCTGGAAAATCGACTGTATTACGCTGCATTAATCGATTGATTGAGCCGACTGCAGGTGTTGTTAAACTCGGTGGTGAGCAGATCAATACACCTTATGCTGATGTTAACGACATACGATCTAGGATAGGAATGGTTTTCCAATCATTCGAATTATTCGCTCATCTGCGGGTTCTTGAAAACATAACTCTCGGTTTGAGAAAAGTACGTGGAATGAGTGTGGAAGATGCGAATGAAATCGCTCATCAAGTTCTCGGCCGAGTCGACATGCTCGACCGAATTCATGCTTATCCAGGTAATCTATCAGGAGGCCAGATGCAACGTGTCGCGATTGCCAGAGCGCTGGCGATGAAACCCGAAGTGATTTTGTTCGACGAGCCGACAAGTGCGCTCGATCCAGAATTAATCGGCTCGGTTTTGCAAACGATTCGCGGGCTTGCTGACGAAGGTATGACGATGATTATCGTCACACATGAGATTAATTTCGCCCGCGATGTTGCCGATCGCATTATCTACATGGATGAAGGATTAGTCGCTGAAGAAGGACCCTCTTCGATTATTCAAAATCCTAAATCAGAGAGAATGCAAAAATTCCTTTCTTCGATTAACGAGGAGCATTAAGTTCCTCGAAGCAATCATTGGTTTCAATTTCAAAGAAGACCTTGAGCAGTCATTGCATCTGCAATCTTGAGGAATCCAGCAATGTTTGCGCCGGCAACGT
>CAWVXH010000012.1:0-27019 GCA_963934165.1 uncultured Candidatus Poseidoniales archaeon
TGTGACGATGGTGGAGCATATGCTTCCTCAAGTCTACCGCTAGATGCTAGCAGCACACCAGCTGACATGGATGGCGATTTGAGTTGTGATGCATTAGATACAGACCGTGATGGCGATTATTACGACAACACGGTTGATGTCTTCCCAGACGATGTTAACGAATGGTTAGACAATGACGGTGATTTGATTGGAGACAATGGCGATACCGACGACGATAACGATGGTACTTCTGACGTTGATGATTCATTCTCACTCGATGAGTGTGCTGACACTGACTCAGATGGTGATGGAATGCCTGACACGATTGTGGCAGGTTGCACAACAACTCTGACAGAGGATGCTAACGATGATAACGATGCAGACGACGACGTTGACGATCCGTTCCCGCTAGATGCGAGTGAATGGGATGATACCGACAGTGATGGAATTGGAAACAATGCTGATACTGATGATGACGGTGATGGAACATTAGACATCAATGATGTATGGCCTCTCGATGCCTGCGCAGCAGATGATTTCGATGGTGACGGTATGCCTGACACAATAGTAGCAGGTTGTTCAACTACTCTTATCGAGGACGCAGATGACGACAACGACGGTGTCGATGACGTTAATGATGCATGTCCATACGATGATAGTGAACAAGTTGACACTGATGGTGATGGATACTGTGACAACCAAGATACTGACGACGACAACGATGGAACTTACGATCTCAACGATGAGTTCCCATTAGATGCTACAGAACAGGTTGATAATGATCAGGACGGAATTGGTGACAATGCAGATACTGACGACGACAACGATGGAACTCCAGATTCTCTAGATGCATTCCCTAACGATGCTACAGAAACATCTGACTACGATGGCGATGGACTCGGCGATAATGCTGACCCTGATGATGACGGAGACAATGTACCAGATGTTGACGATCCATTCCCACTCGATGGAAGTGCATGGGTCGACACAGATGGAGACGGTATACCTGATTACACAGGTCCTCCTCCATTCTCTGGTGATTTCGAAACCGGTTCGATTGGTGGTGCTTGGTCTACATCTTCTCTGGCTACACACGCTTGGGTAGCTGACAGTGCGACACCAATCACTGGAATGTATTCTGCTATGACAACTAACCAGAATGTAGGAAGCACAGTAGCAGGTTTAGAAATATCATTGACTAATATGGTAAATGATACTGACACTGATGCAGACGGTATTGACGATGCAGCATCATTCTCATTCGCATACTCTGTTTCAACAGAAGCTAACTGGGATTACCTCTCATTCTGTGTCGATAACTCTGCAAATTGCCTGAGGACATCAGGATACACAATGCGTTGGGCTGGTCTCGCGACTGGTACATACTCTGGAACAGTGGATGCTGGTGCTCACACTTTCACATGGAATTACTGGAAAGATTCCATAGTTGATGGTAATGCTGACACCGTTTGGATTGATGATGTTACAATGTCAGTACCACAAGGAATTACCAATGCTGATCTCGATGACGACAACGATGGAGTTCTCGATGAAGATGATTTGGATTCAATAGATCCATGTGTCGGACTCGACACTGATGGTGATGGCATGGCTGACAACCTCGGCTCTACTATGCTCAACGGCTCTGCTTGTGATGCAAGTCTGTATACTATCGATGACGACGATGACGATGATTCATGGAGTGATAGTGATGAAGCAATTTGTGGAAGTGATTCCCTCGATGCAATGTCAACTCCAAGCGATAATGACGGCGATCATATCTGTGATGTCTCTGATAACGATGACGACAACGACGGATACACCGACGATGTCGATGCGTTCCCAATGGACAGCAGTGAAGCCTTCGATAACGATGGTGATGGCACTGGTGACAATGCCGATTCTGACGACGACGACGACGGCGTGACCGATGGATTGGATGCATTCCCAATGGATTCATCCGAAACTGAGGATAACGATGGCGATGGCACAGGTGACAATGCTGACGATGACGATGATAACGATGGTACACTCGATGTTGACGACGCATTCCCAATGAATGCGGCTGAAGACACCGATACTGACGGCGATCAACTCGGCGACAATATTGACCCAGATGATGATGGCGACGGAGTAATCGACGTGCAAGATCCATTCCCACTCGACGCAAGTGAGTGGGCAGATTCAGATGGTGACGGAATTGGTAACAATGCTGACACTGACGATGATGGAGATGGTGTGGATGACGCAGAAGATGTGTTCCCACTCGATCCATTAGAGTCCAACGATCTAGACGGAGACGGCCAAGGCGACAACTCTGATGCAGACGACGATGGAGATGGAGTCAACGACGGTGTTGACCTATTCCCAACCGATGCTACTGAGTGGATTGACAGTGACGATGATGGAACTGGCGATAATTCTGATGCCGACGACGATGGTGATGGTGTGGATGATGCAGATGATGTATTCCCACTCAACCCAAGTGAGACGCACGACCTAGATGGCGATGGAATTGGCGACAATGCTGATACCGACGACGATGGAGATGGGGATGATGATGTTAATGATCAGTTCCCAACCGATCCAACTGAGTGGGATGATACTGATGGAGATGGAGAAGGCGACAATGCTGACTCCGACGACGACGGTGATACTTTCTCTGACAGCAACGAAGACGCATGTGGTTCAGATAGCAAAGATGCTACCTCAACACCATCTGACTTCGATGGTGATGGAATCTGCGACGTGCTCGACCCCGACGATAACGACGGACCTCTTGCTCAGACAGATGCTGGCGAAAAACCAAGCCTATTCCGTCAGTTGCCAGGATTCCCTGCGCTATTCGCAACGATTGCACTTGTCGGAGCTGCCTTAATCGGCCGCCGCAAGGACGACTGAACTCAACTTCAGTCGGACGTAGAACCCGGGTCAGGGGCCTAGTGCCCCTGGCTCGGATCCAATACCCTACATATTTTTATGGAATATGTGCATATTCAATATCTCATGAATCTGTATTTTATCGATTCGGCTCCAGATGAGCAATCAATCTCGGAATGCTGATAAGGTGGCGATTAACGACTCGGTATGATAGTCATGCCAGGCACAAACCGAGTCGAGATTCGCACACTCAAAGTTGGACGCTATGTCGCTCTAGAAACCAGTGCATACAAAATTCTCAGCATGTCAAAGTCCAAACCTGGGAAACACGGTTCGGCGAAGGCTAGAATTGAACTTGAGGATATTTTCACAGGTCAAAAGAAAAGTCATGTTGGGACTGTTACCGACAATATTCTGACTCCGATGATTGAGAAAGGTTCTGCAACGATTACTCATATACAGGGTGAAGAGGTTCATGCGATGGATAGTAAAACTTTCAATATGATGATTTTACCAATAGATTCAGAGATGAGCCTTGCTTCTGGTGGAGAAATTCAGTGGATGGAAGCAATGGGTCGATTCAAAATAACTCGCGACCATTGATTAGTGTTTCAATTTCGCATTTATACAACACTCTTGCGAGAGAAGTATAAGCAGGTTGAGCAAACGCCTACGTATTGAGGGTAAACGATGTCTGATGTACAACGTTCTGCATATCGTCAACCCGTCACTCCTTCCGGCTTGAAATCTATTGAGGATGGAACGCTTACTTGGCTCGACGAGGACATGTACAATAATCTAAACACTGGTGTCCTCGAACAATATCTTGAAGAGAAAAATTTACAGGATTCCTTTGAGATTTCACATTGGAATACTAGTAAAGTTTTGATTGGAATTTTAATTGGTGCGGTCTTTAGTGGCGTTACAGCCTATATCGGATTGAAGATTGGCATGGCGGTATCTGCCGCATGGTATGTTGCTTATCTTTTAGGAATGGCTCTGAAATGGTCGCCATCTGAAGTCAATATTTCTACGAGCGCAACGACAGGGGCGACAAATGCTTCAATTGGATTTATTTTCACCTTTCCTGCTATTTTCTTATTGGCTTATTCGGACGATTATATCGTCCGAGGTGGCCATCTAATTTCTTCAGTTGATACATTGCAATTGGCCTTTATCGGCATTATTGCTTCGATGTTTGCCGGCTTTCTCGGAGTGATGTATTTCATCATATTCCGCCGAGTTTGGCTCGTCGAAGATCCGCTTCCGATGCCAGGTTTCGAGGCGACTCTGAAAATGCTTGATATCGCTTCAGAAGTCAGTTCTGGAGCTGCAGACGCTGCTCGGGACTCGTTGAAAACAGTTGGTATTTGGACTGTTATGACTATGGGATTGATGTTTTTCATCGACTATCCAATTCGTTGGGGACGAAAAGTCGCTCATATTCCCAGCAGCTTGGCTGATTCAATTGCGATGTATTTCTCAGGAGAGGATTGGGGTCTAGCTTCAATTTATACAGAACGATGGTTACATCAGCCAAGCAAGTTGGCTGATGGCCACGCACCATTTAGTGGAATTACTCCATATGGTGATGGAACAAATCCATTTGCTTACACATTTTTAGGAATTGAATTGAGTCCTACACTTTTAGCAATCGGTTGGTTCATGAAATTCCGAGTGGCATTTTTGGTTAATCTCGGCTCGATTGTTGCATGGTTCTACATCGTCCCTCTCGTCGTGTTGATGGATGCGCCGGTTTACGACCCTGCTTTGGGTAATTACGTTCACATTACCGAATATGGTGATTTGAATTCACCTCCTGTCTATCCGATAGTTCAGTGGAAAGCTTTTGCCTCAATCGTTCGAATAATTGCTATCGGAGCGATTCTTGGTGGTGGAATAATTGGTTTACTCAAAATGGCTCCAACATTCGTTTCTATCTTCGCTGACATCAGTCGTGCATTCACGAGTGGTCAAAGTGACGAATATATCGAAGGCAGGGGATGGTACGAATGGCCTCTCGCTCACATTCCAATCTTTATGGGAATCGCTTTCTTTGCGATGATTATTATTTTCGTTATTGGTGGCTTCCCATTCATCGCCTCGGCAATTTTCTCCCTCATTCTTCTGTTGACGACATTTCTACTCGGCGCGATTGCAGTCCGTGTTATGGGTGAGACAGGAATCGAGCCGGTATCTGGGACCTCGTTCATCGTTTTGTTGATACTTTTGTTAGTTTTCCTGAATTTGCCATTAGGACTTTCCAATCAAGAGGCAGTGTTAATGGCCTTGGTTGGTACAACTGTTTTCGGTTCAGCGATTTCTATGTCCGGGACAGTTGTTGGAGACTACAAAAATTCACTTTACATCGGTAATCGCCCATATCATATTTCGAAAGGCAATATCATGGGTGTTGTTCCTGGAGCGATACTTGGAGCTGGAGTTGCGATATTTTTGTCCAAATTATTAGCGGAAGGAAAGATAGATTTGCTTGCTCCACAAGCTAATGCTTTTGCAACCTTCACAATCATTCTTGCCGAAGGCCAAGGAGATTGGTATGCTCTAGGTATTGGATTCATGATGGGTGCATTCGTTGAATGGGCAACAGGAATGGGTACTTCGTTTGGGTTGGGGATGTATCTTCCGACCGTAGCAACCTTTCCTATGTTGATCGGCGGAGCTGCTCGTGATTGGTGGGAGAAACGCCGATTACAGCCAAAAGTGGATGCTATTCGACTCAAAGAAGGTACAGCGGCTGCAGAAAAATCTCGCGCGCTGATGTTGTTGTTTACTTTCATGGTGGCTGCAGGGGCTCTGACCGGTGAAGCATTCTTCGGCGTAGAATCAGCGGTGTTAGCGGTAGCTGACGAAGTTGAAGTCGAGCAGACTTACAGCCCTGATTCTTGGATGGAGGATACTTTCCTTGACGAGATTCTGGGCGTTGAAACCTCTGATTATTCTGCAGTTGATAATTATGCGATTTCACAAAATTCCCAAGCGGTCTCGAAAAATAATCCTATACCGTGTACTGAAACCGATGGGATTTGGACTTGTTTGGAACCGATGAGTATCAAATCATCTTGGCCAATGGTTCGTATAGGTATTTTCCTCGCGGTCAATTTAGCTCTAGCTGGCGCGATATATGTGTTATTCAAGAAAGCTGGCATCATTGGTGGTGATGACGAATCTAGTGATAATACTCCTAATTCTGCAGTCGAAGAATCGGTAATGGACGCTGAGATGGCGGACTGATCAATGGATACTGACGATGAGTCAACCCCGTTCTATGCGTGGATATTTCTCGGTGTTGGAATTATTGCTGTCTCAAGTGCAGGTGCAGTTTTTCAACAGATGAGTGAAGTCCCACCGATTCTGCGCTCGATGTGGAGATTGAGTGGAACTTCGATAATATTGCTTCCCGGTTTTATCTTCCAATATCGAAATTTCAATTTTAGTAATGATTCAATCAAGAAACTTGATGTCCAAATAATATTAATTTCCAGCATATTTTTAGCTGCTCATTTTGCAACTTGGGTTTGGTCATTAGATCATACCAGTCTGGTTCATTCTCTATTATTTGTAACTAGCAATCCATTGATTGTTGTCGTATTTATGCCTATATTAGGCACCGCTGTTCGACGAGGCCATGTCCTGGGTGCTTTGGTCGGATTTGCAGGTGCAGGAATCACATTAATCGACATTGAATCTGGTGGAGAAGTTACTTTGATAGGAGATTTCGCAGCTTTCCTTGGAGCAGTTACTGTTGTTGTCTACATGTTTGCTGGCCGATATTTGCGTTCAACTAGAAAATTTCCAATTTTTGTTTATGCATTTCCAGTGACATTTTTTGCAACAATTTGGCTGATTCCAATAACGATTATTTTAGAGGGGACATCATTTACAAATGTACTTCCGAACATGGCTATTTTTGGTTGGACTGATCTTGCTTGGTTGCCATTTATTGCATATCTCTCTCTAGGACCTGGTTTGCTCGGCCATACTGGAATAAACACTGCTTTTCGTTGGATTTCGCCTATTGTCGTATCGACTTTGCTATTATTTGAGCCGGTAGCGGGTGCTTTAATTGGATATTTTTTGACTGGAGAAACAGTACTTGGATTTTGGACCTTAATTGGCGGTATTATGATGATAACGGGTGCGTTTATGGTTAAAGTTGAGGAAGCCGCTAGTGAATTAGTCGAAACTAATGTTGTTGAAAATACCGAGCAATCGGTTTCTTGAACTAAATCGAACTGGGTTGCTTTGTGTTGAAGCCTGCGCTATTTTTGACTAATGACGATGGCGTTGATGCTACTGGATTGAGGGTGCTAATTACAGCACTTCATCAACGTGGTTTTCCACTCGTAGTCATCGCACCAGAGAGTGAGCAGTCAGCTTCTGGGATGAAATTGACATTGTCGCGTGAATTATCATTCAAATCAAGAGATGATTTGGTCAAACAGCTCCAAAGCGATGATTCGGTTCCAATGAAAATATTCAGTTTATCTGGCTCGCCCTGCGATTGTGTAATCGTTGGTTTGGATGGTGGCTTGGATACCTGGGCTCCAGAAATTAAACCGGTAATGTGTATTTCCGGTATAAATCATGGACCGAATTTAGCGGTAGATGTCCTACATTCAGGAACCGTTTCAGCAGCCCGTGAATCATGTTTGTATGGAATGCCGGCTTTGTCAGTCAGTTTGGCAACATATGAACATATTAATTTTTTAGATATGATAGAGGGGGCAATACAAGTTATCGAATCTTGTGTAGATATTTTACCAAAAGTACCAGTTAATTTATTGAGGGGGAAAGGCGTTTCCCAGATGCCTGATATTAGCGGTTCTATCGATTCGATTAGACAACATTTTGCTGATGCAAACATTTTTTTGAATCTCAATGCACCCAATGAATGGAATGGTAAATTCACAACAACTTCGCTTGGATCTCGCTGGTATCACAATGCTATCGAAATGAGTGAAAGTGAAAATGGCGGTGTGCTTTATCGGGTTGGTGCAGCTAATATCGAAGATGAGAACATCGAAGGCAGTGATTGTAATGCTGTCAATTCGTGCCAATTATCAATCACTCCACTTTCTGCTTGGCCGACAAATCATCCGCTTGGTTTACCGACTGATTTGTTACAAGCCGCAACTCAAAGTGGCGATACTGGATTTCCTTCATGGCTTGAATAAAGCGAATTTTTGAAATTTATTCTTTCTTATCAAGGAAATGATGGACTATTGTGATGCTTGAATGTCCTTGTACCCATTTCTTCCCTAGAGATATTCTAGGTAGATGCGCCATTAATTTTTGTTCTTCATCAGTGAAAATTAGATCGTCTGAAAGAATGAATCCAATCCTTTCACTCTTCTCAATATTTTCAATATTTTCAATCGGCTCTCCTTCTGCATCGAGAACGTATAAAGTGACATCCTCTCTTTTCCAATCTGCTATTGTCGTTGATAGATTTCCACCTGAGTCAAAGATACCTTGTGTGACTTGATCAAAAACTCCTATTGGTTTGGCTGGTCGTTTGAGTATTGCCTTTATTTGACCGGCTATGGAACGCTCATCACATCTAACCCCACTAAGCTTTTCACCATTGAACCAGATACGTCTGCTCGGGCCAGGTCCGCCTTCAAGATGGAGTGTGATATGGCTATCTGTTCTGATTCCATGAGAAAGAAAAAGAGCAGAGTTGACAGCCCTTAGGAGAACATCCAATCTTCCGCTTCCACCTGACAAATCGTTGAGATTTAATTTACCTGAACTAGGCGCTCTGTGTCCAATAATGGCGAAGCGCCGTTGCATCAAATCACAATCCGAGATCTAATCCATCGACATCCATCATCGATTGCATTTGTCGGCGCATTTTTCTGTCGCCTTTGATTCCTTTCATCATTTTTCGAGAGCGATTCCATTGTGCTAGTAAATCTTTCACATCTTTTTCAGTGCAACCTGAACCGCGTGCAATACGTCGAATTCTGCTCTGTTTAAGCAAAAGCGGTTCGTCTTTTTCTTGCTGAGTCATAGAATCCATAATTGTTTGAAAACGAGTCAAATTTGCCTGCATTTGCTTCTTTTGGCCTCGGCTCATGCTTCCCATTCCACCAAACATTGAATCTGGTAAATGTGATATCAACTTATCGACAGTACCGATTTTTGACATCATTTGCATTTGCGCATACATGTCTGTGAGAGTAAATCGTCCTGACATTAATCTCTGTGTAAGGCGCATTGCTTCAGCTTCATCCATATCTCCTGGAGCAAGGTCGATGAGACCCTTGATGTCTCCCATGCCGAGAAGCCGAGAGATGAAACGATCCGATTCGAATTTTTCTAAATCTTTGACCTGTTCACCCTCTCCAACGAATATCAAAGGCGCACCAGTAGTTGCAACTGCGGAAAGAGCTCCACCACCTCTGGCAGTCCCGTCTAATTTTGTGACGATTGTTCCGGTAACCCCAACTAGGTCATGGAAGGTTTGTGCGACTGGTCCGGCAGCTTGACCAACTTGTGCATCAATGACGAGGAACCTTTCTGTGGCCTTTGCAATTTCGGCAATATTGACCAATTCTTCACGTAAATCTTCATCGAGACTATCTCTTCCTGCTGTATCGATAATGACAATATCTGCATGTCCAACTTCTCGTAATCCATTTTTGACAATTTGTACCGCATCGCTAGCTTCTGGTTCACCATAGACATCAACATCAGTTCCTTCAAGTAATTGGCAAAGTTGTGCGTAAGCACCTGGTCTGTGGACATCGGCTTCGATAACTGCAACCTTGACGCCGTGACGGCGTCTCCACCAATCAGCGAGTTTAGCTGTAGTCGTGGTTTTTCCTTGACCATATAGTCCGACCATCAGAATTGTTTCGTTATGGGGACGAACATCACGTGGCGGACCCAAAATACGAACTAATTCTGAATAAATCAAATTCATTGCATGAGTTTCGAGATTCAAACCGGCTCGGGGTTCTTCCTCGAGCAGGCTGCGCTCGATGCGCTCTGTAATCTCCTTGGTTGATCGTACATTGAAATCCGCTTCAAGCAAAGCGCGGCGAAGAGCCCGAGACAATTCTTTGACAGTCTCTTCGTCAACCTTCCTCTTTCCCTTCAAAAGTCCGATGGATGACAATATTTTGTTCTTGAGACCCTCGAGTGCCATGGGTGTGGGTCATGTTCGGTATGTTTGAACGTTATTAGTGTCGGTGGACTGAAAAGTGTAGTGCCATGGCCAATCGTGGCTGCAGAGTTACCCTTGTTGCATATGCAACTTGCTTTTGCTATCGGTTTGATTGGAATCTATGCTGGATGGCGTGGAGTAATCGCCCGTATGACTGGATTTTATGATCTCGCTGGTGCTGTGAAATACTTGCTTTATGGTATCGTATCTGGAATGGTTTTCGCAGTGGCAATCGATGAAATGATCCTTCAATTCGGAGTTATTGAAGGGAAATTGAATATTTACGGTGTTTCCGCTATAGCATTGCTAATCGGCGCATCCCAATCTGCTCTGGTAATGTTCCTTGTCGGTCGACCTCGCGTGGTTAATCTTCGTGCATCTCCTCCATATGGCTGGACGCTTGGTCTTGGCTTCGGCTCGATGTTTACATCAGTTTTGTCAGTGAGATTGTTTGATCCAAATTTAGTTTCTGATTTTTCTGGCTTTTCAGAGATATCGATATTGATGGCGGTCGGTATTTCGGCATCTGCGTGTATAGGGCATGCGATGATTTCGGCTTATCAAGGGTCAAGCGTGCTGCAAAATAAGCGTTTTAAGTCATTTTATGTCAGTAGTTTCGCCCGTGCTGGTGTGACAGTTACACTTGTTTTATCTTTATTCACTCCATTTTTTATTATATTCATTGCGCCTATTTTACTGTATTATTGGCCTATAGCTCAAAAGGTTTGGTTGCCCATGGGAATGACTCCAGCGGCAGCTCAAGCATATCGGCGAACCATTCGTCAATCAGATAGGATAAGGCAGGCGGCTGATGATAGGATTAGAGGAGAGGTGGTTTTTGATGAGGAATGAAGTTCAGTGCGACGTTTTTCTTTCAACTACTAAACGGTTTTTTTTGACATTATCGACGCGCATGATTATATTAGTGCGGCATGGGAGTCATGATTAATGCGCGTCATAATCGCGGGTGCTGGTGAAGTCGGCAGGGGGGTTGCTCAGGCACTTCGTCAGGAAAGACGGAGCGTTGCTTTAATCGATCCTGATCCTAGTGCAATCAATGAATCTCAATCTCTTGATTGCCTTTTGGTTACAGGTTCAGCACTATCTCGAGATTCACTCCTTCGTGCAGGAATTAGTGATGCTGAAATAATTGTGATGGCAACAAATAATGACGAGATTAACCTACTTGCTTGTGCTTTCGCAAAACGCGTATATAGCGAGCAGGTAGGCGATCGTAATGCATCTGGACTAATCGCAATCGCTCGCATTCGCAATCCTAATTTAATGAATTTAAACAGGGGAGCAGGCCCATTAGAAAAGTGGACCCGTGCAGATCACATTGTTTGTCCAAATGATGAGATTGTCGATCAATTAGCTGCTGGCTTACTTGCCCCTGCAATCGACGAAATCCTTCCACTTGGAGATACCTCATGGATCGCAGTTACCACAGTGGAGGGAAATTCTACATTAATTGGGGTGGCTACTGGTAAAGTTGGAGAAATTTTTGTTGGTATTCCTCCGATTTATGCTAAATCATCTGCAGAAGGTGATGATATTCTTACCAATGGTTCAGAGATAATCCAAGAAGGTGATAAATTGGTCTTCGTTTCAAGTTCGACGGAACCATTCGGCCAAATCACCATCGCTACCGGCCGTAAAGATCCAGAAATGTCAGATCGACCACAAGTTGCTATTTTTGGCGCAACACAATTTGGCAATAAATTAGCCAGCCATTATCTCAATATTGGTTCTGAAGTTGTTGTTATCGAGCCTGACCTAGATGCCGCGAATGAATTGGTCGGCTCGCCGGTTGGAATGAATAAGCGACTCGATGTAATTCATGGTGATCCTCAGGATGAAGAATTATTGAAAGAATTAGAAATTGATGAGCACGATATTGCAGTCGCTGCTCTTGACGATGATAATCTAAACATCGCAATTTCGATGCGAGCTTTTGATAAGGGCGTGGCAAGAACTGGATTATTGCTCAAAGATCGTTCTCTAGTTGAAGCAATTCAGAGAATTGGATTGACCAACCCAATCAGCCGCAGGCTGGTGACGATAACATCAATTTTGAAGTCAATTCACATGAATTTACCAGGAACTTATCAGGTTCTTCCACCATTATCATCAATCATCTCGATTTCAGCTACAATTTCAGATGAAAATTCGATAATTGGTCGCAGTATTGCCGATGCGGAGAGCAAATTAGGTGTCCGCATTGTAATGGTTGATCGTGAAGACGAAAATGGCATTCACTTCGTACTTAATCCAAACCAAATTGAATCGATTAATGCCGGTGATAGATTGTATTTGTTACTTCGTAAGGACGACTTGAAACGAGTTGAGAAAACCTTGGGGAGTTGATTATGCGTTGGGACGCAATAGGCCTAGTTTTGGGTTGGACGATCCGAATAGTAGCGATTCCACTAGCTATTATTGGTTTATTTAGTGCATATACAGAAGGTGTTGATTATGCTGGAAAAACTTACTTGATTCCTATATTAATTGCCGTATTGGTCAGCCAGTGGTTCATTTCCAAAGCAGCCGCTAACCCCTCCAAAAAACGGATTCGTGATAGAGAAGCATTTGTTGCCGTTGCCCTCGGTTGGATTCCTGTTATCGCACTGGGGGCACTGCCATACTGGCTTGGAGGGACATTCTTCGGGCCTTTCGAATTCTTGGCTGGTGATGCTACTTCCGTCGAATTACTTCGTGGAATATTACACTCTTGGTTCGAATCGATGTCGGGTTTTACTACGACAGGTGCTACGGTAATTGATCCAGCGACAAGCCCTATTTGCGATGGATCAAACGACTGTATTGGATCACAAGCGAAGAGCATTATTCTCTGGCGATCACTCACACAGTGGCTTGGAGGAATGGGAGTCATAATGCTTGGATTACTGATTTTCTCGACCGTATTAGGTGGTGGAATGAACCTCGCTCGGGCGGAATTGACAGGACCCTCGTTATCGCGTTTGGGCCCGAGCCTACAGTCAACTGCAAGGAGGTTATGGCTTATTTACAGTGCTTTGACATTACTTGAAATAAGTTTACTGTATTTTGTAACAGATATGTCAATGTTTAATTCAATAAATTATTCTATGACAACTCTAGCATCAGGAGGTTTCGGAACATCAGATAGTGGAATAATATCATTTGATTCAGCTTTGATTGAATCAATATTAATGGTATTCATGCTCCTAACTTGTATTAATTACAGTCTTTACCATCTATTCCTCGCAGGTCGTGGTAAAGAAGCATTGAAGGATGAAGAACTCAGAGGTTATCTGTTAATCATATTTATTGCATGGCTAGCGATGGGATTCAATCTTGTACGCTCCGGAGCAAGTGACGATGGTTTCTTAGAAACTATGCGGGATGCTGCATTCCAAGCCATTTCGATTTCAAGTACTGGATATTCATCTACTGATTTCTCTAAATGGCCTGTTTTTAGCCAATTCGTACTTCTACTTTTGATGATCGTAGGTGCTTCAGCAGGTTCAACAGGAGGTGGATTAAAAGTTCTCAGAATTCGTATCGCTTTCGAATTAGCTAAGAGAGAAGTTCTCCGTATTATTCAGCCAAAGAAAGTAATAGCTATGAGGGTGAATGAGGAAGTTATAGATGAAGAACAAGTTTGGATAGTAATCGGAATGTTATCATCTTGGATGGTATTAGCGATGGCTTCAATGTTGGTAATTTCTCTACTAGAGCCTGGGTGGGATATGGAATCTGTATTATCTGTTGTAATGTCGTCATTGGGAAATACTGGACCTGCTTTGGGTAATTACGGGCCGACTACTACATGGGCGAGCATGGGGGATTTAACCCTCATATGGACATCTTTGTTGATGTGGCTCGGCCGTCTTGAATTGTTGACAGTGCTGGTTTTATTGCATCCTAGAACATGGGCAGGTTCAGGGCGTTCCGAATAATTTTAAAGCAACTTTCAATACGAATCTAGCTTGAATTGTTTACCTGCTAATTCTTCGGTGTTATCAGTTTCTAGTTCTATTTCTGGACTAGATTCCTCAGATGCCTGAATAGAATCATAATCCACATCATCTTCGATTTGCTCATCAAACGCCTTTAGAATCTTCTTACCTTTAGCACTTGATTTAGTAATTCCATGTAATGCAAGATGGTCTTCACCCCGTAATCCCAACTTTTGCGAAATCGAATAATCATTTGAATCACCTCCTAAATTTTCATCATGAACAGCTAACAAATGTGGCCATAATTCTTCCCTAACCGATGCTTTGCTCGTCCCGAGTTGTTCTGCTAGCGTTTCGATAACTGAAGTGGTCCGCCATGTTTCTTTTCCTCTTCGAAGGAAATTTGGAAAGGATATGTAGTGATCACGACCGATATCTATCGGGCGTTTTGCAGATGCTGCTTGAGCCGAAAGAGTTGAACCCCAATACCAAGAACGGTATGCTCGATTATGGTATTTCATGCCCAATGCCCTGCTGGCACTAACCATTGCAGGGCTAATTTCAGCTAATGATTTTGAATCGAATACAGTCTGATTATTCCAAGCAAACCAAGCCAACATTTGATCTGGATCTTTATCCGAACTCATTAAAATTTGGCTGGCTTTTTTACCGGAACCACTTTTGTAAATTTCTTGTAACGCCTTAAAAACATCGATTTGTGAATCACGAATAGATACCGAAGCGAGGTCTTCGACGGCAGCGATATCGATGTGTTGACCAGAAATAACTGAAACTACTTGTAGATCTCGAATAAGTGCGCGCAGATCACCTGGATTACCTTCGATTAGTGTTTCAAGAGCCCCGGGGTCAATCGTAAAGCCCTCGGCATCAAGAATTCTATGCGCTATTCGACGCATGTGCAATTTCCCGACTCTCTTGAACATCACTTGTTCGGAGAGTCGAAGCAACCGGTCGCGATTTGTTTTCCAACCCCTACCACTACCCCACAATCGCATTGGGTCATTGCATGTCATGATGATTGGTTGTTTTGTGACTTTGAGTAGGTGAAGTAATTCGGCCTTTCCACCCGAATCACCTTTCAGATATGTTTCTTCATCTTCTGATGAGATTGATTTCTCGATGGTAGACTCATTTACTTTTGCAAAACTACCACCTATATGGTCGACTTCGTCTAACAAAATCAAAGTTTTTCCGCCTGCATTACTGCCGCTTGCGAATTGGTCGAGAGAGATGTGTTGTGAGCCTCTTGTTGCCGCTTTTCTTATTGCGGCTGCGTTTCGTTGCTCAGATGCATTGAGTTCGATAACTGTCCAACCCTTTTCGATTCCTATCGCATTGGCGAGAGTTGTTTTTCCAACTCCTGGTGGGCCTGAGAGGAGCATTCCTCGTCTATTTGGCGGATAAGGGGCATCCCATTGTTCGAGCCATTGGCGAATTTTTCGAAATTGTGTTTCGTTACCTTCCATCGTCTGTATCGACTCAGGACGGTGACGTTCCGTCCAGTCTTCAACAATCGCCGGCCCGGACACGATTGTTGCCTATCGTGGCGCTTCTTGAAGATTCGTTTAGAACATCGAGCCTAAGTTGCCTTTAGTCAGTGAATCGATTACATCATCAATAGTGGATCGTATCTGTTTTTGATCATCTCTTCTGCGAATTGTTACAGACAAATCTTCAGTGGTCGTATGATCTACGGTAATTGCCCAGGGTATTCCGATTTCATCAGCGCGCGCATAACGCCGACCAATCGATCTAGAATTATCAAATTCGGCTTTAATCATTCGTATACTATTGATTTGGTTAGTAAGTTTGCGAGCAATTTCTCCCATCCCATCCTTATCGAAGAGTGGAAGTATAATTACATCGGAGGGAGCAACTGATTCGGCTAAACGAAGTACAGTATACTCTTCACCAGATTTTCCAGTTTCAGAATATGAATGGTCGAGGATGTGCCAAATAATCCTATCAATTCCAAATGCTGGTTCGATTACATGAGGTGTAAACCATTCTCCTGCTACTGAGGTTTCAATTGTCTTTGGAGTTACCATTTCCGAAGTAATCTCGACAGTTGAACCATCTGCAAGTTTTAGATCAAATGGTGGTTCAAGCAATTCAGTAAGTTCTCCAAGAGCGGATACGATGGCTCCTGCCTGACCTTTGAAAACCGGACCGATGACTGCAGTATTCGGTGCTAATACTTCTCGAACTTCCTTGCGTGGGGATTCGAAATCTCGCCAAGCTCTGAGGGATTTCGAAGTCGAGTGTGCCTCGTGTTGTTGCAGATCATGGCAGGTGCGGTTTGCGATTCCGACACACTCGATCCATCCATGTTCTCCGTGAATTTCACAATCCCAACAATCGGAGGCATAATGTGCCATTTCAGTGCTTTCATGTTGACGGAATCTTATACGGGCGGAATCGATTCCGAGGCCGACAAGGAAGTCCCAGGTTCGTGCGAGGAACCATGCGACGGTTGGGTGTTTGATGATGCCCTCATTGAGTGCATTCGCAAAATTGAGATGACAAGGTTCTGAATTGGAACCGAATGGGTCGGGAATAAAAGAAATCAAATCTTTTCTATCAGTGAGATCAACTGTAGGGGGGTTTTCAGGGTCAATGAAATATTCAAGTTCGGCCATATTGAATTCACGTAGTCGAATCATTCCTTGGCGAGGGCTGATCTCATTTCGGTATCCTTTACCTGTTTGAATAGCGCCAAATGGTAATTTTTGGCGGAAATGTCGGTAAAGTGAGGGATATAGCATGAACATCCCCTGTGCGGTTTCTGGGCGCATGTAGGCTTGTCGTGTTGATTTCATGGCTCCTATTGTAGTAGAAAACATCAGATTCATCGGACGTGCGGGGGTCCATGCTTGCTCAGCGCAATTTGGGCAAGAAATATTTTCATTCAATAATACTGCATCGATTTCATCAGAGTTAAGCGATTCTGGATTCGAATGTACATTTTTTACTAATTGATCTGCGCGAAAAGCCCCAGTGCATTTTCCACATTCAGTCATCAGGTCGTTAAATTCACCTACATGCCCACTCGCAACCAAAACTGGCTCTGGTGTGATAGTGGGTGAATTTATTTCGACAATATTACCATGGCTAGTCCAATGATCAATCCAATTTTCGATAACACGACGGCGAATTCTAGCTCCGACCGGGCCATAATCGATAAATCCAGAGAGGCCACCGTAAATTTCGAAAGCAGGAAGTATGATACCACGGCGTTTCAGCATCGCTGAGAGCCTCTCTATACGCTGAGCATCACTCATGGTAACAGACCAGCGACCTTGCGTTTCCCCTTTCAAGCCATCCGCCAAGATAGGTGTGTTGAGGGGATTTTTTTTGCTTTTGATAAATCACGGTAATCTTTGCAGTCCCCTAGGGACTGTATGTTCTATCAATAGAAGTATTCAAGTAGCCAATCGCTACGCTTCGGTCCACAGTGTAAGAAAAATGCCAGTAATAGAATACATAGATGAAAAGATGGAGACTGAGGAACTCCTCGAATTTCTCTGTCCTCCTGTTAGGAATTGGTTCAAAGATAAGTTTCCTGATTTCACTGAACCACAAAAGGTAGCAATACCACGAATTATCAAAGGTGAACACCTACTTCTATGCTCTCCTACCGGTTCTGGAAAGACATTGACAGCTTTCTTGACAATTATTGATGATTTAGTACGCCGTTCTTTAGATGGTACATTAGATAATACCATTCAGTGTGTGTATATTTCACCGATTAAGGCTCTAGCCAACGATATCCAGAAAAACTTAATCGGGCCATTAACAGAGATAAAAGAGACCTATTTACCGAGTCGTGCCAAAGATATTACAGTTGCATTACGGACCGGCGATACTCCACAGAACGAGCGCCAGAAAATGTTGCGAAAACCCCCTCATATTTTGATTACAACACCCGAATCTCTTGGATTAGCATTAGCAAGTAAGAGATTTAGACCAATTTTGAATAATATGAAGTGGATGATTATCGATGAGATGCATTCACTTGTTCCGTCGAAGCGAGGAACGCTTCTTTCTCTGAGTTTAGCGCTGATGGATTCAGTTGTTGATTCCAATGTACAACGAATTGGAATTTCGGCGACGATGGAGCCTATTGAAGCCGTTGCCGAATACCTTGTCGCTTCGGATAGTAGAGAAAGTGATGTAGATCCACAACGAGTATCAATTGTGAACATTTCCGGACAAAGAGAATTAGATTTGGACATTATATTACCTACTGCCAGATTTGCTACTACGCCTGTGAAGGAAATTTTAGAATATAATGTATCACGAATAAAAGAATTAGTTGAAGCTCATACAACGACATTAGTTTTTGTGAATACTCGGAATATGACTGAAACCGTAGTTCAAAAATTAAAGATTGCGGGTTGCCTAGGCGTTGAAGGTCATCATGGTTCAATGGATAAAACGATTCGTCATGATGTTGAACAGCGTTTGAAAAACGGCTATCTCCGTTGTGTTGTTTCCTCTTCTAGTTTGGAGATGGGTATTGATATCGGTTCGGTTGATTGTGTCGTTCAAGTCGGCTCCCCTGGTAGCATAGCGACGGCGTTGCAAAGAATCGGACGAGCGGGTCACCAAGTTGATGGTCTGCCACGAGCAAGATTTTTGCCGACTTCTCCACATGACTTGTTAGAATTAGTCGCACTACAAACAGGAATTTTACAAGGGTCGATGGATTTATTAAAATTCCCAGAGAATTGTTTAGATGTATTGGCACAATTTTTGATTGGTTTATCGATTATTCGAGAATGGGATATCGATGAAGCATATGAGTTAGTTACAGCATCTTGGCCTTATCGCAGCCTTCCTTATGATGATTATATCGAAGTTCTTGATTTGCTCGATGATGAACGTAGAGTTTGGATAGAGTGGGAAGATAATAAATTTGGAAAACGTGGTTTTGCTCAGATGATTTACTACACAAATATTGGTACAATTGCACCTGATAATAACTTCCTAGTTTTCACTTCTGACGGTACAATGGTTGGTCAGTTATCTTCTAGTTTCGTTTCGGGCATGAGGAATGGTGATGTTTTCTTACTCGGCGGTTCAACGTTTCGAGTAGGTAATATCCGCGGCACTAGAGTAAATGTCACACCGGCTACTGGCTATCGGCCAACGATTCCGAGTTGGACTGGTGAAGCGAATAGTCGAACAGATGAATTGAGCGATGAAGTTCTAGAATTATTACGCCATCTTTCTACATATGCTAGAGTTGAGCGAGATCCGATGAAAGTGTACACCAATGTTTTGGGACTTAATCGACCAGTTGCTCATGCTCTTGCTGGATTCATTGAAGAGCATGTTGCTTCGACCTTCCAGGTGCCAAGTAGGGATAGAATAATGGTTGAACAGGTCGAGGCGCCACTGCCGACTTACATTGTTACCACTTGTCGTGGCAGAGCGTTCAATCTCGCTCTTGGTCACCTTTTTGCAGCGATTGCCGAGAATGACGATATCATAGTTCACGAAGTATCTTTTGATGAAAATGGATTCATGATTAAACTTAGTCATGAAGTTGAAATTGCAAAAATTCCCGAAATATTCAGGGATGGAAGCAGTGGTGAAATTCTACAAAAACATATGATGGATTCACAATTATTTGCAAAGCGCTTTCGTGAAATATCAAGCCGAAGCATGTTGAATCCCCGTCGAATAGGTGGTGATGAAGTTAGTCCGAAACAATTCCAAACTCGTGCTGAACAAATTATGCACAAACATCGACAAAGTGAAGATTCTGTTTTGATTAGAGAGACGATGAATGAAATATTCCATCATGATTTAGACATTAAACAGTTAGAGGAATTCATTACCCGTATGGATAGTGAAGATGTCAGAATAGTTCATCGTCGAGTAAAGATTCCTTCGCCACTAGGAATGACATTATTCATGTCCGCATTCGAAGATTTACTCTCTTTACGAACACGAGCTTATTTGATTAAGGATGTAGATCCAGAAATTTTACGTCGACTTCTTGGTGCTCGTTCATTAGCAACTGATCTAGATCGCCAACGCCTTGCTGAATATTATCAATCGAAGATAGCTGTTCCAATAAATGCCAACGGTCTACTTCGATTGATGGATATGGGTGGCGGACTAAATTCTGAATTGAGCAATCCTTTGTATGAATCTAAGTTGAAAGATATCAAAATGAGTACATTAGAGAATTGGGTGCAAGAATTAGCCGAAAGAGAATTAATCGGTAGAGTTCGTGGTACTGGCCACGAATTAATCGATGGAAAATGGTTCTCAATGAGGATGGCTGATGTTCACGGAACTCTAGGCTGTTTGGCGGTTGCTGGTGCATCGGATATGGAAGATATTCGAGGTTTATACACAGGTGGTTTGACATTTGAAATCGGTAAAGATTATGATGGTTTTGAACCAAAAATATGGAAAAAATCACAACTTTCTGACCCACATGATTGTCTCCGCCTCAAATTACTCGATATGCTCGGCTCTGAAGGACCCCTGACTGGTGATATATTGAGTGAGAGATTGCCATTCCCCAAAGGTCAAGTTGAAGCGGTTCTGCAGGAATTAGAAATGAAAAATTTAGTTTCAATCGGATTCTTTACTCAGACCGATGAGGGTGAATACATTCTGCGTATCGATGAATATAGAGTTACAGGAGGTGATGTGGAAGTTGTTGATTATCGCACTTTACAGACTCATCTACTCAATAAATCATTCGAAGTTCACGATGAACCAGCAGATGCGATTCGTTCATTGACCATGACTCAGAGACGAGATGAATTATTACATCGTGTCAAAAACTATCGATTCCGTGATTGGAAAGATATCAAACACGACCCTGATATTTACAATGGAAGATTGCTTCACAATCGCGTTGGGTATACATTGAAGGATCAAATCCCAATATTCCTTGGTTTACGCAGTGAGCCATGGATCGGTTCTCTTGAACAAGAATTAATCGATAAAATTCCACCCGAAGGTTTGTCGAGAACTGAACTTTTTGAAGGCTACCCCAGGGGTAAGGAAAATGCACATATTCAGAGGAGCCTGAAAAGCGCCTTGAATAATTTGGAACGACAACTCATTGTTGCGAAACAATATGTTGAGTTGCCGAATCGAAAGAGATCTTTAGCGATTTTCCGAAAAATATACGGTGTAATTGAGCCATTATCATTCCCAGATGCTGTGAAGGCATTGATTGAGAGCATTGGTCCAGTCAGAATTCACACTTTGAGATTCTTTGTTAGCCGACCCGTAGAAGAATTGGCAGAGGTTTTACGCGAATTAGAAAACAATAATGAAATAAAACGAGTTGTAACATTACAACCCGACCCTACTGATTATTATGCATCTGAAAAAGATACAGAATTATTACTCCAACCAATGCCTGAAGATCGAAACATGCGTATTTTGAGTCAATCAGACCCATTCTGTAGTCGTTTCATCCAAGAAGTCCGATTGATTTTGAAACAAGGATGGTATCATCCTGTTTTCAAAGGAGTTGACCCAATCGGTAGAATTTTGATGTTTGTTGTTAATGATTACCTTGAGATTAAAGATATTAACATCCCGCATTCTTATCTTGATGAATTCAAGGAAACCTTCGACGAGCTATTGACTAATTATCGCGACCGGCTCGTCGATGTATCAGTTATACACGCATTCAATTCAATCCCTGTACACGATTGTGATGAAAACATCCAGGCAATTCTTGCAGAACTTGGATTCACCTCTATGGGAGACGGAGAGAGGTATATTCGAGGGGGTGTTGTTGAACCTCGTTCGAGGAAAGAAGTAAATCGTATGCTTTTTCATCATCACCATTTGCATCAAAATACTCGTTATGAAAACGAAACCATTGCGCTCGAACACATTAAAGAATTGCGTGATGACTTTGCATTGCGCGGACGCTGTGAAATGTTCAGAGTAAATCTCAAATCGATGGCAGCGGCACATCAATTAGCCCAAGGAACAAACCTCCGTGGCCACTTGGTCTGGGCTAAACAACCACATTTCAAGCGTCTATTGACGATCAGGAATTTCCCAGCAAGTGATGAAGATCAAGGTGTATTGCAATTTTTCAGGGAGCACCATGATCCGACTATATTCATGGATCGACATGCTATGAAGCGTGCAGAGTTTAGAAAAATCATCTCTCCTCTAGTCCGCAGTGGTCACCTGATACAGGATTATCGAGGTGATTTTAGAACAGTGGCCCCAATCTCCAACACAGACCTTTGGGAAGTAAAATCAAAATATTTACGAGAATTGGTTGAACAATACCCAGTAATCACTCTAAAACAGGTTGAACGGCTTGCCGGGTCTGCATTCTCTGCTGAAGAAATTAGTGATGTAATGCACCAATTTGAAGAAGATGGAACTCTGATTAAGGGATTCCTTGTCGATGATTTACAAGATATCTGTTGGGGTCGCCAAGAAATTTTAGAGAACTTGGATGGTATAAGAAAAACTCGCGATTTAGTCGTCCCTCCTTCTGATGAACTAATCCATTATTTCGGCAGTATGCTACGTGAAAGATTTGGTTACGGTTCCGCATACATGGTGTTCCATAAGGAAGAGCCGATAGCGGCCTTCAAGGCGAATACTCGGGATGGTGTAATCGAAGTTACCGACTTCGTTGGAGATTCTAAATTAGAAAAAGAAGCGTTGCGTGTTATGAAAGAATTTGCCTGGGAACATGACATGCCTTTGACTGGGAAATTGTACGAACAATTGCGGTCAAGATAAATTGTCCCGTAATTTGTCGATGCCATCCGTAACCGGGGAAATAATTCGGATGATATTTCTATGCAATTCTGGAAGAAGATCAAAGAGTGAAATTGCTAATAAGAACATAGCGAATAATGACATGAATTTCGCAGCATAACTGTGTGAGAAATCAAAAATATCTATACCCAAAAACGACCAATTATGATAGGTATCAGTCAACCAAACAATACCAGCATTTCTGAAGACGTTCAATACATGTATAGTTGGCAATGCAATCAATAATCCACGCAATCGTCGTTTTAGTGAAACAGAACTTAGGGCGCCAATCGCCCCAACAAAAACAATCATCGATTGTAGAGCCGAACAAGCGAGAATAAAACTAATAGCAACCGGTGTTCCATCGGCATGATTGAATGGTACATAGAATCCACTTTCACCTAATGGTTCAGTTAGGAACCATTTGTTTCCATCCCATTCTGAAACAGTCATATCGGGTTGACCTACGATATCTACTCTCATCGCACCAACTTCGTAGGAACCTAAGCCAGCAAATTCTAGCATCCATTCAGTACTGCTGGCAGTGAAGTCAACAAAAGCGATGTTAAGGAAGGGGATGCTGTAAACTAAGAAATATGGGATAACAGACCACGTTACACATCCACGAAACCAATGCAATGATTCGTGCGCATCGCCTTTCACCTTAATTTCCCAATATCCTAGTGCAATTCCTCCCGGTAGAGCTGCTGCTGTCATAATAATTAGGAGAGGGTCGGCTATCTCTACATAATGGGAAGATTGTAAATAAAAAAACAAGCCTAATAAAAACCAGCCACAAGCAGCAGAATAAGAAGAAAATTGATGTTTATTCTTATGGAAACTCAATCCAAGTAATGCAGCTCCGAGTAAAACAATTATCAATTCAAAAATAGCGCTTTCGATACCCAAAATGCCAGCGAAACTAGAGACAAAAAGTCCCACGGGCTCTTCCATTGACATGTTTCAACCGCTCAACTCGTAAATAGGATGCCCTCACGGGTTAACCCGGGGTTGGTTGATGGAGTTCGATTTTTCTGATTTTACAAATTCATATATTGATGATTTAAAAACCGCATTAGATGCTTTACCAAGGGCACAACTTGAATCATTTTGGCTACAGGTTGAAGCAACGATTTCATCAGGTGGTTCAATACATTTTCTAGGAAATGGAGGAAGTGCAGCAACTCCTTCCCACAGTGCTGGCGATTGGTCTAAAGAATTGAAAATCCCAACATTAGCTCACACGGACAATATCTCTTCATTTACTGCATGGGCAAATGATACCGAATACGCTAACGTATTTTCCGGGCAACTCGCCACCTTTGCCAAGCCAAATGATTTGGTCGTCGCATATAGTGGTTCTGGAAATTCTGCAAATGTTATCAACGGGATAAAATTTGCCAAGGAGGCTGGATGCCGTACGGCTGCGATCACCGGCGATTACAACGGTTTGGGCGGTGGTGAAATCGCTAAAATAGTCGATGTCGCCGTAATTGCTCCGACACAATCGATGGAAAGAATTGAGGATATTCAGCTGATAATTAATCACATCGTGAAGGAAGCTGTAAAGTCTCATCACGGATTGTGATATTATGCTTCCATGCCGTGATGGGGTAGGACTCGATGCACCATTGGATTTGCTCAATTTACCGAATGGTGAATGGACAGGAAATATTGCATTTCTTGATAGAGACGGTGTACTCAACATTGGTTCAGAAAATTACATCAATAAACCCGACGAGCTGATCATCTTACCTGGTGCAGCAGATTGCGTAGCACGATTAAGGCAAGCCGGGTTTCGAATTTGTGTGGTGACGAATCAATCACCGGTTGGGAGAGGATTGTGGTCTTCTGAAAATCTCCGTCGAATTCATGAGAGACTCCAGACGGTTTTACTCGAATCGAATGCTGATGCGGTTTTAGATCTAATTTTGCATAGTCCTTGGGCGCCTTGGGATGGTTCCTGGGCGAGAAAACCCAACCCTGGAATGCTTGAGGCTGGTCGTCAAATTCTTGATGCGGCAGAAAATTCCACTAAACCTGATTTACTTTTTGATGACAAATGGACGAACCGCCCTGACGAATCTAATTCTGTAATGATCGGAGATCGTGAAGTCGACATGATTGCTGCTTCACGTTACGGGGTCAGAGGTTATCGCTGCGACTCTCAGGTTGGAATCTCGGATGTCATAGAAATAATACTGGGTGGTACAGCTTGAGCGGCCGTGCCGACTCCAGCCGCTTCTATATCGGGCTGGATGATACCGATCATCCTGATTTTGGTTGTACAACTGCTACTTTTGATGATTTGTTGAATTTATTGACCAAATCTGTTGATGGATTTGTTTGTCTCGAACGGCGCTTGGTTAGGTTATGGCCATTTGCAGCACGACGGACTCGTGGCAATGGTGCTCTTTCTGCTATAGTTGAGGTGCCAAATAATCAATCGGAGAAATTGAGAGATAATTGTGCAAGTTTTTTTGAGGATTTATTGCTTAGTTTAGAAGATCATCTTGACATTAATAATGTAATTTCTCCAGTTTTAGTAATTTCACAATATAATTTTGATGAGCAATTATATTTTTCTGCAGTCCGTGGTGAGGTGCAGAAAAGTGATGTTGAGAATAAAATTTCTGTTGAAAATTATTTTTCAGGTAAATCTAATTGGGGTCTTATTGGAGCCAGTGCAGCAATCGCATGGAATCCTAATGCGCATTCCAGTTGGGAATTAATCGCTTGGCGCTCTGATGAATTGATTGGAAAAAAACGCTTGGTACCTAAAGAAGTTATAATGCAACTCGATAAATTACACAGCGATACATTTCTTAATCGCGATCCAACAATCGACAAGGGATTAATTTCTCCAAGGACCCCTTGCCCTGTGCTCTACGGTATTCGAGGTAAATCGTATGAGGCGGTCGAAAAAGCACATTTTTGGATACAAGAACAAGCAGGAGTCGAACGAGCAGAACGTTACGCTGTACACCGTACAAATCAATTATCTGATGACCATATTTTAGGTTTTGAATCGGGAACTGTTTTAGTGAACCCAAAGGAAACAAAAGGTGCACATTCTAGTTTAAAGGTGATTAAGGATGGACAAATTGTTTCCTTGGTGGCGTTCAAAGAAGGAGGGGATGTGAATAAATTATTGAGGAAATTACAAATTGGTGATTGCATCTCTTGGGTGGGCCTCAAGTCACCGGATTCTAGTGTACATTTAGAGCGATTGAAATTGAATAAACCAACACCTCGAATCAAACACCGTCCTAAATGTTGCTCTCAGATCACCATGAGGAGTGCGGGTGAAGGACAACCCCTTCGATGTAAAAAATGCGGACTGAAAATGGAGAAACATTGGGTGGCGGATATTCAATATACACCTGAACAATATGATGGCTGGGTTGAACCTTCTGCTTCTCAACGTAGACATCTTTCGATGCCTCTGTCACACAACTTACCTCAGAAGTTGTGAAAAGTATGATGTAAACTCGTTAAATTATGGCAAGTGTTGAGATTGCGACTATTTTATTGTCGATATCCTCTATTGTCATGTTTTGGCTCATATTCCGTCAAAGAACAAAAAACCGAAGAGAAAGTGAACTTGAGGATGATGATTATACTGGTTTAGCAAAAGACCCTCAATCATTGGCTAACCCTGATGAAGCGGCTTTAGCCGAACTAGATGATTTACTTAATTCTATAATCAAGAACTAACTAGCCGGAAAAAATCCATTTTTTGAAATTTTCATTAGATTCTCGATTTGCCCATCTTCTATAATTCGATAATTTTCTTTTATCGGGTGTCGTGTCATTAACACCGTTCTAGAGAGATTATTGAACGAATCCCCCCCCCTCGCTATCCAACCTCGATTTTTTCCCGATGCATCTTCATATGCTGCTGAGGTGAAAAGAATTTTAATCTCTAAATTTAAATTTAGTATCTCTTTCAATGCTAAAATGTCATTTGCGGGCGCTCTTCCTGAACTTGGACACCAATCATTTATGATTAGTAAATCTTCAGTGTTTAATCTAGAAATAATTACCGAAGCAGCTCGACTTTTTTCTAGTAATTGTTCATCAAATGCTAGAATAATCAATCTCTCGATTTGATTTTTTGTTAAATCTCCTAAGATTTGACTAGACAGCATCCCGTCTGGTAATTCTTTGGTTAATAAAATCACTTTATTATTGGAGGATAGTACTACTGAAGCAATACTTAGGCAGAGAT
>CAWVXH010000013.1:0-23180 GCA_963934165.1 uncultured Candidatus Poseidoniales archaeon
TAACCGCCATGGTTTGCGCTTCACTTGTTTGCTTTCAAGTTACGCCCCCTACAGAAGCACCAGCAAATAGTGCAAGTACTGCAAGAGCGACGATTCCTTTGTTCAAATTGGTTGTATTATTGTCTTTCATTCATCTTCACCTAAAATTCCATAGATTGCAAAACCATATCAATATACAGCAGAAATAAGTCAATTAAGGTGAAAAAACCCGCAAAAGCCTCAAACTACGAATCACTATGGGTACCTAGATGGAGTATACATTAAGGGATGCCTAGTGGGTGAAAATAAGAAATAATTCAATGTTTGAATTGTTGGTGGGACTGGCCGGACTTGAACCAGCGGCCTCCGCATCTTCAGTGCGGCGCTCTCCCAACTGAGCTACAGTCCCCTAACGCTCTCGCCACCGTGCTTTCCCCTTCAATTGTTCCGTGGTTTCAGTTAGCGTTTTCGAGCACATCTTGCTGCATATCATGCAATAATTTCGTTCCCTTTTCTGCTAAATCTAGTAATGTGTTGAGTTGCTCTCGTGAATATGTGGATTCTTCTCCGGTTCCTTGTACTTCGACAAACTCACCATCATTTGTCATAACCACATTCATGTCGACGTCAGCATTACTGTCGAGGATATAATCAAGGTCGAGATAGACATCCTCTCCTAATAGACCGACGCTTATTGCTGCAACATCGTGAGGAATCACTGCAGCTTCGTGCGCAGCACGTTCTTCTGCTGAAAGTTCTGGTGCGGTCCAACCATTCTTGAGTTGCTCTTTGGTTGGACGCAAATCGATTGGAAGGCATTCGCCTGATTCGATAAGTCGTCGAACAGCGAGGCGGAGTGCTATACAAGCTGCTGTAATCGAAGCACATCGAGTACCGCCGTCTGCGTTTAGTACGTCGCAATCGATGGTCAATGCATGAGGCCCTAGCTGTTCTAGATCAATCGCTCCACGCAGAGAGCGAGCGACTAGTCGCTCGATTTCTTGGGTGCGACCCTTAGCTCCGCCGCGCTCACGGCGGAAACGAGAATCGGTTGAACCCGGCAATAGTGAATATTCTGCATGAACCCAACCACGTTGTGAATCACGAGGGAACCAACGAGGAAGTGAGGAGGCTTTTGTACAGCATGCGAGGATTGTAGTGTCACCTTGTCTGTAAAGAATTGATGCTAATGCGTTTGGAGTGAAGTCCATTGTCACCTCAATTTCACGTAATTCGTCAGCCGGCCTATTGCTTGCAATGTCGCCACTTTTCATTTTCGCCATGGGCGGGCGGCTGCTGTGTCTGTCATGAACCATTCGTCAGTTCAAACCAAATTATTTTATGATTATTCAATCATTTATTAAGCATATAACACGTGATTAATCCTTTATCCAACGCGTATTTGTGTTCAATAACAAACTATTGTTTGTCAATTTTCTCGACGGGCATGTGGTGGGCGAAAGGCATCGACAACATCTGGATTTGTAGTGATGTATGGGCCACCGATTAAATCGATGCAATATGGTACGGCGGCGAAAATTTCATTGAGAATTTCTCGAATAGAACGAGGTGAACCCGGGAGGTTCAAAATCAGCGATTCGTCTCTTATTCCTGCTGTTTGTCGAGATAGAATTGCTGTTGGGACATATTGCAGGGAAATGGATCTCATCTGCTCACCGAAACCTGGAAGCATTCGCTGACATACCGCTTCGGTAGCTTCAGGAGTCACATCTCGAGGAGCCGGTCCTGTGCCGCCAGTCGTTACAATAACTGAACAGTTGTGATTGTCGACTAAGTCGATTAATGCGGCTTCAATTTCAGATTGTTCATCAGGAATTAATTTTCGAATAATTTGCCAAGGAGAAGTTAATACTTCAGAAAGAAAAGTTTCGATTGCAGGACCAGAAATATCCTCATAATCACCTGCACTGGCTCGATCTGAAGCGGTTAAAATACCAAACTTGCATATCTCGCCGGCACTCATCGACTCATCTGAAACGGTATCGAAACAAAACTGCGTCGGTGCGAAATTCAGCGAATTCAATGCACATGTTCAAAGACCGACTCGACAGCAAGAGTCTCCCGGAGGTTTGGAAGTGTTGAGTCTACCCCAAAATACACGTCGTTCCCATGCTCCAGCTATGCTTCGAGAAAATGTCTCGTGGTCAGCTGCATCGGTTGTTCAAGTAGGCTCGTTACTTTCTGACTGATGTAGGTGAACCAACCATGTCAGATGATGATAGATATAGCGTGCAGGTAACTGTCGTAAAGCAAGAATGCAAAGAAGCAGATGAAGCGGAGATAATTGAAGAATTCCGACGGTATGAGGAAGAATTTTTGATTCCACCAGAGGATGCTCTTAGATCTGTAATTCGAAAATTCCAGGCTGCCTCCGGTCAAGAGCAAAGTTCCACTTTCGCTCAACCTGCGAGGGTTGAGAAGAAAGTCGGCAGATTTGCTGACCTCGGCTCGGATGATAAAAATGTCACAATCGAGGTCGGAGTAGTAGCATATACGCCGAGAATTCAAATGGTTCGCGGCGAAGAAAAGCAGATAGCATTCGGTTGGATTGAAGATAATCCTTGGGAAGCCTCGGATAAACGCGAGCGGTGGGACTTCAAGGATTGGGGAGATCATGGAGCTAATTTGGCGCCTTCCTCTGTTGTCCGTCTCGAGGGCGTATCGGTAAACGAATGGAATGATAAGCGCTCGATAAACATCAATCGTTCATCCCGTGTTACAATCCTGCGTGAGGGTGGACCTGCTGTTCCAGCGATTTCGGATGAGCCTGTAACAATCGTGAAAGCATCTGAGAAAGAAGGCTTTGTCAATGTCGTCGCTCGGATTATTGCAAGCAAACCCGATGTTATCGTCAAGCGCGATGGCAGTGGTACGATTGATATCGTCCGTGGCCGATTGGCAGATTCAACAGGAAGTATCGGTTTTCTATCCTGGGTGCCAATTGAACACAAAGTTGGTTCATTGGTGAAAATCGATAGTGCGATGGTTAAGAAATTCCGGGAAACTCCTGAAATCAATATTAATGATCGTACTATGATTGAGATTTTTCACGATAAATCCTTCGCGAGCACAGAAGAACTCTCGGAACCGACTACGGTCCAAATCGCTGACTTAAGGAATGGTATGAGAGATATCATTACAACAGTTCAAGTAGAATCTTGGCAATCTCGAACATTTACTAATGCTGAGGGTGAAGAGCGTGTCGTTCGTAGTGGCGATGTCATGGATCCAACCGGTCGCTGCCGATTGACAGCATGGTGCGAAATCGAACCTAAACCCGGTGATTTTCTACATTTGACTAATGCACGTGTGCAATATTGGCAAGGTTCACCAGATTTGGTCATCGATAAATTAGATCAGGTTTCTAATATTACAGACAAACCTTGGGAATCCATAGATCCAGCAAATCATTGGGTTGACGTCGAACTGACTGAATTGGTTTCAGGAGGTTCTCGTCGTGGAATCACAACCTCTGGCGTCATCGTCGCAGTTCGATCGGATTCAGGAATTATTCAGCGTTGCCCAGAATGCCGTCGCGTTCTGCGTGAAGATGCCTGTGCTGAACATGGAGTTCAAAGAGGAAATGAAGATTTGCGCTTGCGTTTAGTCCTCGACAATGGTGTTAGCAATGCTTCTCTTCTTCTTGCTAGAACACCCGCAGAATCTTATCTTGGCATTGATTTAGATGCTGTGAAATCCGAGATTGTAAAAGAAGGACAAGAAGGATTTGTCGCAGGTTTACGAAATAAGTTGCTTGCTCGCAATGTCATCATCAACGGCCGTGCTCTCGTCGATGAACAAGGAGCGATGATAATGGCTGAAGAAATGACCTTTGATTCGACAAGCGTAGAAGATGCTGCCAAATCCGTTATGGAAAATTGGGGGGTGGTTTTGTGACCCAACAGACTACGCGTCGCAATGCTCGTCAGAGCGCAATCCGTATTTTTGCTCAGGAATATTCTGATGCAAACCTACCCGAGGAAGGTTCGGGTGAATACGATCCTTCCTTCATTATCACCAAACTTGGGGCTAAGATAAATCGCGCCCTCGTCGGTGGTGTAATCGATAGACTGGAACGCCGAGAGGGTGATAATGGGCCATCGTATAATGGTCATCTCCGCGATGCTACCGGTGGTACACATCGATTCAATATCGCTGCTTTTCAACCGGAATTACATACCGATATCGAAGAATTACTTCATCGATTCGAAGCCGGCGATCGATTCTTAATGATGGTCATCGGCAAAGCCCGCTGGTTCGAATCAGATGATGGTGGAATTTTCACATCCTTCCGCGCAGAGGAATTTTGTGTTGTCGAGCGTGAAACCTATGTTCGCTGGTTGGTCGATACGGCAGCAGCAACCCTACGCCGCCTCGATGCTCAAGCTGCTTCTCTTGAATCTGATTTGACACCAGCCGGCCTTGAAGCTGCAGGTGTCCCAAAGGATTTAGTCGATGGAATGATTCTTGCCAAAGGCCATTATGGTGAGTTCGACGCGGAAATCTATCGGGTTGGAGTATTACAAGGATTGCATATGGCAATGAATTCTTCAGGGAATTTCGAGGCCGCCCCAACTGAAAGTTTTGATGCTCAGCCAACCGCATCAACTGAACCCCAACAATCGACGGTGATGGACGGTGTTCCATTCACGCCAACCACTTCGTCCGAGCCCGATGGAAATGTCGATGATGTGATTAAGACTGCAATTAGTATTGCGGATCAAGGTCAAGGAGTTCCTTACGATTCTCTAATATTGGCTGCAGTTCAAGCAGGATTTTCTCGACTGGTCGCTGAGGATGCTATCGATGACTTACGAGATGTGAAATGTGAAATTATCGAACCGCGATTTGGTTTCTTCCAAATACTTGATGATTAATTTTCATTTTCGCCAATCATCGTTTGAGATTCTGAAATTTTCTTCCGAATCCTTTCCATGATGTCATCATCAACAGTTCGAATATTTTCCTCACTATTCTTGAGTTCTGCCCCTTTAATCTCGGCCATATCAGTTCCAACCTCGCCAACCCTTTGAGAGATTTTGGGGTTTGATAGTGGCCAACCACGGCGCTTTGCTAATCTGAGAAGTAAATCGGTTTCCGATTCTCCCCAAACCCCGCTGTGACCTCGCAGAATTGTTCCTACCATTCTATCCAAATCGGCTACTCTGGCTTGAATGGTTAATATTGCACCCTGGGTTTCAAAATCAGAATCTTCGAAACCCAGGATAAGTGAATCATGCGCATCTTCTAGTGCAGCCATCTTTGCATTTTCCAAGATTGAATCGGATTCAACAGTTTCATCAGGTTCCGATTCAATTTCATCGAATGGTTGATCCAAATCCAATCGTATTTCGACTGAATTCAGATGATTATCTCGCTCCATAAACTGCTCTTCCACTACATCGGGTAAACCATTTCTACGCAAGCTTCTCTTGATTCTTCCCCAACCCTGACCTTGACTCGTAAGGACTCCTGCGACTCGCCCCATCAATACGGTTCGATTTCCCGTCAATGGCAATTCGAGCCGTTGACACATTTCATGTAATTTCTCTCTGCCAATCTCGGCGAGGCGCTCGATGGTCATCCGCCGAGAATCGAAATTCAAATGCAGCCAAAGCCGTTGGCGACGCTCCTTATGAGAGCCCGATGTTTTGATACCAAAAATTCTCAGAACCTCTCCGATTTCTTTGTGAGGCATCGATTGTATTCCTTCCCAAGAAAGATCATCCTCTCCTAAGATTTGATGTTGAATTAATCGCGCACGAATTACTTCCACCGAGCCAGATTTTGCTAAATTTACATCTTCAGCGAGTTGCCTAAGTTCCATTAAGCGCGCTCTATAGAGCGCATCCAAAAGTACTCGGTCGTTCTGCAAATTTCTCACTTCTTGACCGATGCCACATCTTCGGTATCATATCAATTCCGCAAAACAATGGCAGACCAAGCCGGTTTTGCCCACTCAAAATATTTCGCCGAGTGTGGAAAAACAAGGATTTAAGCAGATTATTGCTGTTTTAAGAAATCAATGTTCGAATTCACGGCACTTCGTAATAATACGCCCCAATCTTTGCCTGCACTAATCGTAGAATGTTGTAAATCAGCATGAGGTGTAACTCGATTCATTGCAATCGTTCGCGAACCATCACTAGACAAAGTTTCAATCCTTATTTCTACCAAGACATTTTCTTCAGTTACTTCGCCCTCAGGGTCATGAAATGCCTGTTCCATCGTCAAATCTTTTTCGACATCGGCTTGTTTCATTATCGCAGCAACATGCCGATGTCGAACCATAATCCCTACATCATCAATATCTTCTGTTGACAATGTGCTAACGAGATGATTTTGGACATACCATATCGACTCACCTTCAATCTCTGATATTTTTTCCATGGTGCTTCGAGGGAAGCGTTTTCGTCCAATAAAAATCACCAAATCAGAATATGCTGGCGGTAAAAAATGTGCATCGCCACGCTTGTGTGGATCAGGTAGAAGCGCGTGGCGGCGTTCATTCAAATTCAAAGCAGAGTAAATAGGTCGAGGAATAATGTATCCATCAATAGTTCCGCTCTCGCGTAAAGCTTCCATCCAAGCGACTCGTTCTTCTTCATTTTCAGGTATCTCTCCTAATTCTGAAATTCCTGCAAACGCCTCTAATGATAGCACTCGCAAGCCTTTGCGTGCACGTTTTATTTGGCGGCGTACAATTCCCGAATCGGAAAGTATTATCGCCGATTTCGGCTGGTAATTAATTTTATTTTCAGAAACTAAAACTAGATTGGGTTGGCGGGGTGTACGAGCGCCGAGCACAACACAATCTGCGCTTAGCACTGAGTTATGTTTTCCGTGAAGGAGATATGCTGGAAGCGCTACTAAGTCCAAATTTCCATTCTGCAAATTTTCTAAAGCCGTTTCCAAAGTTTCAACATTTTTTGTGCCGATGTCAATCTCTGGTGCATCACCAGAGTCTAGAAATCGAGTCATATAATCAGCCACAGGACACGATGGCGTAGAAATAGTTCCGAGCATTATTCGTTCCATCATAGCGTCCACCTCGAGGGAGGGAGCACGTACTGTACCCGTTCTTCCGGTTAGCCACCCGTTGATATATGCGACCCCTAGCAAAGAGCAGGTTCAACCATGGCTTCACTCCGGCAAACTCAACTTCGTTTGTCTCGGCGACGCGATATTGTCGACGAAGCTCTGGAAGATTTTGTCCAGAAACGGTTGTTAGGTACTCAGGCTCCGGCGATGACTCTTGCTCGCGAAGTTTTACTCGCCGGCGGGAAAAGATATCGGCCGATTTTGACTTTACTAGCTTACGAAGCGGCCGGCGGTGAAAATAATGATGAAGTTATGGATTTAGCTCTCGCCGCAGAACTGATTCACACCGCAACTTTAGTTCATGACGATATTTACGATTTTGCTAAAACCCGAAGAGGAAAACCAACTCTGCATGCGAATTATGGTTTGGCACAGGGAATAATTGGTGGTGATTATCTATTTGTTCTGGGTTTTGGACTAGGTGGTCGTTACGATGCTAAAATCGTCGAAATAATGGCGGATACCTGTGCTAATATCGCCTCAGGTGAACTTTTGCAATTACACCATATTGGCGATTTAGGCACGACTCCTGAAGATTATTATGCAATTATCGATGGAAAAACAGCTGGCCCCTTTGCGTCCGCTTGCGCAAGTGCTGCAATTCTTGCAAATGCACCCGAAGTAGTAGTAAATGCGCTAGAAGAATTTGGTTGGGAAATTGGCCGGGCTTTCCAATTGGTTGATGACTTACTTGACTTGACTGGCGATACTTCTCTTGGAAAGCCTCGCGGTAGTGATGTCTTAGAGGGTAAAATGACGCTGCCGATAATTCACGCTCTGACTATGCTTCATGGTGTTGAGCGTGAACAATTTGCTGATGTTTTACAGAATTTTGGTGATGATCGTTGGGAAGAATTAGTCGAATTATTGGCTTCGGCTGGCTCCTTCGATTATGCTAATCAATTGATTGAAAATCATGTTAACCGGGCTCTTCAACACCTGGAAATGCTCGGTTCTAACTCGGCTACTAAGTTGATGGCAGAGGTTGCAAAACGCAGCCGCTCGAGAAAATCATGAGGTATGACTTCGGTCTCAATTCGAGGTGAAGATATGTCGAAAAACAAGAATATTTCCAATTCTGAAACCCGGAGTGATTGGGATGTTATCGTCATTGGTGGCGGACCTGCTGGTTCGACGGTTGCTCGTTATGTTGCACAAGGTGGACGGCATGTCCTTGTAATCGATGGTCGAGAATCGATTGGCTCGCCACTTCAGTGCGGTGAGTTAGTGCCTACTAATGATGAGATGAGACGTCTATGTCCGGATGTTCCAGATTTTGAAGACCTGCTTCAGACTCCTGAACATGCAATTTCTTTACGAACGAGTGAGATGCATCTTGTTCCACCTTCTGGTAAACCTCTACGATTTCCTTTTGATGGTCTGATGTTGAATAGGGTTGCGCACGATGAATGGCTTGTGGAATTAGCAAAATCGAAAGGTGCGACTTATCTCACCGGCACTCGGGTCGATTCAGTTGAAGGTGAAAGTGTTCGCCTTCGTGATGGACGTATTTTTACTGCCCGTGTTGTTGTTGGCGCAGGAGGGCATAATGATCCACTTCGTCGTAGTCATTGGAATGAATCAAGCCTAAAAATTCCAGTCAAATTCGTTTTGATGAATGGTGATTTTGGCGATGCAGTCGAACTTCATTTTGGCAGTATGGCACCCGGTGGTTATGCCTGGTTGTTCCCTAAATCTGGTGGTGCAAATATAGGTGTGGGCATCCAAAATAAGTTCGCCAAAGGGCGTACACTCAATCTCTTCACCGATGATTTCGTTGGGAGATATGAAGGTGAAATTAGTTACCGAGGAGCCGGTTCTCTCCCGATGTCAGGGACAATCGATTCGTTTGTAAAAAACAATTACCTTCTCGTTGGTGATTCGGCCGGAATGGTTCTTCCTTCAAATGGTGCTGGAATTACAATCGCCATGATTGGTGGACGTATCGCTGGCCAAGCCATCGTCAACCATCTTGACAACGCCTCTTCGCTTCACGAATATGAGTATGAATGGAATCGACAGATGGGTAAAATCATGAAAAATTCGAAGCGGTCATTCCGCTTCGGAAGTTGGGTTCTCAGATTACCTGATTGGATCATCAATTTAGCGTTTAATCGACTGACAAAGCCATTCATCTGGCGTACAGTAACCTGCCGGAATCTATTCTTTCTATTCTGATTAGCAACTAGGGCGACTTCAATTTTTCTTCTCAGCCTGCCAAATCGTTGCCATGCCAGGAAAAATCACCTTCGCTCGTACGTTGACAAATCCGACCTCTTCAAGCATTCGAACATAATCTTTTGTTGTGCCAAAATGAACATAGGTTTTGGTCAACCATTTCCATGGATGATCATCGACATTACAGACTATACGCGCGTAGGAACCAACCCAAAATCGCATCCATAGCCATCCGAAAAATCCATGCAGTTTATTCATTTTAGCCGGGTCAACGATAACGACGGATGAGCCTGGTTTCAAAACCCGCAAAACTTCACCGAGCCCCGCGCGTTTATCGAACCAGTCACGAAATGAGAAAAGGGAACAGACTGCATCGAATGAATTCTCTTCAAAAGGCAAATTTTCAGCGGTGCCTCCGACAAATTCTACCGCTGAATCTCCACGAGCTGCACGTTGAGAATTGACTCGTGGTTCGGCAACACGAAGCATTTCAGAAATCGGATCTAAGCAAACCAGTTCGCGACCGGCTACATCTTCTGCAAAACTTCCCGGACCACATCCTACCTCTAGGATTCTGCCTTCTTTAGGCAATCGATTTTGGGCATATTTGCGCCATTTAGACACTTGACCGAGAGTTGCAAAGCGATTGATTCGATCATAGACTGGTATCGTTGCTTCGAGATTTCTTTGGAGTTCACCCCAATCTGCCTCACCGATCTTCTCAGTATCCATGTTCATCCGCGCAAGCCACGAGTATTTGGTAGGTGCTGGAAACTAGTTGTGCCAACTGGCGCCAAGGGGTGTAAGCACCTTCTACGGTTAGCATCATAAACTAATCTCAGGTCGCCACCTTCATCAAGGGTGATTAGTATGGCTAGACAAGAAGTTCTACGTACAATTCGAGACGCTGAAAATACTGCTACTGAAACTATCTCAACTGCAGAGAAGGAAGCATCCAGTATTGTCTTGCAAGCAAGGCAAAATGCATCGGAAATCATCATGGAAGGCAGAGTCTCTTCCGAGTCTGATTCTCGAAATTTAATCACAGTAGCACGAGCTTCTGCTGAAGAAGCAGCGAGTGCGGTTTCGAGTGCTGGAGAGTCAGGTGTTGACTCGATACACAGCGAAGGTTCTTCTAACCGCAACAAGGCTACTCAAGTAGTAGTTGACGCCTTCCTAAATTGATTATATTACTTATTTTGGAGGGAGAGATATGTCGCAATTGAGTACGCAGCAAATGGGTAGACTCATTGCTGCAGGTTCAAAGGGCAATCTTGATTCTGTCATCGGTGCACTCGCTTCGCTGAATGCTATTCACTTCGTTGAATATGACGGCTCCGAAGAAGGCTTCGAATTGGGTGCGCCCAATGATGAAGCCGAATTAGTCGGCCGTAATTTGATGAAGATTAGATCGGCCGCATCTTTGGTTGAAGTAGATGGGCCTTCAAGTCCAGTATCCATTCAATATGTTCGAGATTCGCTCGGCTCAGATTTGACTACGAATGTCGAAGTTCTACTCAAGAAGAGTAGCCGACTTGATGAGGTCGAGAATAGTTTGGCTTCTCTTTCTGAAGAAGGTAACCTACTGAGTATGATCGCCCCACTAAATATCGACATCGATTTGCTTAGTGAATTTCAAAATTTGACCTCTTTTGTCGGCACTGTTTCCGACCTAACCGTCGCAGAAATTGCTGGCGATAAGGGGCTATTCTTCTCTTGTATCGCTGAGAAGCAACAGGTCGTCGCAGTCTTCGTAAAAAACGAGGACGCTATAGATGTTCAGTCGACTCTCGATGCAGCCGGATTTCAAGCATTGAGTTTGCCTTCAGGCGTGGGTGAAGCGGCTGCTCGATATGTTGAAATTAATCAATCGAGTGAAGCACTTGCTGAGGAACAATCTGGACTCAAAGAGGATTTCGTTGATTGGGCTGATGATAATGGTAAATCTCTCGTCTGTGGGCTCGAATTGCTCGAGCGCGACCATGAGATGTTGACTACGCCAGTAAAAGTCGCAGTTTCAAAACACGCATTCATCGTCGACGGCTGGGTTGAGATGTCACGTGCCGATGAAATCCAATCCGCGCTTTCAGATTCCTGTCTCTACACTGAGGTATCTCCATTCGTAATCGTGGCTGGAGGGGGTGGTCACGGCCATGCCGATGAACACCATCATCAAGCCATGCCTCCAATCGCTTATGCTGAGCGCAATCTCAGCAAACCGATGGAATTGCTTACCGATGCAGTCGGCCGACCAGCGTATGGCCGAATCGACCCGACAATTTTCATGTTCATCACCTATCCACTATTTTTCGGAATGATGCTCGGTGATATGGTGTATGGAATCGTCACGATGGGCTTGGGTTACATGTTAATTCGCAAGGCTGGCACGAATGAGATGCTCAATTTGGGTGGGAAATTCTTACTCTACATCGGATTAGGTACATTCATTTTCGGTTATTTATATGCTGAATTTGCAGGATTTGAGATTTTCCCACATGTTGGAACTAATCCTGCCCAAGCTCTTTCTGTCTTCTATCCCGAATTGACCGATGGGCATTTCTGGACTGCATCTTTACCATATGGAATTGAGTTGGCTTATCCATTCCATCGTGTAGTTTCAACCGTTGACAACGGTAATCTTGAACATTTAATTCTTCTAACTATTTACATTGGTGCACTCCATGTTATGTTCGGACTAATCATTGGATTCCGTGACATCTTGTTGTATGGAAACGGGCACGGTGGCATCGGCCTAGTTTGCGCATTCTTCGAGAAGGGTTCTTGGATGATTTTACTGATTGGTGGATTCTTCTTCGCTTACGGATTCCTTGGTCCTGCCGAAGGCGCAGCGATGATGATGCCGGGTGCGGCGATTGCTATATTTGCCACCGTCTTGCTAATGTGGACTCTCTACAAGTATCACGGAGTTCCTTTCCCAATCAATATCGGGCTCGCTCCAATTGAAGCAATTGGAATGATGCCGACAGTAATCTCGTACGTGCGATTATTCGCAGTTGGAGTTGTCGGCGTCAAAATTGCAGAAACCGGAAATGACAAATTATTCCATCCAATGGCTGAAATGATTTCTACCGGAGATACCCTCTACCTCGTCCCACTTCTGCTCATCGGTTGGCTTGCTGTGCAATTCTTCGCATGGGGTTTGGGAGTTTTCAGCCCAAACATTCACGCTGCTCGACTTCATTTCGTTGAATGGATGAGACAATATTACGATTCAAGCGGAGAGGCATTCTTGCCTTTCGGTTTCCGCTCGCGCCATGTGGAGGTCGAGTGATATCACATTCCAAGCATTTGCTTAGAAAATATACGGAGGAAAAAAACATGAAAAACAAGAATATGAAGAAAGGACTGACCACTCTTCTAGCCCTAAGCGGCATCTCGCTGATCGCGAGTGCTGTACAGGCTGCTGAGGGAGACACAACCGAATCTGCTGCATCATTCGATGCAGCTAAGCTTGGAGCAGGAATTGCTCTAGGTCTTGCTGGTGTTGGAACTGGCCTAAGCCAGGGACCTATCGGTGCTGCTGCAGTAGGAATGATCGCTGAGGACTCAAGTAAGTTCGTTACCGGTCTTATCTTTACTGCTCTGCCTGAGACTATTGTCCTATTCGGATTCCTTGCACTCTTCCTGCTCTGAGCAGTTAGGTAAGGCCGAGAGATAAATCAAAGAAAGAGGTGAGATGATGACGCTGGAGACATTAGCAAACGAGATTGCTGCCCAGGCTGAGGCCCAGGGTGCTGCAATCGTTTCTACCGCTAAGACGCAAGCTGCTCAAATTGAGGCGGATGCCAAGGCTGAGGCCCAGGCTGCTGCTGAAAATCAACAAGCTCGCGCTGAGCGTGAGAGTGCCCAGTTGTCAGTCGAAGTAGTCGCATCAGCTCGACAAGCGAACCAGAAGCAACAATTAATCGCTCGCCGCGAAGAATTGGATGCTACTTGGAACGCTGCTCGCGAACAAGTTGGTTCAGCCGATCTATCCGGTCGTGCAGGCCTTCTCGACTCGCTACTTGCTGAGGCGAAATCCGCTGGCGGAGATATGATTCTCCGACCGGTAGCAATCGACCGCAACGCACTCAAGTCCGGGGTTTTTACTCTCGGAGACGATGTCGATGGATTAGGAGGATTTGTCCTCGAATCTACCGACGGATCAATCATATTGGATTACCGCTTTGATAGCCGATTAGAGGAAGCCTGGAAGACTAATCTCGGTGCGGTTAACGAAGCATTATTTGGAAATTAAGTGGTGGAAAATGGCAAGAGTAGCGAATGGACGTTCCAATTTGTACAATGCTGCAGCGCGCGCTAAAGCGCGCAAAGCATCATTGATCGATTCGACTCGAATGCGACAATTGTTGCAACAGGGTCCTGAATCGATTGGTGTCAGCATCGGCGAATTGGGATATCGAACCGAGATGGACATCTATGCTACTCGCATGAGTGGTGCTGATGCTGTTGAGGCCGCACTGTTCCATAATCTCGACAATGATACCGCTGAAGTGATGAGATTCTGTCAAGGCCATTTGAAATCGTTGGTCGGCATTTATGCTGAACGATTCGATTATGAGAAAGCTAAGACCGTTTTGCGTGCTGTTCATGGCGGCGCTTCGGATGAATTCATCGCTTCACAAATTCTTCCATCTGAAAATCCACGAAATTCTAGGTGGCTCGACATTGTTCGAAATACTGAAACAGTTGCTGATGCAGCTGCTGCAATGAGTGGAACTTCTTGGGGCAATGAAATCGCTCTTCTAGATGGCGAGCCATCCCTTGAAGAGATGGAAGATGCTCTCGACCGCCGTTATTATGCTGATGCATTGAAGGCTGTAAAGGGACGAGATGGAAGTCCAGACTTGACTAGATATATTCGTACCGAAATCGATTATCTAAATATTGTAAACCAATTCCGTGGAATCCGTCAAGGATTATCTTCGGAAAAACGAACACAATTGAACATACCAGGAGGGAAACTTGGCGATACTGTCTTACGACAAGCTAGCCAAACTGAATCAGATGAGGCTCTACTAGATGCCCTCCGCCGCAGCAATGCCTTCGATGATTCAGGATTTGAAGAAGCGATTCAAGAATCGGCGAACTCAGGTTCGCTCGATGCAATCGTTTCCATATTGACACATAAGAAATCAGCCTTGCTTTCACGCTTCGCTTATCTCAATCCTGTGTCGCCATTCCCGGTAATATACTACATCGAGCGAAAGTTGCTCGAAGTCCGTAACCTACGCTTACTCGTGCGCGGTAAAGCGATTGGCCTCTCCAATGAGGCCTTGGAAGCGCATATGGATTTTTGAGGTGAAATAAATGGAGATAGCAGTAGTTGGAACCACTGATTTCACACTTGGTTTCCAGTTGGCTGGCCTAAGTCAGTTACACAATCCAACTGATGATGATGAGATGATTGCAGTCATGCGCTCCCTCCTCAATCAGAAGGAAGTCGGTGTCGTCGTTATCGACTCCGCCGAATTAAGCAAACTCCCAGAGAGATTGAGAATCCAACTCTCAGAGAGCATTACCCCAACTGTGTTGGGTATTGGGGCTGAAGAGGATAATACCCTCCGAGAGTCCATCAAATCGGCACTAGGAGTCGATTTGTGGAAGTAATTCCTAGAAACTACTAGAGGAAGTGAAAAAAAAATGAGTGAAGAAAATGGAGTGATTTATCGCATCTCAGGACCGGTTGTAACAGCTATGGGAATATCGCCACGTATGTATGAAGTTGTACGCGTTGGTGATGAAGGTCTTATGGGCGAAGTCATTGAATTACACGGAGATCAATCGGTTATTCAGGTGTACGAGGAAACCTCGGGCATCAGTCCTGGAGAACCAGTTGTTAGAACAGGCCAGACTCTGTCTGTCCAATTAGGTCCAGGTCTTTTGACCAAGATCTACGATGGGATCCAGCGTCCTCTTCCAGAATTGGAACAGACGATGGGTGTTTTCATCACACGTGGTGTTGATGCAGACGGTCTAGATCATGAGAAGATATGGGATTTCACTGCTACTGTAAAGTCTGGCGATGAGGTCACTTCAGGAGCAGTTCTCGGTACGGTTCAAGAAACTGAAACAATCGAGCACCGCGTAATGGTCCCACCTGGGATATCTGGTGTCATCAAGAGCATCAAATCAGGTGAGTTCAATGTTACTCAGACTGTTTGTACTCTCGAAGACGGTACTGAAATCGCTATGATGCAGAAGTGGCCAGTCCGAACTCCTCGACCATTCGTGCAGAAGTACGCACCCGATACTCCACTAATCACAGGTCAGAGAATCCTCGATTTCCTCTTCCCTCTGGCTAAGGGTGGTACAGCTGGTATCCCAGGTCCATTCGGATCTGGTAAAACAGTAACACAACAACAACTCGCAAAGTGGTCTGACGCTCAAATCGTTGTTTACATCGGTTGTGGAGAGCGTGGAAATGAGATGACAGAAGTTCTAACCGAATTCCCTCACCTCATCGACCCTCACACCGGTAAGGCTCTGATGAACAGAACCACCATGATTGCAAACACCTCGAACATGCCAGTTGCAGCCCGTGAAGCATCTGTTTACACTGGAATTACCATCGCGGAATACTTCCGAGATATGGGATACGATGTGGCATTGATGGCTGATTCTACAAGTCGCTGGGCTGAAGCAATGCGTGAAATTTCCTCACGTCTTGAAGAAATGCCTGGTGAGGAAGGATACCCAGCTTACCTCTCGAGCCGTCTGGCTGAATTCTACGAGCGCGCAGGTCGTGTCGAAACATTGAGTGGTGATGACGGCTCAATTTCGGTTATCGGAGCGGTTTCTCCACCTGGTGGAGATATTTCTGAACCGGTCAGCCAAGGTACACTTCGTATCGTTAAGGTGTTCTGGGGATTAGACGCAGGTCTTGCTCGACAACGTCACTTCCCTGCGATTAACTGGCTAAACTCATACTCACTATACCCACCTGCACTAAATCAGTGGTACCGCGATAATATCTCGAACGACTTCCCAGAAGTTCGTACCGAGATTAGCGCTTTGCTTCAGGTTGAAGCTGAGTTGCAAGAAATCGTTCAATTGGTCGGCTCCGATGCACTTCCTGTCGACCAACAGTTGACTCTTGAAGTGGCTCGTATGATTCGTGAATTCTTCCTTCAACAGAATGCATTCCACGACATAGATACTTACAGTGATTTGAAACTACAATACACAATGGCAAAGGCGATTCTTTCCTTCCAAGAAGAATCGAAGAAAGCCCTTGCAGGTGGTGCAATGCTCGAAGATGTAGTCAATGTTCCAGCACGCACAGATTTGATGCGCGCTCGATTCGCAGAAGGATATGCAGAGAAGATCGACGGTCTTCTAGATGATATGAATAAGCAGATTTCTGCAACGATGGAGGCGAACTGAATGAGTGGCAAAGAATACCGTACAATTACCGACGTAAAGGGACCTCTTGTGTTCCTGAATAAAACTGAGCCAGTTGCTTTCGGCGAGATCGTTCAACTTCGCCTCTCTGATGGTACGATGAAGAACGGTCAAGTTCTCGATACTTCAGATGACCAAGTCATCGTTCAGGTTTTCGAAGGAACCGCATCCATTGATCGACAAACCGGTGTCAAGTTCATGGGTGATGTTTTCAAGTTACCAGTTTCAACTGATTTAATCGGTAGAATTCTCGATGGTGCAGGCCGCCCTCGTGATGGTGGTCCAGAAATCGTCGCTGACGAAATGGCTGATATTATCGGAGCTGCAATCAATCCTTACTCGCGTGAGAGTCCTGAAGCATTCATTCAAACTGGAATTTCAGCAATCGATGCTTGTACTTCTCTGGTTCGTGGACAGAAGTTGCCAATCTTTAGTGCAGCAGGTCTTCCACACAACGATATCGCACTTCAGATTGCTCGACAAGCAAAGCTTGTCGGTAGCGATGATGATTTCGTCGTAGTTTTCTGTGCAATGGGAATCACAGCAGAAGAATACAACTTCTTCGTTCACGATTTGGAGCGAACTGGTGCACTCGAGAACGCTTGCCTTTTCGTTAACTTAGCTGACGACCCAGCAGTCGAGCGTTTGATTACTCCTCGTCTTGCTCTGACTGCAGCAGAATACCTTGCATTTGAGCACGATTATCACGTTCTCGTCATTTACACTGACATGACAAATTATTGTGAATCATTGCGTCAAATCGGTGCAGCCCGTGAAGAAGTCCCTGGTCGACGTGGTTATCCAGGTTACATGTACACCGACTTGGCTATGCTCTATGAGCGCGCAGGTATTGTGAAGGGCAAGAAGGGTTCAATCACTCAATTCCCAATTTTGACTATGCCTGGTGACGATATCACTCATCCGATTCCTGACTTGTCTGGATATATTACAGAAGGGCAGATTGTTATCTCTCGTGAATTACACCAGAAGGGAATTTACCCTCCAATCAACGTACTTCCTTCGCTTAGCCGTCTGATGAACGCTGGTATTGGTGAAGGTAAGACTCGTGAAGATCACAAGTCTGTTTCTGACCAACTTTATGCAGCATATGCACAAGGCCGAGAACTTCGCGGATTAGTCGCGATTGTCGGTGAAGATGCATTGAACGAGCGCGACTTGCAGTTACTGAAATTCTCTGATATTTTTGAGAACCAATTCCTTCGCCAGGGACGCGATGAAGATCGTTCAATCTGCGAAGGGACTCTTGACTACGCTTGGGAATTATTGTCGAACATCGATACAAAGTATCTTGTTCGTCTAGACCAAAAGTGGATTGACAAGTACCATCCTACTGAGAAGAAGGAATGAATTCATTTTACTGTAAAAAGAAAGAGGTGAGAAAAGATGGCACTAGACATCAAACCGACCCGATCGGAACTCATCAATTTGAAGCGCCGAATCAAGCAAACATCGAGCGGATACAATCTATTGAAGATGAAGCGTGATGGATTGTTTCACGAGTTCCGAACCTTACTCTCTGAGATGATTGCAGCTCGAGAGGATCTCGTCGGAACTTATCGTGAATCTCTTGAGACGATTGCATTAGCTTCCTCCATCGAAGGTGGAATGGCTGTAAAAAGCGCAGCGGTTGCAGCTTCGACACACCCTGAAGTTGTAGTTTCACGACGCAATATCATGGGTGTTGTGGTGCCCAAAGTTGAAGGAACAAATTTGGTTTCTACTGTGGAATCTCGTCCGACTGGATTGATTGGTGGCTCACCGTATATCGATGAAGCTGCGGATTCTTATTCGACCTTGATTCAAGCGATTGTTAAAGCGGCTGAAATGGAAGCGACATTGAAGCGATTACTTGCAGAAATCGAAGCGACCAAGCGCCGTGTTAATGCCCTTGAATACGTTGTTATTCCAGAAATGAAAGAGGCTCAATCCTTTATCCAACTTCGACTTGAAGAGATGGAAAGAGAGGAAACTTTCCGATTAAAGAGATTCAAAAATAAATAATCAATTTTGATTGAATTTAATCATTATTATTCTCGTTTTACGTGTTGTTTTGGTGCGTGATTTGAATAAGGGGCGGCATCCTCTCCGTCACTACCAAAGGTAGTGATTTGCCATGACGGATGCCGAACCGATAATTCTCGATACCGAAACTTGGGGTCAAAGAGAATTTCTCGAAGTAATCTGTAATCGCTATTTTATCCTCGGAGCCGAAGCCATAGGCGATGCGGCTTGGCGGGTAAATGCAAGACTTGGTGAAGATTTAGACGCGAATTTAATCTCGTTGAATAAGCATCTTGAGCCGCTTGGATTTATCAGTCTACTCGATGAAGGAAACCCACCCATCCTCAGTGTGACGCATCGACCAACCGATCAGGTCAACATTGCTCTTTGGCAACAGATTTCTATTTGGATTTTGATGTTCAGTTTTGCTACTTTACTCGGTGGCTTATGGATAGATGAATTTGAATCAAAAACTATCGTATTTTCTTTTTCTGTCATTCTTGAATCAATAATGAATTACAGTGGACCGTTATTCTTAATTTTGGCCCTTGCTCACTATGCTCGATTGCGGGTTGCTGCATATTTCGACGTCGAAATTGGCAATTTAATTCCGATAATTTTCCCAGTAATCTCTCCGATGTGGCCCTTTGGGGTTGGTGGAGTTTTTGGCCAAAAAAGAATTGATGCAGCACCTATTCCAAATCGCTACGCTCTCGGAATAATTGAATTCACTACACCTCTTATTCTATTCTTTTCTGGAATGATATTGACTGTGGCCGGCCTCTCATTAACTCCTGATAAACCTCCTGAATATATCATGAATCCACTTTCCTTCCAACTCAACCCCTTGACCGAATGGATTGCATCGAGTTTCATTTCAGCGGATCTGAACATCCGCCTCCAATGGCTGCATCCACTAGGATTAGCTGGAATCGGTCTCTCAGTGGTTGGCTGGATTCTGCTCTTGCCGATTCCCGGCTTGCCTGGAGATAGGATACTGCAAGCTATAATCGGCCCTGAGCAGGTAATTTCTAGTGAAAAACAAACTGGTATTTTTGTTTTCACATTATTTTTGATGGTAATTATTTTTGCAACCTCGGACTATTGGCCTTGGTTGATTCTCGCTTCTTTAGCTGCATGGCGTCGATTCAGCGGCGAGCACATTCCCAATCCTTTCATCGTTAATGAGGCGATTAGTATTGAAGATACCCAAAGAAATACCTTGGTTGCAATCATGGCGTTCGTGCTCTTGCTCGGTTTTCCAGGAACTTATCCGGTCTATGAAATAACTGAGTGGGACGGTGATTTAGATACCTCTCTTTGGCCGAGTGAACTGACTGGAGATGATTGGTTAGGTCAAACTCTAGAGTTTGAATTAGCTCCCGATGGCATACTTCCGGTATCGGGTTGGATTCAAGTTTTAGTCGAGGGTGAAGCGAACCGATGGAGTCTTGGCTCGGATTGTTTTGTCGAATCTCATATGTGCCGATTCGATTCGATTACACAAAGTAATCACATTTCATTCAATTTGACAGTAGACGATTTACAGTCAACAAATTTCTCGCCGGTTCTACTTCGATTCATAGTCATAACAGACCTTTCGAGAGAAGAACATATTCTGACTCTACGTCATTTTGAAGTCACGGCACCATCTTCTGCGACTTGGATTAGAGATGCAGACTTGCCGAACCAGAAAATCTGTACGGAAATCGATGTGGTAGAGAATAAAACTGGAAACTTATCGATTCATAGCAATCCATTCTGGATCCTAGAGGGAGGTTCCGAGTTGTCACAGGGTTTGCATGGAGTTTGTTTGCTCGCTGAAGAAGGTGGCTGGGAATCTCTCGAGATTAGTTTTGATTCGGATGTTACTGGAAACCGGTTAGGTCCAATGTTAATGTTTGATTACGATGATGGTGGAACCGATTATTGGGTTTTGCCAATCAATGATTCATATGTCCAAATTACATCAAATCCATTGCATCAAATACCGCTAGAAACCCATTCCAATACCCTCTACTCCGAATTAGATGGCTCACCATCCTGTCCTGCTGGTGATGCTATTCCACAGTTGGATTCTACAATTAATTTCAATCATACTTTGGTATCCGGCATGCCAATTTCTCTAGATGGGAATTATGCGGGTTCATCCTTGATTCTTCCAGAATCTGGTTGGATGATTACCTGTGGCGATTCCAAACCAGTTGCTGTGATTGTCGAAAGCGGATTTAACATTGATATTCGAGGCGCAGCGATGATGGATTCCGGTTTGCCATTATACGATTTCATAATCACTTCTCGAGAGAATTTCACAATTCTAATCTCTGTTGAAAGCACAAATTACCTTCCTTCAGGTGAGGCTTTCACGATATTTACACCAACTGAATTAGAGGCGAACGGAACAGCTTTAATCGAGATTGATACCATAGGTAGTGATGACATTGAGAGGGTTTTGTGGGTGACTGCTGATGAAGAAGGAATCGTGATTCACCTAACCTCTCGATGTCCATTAAGTGGGTGTTCCTGATGCGCATTGCTATCGTTGGTGTCGGCTCAATAGGTGGAATTTTGCTCGGATCTTTAGCCGATAGTGAAGCCGATCTTATCGCTGTTGCTAGAGGTAACAATGCAGCGGTTCTTTCTGAAATGGGACTCGTATTACACACTCCTGAAGGAAGCATCGAGGTTGTGCCTCCTGAGAGATATATTACAGTAGACTCGACGGTACAAATTTCAGAACAAATTCGCGGAACCTGTGATGTTGCTATCGTTTGTGGAAAAACGGTGGATACGCCATTATTATCTCAAATCGCTGAAGAAATTCTTTCGAATGATGGTGTCGCATTGACAATCCAAAATGGACTCGGTAATGCGGAAGCACTCGCGCATCGAATCGGCCGCGAGCGTGTGCTTGTCGGTTCAATTACACACGGAGCAATGCGCCGAAGTGAAGGCGAAGTAGAATGGGTCGGACGAGGTAGTATCATTTTTGGAGGGATGGGTGAAGTAATACCGAATCAAGTCGAATCGTTGGTTGATTACTTCAATGAAGTAAATCTTAATGCGATGTGGGTTGAAGACTATCAGAGAATAGTTTGGCGGAAATTATTGTTAAATGTAGCGATTAATCCTATTTGCGCAATTGCAGGGGTCAGAAATGGGGCTCTATTGGAAATCAATTCTTTATGGTTACAATCCGTTCAAGCGATGCGAGAGGCTGCGATTGTTGCCCGTGCAGCTGGAATTGATTTAGGCGATATTGATATTGAAGATTATTTGCGAAAAGTTGTAATTGCAACAGCCGAAAATCGTTGCTCAATGCTGCAGGATATTATGGCAGGCCGACCAACCGAAATTGATTCGTTATGCGGGGCTGTTGTTTTGAATGGAGAAGCTCAGGGGGTTCCAACTCCATTCAATGCAATGCTGCACGGACTGGTCAAGGGAATTGAAAAATCACCTGAATTTGGTTGATTTAACCAGGTCTAAATTATAATGTAAACCGACGTTTTCACGGCGAGCAATAGAGCTGTTGACAACCAAGCTCGCCGCATCTAGAAGATTGCGTAATTCGACTAAATCTTGAGTCGGCTTACACGTGCGCCAAACCAAATCCACCTCTTCTGAAAGGTGGGTGATTCTACGTTTAGCACGCTTCAATCTAGCATCACTTTTGACCAAACCGACATCGAGTGTCATCGTCGAGCGTAAAACTTCGAGATCAGCACGAAGCGGCGAATGCTCAATGAGAATGTCGAGATGATCTGCTCTCCAAAGCGGTAAATCATCTCGTAATTCTGGCAATGAATTATTTTCAGCCTGCTCTATTAGGTCCCCAGCAGCTCGCTCGGAGTAAACCACAGCTTCGAGCAGGCTGTTTGAGGCGAGTCGATTTGCTCCGTGAAGACCGGTGCAAGCAACCTCGCCAATCGCATATAATCCACTCATCTTCACGCCATTGACTAGAGCTCGGCCGATTTCATCAACAGCAATTCCGCCAACCATGTAGTGGGCGGCGGGTATAACTGGAATAGGATATGGTCCGAGAGAAATTCCATGTGAGGAGAGGTGATTTGTAATCATCGGGAAATGATGTCGTAAATCAGTGGCATCGAGATGTTCGGTAACTAATATCACATTCCTATCGCCGCTTCGCTTCAATTCTGTATCTGTGGCTCGGGCGACGACATCTCTAGTTCCTAGAGATCCAAGTGGTGAGTAAGCTTTCATGTAGGAAAAGTTTTCTGGATTTGCTCCTTCACCAGCAATCTTCCAATCAGAATAATTTAATTTTGTCATCAAGATTGCGCCATGTCCACGCATCGCTTCTGTGATTAAGAACGGTTTCGTATCAGAAATCGCTAGTGATGTGGGATGAAATTGAATGAATTCCATATCTTTGATGTCGGCTCCGGCACGATATGCCATGCCGACTCCGTCTCCTGTTGCAATCG
>CAWVXH010000014.1:0-22899 GCA_963934165.1 uncultured Candidatus Poseidoniales archaeon
CTATGATATTCAGTAAAGTACTCTTTCCACAGCCACTCGGTCCCATCAAACTGACCAATTCGCCCTTCTCTACTTTGAGATTTATACCCTTAAGAACTTCGAGTCTTCTTCGTCCAGAACCGAAACCCTTTGTTAGTTCGTTAACATCCAACATCGATTCCTAACCCCTAACTCAAACAGCACTGAGAGAATTTTTGCTTTAATAATTTGTTTTTTGAACATTGATTTTATCCATCGCTAAATTATAAGCTGCAGCAAGATTTTTTCCTTGTGCTTTAGGGCTCAAATTTTTCTTCACATACTCGATAAGTTCGTCATCGGGAATCCTCTCTACTCTCCCTGCCCGAACCCACTCCGAATGGATTGATTCAATTGCATCACACCAGGCTCTAATTTCGTTTGAAGGCAGAAGACAACGCGTTGGAATAATTTCATTGTGTGCTGATTTATCTGCTGCCAAAACTGGGCATCCTGCTGCCATCGCTTCTGCTGGAGGATAGCCGAAGCCTTCTGAAATGCTGGGAAAAAGCAAAGCTTCGGCATGTTGGAAGGCTGCAGCGAGTTCCTCATCGCTGAGTTTGACCTCGCTGCCGACATGAATAATATTAATGTCATCAGATATCTTAGCAGGAAGCATATCGAGTATTTCTTCGACAAAATCGAGTCGCTTCCGTGGCTCGTTACTTCCTACTGTAAGCAGAAGAATCTTCGAATCTTCGTCACCATAATCGGTAAGTAATTTGCGTGGCTGAGGATTAGATTCAGGATTCCAAAAATCAACATCTATCTGATGTCGAACCAAAGCGGTTGGAATCCCTGGAAATTCTCGTTTAACTTCGCGCTGAGTCATTTCAGAAATACAAATTAGTAAATCAGCGCGAGCAAGACCCGCCCGTAATTTTGACAAATCCATTTTCCGAATTATTCCCGGACTCATATCTCCAACTGTAACAACACCTTCTGCCAATTTAATCTGGCGTGGAGACAAATGAAACAAATCATGAATAGTCACAATGATAGGAATCGGGCTATTCTTGGGCACAAGGTGAGCCTGCTCCTGATCGGTAATATGCAGTAAATCAGCATCCGTCGAGGCTGCTGCATCAGAAATAACTGACGGATGCTTCCACCACCGAGTAGAGAGACGCGACCACCCACTCAATCGTTGAGTGTGGTTAATTTCACCTGCCTTTGTCCAATCTGAAACGAGTGTACGCTCCAAAATTGAAACCACAGCAGCATGCGCTCGACCCAGTCCTGTGCTGGACGATAAGGCGGTGCCACGAGCGAGAAGAACCCTGTGAACCACGTGTGCGACAAGGCGTATGTGCCTTAAACTCGGGCGGGTTATGAGCCATCAGATGAGCGGTTTACCCGAGCCTGAGTCGGCGGCGCTACCACATCTGCTCGTCGCCAAAGGAAGCTTTGCTGCGATGGGTGGGGCCGAGCGTGATTTGTTGAGGAATTTACCCGCGCTTGAAAAGATTTTTTCAGTCAAAGTAGCAACTTTACATCCAGTTCCTGAACTTGTAGAACTATGCCAAAAACTCGACGTTCAACTTTTCTCACCAAAGAAGAATTGGATAGTTTCAACAAACTCTTGGTCAATCGTTTTTGATACATCGAAAAATTCAGCGAAGAATGCCTGGAAATCTTGTAAAGGATTGGTGGAAGAAATTGAAAATACCAATGGAATTCACATTGTAAGTGGAGACGGTTCCTTGGCTTTATTAGACTTAATTCCAGATCATGTTTCAACCCACTTACATCTCCTCGAACCTCACAGAGGCTTGCACGAAGATGTGCTTCATCGTGACATAAATGGGCGGCCAAAACGCAATTTGAAACTGACTAAGTTCGCTCTCAGTTACGCACGTAATCGTGATGTTTCTACGATTCGGAAATTAGCCAAGAGGAAAAGATCGGCAATTTCGGCTAATTCAAACTTCACATCCAGCCGAATTGCCGAAATCTATCAAGTAAACTCCAATGTACTTTGGCCGAGCGTCGACATCTCTGAATTCCCACCCGAAGCCGGCTCGGATGAACCAGAGAGTTTTGATGAAATATCGAAACCATATGCAGTCAATATCGGTAGGGCCAGTTGGGTTAAAGGAACTCTTCAAACGATTCAAGCTGTATCTCGCACCGGCATAGGTTTGGTTCATATTGGCGGTGCGAGCGAAGAAGATGCAAAAATAATGAGGGGTTTTGCTGAGAGAAAAACCGTCAAACTTTGGATTGCCCCCCGACTATCATCTCCTGAATTAGCAGGCCTTATTCGTGGAGCAGATGCCGTGATTAGTCTTGCAATCAATGAGCCATTTGGCTTGACACCAATCGAAGCCTTCTCGATTGGTACTCCTGCAATTTTCGTCGATGAAGGTGGTTTCAAAGATACTATCGAAAATCATGTCAGTGGGCAATTGGTTCCGCGATCAGATCATTCATCTTGGTACGACTTATTGAAGAATCTTAATGCTGAACAAAAAACCGCTTGGACAAAAGCGGGTAGAACGAAAATTGCCGAATTAGATTTGAGCCCAGAGGCTCATGCGAGGCGAATTAAAGAATCATTCGATTTGCTCAATAAAGGTGAATAAGTCTCATCCTTTTTCCCAAAATTACGCATAATAACTCTACGAGTTACAAAAAACGTGAATGCGAACTCTTCATATTTGTTGTATTATGCGTTGTCTGTCATGCTCGAAGATAGTGACCAGCCTATGCCTCAGACAAAAAATGCACTTGCACTAGGAATTGTATTCATCCTTATCGCAAGTATAGTACTTGGTTCAGGAGCACTTGGACAGGAAAATAATGACTTGCGAACCGATGAAAATACCGATACTAATCGTGAAGATGCAGCAACGAATTCACTTACTGGTGTGGCTGATTCCAATATGCGAGATGGAACAGCAACAATGGATTTCGCTGTAGATCCTGACAGTGCTTGGATAGATTGTGTTCCTCGGGTAAACAATCTCAACTTCGCTGGTGAATGGACGGTAGATAATATTCCAGTGGATTTCAATCCTGTAGGTGAGGAACCACGTGCAACCGATTTGCAAACAATGCAAGGCAGACCCGGCAATTCAGAGACTGGGACTGCTGACAATGATGCAAATGAAAGGCCAACCGATGTTACGATTAGGCCTATGCCTACCGATTTTGATTTCAATGAGATGGGTGAAGATTGTGCCTCATTCGGTCAAGGCATGGGAATGGGCTTCGGATTCGGTTCGGGAATGGGTGAATTAGTTTCTCAAATGTGTAGCCTATTCATCGAGGATGCTTTTATTTCCGGTCTCGGAGAAGGTGTTGAACTTCACGAAGATGGAACTATGACTATCACTACTATTGACGGCGATGCAATCGTTGTCGAAGAACTCTCTACCGCTGCTGTCGAAGAACTCTCTGGCGGCCTCGATACCCTCGTCGATTCCTGTAATATGATGATGATGTTAATGATGAATGGCATGGGTCAAGGTATGCCTGGAATGAATCAGGGTGGATTCGGTGACGGTAACAATGGAAGAGATTGTGACCACATGAATCCTAACTTCAACGATGAATGGCCGGTAGATGAGGAACCACGTGCAACTGGTTTGCAAACAATGCAGGTCAGACCTAACAATACGAATACTGAGAATACTGACCATGATGCAAATGAAAGGCGCGCCGGTGAACGTAACCCTTGCATGGATTGGGAATTTGATCGGGATGAAGATTGGGGCGACGACGACCAGGAATGGCGCGAGAACGAGCTAAACGAGATTACTCAAGATATCTGCGAGGAGAGGGGTGGCATCTGGACTGAGGCCCCTGACCGAGGCGAGGGATACCAATACTGTGACTGGGATGAGGAAGATTCTGATTTATCAGACGAGAACGATTCCAATGAAACCGATTAAGATTTAGCCGGTTTAATCTGAAATTTTATTTACGGTTGGACCAAGCTTTAACGCTACGAAAATCGAGGCGATACCAAACACCAGCATGACCATCGAAATCCACCATGGCAAAACGATGGTAGAGGTGAAATCAGGCCAAAATGGCATGATATCCATCACTGATTCGCCAATGGAAATTTTACCACCAATCGAACCAGTGATAATTATCCAAAACATCGCTCCTGATGCACAAATCATCTGAAGCGTTGACAATTTGAAATCATTCCAAATTTTCTCACCAAACCTTACTCTACCAGCAATAAACGATGCGGTAAAACCGATCGCTAGTCCACTAAAAACAAATTTATTGTATAGAATTGCACTGCCACCAGGATCAGAGGTAGCGAATGTTCCAGAAAAAATTGCCAATGGCATACAGATAAAGCAGAGAATAGAAGATAGGAGAGAAGTTTTATCGAAAGATTGTTGAAAATCATCTAGATTGGAAACAAAATTCCCTAACCAAGCAAGAAGTGCACAAATTCCCATCAAAATACCGGTGCCAGAAGCAATTCCGACTATCAGATGATGAAAGGTAATTGCGAACATCAAGAATCACCTCCGGGAGGATTATTCGGGTCTGCGACCCACTCAGACTCCACTGGATCCCAAAGCCAGCCAGGATTGTCTTCTGAATGAATTAATCTTGAATTGTATTCCTCAGTATCATCATTTTCAACTTCGGGTTCTATATCAGGAATTTCTTCTATTGGTATAGGTTCCGAAACCTCTTCACTAGTTTCAACTTCTAGAATTTGGTCCAGTTCATCTTTCTTCTGACGTGGTGATAAAATCATATGCATCGTTAAGACAAATCCAATGATAATTAGAGCTGAAGAAATACTTTGTAATCTCGCACCGAAAAGATTGCCATCAAAATAAGGTGGTACCGTATCCATCGAAAGCCATGGCATTTGGTTGTTGAATTCACCCTGTGATGCAGTAATGCGGTATTCAATTCGAGTGTCCCCAAAGGATGCAGGAATTTGCACTTGCCATTCATTTTCTGCTCCTACGACTTCCGCAGTATGAGATTCTATCTCGCCTGCTAATCGCCACTCTACCGATAGAACATCGGTATTGACGGTGCTGAATTGAAGAGGAGAATCATCGCCAGCAATCCTTTCTTCTAGAGCTACCCAATTATCTGCAATGGTTGGATAATCATCTGGAATTGGATCGATTTGTATTGGGTAACCTTCAGTTGTACCGAGGAAGGCTCGATTATCTGGATTTGAGTCGGAGCCGTGGTGTATCGAGACATAGATGGATTGAGGACCTACTTCAGAAGGTGCCAACAATATCCAATTGATGGTGATTTCTCCACTTTCAGGAACGGAAATAAGGACGTAATTTGATGAGCCCCCATTTGGATCCTGAATTATTGACCAATCGTAATCGCTTGGCGTATCAGAATTACCATTAATTGAGCCGAGCAAGAAAACCCCCAACAATCTATTCTTCGATAGGGCCATTCCAGAGATGCTAACTTCAACTTCGGTCATCGTTCCAGCATATGCAGTGTTTGCAGTTCTGACTTCGATTACAGCATCAGATGTTGCAGAAAGGGAAGGGTCTCCATGACACGACCCCCCACAAGTGAAATCCCTATTCGAATCAACCTCACCGCCTGGATTCGCCATGCTTGAAGTCGAGGTTAACAAAAATCCAAAAATTATTGTTACAACTAAAATTCTCGACTTCATCATGACCTCCTTCTTCCGACAATAACATAGGTCATACTTCCAATTGCCATAGAAATAAATAGTAAAATCAATGGTAATTGGAGAAATAATATCGAACCGGTTGGATTATTGTCCGATGCTCCAGATGCCGCTGTTGCATCGATATTGACTACATTCTCACCAACACTAATCCAAATCACCTCCTGCCCATCAATAATTTGAGTCACGGCATAGTAAACAGTCGTGGCAACCGGCGCCACTTCACTCCATGAACTTGATTCACTCGAACCGATTGGCATCATGTCAGCTACCGAAGTAATCGGGCTTGTTGAGTGATAAATTCGGTAATCATCACCAATGCCCGACCAGGATAATTCAACTTTTGTTCCGATTAAATTTACTGCCAGGGAATCGACCATTTGGACAGATCCTAAAGTTAAATCAGAAGTTATCGATGCTGAATCACCCCAATCATCGATGGTGGTTAGGCCAACCGAATGAGTGCCTGAGCCGAGAACTACCTCAATTGACTGCCCGATATAACTCACTCCATTGACAAGCCAAATCCAGTTTATCACCTCACCATCAAGATCGATAGAATCACTTCCATCAAGAGAGACTTTTGAGCCAGCTAAAGGGCTCTCAAGCAGCGTCTTCCAAGCAGGAATAGGAGCGAGATTGGTAATAGTAATCGACATGCTTGCCTCATTAGAAAGTCCCCACGGGTCATTTACGATAACGGTGACTTGCCATTCTTGGCCAGGTTCAAGGCGTTCAGCTGGAACTAAAGATTCACCATCCAAATCTGGAACATGAAAACCATTCCTCGACCATTTGACATCATAGAACAATGGGTCGTTATCAACATCTGAAGATGATGCAAAAATGACCATTGATTCCAAAGAATTCGGTGCAGATAATTCTGGGAAAATCATTGGGGCACCAAGATAACCAGCTGAACCAGTACCTAGAACTATCTCTGGCATTTCAGGATTAACATTCTCTATCACCCGGGAAGAAGTCGTCATTCCTGAACCAAGAGTATCGCCATCTCGAGGTAAAATTTGCACTGCCCAATTTTGGTCTCGGTATGTTTCGTTAGCTGGTATCGTCACCATTCCATTGTATTCAGGTAACCATTCACCATTTACCCACCAGCGAATTTCGCTACCATCTCGTGCATCTCCATCAATATCGAATTGTTCCCAGACTACTGTTAAGTTGTCAGTTGTAATCAATTTTCCTTCTGGTAAGAGACTAATCGAAGTCACAACAGGAGGACTATTCAGTATAGTAATTCCATCTGCATCCACCCATTCTGACCAAATTAATCCATCATAAACTCGGGTTCGGGCAGTCCAAGTTTCATCTTTCGTGGTTGCATCTGAAGGAACCCATTCCACATCATTGTAAGCCGAAATTTGGACGCCATTCCTGAACCAACGAATCTCTTCTCCTGCTAAATTATCTCCATCGGCATCATACCAACCAATAATCGCCTGTAACGGTTGGTCGGTTACTGGATTACTAGGAGAAATGTAAATAGAACACGTAGGTTTTGTGTTGGAAGAACCGATTATAATTATTCCAGTCGATGCAATTTCACCATAATCGGTGCCATCATTAGGGGTAACGCGAGCTTCCCATTCATCACCCGCGCGTACCATCAGTGCAGATACCATGTTCGAATCATCGAGACCCTCTATTCGCATCCCATCGAGATACCACCGAATTATGGTCGATTGTTCGACATCTCCATCAAAGTCATAGTAATTGTATGAAAGTGTCAATGAATCGGTATCAGCTGGCTCGCTTGGAGTAATATCCAAATTACGAGCAATTGGTATTGTGTTACCAATGGTCACTGGGTCGAGCATTACAGGCTCGCCGTCTTGGTTTACGTCAGAGGGAGTCACCTCAACCTGCCATTGCTGCCCCCTTCCAATCCAGCTGTTTGGCACATCCGTCAGATCGTCTATCGATGAGACTCTGAGTCCGTCCCTCCACCACTTGATTAGTGTGCCCTGTTCGGAGTCTCCATCAGCGTCGTGGTAGTCGTAAGAGACTCCGAGTCCGGTGCCCTTGGTTGGACTGATAGGGACGTAAGTGACGTTGGAAGCCACCGGCGCTGAGTCCCCAGTGCCGCTGGACTCACCGAGAGTCCATGCGCCTGTTCCCCATGAGTCACCAGAGTTCTGTCCGTTGCCATTGGCGTAGAGGACTGCCAGAGAGAAGTCAACATCGCCGGTTCCTGCAGCAGGCGCGATCCAATCGACGCTCCAGGAGCGCGCGGCGTCGCTGCTGTGAGTCAACTCGCCGTTCAAGAGTTGCACATAAGCGCCGAGATTCGTCCAGCTTCCCGAGCTCACATCAAGGTTGAAGCCCCCGTCGCCTGAGGTGTGTGGACCACCATCCCAACTCAGGGAGTAAGTGGCTCCTGGGGTGTAGCCGCCTGCTCCGAAGGGCAGCCCCTGCATAGAGGGCGAGAGAGAGGCTGAGTTGGAATGGCAGGTGCAGCCAGTGACTGACTTGCCGGTCATCCCGGTAGACTCGGAGTAAGCGGATTGTGAAAGCGACACTAGGAACAGCAGCACCAACAGCACAGCGAAACGTCGGCTACGCTCCATACCCTGCACAGGTTAGCCCGGCTGAATAAGTTCGCGGTGAGCGGGATATTGCTTTCCGCTGCATTGATGGATGAAAGGTAGGTGGCCGGAGCATGCGCACCGTGGAGAGCATAGCGATAATCGGGGCGGGAAACATGGGCTCAGGAATCGCTCAGAAATCTGCCCAAGAGGAATTTGAGGTGCAGATGGTTGACCGCGAGTTACAATGGGTCGAGCGTGGTCAACAAATCATTACCGATTTCTTGAGTGAAGCAATCGAGCGACGAATTTTTCGCGAAGCGGAAGTTGAAGCAATTAAAGGACGTATTACCGGTGTTGTTGGAACTGAAAATGTCGCTTCTGACACCGACTTAGTTATCGAAGCGGTGTTCGAGAATTTTGATATCAAAACCGCAGTCTTTGCAACGCTCGATGAGGTATGTGATGATCACACAATTCTCGCTTCAAATACCTCATCTTTGAGCGTAAATGCACTTGCTGAAGCTACCGGCAGACCGGATCGCTTCGTCGGACTTCACTTCTTTTTTCATCCAGCAAAAAACCGACTCATCGAGATTATTCCAGCCGAGTCAACTTCACAGGAATCCTTGGATGCAGTAGAGCAATATTGTAAAACCATGGGTAAAGTTGTGATAATTTGTAAGGACCGACCTGGTTTTGTTGTCAACCGGTTTTTTGTTCCTTGGTTGAATGAAGCTTGCCTATTATTGAAGGAAGGTATCGCTTCTGCTGCTGCAATCGATGCTGTCGCAATGAAAGCGTTCAGTATTGGATTAGGCCCATTCGCGCTGATGAACTTGACAGGCCCACAGATTGCACTTCACGCAACGGATTATCTCGCTGAACAACTCGAAACACCTCGGTACACTGGTGCACAAAACCTCCGTGACCTAATTGCCGCTGGTGAACAATGGGTTATCGGCGATGATACCGATTGCGACGAGAAAACTGCAACGCTGATTTCTGAGCGCCTCCTAGGTCAGATTTTCGCGGTCTCTGCGCAAATTATCAAAGAGGAAATATGCTCGAAAGAAGATGTTGACCGTGGTGCTAAAGTCGGATTACGATGGGCGCTTGGCCCTTTCGAATTGGCGAACCAGATCGGTATAGATAATGCGGTTCGTATGGCATCATCTTACTCAGAATTAGCAGGGTTCGAGCTCCCAGAATGGTTTTCCCAGATGAGTGAGCCATTGGAATTTAATTTTGTAGATATCATCATTGATGGTAATGTTGCAACAATCCAAATTAACCGACCTGAAGCGATGAATGCACTCAACGAAACTCTCGTTTCACAAATTGGTGCTGCATTAGATGAAGTCAATGCACTAAATGAGGTTTCTACGGTAGTTCTCGAAGGAGCAGGAAAGGCATTTGTCGCTGGAGCAGATGTCAAATTTTTCGTTGACAAGATTCGCACGGATTCAATCCAAGATATCTATGATTTCACAGCCTTCGGCCATGAAGTTTTTGACAAACTCGAAAATTCAACAAAAACCACCATTGCATTGACGACCGGATTAGCATTAGGCGGAGGCCTAGAACTCGCGCTCGCTTGTGATTATCGAATCGGAACACGTCGTTCACAATTCCGATTTCCCGAAACAGGAATCGGAATCTACCCTGGACTCGGTGGAACTCAACGTACACCACGCATTTGTGGGATTGAAGCAGCAAGGTACGCCGTTTTGGCAGGTAATTTCCTCGACGCAAACGGTGCTCTGGCTCTTGGATTACTAACGCATTTGGTCGAACCGGCCAACGTTGGAGATGCAGTTGATGACTTGTCAAAATCAGGTAAACCAGTGAACAAATATTCCGGCTCTCCAGCAGATTCTTCCCACCCCACTACTGCCTTTGCACTAAATTTCTATGCTGACAAAAATATGGCGGCTCTGAATTCGGGACAATGCCCAGATGGTTTTGATGTAGAGGACAGAATGGTTAGCCGCCAGCTCAAAATGATGAGCCGAGCCGCCCCAATCGCACTCAAAATGTCGAGCGAATTGCTCGATGCAGCGGTTTCGACTGGTGAGGATCTCGATGCTGGTCTAGCTCTTGAATTATCCAAATTGAAGGATATCTTCGCAACAGCAGATGCACTCGAAGGCCTATCTGCATTAATCGAAGGACGCCGACCAACATATACTAATTCGTGAATTATTTTAGGAATTATCAGCATTCAAACGCGTTTTGCGTTATTGAAAGTATGTCGAGGAATCACGCGTATTGTGTGAGCAGGTGCACGAACATCAGCCATTGCTTTGTAGACAATTTGCTTGAATTTAGACCAGCTCATTTCAAACCCTCCAACCTGTAGTAAATATTCGAAGAATTGAAAATTCTCGTTTCGACGAATTCACAATATCCATCTCATCCATTCCATCATTCACTTCTTCAACCCAATTTTTTAACCATGTATCCATTTTTGACATCTCCAGTGTAAATTCACACCTTGGTGTAATTTCCACACCGGACGAAAAGCCCTTAATATATGAATGGAGTAGTTTTCAGGAATACACCGAGGTGCATTTTATACACTAGATGACGTCTGCCTCATCTGATAACCATGTCAAGTTCGCAGATGGCAATCTCATCTTTAGACATCGAAAAAATTCGTGATGGGGTCGAAGAAGTCCAAGTGATTGGTCGTGATATTCGACTAATCTTCGCTTCATATTATGGTGAGGAAGTTAATGTTGATTGGGAGGTGGATGCAGCTGTCGAGTCGTTCAATATGTTCAGTTCACGTTGGTCGATTGAAATTCTTGCTGCATTATACATAGCCGGAGATCGCCGCTTCAATGAACTTCGGACTCTTCTTCGCGGAATCTCCAGCAGAACTCTTTCGGATAAACTCACTATCTGTGCAGAACATGGCCTTGTTGATCGAGTTGTCGAGGACGGCCCCCCTGTTCGTGTTCGTTATCGATTGACAACACACGGCCGAACTTGTGGAAGATTACTCGGACCTCTTGTCGCATACATGAAATTGCACAAAAATTTGCTTATTTCTGAAGATTAAATAAATCGAGCATTACCGACTCAAGCAACCGATTCTTTCAAAGGCTGGCGTTTCCGAAAACTCATATGGCACTCCTCCAACAGTGGCGTAGTAAGCGTTCTTGGTTCGTCGATGGCCTGATTGTGATAGGAGGTGGAATGACTGGGCTCGCAAGCCTGGTCCCAATGCTTGCTCCACCCTTTGCAGAAGGTGCAATTTCTTCTCCTAAATTCTCTCCATGGGAACATCCGCTTCGCTCTCGAATTATTACAACCCTCGACCGTTCACCTGGAATTCACTATCGTGAATTGCAGCGTCGTCTCGATGCTGCGAATGGAACTCTACGACATCATCTCGACGTTCTTGTCAACGAGGACATCGTGACAATCGTTCCAGTTAATGGTAGAACTTGCTATTATGCTGGTGCACCGGCTCAAGTTGAGATTTTTCTCGGTGTGAATGTATCTAATGAGCGCGCAGCATCGATGATGCCGGTCGGGCTTTCAGATTTACAGCGAAAAATCGTTGCACAACTCTCACACGTTGAAACACCGGAAAGTCAAGCTCAACTCGCACGCGATTTAGGTCGCTCTCGCTCAGCGGTTCACTCCGCAATCGGAGTTCTTCGCAACCGCGGGATACTCGCTCAAGGCAGATTAGATTTAGCAGATCATCTTCAGACTATTCGGTCATCAAATCTGGAATATTCTTGGCTTGATGTTCGAGCAGAATTTGCTTAAATCAAATTTCAAATTCTCATTCCCCACAGAAAACCAAGATTTGGTGCCGTCGTGAAACATGCGTAATCGCAACATTGAGAGTATATCGTGAGCAGAATCCTCTTACACTCTGAATTACGCCACAAGGTTGTATGTTCAGAATTCGTTTGGTCGAGCAGCCGATGCCGACCGGTAGTAAAGACACGGATGTCTTGCTCGAATGGCTTATCGACTCTCTTTCATTAGTTCGCAGAAAAGCTGAAACATGGGGGCCGAGCGATGAACCTAGTGCACTTCATCGAGTGTTCAGAGAGGCTTTACTGGCCGCACCGTTACAAGGATGGAACACCAGAGAATTAGGTGATGCGTGCGGGCTATCACAAACTGCAATGCACAATCAGATGGCTCGACTCCGTGAATCGGGATTGGTCGCCTCTGAATTGGATGGCAGATGGCACATCCATGTTCTTCGTGGAGGTTCGATGAGTAATGCTATCGAATTGGTTTCAGTTCAAGCGAGAAAAATTCTTGAAATGCGATTGACTGAATTATCCGCTCTGATTGATGATTCGAATGAGCGGATGAAAACTCCAATCGAAGAGGAAGATCTTGCTTTGAAAATCAATATATCCGAGCCCGGGGCAACAGCAAATAATCAGGATCGAATCGATGCGCTACTCAATGATTTAGGATTGAATGGTGAGCGTGCAAAGAAAGGCGATAATCTCGCTCGGAAAGTTTTTCTCGAGCTCGCACAATCGCATAATGCAATCACAATGTTAGCGCTCGCTGACAGATTTGATGAAACCCGCTCACGCATTCAGCGGACGCTCGAGCGGATGCGAGAAGTCGGAATTGTCGAGCGAGTGGCGATGCCGGAGCGCATCGCCCAGGATGTCTTTGCAGGATTAATGAGGCAGTATGATGCACGCGGTGAAGAATGGCTGATGAATCGAGGAGGAGTTGGTAGATTACCCGAGAATGTTGCAAAGAAATTAATCTCTGATGTGAAAAGGAAAAAACTCAACATTGAAAAAGTCGAGAAATATCTCGCTGATATTCCTCTCGACAATCAAAAATTACTGCTGAACACATTAGGTGGAAGAATGCCATATGGATTCAGAATCGCTGGAAAAACTGGGGCTGAAATGTCAGAAAAAATTCTCAATCGATGTGACAGAACATTGCGGAGATTGCGCACGGTTGCTAAAAGATTAGACGAATCTTTGCAGGTTTAATCTAAGGATGATTCGACCAAATTTTCAAGATATTCAGTAACTTGATTTCCTAATTCTTTTTGATCACTAATGTCATGTAAAGATACACGCATTTTCGAAGCTCCGGGCAAACCTTTTGTGAATGAAACAGCATGTCGTTTGAGATTCTTACACATATCATCTTCATATAATTCTGAACTCAATTCAAGGTATCGATTCCAGCACCATAAACGTGCAACTGCGGTGTTATCTTCTCCCCATGGTGGTGCTTGCTTCGTCCAGCCCAAATCGCGTTTGATCTCATAAAAAATCGTTGGTCTGCCGATTGCGCCTCGTCCAATCATCAATCCACCAGCTTTCGTCGCTTGTAGACAGGCTTCGGCCGAGGTCGCATCAGTAACATCGCCATTGGCTATTACAGGAATGTCAACAGATTCGACGATTTCTCGAATCTGAGTCCAATCAGCCTCTCCTGAGTATCGCTGTCGCAGAGTTCTGCCGTGCACACAAATTCGAGCAACCCCCTCAGCCTCCAATCGTTGACAAATCTCCAATGCTGTATTCGGGCCACCACCAGTACCCAGGCGCATCTTGACCGTGATTGGAACATCAGCGGCGGCAATACATTGCCTGACAATGTCGACGACTCGATCTGGTTCGCGTAATAGTGCAGCGCCAGCATCATTGCGGCATACCTTCGGCGCTGGGCAGCCGAAATTGATGTCAATGATATCAGCGCGATCATGTAGCATCTCGACGGTGGTGACCATCTCCTCGATATTGCCACCGAAAATTTGCGGAATGAATGGTTTTTCTCTCGGATCGGATTCAACTTTCAGCCATGAATGTGAAGCCAGTCGAGACAGGCCTGAAGCGGCGGTGAATTCTGTGACAGTGATGTCTGCGCCACATTCCTTTGCGAGAAGGCGATAAGCGAGGTCGGTAACCCCTGCCATCGGTGCCAAAAATATCGGTACTGCCTTCACCATGATGAATCCCAGTCGCTCTGTCGTTATGATTCAAACCACTATAATCTTACAGTGTCGGTGAAAATCTTATGTGAAAGGCTCTAATTCTTGAAAATCTCATGGAAGTGATGGATTTCATCTCTGATGCTCTAAAATCCGCAACACCTGACACTGACGAATAGTGGAATTAAAACTTCAGAAAGTTGATTCCCAATCCATTACGTCTTGAGCACGTTCCCAATCAGCATCGCTAATCAAGCCGCGAATCTTCATCATCTCACGGGACAATAGCCAGTAGACGAGAGCCAATGAGCGGCGACCCTTATTGTTGGCTGGAAGAGCCAGATCAACATTACTCAATCTGTTGTTAGCGTCGACGATTGCAACTACTGGTAGTCCAGTTTTTACAGCCTCAGAAAGTGCTTGTTGGTCAGCTGCTGGGTCGGTAACGACGATGACCTCTGGTTCGATGTAAGTGCGCAAACTTGGGTTGGTAAGGGTTCCTGGGATGAAACGGCCAACGATTCGGAGAGCACCGATTGTCTGAGCAAACTTTCGAGCAGGGCGTTGTCCATATTGACGAGCGCTGACTACTAGAATGCGCTCTGCATCGTAGTTTGAAAGGAATTTTGCGACAGCACGAATTCGAGCGTCAGTTTGTCTAACATCGATAATGTGAAGCCCACTATTGTCTTGACGAACAGTATCGAGGAACTGCTTCATGTCTGCTGACTTTTGGTTAGTTCCAATGTGCACTGCGTGCAAATCATACATCTCGAGCGGTACAAGTGGGGCTAGACTTTCATCCATGTTGGTTCCTCAGCAGCGCGGCGACCCAACTTTGATTCATAAGCGCTGCGCACCGACCTGATTTGAGTTAGACTCAGGATTGTAGGTCGGAGAGGTAAGTACATTCGCCAATTTCGTGGGACTCCGCGAAATAAACGCACGGTTTTGTGATAGTAGCATAGACATCGAAATGGTCGTGGAAAGAAAGTTGGTCAACCGGTGCGGTGATGCCGTATCCTCTAGCTTCTACTTCGAAAATCCAATTACCGGAAATATAGTCTGACTTAGTGAACGAATCGAATCGTTCCAAGGGTTGGTCTTGGGTAGCACGGATATGCCAGATAGGATCTCCTCCGCTTTCTCTAACTCCTGGTTGCCATAATTTGGCATCGACGTAGCGATATTCGTTCGTATCGTTGCCGATAATGTCGTCGATGGAACTTGAGTATGGTAATTGTGCTCGGAAATTGATAACTAATTTTGAAACGGTTTCATCGAAGACAATTGTGGTTTCGTTTTTGTAGAGCACCGAATCGATTCCGTTCGATTCGAAAGTATAATCCCAGCCAACGGTATCTTCGATATTTCGAACAATTGGGTCTTCGCGCATATATTCCATCGTTTCTCGCTGAATTGCCAGACCAAGGCAACCGGTCAAAGTCGTGCCCATCATCAGAATCGCAAGCGCGAGTGCGAGTGTACGAACAGATGCCATCGACTCTATCGTGATTCAAGTTCCACTTGAAACACACGGCTCCAAGGTCCTCCTTGGTACTCAAACTCGGCATATCCAAGAAAAATTGATTACATTATTGTCAGTGAACAGTTTGAACAACCAGGACATAGTGGAACATCTGCTCCAGTGACGACGAAAGGAGAACCGAGCTAGCGCGTTGACGTTCCCTATGAGTACCGAGGAGCACTTCATTATTCGCTGAGAGAATGTAATCGAGATTAATCACTCTTCTTCGTCAACTACACGAGGAGCGTGCACTTCACGGAAGATAACGGTCTGAGCACCGAGGTTCTCACGTAGCGAACGAACGAGGCTGAACTTTGCATATGCCCAGTTCTGATCGTATGCCATCTCTTCAGGAACGGTTACTGTGAGATCATCGCCGTCGAACTCGACTTCGAAGTCATCTCGACCAGTGTTCATGTTGAGTAGAGTAGAAACACGTTCTTCACGGTCTTCGATGACCTTGGCAATGTTGTAATTGTAGCGTAGGGTTACTCCTGCTAGTGGGTGATTGTAGTCGATTCGAGCACGGCCTGCGCTCAAAAATTGCAAAACTCCAGTACGGCCACCAATTTCTACTGGTGCGCCGATAGCGAGTGTGCTTGGGTCCTTTACAGAGCGCATCAGAACGTTTTGTCCAATTGTTTCGATATTGTTTTGGTCACGTGCACCATATGCATCTTCTGGCTCGATGTCGAATTCGTAATCCTTGCCAGCTTCTGCAGTCTCTAGATGTGCTTCAAAACCAGCGATGAGGCGACCATCGCCAATAATTGCAATCATAGGCTCGTAAGTACGATTCTCATCGTGAACTTCGTGCTCCTTCGCGACGTCTTCTCGAGTTGTTTCGATGAGCTTTTCATTGCCTGCATCATACAGGTCATAATCGATGTGAACTATTGAACCAGTGTCCATATTTTGTGCCTCCGGGCATCCCGCCGACCTATCTCCCCTTTTTGATTCAAGCGGTAGGGTTGTCGATTCTAAATGAGGATCATTCCTCTTCATCAGAATGTGAAGGTCGACTCGAAATAAATGCCAAAATGCCTCCCAGCATGATGAATCCCCATCCAGTCCAGACAGCATGAGAGCCTTGTAAATCGTGAATCGTTACGCGAACTCTATCAATATCGTCGGTCTGTTGCAACATCACTGCATCTAGCAATTGATTCGATTGAAAAATATCCAAAATTATGATTGTGTCACCAAATATTCCCGTGTGTCGGTCAACTTCGCTTCGCGCACTCACAGCTCCACTCGGAGAATCAAATCTCAGCATACCTGGTCGAAGGGTATCAATCAATTCTCCATCCCTTCGCATCTCAATAATTACTCCTAGATAACCATCGCCGACTTTGAAATCGAAGCCTTCATCCTCAGCGCTAATCAATTCGACTTCAGTGAAAACAAACTCGATGCCATTGTGCTCAATTACCTGATCACGAGTTAGCGTAACAAGATGAGAAGGGTCGGAACGGTCGACGAGTGTGGTCGTGAATATATGGCCGATTAAAAGAAGCAAAATTCCGAGGTGAGAGAGGTGACTGCCGAGTAGTCTTAGTCGCGCCGCGTTCGATTTGGTTTTTATGCCATTTTGCTTTAATTTCGGCGCTGTTTTTTTCAACGTTTTGTAAGCCTGTTGGATGGTTGGAGGGATTGCGAGGAACATCCAAGTGAGCATAAATAAGGCGATTGAGCCCCTACTTATTCTATCGGTCAACATAAGATGCGCATCGCCTGGAATTTCAAAATTCGCCGAATAATATGCTAATACGAGAGAAGATACTGTTGTGCACGCGATGATAATTGAACCAGTTTTGGAATCGATTTGGTTTGCCCATCCATAGAAAGTCAACCCTATGGCTAACAATGCCAAGAGCGGGGAGGCATAGAACTCGTGAGCCTCCAGATTTGTTCCTTCAATTTCAACGGTCAACAATAACCAGGTCAGAAGAAGAAAAGCACCGGCTCCGTACCATGGAATTACTCTTGCAAATTTCGTCCGTGCCGAAGTTGAAGTGAACGGAGAAAAGATTCGGTTGAGATCATCTTCATCGTCAGACATCAACCAAGTCGCAAGGAATGGAATCATTCCTGCGATTGCTTGTGGAATTTCTGCGACCCAAGTCCAGCTGGCGAATAGCATCAATAACACTCCAGCTGCCATCCAATGCAATGGTGGCTTTTCTGAATCGGATGTAATAATTAGCAACATCAACGAGGTACCAACGGCGAAAACCGCCGATGAACCAATCCAAATTCCAACAGCAATGAAAGCGGAAAATAAGCCCAGTGAAAGCGGACGGTTCGCTTCAAAAAGAGCCACTCCGCCACCGTTTTCAACAAATCTTGTTTGTTCGCGTATGAGATAGAACACCGCAAAACCGCCGAGCGCGAGCATCACAAAAAGATACGATGCGAGTTCAAAACCAATCGGGCTCGCATCGACCAAATATGCAATCCTAATATATGGATCTTCAGAAGTAGTGCCCAATCCATCGGCAACAAAAGCGTGCACTGAAGCCCAAACTCCGTTTGCCCGAGTGATTAATGTGGCATGAATTGCAAGAGCCCCAGCGATTAGTCCGAGAGCAGGTGAAGCACGAATTGAAGCATTAGAATTAGCAGTAGATCGCGCATGAATAATTAGTAACAAAGCGAACCAAGGGAGAATCGATCCTGTCTCAACAGGATCCCAAGCCCAATATCCTCCCCAATCGAGAACCGTATATGCCCATAGGCCTCCCAAACCAATTCCTATAGTTCCTGTGACAAATGCTGCACGAGCCCAATGAAGTTGAGATTCGTGGATTTTAACAGCGGATTTGTCTTCTAAAATTCCACCGAGTGCGGCCGCTGCTGTGGCGATACAAAATGAATAGAAAAGAAAGACGATTGGTGGATGGATTACCATCAAATCGGTTTGTAAAAGTGGATTCAATTCGCCCGGGAAAACTCCAGTTGAGTCGGCGAATGGATCCAAAAACCAAGAGATTGCGAACAAACCGAGAATAAATCCGTTCATTAAACGGATTTCACAGCCAATTTTTTCCGACGGTCCAATCATTAACCAAGTTACCATTCCAGACAGACCAGCGAAAAGTAAGAGTGGGCCTGCTCGACCAGCCCAAGCAGCTGAAATTTTGTATAGGAAAGGCAATTCAGAATCGCCATAAATCGCTACCAATTTTAACGAGGAAGCATCGATGGTGAAAGCTGTAAGTAAAAGTAAAATTGGAGCGATTTGCGCTGCTAAAACCGTGTGTTTAACGATTCGAATTCCGCCACGATGAGGGCGAGCAATCTGATGAGCGGAGGTTAGAATCGCGAGCACTATTAGAGCGTGCCCGAGAAACGAGAGAATTGAATCACCATCCGTAGAATTTAGCACGCGAGTATCCAAATGAAAGCATCGCCGGAATAATTCCACGTAGATAGAGTCCAGGACGGCGAATGAAAATTCGACCACAAACAGCCAACTTGGTCAGCGGGCTCATATTTGACATCTCATCAGGGAAAGATCGTGCCATCAATGACATTTCATCATCTGATAAATCAAATAGAGCAGATTTCCCTTTCAAAATCTTCGAGTAAGGCGGAAATTCATCACTCCAAAGTTTCTGATATTCTGACATTTTTGAATTACTGAAGTCATCATTGGAAATTGCACTCAATGCAACCTGTACAGCGAAGGCGGCGGATTTCAAAGCAAGATGCGAGCCACCTTCGAAAAGCGGCGAGGTAAAACCGGCTGCATCGCCGATCATCATCAATCCATCATCAAAGGTAATCGGGTGAGGTCCAGAGATAGGAATCGTACCGCCAAAAGCTGGATTACCCTTTTCTTTCCACTGTGGTTGAACCAATTCAAGATCTTTGAAATGAGTTTCTTGAATGAATTCATCTAGCGCTTTTTTTGTACGAGGTTTGTCTTCGGAAACCAGTCCAACATTAGCGCGACCCTCCGCTTTTGGAATCATCCAAAGATAGCCTTTTTCAGCATATTTAGGCCAGATATAGAAATCGAGATAATCATCTGTTGGAACTTCTAACATCTCGTATTGCATTCCAGCAATAACTTGAGGACGTGGATTCAATTCTAGCAATTTATTGCTGACTCCACTAACTCCTGATGCATCGATAATAACTTTTGCTTGAATCGGGAAATGCTCGCCTTTACCTTGGCAAAGCCAGCCAGTAAATTTACCGTTTTCATAAATTTTTTCCATGCTACCGAGTTTATGTGAAAGGTAGAGAGAAGCTCCCTCAGCGACTGCTTCATCAGCAATCCAGCGCTCAAACAAGTGCTTCTCCAGAACGTATCCGCTCTCAGACAACTTCTTGTCGGTGCCATCTGGGAAAATTACACGAATGCCGTGAACACGCTTACTAACAACATAATCGGGAAGTGTGAGATTAAGATTCTCACAGGCGACATCAGAGATACATTCACCGCAGTGAACCGGTGTACCGATAGCGGGGTGATCTTCGATTAAAATCGTCGAAAGACCAGAACGTGCAGAGTGCAGTGCAGCGTTTCCACCACCTGGACCGGCTCCGATAACCAAAACATCGCAGATATTGACCATGTCGCCCATATTGTTTCGGGGGCAAGTCAAGTCAAAGAATCCGTCGGTCGATGATATCTATGATATCGGGGCGAAGATATTGAACGATGGGTCTCTTCCCACCAATAGATGGCGTGGCCTGATTTGCGGACTTATCTCCGTTCGTTGGAGGATAATGGTGATCTTCTTCGCATCAGCCATCCGGTCGATGTTCATCTAGAAGCCGGATGTATTGCTGATAAATTTGTAAAGCGTGGCGGACCAGCAATCATCTTCGATCAGCCTCGTCTTGCGAATGGCAGAATTAGTGAGTTTCCGCTTGTGATGAATCTTTTTGGAACTCGCGAGCGGGTCAACAAAGCCCTAGGCGTCGAAAAACCGGAGGAAATAGGAGAGAGAATGGTTGCATTGATGAAGCCAGATATTGGAGCGGTTTTAAAAAATCCATTCAGTGGAATTGGCCTAGCAAAACAAGGGATGTCGATGGCTCCAAAACGCATAAAGAAAGGCGCATGTCAAGCAATTCGAATAGAAAATCCAGATATCACAAAATTACCGATTCCAACAACTTGGCCACAAGATGGTGGTCCGTTCATGACACTCCCGTTAGTCATCACACAAAACCCGAAAACCGGACACCACAACATGGGAATGTACCGCTCTCAGGTTTTCGGACCAACCGAAGTCGGCTTGCATTGGCAAGCTCACAAACATGGAGCAGAACACGCAGAAGCGAGTGCGAATTCTGAAGAATTCGAAAAGATGCCCGTAGCGATTTGCCTTGGCGGTCCACCTCACATTATGTTTAGTGCAATCTCACCACTCCCAGACAATCTCTCAGAATACGAATTCGCAGGTCTTCTTAGTGGGGAGCGTTTGAAAATTGCTAAATGCCTAACGAATGATCTGTGGGTTCCAGCCGACTGTGATTTCGTCATCGAAGGTTACACTATTCCTGGCGAGACACGAACCGAGGGGCCCTTCGGTGACCATTTTGGACATTATTCGCTAACCGGAGAGTATCCGGTAATGCACATCACGGCGATTACACACAGAAAACAGCCGAGTGTGCCGATGACTATTGTCGGACTTCCACCGATGGAAGATGGCTATCTTGGAGAAGCGATTGGCGATGCGTTTCTGCCAGTTCTGAAATTTCAGCACACCGATGTTTCTAAACTCTTTTTGCCGCTCGAAACCGGTTTCCACAACCTAGCAATTGTAGCCAGTAAACAACGATATCCAAGGCAAGCAAGAAAGACCGCTTTGGGACTTTTGGGGGCGGGACAAATGATGTTTTTGAAATCTATTGTAGCAGTCGATGAAAATCACGAAGTCAAGGATTTAAACGCATTACTACGAGCAATTGATTACAATGTGAGACTCCCTGAAGATATCACAATTCTCGACGGAATGGTAGCCGATACACTAGCCCATGCTGCACCTTGGGAAAATGTCCATTCAAAGCTCATTATAGATGCCACTACCCTTTCAAAAAATGACCCTCGTGTAGGTGAGGGGAAGCAGATGGGTAGCCCTGATTCATTGGCTGTTTCAGCATCCGGAGTCGACGGGATAGTCGATGGTCGAATGCTGGGAACCTCAATGTTAGTCGTGACTACGAAAATTGCCGACGGACCTATGCCGGAATTTTCGATGGAAGAAGTAGATGAAGCGGGAGCGCGCGCGCAGCGAGAACATATCGAGCGGATTCGCGAGGATATATGGTCACTTGAGGCAGCGAAAAATCTGCGATGGTTATTCATAACCGATGATGATGCTGATTTGCGCGCCGATGATTGGAAAAGGCGACTTTTATGGCAATTATTCTGCCGATTCGAAGTGGCACGAGATTTGCATTTCGATGAGGCACGTGCGCGTATTGCTTGGGATGCAACCGCGCCGATTCCAAGTCTAGAGGGGCCTTTGCCTGTAAGGCGCTGGCCTGCAGTTACCCTTCACGATTCCGAAATTGAAGGTCGTATCGACTCTTGGATAGAAGAAAATGGTCTGTGAGTGAAAGATAGAGGTGAAATAATGGGAGTAAAAGATATTCTTGAATTTGTCAAGGTTGAACACACTTTGTTTTCCTTGCCATTCGTCCTAATCGGTTTCCTTTTGGCGAGTTTCGACTATGGCACTCAACCAATAATCGACCTGATTTGGATACTTGTCGCCGCAGTCGGAGCCCGCGGATTAGCGATGACGATGAATCGCATCATCGATCGCGATATCGATGCGGCGAACCCGCGCACTGCGAGCCGACATCTCGCTTCCGGGGAGATGTCGATGAAGACCGCTTACACACTCTCAAGCGTCTTCTTAATCATGCTACTTTTCAGTGCATGGCAACTCAACGAAGTGGCATTGATGATGGCGTGGTTACCTGTGCTAGTCTTCGTGATTTATCCCTACATGAAGCGCATTAGTTGGCTGTGCCATTTCTGGCTCGGGCTCTGTCTGGGTCTTGCACCTGCCGGGGCTTGGGTAGCGGTTGCAGCAGATGTTCATGGCTGGGCTGCAATTACTGATTTGCATTGGTATCCAGAGATTTTCTTCATCTCACTCGGTGTAACGTTCTGGATTACTGCATTTGACCTCAATTATGCAAGAATGGATGTCGAAAACGA
>CAWVXH010000015.1:0-21373 GCA_963934165.1 uncultured Candidatus Poseidoniales archaeon
ACATCAAAAACCGAATGAGCCCATCCAAGCAAATCAGCTGAAATTGCGATGCTCCGTCCGACATGACCACCACCTGCAATCAAGATATGTGGCACTGGCTCAATCACCTCAAAAGCGACGGTAAGCCTACCACCGCAAAGGCTGTCGAGAGGTGTCGCTTTTTCTCCCTTCGCATCTTTGTATAGTTGAAATGTTTCAACATATCCACCTTGTTTGCGTAGTTCTTTTGGGGGAATTTCAAGCATTTCGTTCAGTTTTTTTTCTACTTTCATTTCTAACCCAGCCCCCCCTACTGTGCCGAAAATAGATCCGCTGCTTCCTATTGCTAATCGTGCACCAGGTTTGCCCGGGACACTACCTTTGGCGTTGATTACTGATGCGATTGCGACCCGCTCTCCAGCATCCAATTTCTCGAGTGTCCAGACGAGTACGGCGCGTGTCACGAATGAATCGGAGTGTTGGCAGAACTTCTGTTTGTTGTTCGTAGATTCTGCTATTTCTTTGTGAATTCCACTGCAAGATGCTCTTGAAAAGCCTTCAAGTGAAATTATCATGCCGTTTATTCATGGTTAAGGAGGAGCGCCGTCTTGATTCGCTAAAACGCGCTCACAATCCGACGAGCGGGGATGCCGCTCGTCGAGAATCGGTGCGAATTGAAGATTACATCGAAATAATTCATGAATTGATCAATGAATATGAGCAAGCAAGCCCGGGGGATGTCGCAGACCATTTGCATGTGAGTAAGCCCACTGTTTCGAAAATGTTGCAACGTCTCGATCTTGCAGGATTAGTCGAATACGAACGATATGGGCGAGAGGTCACACTCACTGAGGGGGGTTTGTCATTGGCAACTATGCTCAGACATCGTCATAGTGTAATTTCTGATTTCTTGAGGCACCTTAGAATCGATGATGAAATAATTCACGCCGATACCGAAGGAATCGAACATCATCTTCATCCAGATACGGTCGAGAGATTGTCTGATTTAGCTGATTTTATAAGTTCCAATCCTGATTGGTGGGACAAATTCAAATTGAGTTAATCGAGCAGGGATATCCAATATTCAAACTTGTCAAATTCCCTGTGAAAATTATTCATCCAAAAGCAACATCGAGGACCATCATAACAGAAAAACCCACCATGACCCCCATCGTTGCAATGTCGCCATTCCCTCCTCGATGAGCTTCAGGAACTAGTTCTTCTACTACGACGAAAATCATTGCACCGGCTGCAAATGCGAGGGTATATGGTAGAATTGGTCCAGCAGAGATGACTAAAGCTGCGCCTAATACTGCGGCAACTGGCTCGACAATTGCAGAAACCTGCCCCCACAGAAAACTTCCTCTCCGAGAGAGGCCTTCACGCCGAAGTGGAAGAGATACCGCTGCTCCTTCTGGAAAATTTTGAATTCCAATTCCAATTGATAATGCGATGGCACCACCTAACGTTGCACCACTTAGCCCGGATCCCGCTGCTCCAAATGCTACACCGATAGCTAAACCTTCAGGTATATTGTGAAGAGTTATTGCTGATACCAGTAACATGCTTCGATGCCAAGTTGTTTTCACACCTTCCGTTTCCTCAGGAGGTGCTCCTGGATGGAGATGTGGCAGAAACATGTCGATTCCCCTCATACAAAATCCTCCTAGTAAGAATCCAATTAAAGCCGGAAACCACACTGGTAGATTTTTTCCTTCTGAAAGTTCTAGGGCAGGCAAAAGTAGTGACCAGAAACTAGCGGCAATCATTACGCCTGCGGCAAAACCAAGCATTCCGTCGAGTACCTTTCTATCAATCTCTTTGAAGAAGAGAACTAAGGCAGCCCCCGCGGCAGTCATAAGCCATGTGAAAACACCCGCAATCAATGCTTGTTGAATAGGGTCTAAACTAACAAATAACTCGTAATAATCCATGCTACAATAGCATTGGCGTAAGTGTCCCTCATTAAAAGTTAGCCGCGGCTAACTTTGCATTAAACTTCATTAAAATAGTCCCCACTTTTCATTATCAATGATGATTTTAGATTTTCGAGATCATCAATTGTGTCAATATTTAGGTGCAAATTTTTATCGTTAACTTTGAGGCGTTTTGGAGTAATAATATCTCGAAGTGGTGTGTCGGGGTGAGCATCGAGTATTCTTTTTGAATCTTTTATTGAAATTGCAACCGGATGACCACCGATGCCATTTGAAGTAGGGCATGAAGTTGTCTTGGAATTAATGAGTAATTTTAATGTGGATGTTGAGAAACCGGGGCGGTCAATTGGAACTAATAATATGGGCTTTCCTTGAAATTCAAGTAGGCCGCATTGAATGGAACCTGTCCTTCCAGCATCTGGGTTGGGATTGATAATAATTATTGAATTCTTCAATATACTCGCAATTTTGTCCTTTAGTTCACTTCTGGTGACTACCAACACATTGAGTCCCATGTTTCTCAATCGAGAATCAACAAGCTCAATCAATGTCTTGCCATGTAATTTGACCAGCGCTTTTGGCTGACCTAACCGAGAGCTTGCACCGGCAGCTAGGATGATGGCGTGGTCAATCATCATCTATTGCGGTGTCTGTATCAGCCATCAGTGATTCGACGACTTCATCATCTTCTGCTTCGAATTCATAATCTTCGAATTCTTCTTCGGATTCGAAATATCCGGATTCAGAAATCTTGAATCCAACTAGTCCAACCCCACTGAGTAAGATGAGAGCAATTAGAAATATCACGCCATAAATCAATGCATTTTTCATCGAAGTACCAGCGGATTTAGTCAAATCTTCACCACCTATTATGTGAACTTTTACTACGACATTAGTCGATGCTTGGTCAGCCTTAATTGCCCTGACTAACAAAACTTGATCACCCTCTATTGTATTATTTGGTAAATATTGTAATCGGTCTATGAAGAGTGCATGGCTCACCTCAAAGTTTTCTTCTCCAGGGTTAAAATCTTCTAAATTCATCCAATTATCTCTCATGTCCCATGTTCGCCATTGGACCACCATCGCACCTCCTTCGACATGGAAACTAACTGCCTCACCTCCTTCAATATGAATTCTATTATCATCTCCGAATTCACTTTGAAGTGTGATGTTGAGTGACATTGATAATTCGTAAACTTGGTTTGCTGCTTCCTCGACTGATGGCTGAGCGTTGACGTGCCCATGACCATAGACATTATTTTGGCGATTTTTTGGAATTAAATCTTCAGCGCACGGCTCGTTTTTTAACATGTACTCGCAGCGGCGGTATGTCGCTGTTTCTTGCATAATGTTTCGGACATCGAATGGTGACAAATCAGGATTTGCTTGATACATTAATGCTGCAACCCCTGCAGCGCCAGGGGTTGCCATACTGGTCCCTGATTTCTCAGTGTAACCTGTTCCTGTATTGTAATCAGGTGCCATGACACTCGAACCAACAAAAGCGATGTTTGGTTTGATTCGCCCTTCTTCAGTCGGTCCTTGACTTGAATATACAGCAATTCCTGTGTCTTTATCGAGAGCACCGACAGTAATGACATCTTCAGCGCTGCCAGGAGTTCCAATTTGAGCGCTGAACGCTGAATTACCTGCAGCAATGAAAAGCGCAATACCAGCTCGCATCATTTCATTTGCCATCCTGTTAACACTCTCTTCTTCGGATGAAGTCCATTCGCTTAATCCCGGCCCGCCGAGGCTCATACTCGCCGCTCGAATATTGAATATATGGCGCATGTCAACGGTCCATTGCATTCCTGCCATGACAGTAGCATAAGATCCAGAACCTCCTGCATCAAGCACCTTTACACCGACGAGGTTAGCCTGTGGTGCGACGCCGATATATTCGTAGGTTGGAGCACCAGTTCCTGCAGTAATTCCTGCACAATGCGTTCCGTGTCCTTGATCATCATAGGCCTGAACCTCTGTTCCGTTGGTTAATTCTGGGCTATTTACTGGGTCATAAAAACCGATTATTTTCGTATCATTTGTTGAATTATCATCATCGAGATCATCTAGGCCACTATGATTTCCGTCGATTCCAGTATCGATGATGGCAACTGCGGAGCCGGCTCCAGTGTAGCCGGTGTCCGCCCAAACTAAGTCGACACCATGAGCCGGTTTGACATCGTTCATGGCGATTTCTAGGCGTCCATCTAGTTCGATGAAAACAACCTCGGGCAATTTGACGAGTTCGGTAATTTTTGTGAGTTCAATACGTCCAGCGATACTATCGATTAACCAATATCTGAATTGTGTTTCGAATTCGAATTGTGTTTCAAGCATTATTTGATCTTCTAAGGTAGGGGTGTGGTCGAAATCGACGATAACACTAATTTTTCCATTTTCATCGAGATAATCATAGTGTGAAGCAGACGGAGCCAGCCAAATCGCATCATGGATATAATCACCATCATAATCCATGGAATTTGATTCCCACCAATTAGAATCATCAATTGCAGAATGGTTGAATGAACTTCCATTTGAAATTGGAATTGCAACTGCAATCATCGGAAATAGCATTATTCCAAGGATGGAAATAGTTGCGATTCGAGAGACGAAGTCATTCGATTGACCCATGTATACCGGATTATCGGCGAGGCAAGCCTACTTTCAATGAAACGGTCATTTGAGCACAGCCCCTAGAGCTGAGATTTGAAAATTTAAAGGTCTCTCAGCATTTCTCGCCCGATAATCATTCTCTGGATTTGGCTCGAGCCTTCGTAGATTTGCAATACCTTAGCACCTCGCATAAGTCGAGCGACGGGATATTCTTCAGAATATCCATATCCTCCGAATATCTGTACGGCATCGGTAGTGATTTCCATTGAAGAATCAGCAGCAAATCGCTTGGCATGAGCCGCACTCTGAGTATTTCTGATTCCGTTATCCGCTTCCCAAGCCGTTTTCCAGGTCAATGCTCTCCCTGCCTCAATTTTTGTCTTCATATCAGCGAGCATGAATTGAATCGCTTGATGTTGGTGTAATTTCTTGCCGAATGATTTTCGCTGATCTGCGTAATGAAGTGAATATTCGTATGCTGCTCTAGATGTTCCTACAGCAGTCGCAGCAACATTTGGTCGTGAAAGATCGAATGCTTTCATCGCGTTGAACCAACCATCCCCCTCCTTCTCCCCGACTAAATTTTCAACTGGGACATGGACATTGTTGAATCGGACACCACGAGTGTCTGAAGCTCGTTGACCCATATTCGATTCTTTCTTACCTAGCTCGACTCCATCCCAGCAAGATTCGACGATAAATCCGCTCATTCCCTTGTAGCCAGCGGATTTGTCGGTATATGCCAAAACGAAGAACCAATCAGCATAACCAGCACCAGAAATGAACATTTTTTGGCCGTTCAAAATGTAGTGATCCCCTTCTCGAACCGCGGTTGTTTCAATCGCTTGAACATCGCTACCTGCTCCCGGTTCGGTGACACAATAAGATGCTATTTTTGGAGCGGCAGTTAATCGACCTAGATATTCTGCTTTCTGTTCTTCGGTAGCACCGGTGATAATCGGCGCAGAGGTCAATCCATTCGTGTATGACGCGGTGGCAAACCCAGGGTCACCCCATGCAAATTCTTCCATGACTAGAACTTCGTCGAGTATGCCCATGCCCATTCCACCATAGGATTCTGGGACGTGGAGATTCATCAGACCTAGGGAGTGAGCTTCCTCGATTGCTTCCATGGGGAACTTTCCTTTAGAATCCCAATGTTCTGCATTTGGTCGAACAATATCTCGTGAAAATTCATTGGCGAGTTCTCGCAACATCTCTTGCTCTTCAGATAATTGAAAGTTGACCATGTTCTCACGACAGGCATCCAGATTATGAGCATTAGCCCAATTACATGATAAAAATCAAGCTAAGAGATACCACATATAGATCAAATATCCTGTAATCATACTTGCACCGACTCGTCTACCAATATGCCTTTCATCAAGCAGCATCGCTGCGACAAAACCAGAGGTAATGACCACTACCCAGATATCTCTGACAAAGAATTCTGGTGCAACTATAATACCGCCAGCATAGGTCGAAGCAATGCCCAGAATTCCTAGAATATTGATTACATTTGAGCCCAATACATTTCCGATTGCAACTCCCTCTTGCCCTCGAATCGCAGCGATAATAGTCACGGTCAACTCGGGTAACGAAGTGCCCAGAGCTATTACTGAAAGTCCGATTATCGATTGTTTGATCCCCATTGAAGCAGCCATTCCAGTTGCCCCGGTTATCAGCAGGTCAGATCCGAGAAAAATCGTTGCTCCGGCCATGGTTAGAACTACTAATGAAAAGAATAAGTTGTCAGGGATCCAGGTGTCTTCAAGTTCAACATCTATTCCATTTGCCATTGATTTTTTGTAAGAATATGTGTAATAGCTAACCAGTCCGATTACCATTCCGATTCCAACTATTTGGTAAATTTCACCGATGAATACGGTAAGAAGCAAGACGATTGTAGCGGCGATTACCGCCAAGGCATCTTGACGAATTCCAGCGCCTGGGTCTTTGCAAGCCCCTAGTAGAGCCGCAGTCCCAAGAACGAGCATGATGTTAGCTACATTTGAACCTAAAATCCCACCAACTGCTAGGTCTACCAGCTCTTGTTGGCCACTACTAACTGCCTGTAAAGCTACAGCGAGCTCTGGGAGGGATGTGCCGATTGCAACTATTGTGAATCCGATTAGGAGAGGGGGGACATTCAACCGTTTAGCAAATGTGACCGCTCCTTGAACCACTCCTTCACCGCCGGCGATTAAGAAGGTGAAGCCGATGATTATCAAAATAAAATCTGGAAGAGATTCAAGAGATTCTGTAAACATCATATCACCTATTGGTTTCTGCCGTTGCTATTTTATTCAAGACCTTTATCATTCAAAATAGTCACACAAACATTCTCTTAATGTGGCGAATTACTAGTTCTTTTGAAGGTATTGTATGATCTTCTAGCATTGGTGCGAATGGTACCGGAGTATCGAGAGCACCGATTACAACTGGTGGTGATTCTAATTCCCAAAATGCTTCTTCAAGGATTCGGCTACTCACAGTATGGCCTAGTCCGCCGGTGTATTGGGACTCTTGTAAAACGATTAGTCGCTTTGTTCTCTTCACTGATTCGATACAGGTTTGGGCATCGAAAGGCAATATAGTTCGCAAATCGACAATTTCCACTTCAACATCATTAGCAGACATCTCTTCTGCAACTTTCAGAGCGACATGAACCATCGCCCCCCAAGTTACGATAGTAACATCTTTTCCTCCACGTATGACCCTTGCACTTCCTATCGAAGAATTTCCAGCAGCGAGTCGGTTTTGGACCGATTCTTCATCGATTATTTGGTTGATTGAATCACCCCAACCGGTTTTGCCGCCACCAAGCCCGTAAAGGCCTAGGTGTTCTAGGAAAATTACGGGGTCATCAAGCGAATGGGCTTCGATTAACAAATCATACGCATCTTGAGGTGTGCTTGGGAACAAAATGGTTAAACCCGGGTCATTGATGAACCAGGATTCAATCATATTAGCATGAAACGGGCCACTTCTTGTCTTTCCACCCAGAGGTATCCTGATGGTTAGAGGGACTGCTGCTCCCCATCGCCAACGTAGTTGAGCTGCATTGTTGACTAGGGCATTCATTGCCAATGCAGCAAATCCACCGAATTGAATTTCAGCCATCGGCCGCATGCCTCCTAGAGCTGCCCCGGTTGCAGAATTGATGATTATTGATTCTGATAAAGGCATGTCGAACAATTTCTCTGAATGACCTTTTGCCTTCAGAGGGATGTTCATGCCAAACGCACCAGCAATCTCCATATCTTCCCCCATGAATATGATATTTTCTGAATATTTTTCAGCCAAACTGACCATTGCATTCTGTATTGCTCGACTATATGTCGACGCATTATTGGCAGATGAGAATTCAACTATGCATTCCCCGGGTTTCAAAGGTGCTTCATCAGCTGGAGAATTCGCCTCCATTCTCTGAAATTGCTCGGTATGAGTTGATGCGTTATAGCTTGAAGTGATGCCTTTTACTACGGTCGAAACCTCAGGCCAAGGCATATTTTCCATAGTGGATCTTGCATCATCAACCAGTGCCTGTTCCTGAGTTTCAATTGAAGATAATTCGATTTCATTCGAGCCGAGTTGAAGGCACAATTCTCGATGGTTTGGAAGAGGGTCTTTAGCAGCCCAATATGTTAACAAATCACGATTAACATAACCAGGGGGAGTCCCCGAATTTGATCCTAAATACAGGTCATCATGATGATGGGCATGGCCACATCCACGCATCGTTTCAACATGGATTAGGGTGGTTCCGCCACCATCCAAAGCATATTCTCTTGCGGTTGCAGTCGATGCATGAAATTGAGCTGGTTCTGAACCGTCAATAGTCCATGATGGGATTCCCATGGCATGTCCTTTGTCACCATAATTTTCTGCACCGGATTGTACTGTGGTAAACGTATCAAGGGCGATTTGATTATTTTGAATCATGTAAGCAATTGGTAATCCTCGCGCTCCTGCAAGGTTCATTGCTTCCCAAAATTCACCATTACTGCTACATCCTTCTCCTACGGGTGCGAGATGGAACCGTTTGATGTTCATTCGCGACGCTGCTAAGGCCACCCCTGTCGCTGTTGCACTAGCAATTGGTAGAGGAGCTGTAGGTGGTATTACTGATTTTTCCCAATTGCCAATATGCAAATCTCTTCCGCCCGCGTCACGATGACCTCCATTCATGTAAGAACCGGATTTTCCGATTTGGGCAGCAAAAATTTCTAAGGGCGTTTGGCCGAATGCCATCGCCAATCCAACATCTCTAATCATCGGTGCAATAACATCGGAAAGGTGGCGTTCATCCTTCGACAAATCAATGGCTCTTGTCATCGAAGTGACACAAGCGACGACTCCCTCTTGCCATGTTGATCTGAAACCTTTTCCTCCAAATTTATTGCCATCGGGAGTTTCGACTCCATTACTGAAGATATCTTTGAGGTGTTCGTCTAAAGCTCTGGTTCTAGTCATCCATCTCTGCCATTGGATTCTATCTTCTAGTGTGATGGCAGAGGTGTAGGCTATCCTCCTCAAACACAGTGAAACATCACGTAATAGGCGAATAGTCCTACGTTCTAAGAACAAATTACCATCACGGAGTGGGATAATTTCAGAAATTGATAATTCTGCGAACTCTGGAGTTAATAGCAATTCTTTCATGCCATTGTCAATTGCCGAATTTATGTCTATAGAGAATGAATGGAATGATTCTCCATCAAATGAAGTGGGGGGCATTAGTTCCTCCCATATTTTCGAAATAAATTCGAGGTGCCCATCGTGCCTCTCTGCGATGAATCTCAACAATTCTTTTTTCGCATCTGATGAAATTAATTTTTGAGAGAAGTTCAATGGTTTTGAAGGCAGCCACCCGCCACCCCAGATGGGGGGTAAGTCGATTTGATCCGGCGCCCCCCTTCCATATCCTTTTTCCAATAATGAATTTGATTCTTCTACTTCTTTTTTATTCCGTCGCTCAACTTCAGCTTTAACATGCAAAAAATCAATTGAAACATCTCTTTCCCAAATTTTGACCATTCGTTTTCGTCCTTGGCCTGTTTTGGACCTGTCGAGAGTGACCCGCACCCTTTTCGAGCATTTTGAACATTCTCTATCTATTCCCTTTGTGTTAATATTACGAGTTTTCCAAACATAATGATTAGCACACGATTGGCACTGCCAAATCCCTTGCCTTGCAATCCCCATAGCATTCCGTACACTCTCTACTACTACAAGCAATCGTCTATCACCCTTCTCATTTACCACATTACTGGGGTTAATGTGGTAATCTATTCTATAAATCAGCCAGATTTATGACTTAAACCATAAATAATCATTGGACTGCTATTTATTTTTATATTATTTACCGTAATTAATTGATATTCCAATATATCTAACAATAGTTTAATATTATTACCATTTAAATAAAGGTGATTAATAGTAATAACACCACATATGTGGGTGATGTGATAATTTAATAATTCCCATACTTTATCACACTAGAATCTACCGTATCTGACCATAAATGAATTCCACCAACCAAATTATAGAGATTATCACCCTTCAATCCCGATTTTTCTAGGAATTGGACCACACTAATCGATCTTTTACCTGATTTACAGTAAACAACGATGTCTCGATCACGAGGAATCAACTCAATATTGCTTGGAATTTTTTCGATAGATATTCTAAGCGAAGTATTTGGTAATGAAACAATTCTTTCTTCAATTTCAGTTCGAACATCCAGAAAAAATGGTTTCCAGCCTGCTGATGTTCGAGCCTTAAATTCAGTTGGCAAGATGTCTTCGTATCGAAATTCAAAATTTGCAGAGCCCTCACCATTTTGATTTCCTGTTACTGCGCATGAGATTGCTTCTTCACTCAATTCAGTTATTTTTTGACGCTTTGGATCTTTAATAAATGATAGAGACCGAATTTGCATTGAAAGTGCATCGATTGTCAATAATTTACCAGATAATGGTTCTCCGATATCAAGAATAATTTTCAGTGCTTCATTTGCTTGAATTGAACCCACCAAACCTGGTAAAACACCGAGGACTCCTGCTTCAGCACAATTTGGAGCTAATTCAGGTGGCGGTGCTTGAGGAAATAAATCTCGGTAATTTGGCCCACCTCTATGGTTGAATACCGATACTTGCCCATCAAATCTATGAATTGATCCAAAAACCCAAGTTTTATTCAATATCTCACAAGCATCGTTAATTGTGTACCTTGTTTCAAAATTATCAGTTCCATCGACTACTAAGTCGAATTTTGAGATAATCTCTAGGGCATTATCTACATTCAATCTATAATCATAGGTTTCAATAATAATTTCTGGATTCAGTTCCTTGAGCCGATTTGAAACTGAGTCCACTTTCGAATCACCAATTGATATGGATGAATGAATGATCTGACGCTGTAGGTTAGAAATATCGACAACGTCATCATCAATGATTCCGATACAGCCAATTCCTGCAGATGCAAGATATAGTAGAACAGGGGAACCTAATCCTCCAGCGCCAACGACAAGAATCGAAGATTCCTTCAGACGAATTTGTCCCTTTTCACCAACTTGAGGAAGCATCAGATGTCGCATATAACGATCTCTCTCTGCATCCGATAACTTGGCCGACATGGTTCTACGAGGAACCATCTCCCTCATGGCTACTTCGGATGTATTTTCTCAATTTTGTTCTTCTAACCACTTTTCAGCATCCATTGCTGCTTGGCATCCCATGCCAGCAGCAGTAACCGCTTGGCGGTATCTGGTATCGACTACATCGCCGGCTGCAAAAACGCCTGGGACATTTGTCATCGTATGTTTTGAATGCAAGATATATCCTTCTTCATCAATATTGATTTGACCATCTAAGAATGCAGTAATCGGTTTATGTCCTATCGCGATGAATGCACCGGTGACTGTTATTTCTGTTTCAGAACCATCTCTTGGATCTTCTAGAATCGCTCCAGTTAAGCCATTTTCGTCTGAAAGCCAACTTTTTAGTTGGCGGTGAGGAATAATCTCAATCTTTGGATTTGCAACTGCACGGTCATACATCACCTTTGATGCGCGGAATACATCTCTTCTATTGATAATAGTCACTTTGTTAGCAAATCGAGTCAAGAAAGTTGCTTCCTCCATTGCTGAATCCCCTCCGCCGATTACCATGACTTCCTCGTCTCGGAAAAAGGCACCATCACATGTTGCGCAAACTGAAATCCCTCTGCCTTTCTGTGCTTCTTCTCCTTCGGCACCTAGCCATATCGCCTCTGCACCCGTGCTGATTATGACTGATTTTGCTAAGAATTCCTCACCTTCAACGTATATTTTGAAAGGACGTTCTGAAAAATCAACGCGTTCGACGTTTTTGTCTTCAACTGTAAGACCGAATCTTTCTGCTTGTTCTCTCAATTGAATCATCATTTCAGGACCACCAACTCCTTCAGGATAACCAGGATAATTTTCTACATCAGTGGTGAGCATTAATTGGCCACCGGACATATATCCACCGAACATCAAAGGTTCTAACATCGCTCGGGCAGCGTACAGACCAGCAGTATACCCAGCAGGTCCGGAACCAATGATGATGATTTCTTGGATGTCTTCACTCACAGTTGACCGAACAGAGAGCATCCTTCTTGAATACTACGATTCAAGGGTTTAGCAAACTTGCTACACTTTCCTTTTTACACTAATGTATATTTGTCGTCGATTCTCCATCATGTTTGAGGCGCTTGGGCCCCATGGCCAGAAATGTTTGAAATTTCTAGACCAAATTTCTGGCGTCTTAAAGAAAATCAGGTAAATTTCCCTTTGTCATTCACTTTGAAGGCAACTAGAGTATGATTACTCAAACATCTTTACGACTGCGCTGATGGTTGCTCGTGCATGTGGTTCGAGGCGTGACTCGATGTGCTCTGGTTCTGCTCCAGGACCGATTATTCCAAGCCCTATGGGCTTATTGTGTTTGATTTGTAAGTCGATAATTGCCTTAGTTACCGATTGCCCCATCACCAATCCGTGTTGAGTTTGGCCGCGCTCGATAATTCCCAAAGCGATGGCAGCATCGATATCATCACGTGGTAAAATACGTTCGAGCGCAAGAGGAACTTCCATCGAACCGGGTACCCAAATTATTTCGCTGATTTCACAATTTAATGATTTGGCCTCATCCTTTGCAAATTCAAGCATTCGGCAAATTTCATCTTTATGAAACGAGCCACAAACCGCTGCTATTCTCATTGTTCAACCTCCATTTGTCGGATTGTATCAACAACGGCTTGAGTGCGAGAGTCGATCTCAAGGTTCACATGGTGTCCGACCTGTTTCAATCCTATGGTGGTGACTCTCAATGTCTCAGGAATAATGTGTAATCCAAAGCTATTTTCGGTAATTTTACCAACGGTCAGTGACATACCATCAATTCCAATAAAGCCCTTTTCCAAGATGTATGGTCGAACTTTTGCTGGAATTTCAATCAGAAGGTCGATTCCTTCACCGCGCTCTAATGTTTCAAAAATTTGCGCGGTTAACATCACGTGACCTGAGAGAATATGGCCACCTAATTCGTCACCAAATTTTAGAGATCGCTCAACATTTACCCAGTCATCCTCTTTCAAATCGCCAAGTGTCGTGCGCATGAGAGTTTCAGGAATCACATCAAATCGAATTTTCGTGCCATTAAGAGAAACTACTGTCATACAAACGCCTTCCAAAGCGACGCTCGCTCCGATTTGAATACCCTCATCAAATCCGCTAAGATCGACGGTAATACTGCGAATTTCTTCATCGTCTTCAATCGCTACAATCTGACATTTTCCAGCGATAATTCCAGTGAACATTCTCAGTCCTCCTCATAAGGACCGCCGGTCTCTCCAGACCATATTTCGAGAATTTTTGAAATGATTTTACGAGTGCCATCTAAATCATCAGAAAGTCCTTCGACGCGAACTACTTTGATATCGTCGTAACCATTTTCATTCAAACCAGATTGTATCGCTTCCATAGAATGTTTCTGATCATAACCGAGAGCGATAATGTCGGGCTGTACTTGTTTTAGAATCTCAAAAATTGGCACATCTGGTGAATTTCCTACTATGGCGGAGTCAACTGGTTTTAGTCCAGCAACCATTCGGCAACGCAAGTTTTGATTTGTTACTGGTTCGTGTTTTCTTTTGCGAACAGTGTCATCGTGAGCGATGACGACAACCAACTCATCCCCAAGTGATTTTGCCTGTTCAACATAGTGTAAATGGCCAGCGTGAAGTAGATCAAAAACCCCTACTGCCATTACTCTAACCATTTTTAAAACCTTCAATTTTTTTCATCTAAACCGAGTGCTGTCAACAAATCAGCGCCTGTAATCATTGGGATATTATGCTTCTTTGCATAGGCACGAGCATCAGCAACAGAAAGTGCTCCATCACCATCCAATTCTAACATCTCTGCACCCATAGTTGCTGGAATTTGACCGGCCAATCTGGCAATTGTGACTGCGAGTTCGGTGTGCCCCTGTCGCGAAGATAGGCCACCTGGAGATTCTCTGCATACTGGAATGTGACCGGGAGTTCGAAACTCGGCGCCTAGAGCTTCGAATGCGGCGGCGCCGGAAATTCCTTGAGACAATAATTCGCCAGCTAATTCTCCAAATCTACTGGTGGTGAGAGAACGGTCTCGATCTGTGATTCCTGTGTAGGTGTCACGGTGGTTAATTGAGAGTGTGAAGGCGGAGCGTGAATCATATTGCAAATCGTTTGTTACAAGGTGCGCAAGGACTGGATTTTCACTGACTAAATCAGAATTAGTATGAAGATCTTGTAACCAAGGCAGATCAAACATTTGTCCAATTTCATCACCGATTGCTAGAAAAAGCAGTCCTCCACAATCTTGGCGAAGACGGCGCATGACTGCAGGTGTGGCTGCGGTAGCTGGCCACAGAAGATCGGTTTCTCTTTCACGGAAATCAGAGTCGAAAACCATCACTGGTTCGCCCGCTGAGAAAGCGGCAATCGCATCTTCCACCGTGTCTGCCATGGCTATCGGACTGGGTGCTTATACACCTTATTTTCTATCCAATCAACTCAAATTTTTGTTGAATTGCTGACCGAATCATTCTCATGAGTTGGGCAATTCGGCTATTTTCATGGTGGGGCGCATAGAGGTAATTTCCCCGGTGAGGGTTGATCTTGCAGGTGGGTGGACTGATCTTGCGCCCTTTACTTTTGATCATGGTGGTGAAGTCGTTAATTTCACAATCAATCGTTATATTCGTGCGGTGAGAGAATCTGTTGATTCGGAGGTGGTAATTTCCTCCGATGCACCATTTAGATCTGGCTTAGGCACCAGTGGCTCTGTGAATGTTTGTAAATCTGCTATTATGTCCGGTGGCGATGTTGATGATTTAGAGAGAATTGCTGAAAATGCCTACCAATTAGAGATTTCAGAAGGCAATCGATGTGGTAGGCAAGATCAATGGGCAGCTGCTTTTGGTGGATTTAATCGATTTGTTTTTATTCGTGATAAGGTGGAAATAATGCCATTTGAAGCTATGAATTCCTCGAAAAATTTCTTACGTAAGCACTTGTTATTGGTCGATAGTGGAATCAAACATAATTCTGGCTCGATTCAGGATGGTGTTTGGAGTCGATATGATGATGGCGATTCAGAGGTTCATGAGGGTTTACAAATTATCAGATTAGCATCTCGGAAAATGGTAGATGGTATTCAAAGAGATCAGCGTCATCTAGTTGTTGAATCATTGATTGAAACTTGCCGAGGAGTGGATTTGATTAATACAGAAATTCATGATCCTTTCAGAGAAGTAATCAAGCCATTATTGGCTGAAAAATCCGTTATGGGATGGAAGGCATTAGGGGCAGGAGCGGGTGGAATTGCAGCGCTATTATGTTCTCCTATTGGTATCAAATCAGCCCGTGATGCAATGAATTCTGCCGATTGGGAAATTCTTGAATGGGACTTTGAAGAAAACGGCGTTCAAGTCCTTTGAATCGAATTGAATAGAACAAAACCTCAAACCCCAGAGTCAATCCGTCCTACCTATGGTAGGACGTCGAGCCTTGATTGCTTCAGCAATCATTCTATTGTTTTTGTTACCTGTCGCAACCTCGACGATAATCCCCAATGGTGAGCGGGGTGGCTACGATGCGGATGGGAGGTGGACACAGAGCCACGAACTTGAAATTCATACAAATTGGTGGCTTGATTGGTCTCGAGACAAAGATGGTGATTCGCTTGATGACCGACTTGAATGGATGCTCGACCAACCTGAAGAATTTCAACTCGATTGGTGGAGAAAAGCCGGTCCTGGATTTGCCAGAGTATTCGTAGATTATGACCACCATCCGAGTAATGCTGATGTGAGAGCAATTGAGGACTTAGGTGCGATAATAACTTCACGACCAATGTACCTTGACACATTATCAGTTACAGTTCCGTTTGAAATAATTCATAGTGAAAATGGAATACTTTCACTAATGGGAGTGGTGATGATAGAAGATATCGGCCTCGCCGAAACCCACATGAATGAAGCTGTCCCAAATATGGGCGTTGATTCTGTTTGGGCGGATTTCGGTTATATCGGAACAGGAGTGACAATCGCTGTTCTAGATACAGGAGTACGTGGTGATCACGAAGGTCTGAACGATATGGATGATGATCCGTTCACTTGTATTGACGATCCACCAGATCCTTTAGATCCTAATCCCGGACCGATTCCAGCAGATTGTGACCCTAAGGTCAAAGCATTCTATGATGCAGTATATACTCATTCTGAACAGCCAGCTGAAGATTCGTTTGATTCAGGTACACACGGTACTCATGTTTCTGGAATTGCAGCTGGAACTGGTGGAGGGCAGACTGCAGCGGATGGTTCTCGATACATTGGTGCTGCCCCCGGTGCTTGGGTAATCAATATCCTCGCGTGTTGTGAAGGAGATATCGAAGATATCATCGAGGGTGCAGAATGGGCAATTGACAATAAAGATCGTCTAGAGATTGATATTCTCACTTCATCCCTTGGTGAACAACAATTTGAGGTTCATTTCGATAATGACGGCTCTAGCGCTTGGAGTCGTCAGATGGATGCTGTCGCAGATTCTGGAATTATCACAACTTTGTCTGCCGGAAATGAATTTGGCGGTGTGACTTTCGCTGGTTGTAATACAATCGATAGCCCGGGAGATGCTCAACTTCCTGTAACGGTAGCTTCACTAGATAAAAATCTTGAATTAGCGATCTATTCGAGTCGAGGATACACTTCGGACGGTCGAGTCAAGCCAGATGTTTCTACAATTGGCTCTAGCATAATGGCTCCAGATGCCGCGACTCAAGACGGTTATACCAGTAAATCAGGAACCAGTATGGCAACGCCACTGATGGCAGGTATTGCGGCTTTGATGGTCGAGGCAAACCCTGATTTGACTCATGCTGAATTCAAAGAAATTATTTCTGTTCACTCGATAGAAAGAGATATTTCAATTGGTGGCGATCCTGGATTTAACGATTGCAGTTTACTTGAGAGCAGGCCAGACAATGAATTCGGTTATGGTCAAGCCGACCCGCTTGCATTTGTCGAAGCAGCAGGAAGTATCGATCGTTCACTCAATGTTAGTATGGATATTGAAACGATGGATGAAATTGGTAACGAATCGTACATTTCGGGAATAGCTTCCGGAGTGATTCCTGGTTCAGGACTCGTCGAGGTGCGTGTTGGCGGTGGGGAATGGAAGGATGCAGCTGATTTGTCTAAATCAGGAGATTGGTCAACATGGAGAGTCAAATTAGATCCTCATTTGCAATCTGGCAACACGACAATCTATGCTCGTTTAGTGTTTTCAGAAGATAGCATTTCACCTGTAGATGCTCGAAGAGTTATTTTGGTTGACGAAGTAGTGGCAGGAGGAATTTCAGGCGACTTAATTAGAATGAATTCCTTAGTATTCTTCATTCCATTCATTTTAATTTTAGGTGTATTAGGAAATACAGTTCGTAGAGAAAGATGGAATATTCCTTGGACTGCAGTAGATGTTTTCTCTGATCGCGATGGGGGAGAAATTGGATTATTCTATACTATTAGAAAATTACCATCGTCAGTAATTGCAGCATTAATTGCCGTTGTATCGTTCCCAAAATTTGCCATACCTGCATGGAGGAATGGTTCATCATTGATTGATAATCAGTTTAGAAGATACACATCCCTATCTATCTTATATTTTGCACAAGGAATTCCTGCGGGATTCACCAGTGTCACTTTCCTAGCATATCTATCGCTTAATGGAACCCCACCAGGTGAATTAGCTGCATTAATGGTTGCAATATCATTACCATGGACCTTCAAATGGATATGGGGTCCAGTAATTGATATGATTCAAATTCCTAAATATGGTCTTAGGAGACCATGGATATTGTTTGCCCAAACAGGTATGGCGGTATCTCTTGGTGGATTATTATTTGTTTCTGATATGAATTCCCAAATCTCCTTAGTTACAAAAATTCTCTTTGTCCATAACTTATTTTCATCACTTCAAGATGTAGGTGTAGATGCCCTTGCAGTAGATATTCTACAACCAGATGAGGTTGCCAAAGCAAATGGTTTCATGTTTGCTTCCAAGAGATTTGGAATTATATTTAGTGGAGCAATATTAGGTGCCACACTAATAAAATACTATTCAATAAAAGCAGTAGTAGTAGTCCAGTTGCCATTAATTTTGTTAATTATGGCTCTTCCATTATTCCTCAGAGAAAGGCCAGGGGATTCTTTATTCCCTTGGCATAAATCATCTCTAAATTCTGAAATGGAACAATATCTTGAATCAATAGATGAATTGATTGAGGACAAAGACTGGGACCTCGATCAAGAGTATCATGTTGCTAGTTGGGTTGGAAGTAATTTATATCAAAAACGTATAACAGTTGGAGCTTTATTATTATGGCTTGGTTTAACTACTGAGTTATTCTCTTTTGGTTGTTCCATATTACAAATTCTTTTAGAAAATCCTACTTTAGAATTTATTTCTGACCATACAGCAACATTAGGACATATACTTTTACTTGGAGCCATAATATTCTTAATTATTGAAAGATATTCTGAAAGTATTACAGTGTTTAATCCATTCTTTTTAATTCCTGAATCAGGCAGATCTAATTTTGCAGCAACTGGATATAATATCACTAAAGGTTTCTCTTTACGTTCATCCCTACTCCTCATAGTAGTTTGTCTTCTTTCTGAATTATATGTCTTTACGAGCCCTATTGTCATAGATATTTTTGTGAACGAAGCAGGTTGGTCTGTTTCTAAATATTCAGCTGTAATGGGGGGTATTGTACTAGGTTTCACTATCATAGGTCAGGTATTAGGCGGATTTCTGGGAGATAAATTTGGAGTTAGAGAAGTTGCAATGGTAGGGTTCACAATGTTGGGTCTTGCTAATGCATTCCTTGCTATCCTTTCTTCATTCTGGGAGAATACTCCATTGATGATATTCTATTTATGTTTCCAAGCCTTTATTTCGGGTATTGCGTGGATATGCATTATCTCGGTTTCTATGCGATTAACATACAGTAAAGCTGGAGGTTCACAATTTACTGCATATATGTCGATGTTTAATTTATCCGCAATTATTGCGTACAGTTTCACTCAGTATATGGTTGTAAGATATGAATATAACACTGCGATATATATTGGTGCGGCTTTAACTCTAATTACAGTTTTGATATTAGTGTTTATTGATGTAGATGAATGTGATAGGGTTCTTGAAGGGCGCTTTGACGATGATGATGAGGGTGGAGAAGGGCCGACCCTCGACGCTATTTTGGAGGTGGAAGACTTTGGAGAAACTGCATCAATTACTCAATGAAACTAAAACGGATTTTTTGGTATTTAGATCAACATTTTGCCCTTATTGCAGCATGGCAAAGGGGCAGCTAAAAGGAAAAAGAATGAGTTTCACTGAAATCAATTTCGACACCGACCCCGAATGGAGGTCGATTGTTGTTAACGAAACTGGCCATCGTACCGTTCCGGTAATTTTTGACCTGAGAGGAGATACGCCTGTTTTCGTAGGTGGTTCAGATCATTTGCAGCGTTATTTGAAATAAATCAAGTTGATTGGGTGATTTTTTCTATCGCATTACGCATCTCACCTAACTGGTTCAGATTAACCATGTGGCCTTTTTCATGTTCGAAGCGAGTAACCGGCCATTCTGCTGCCTCGAAAATTTTAGCGTGTTCAATCCCTTGTTCCAGAGGTATCAAGTCGTCGCGCCGGCCATGCATCCAAACGATTGGTCGCTTCTTCAGAAATGCCAATGATTCGGCCAATTGATTCGGCCTTCCCGATTTTGTCCCGAGCAAAACTAGACCTACAATCCTCTCTTGAATTTCATATTCTAACATCGCAGAAGCGACCGCACCGCCTTGGGAAAATCCACCGATAATCAAGGGACCATCGGGCAATTCAGAAATTACTCGCTCAACCGAAATCAATAGTTCACTTTGAGCGACATCATCGAGTGGCTCAACAGGATTTCTCCCTCGTAACCACCAAGCAAATCCCCCTTTCGTCGGATGTGGTACAATAGCCTGCGGACATAGGGTTTTCCAGCCACTGGGAACAATTTGGTCAGCCAACGGCTGTATCTTTGCAGATGTCCCTGTCATGCCATGAAGCATTACGAGGGTGCCGGACATCCTTAACTCACAGAGTCCATGAGTAGGTTATTCCACCAGCGAGCATCAGTCGTAGGTGAGTTGTTCCAGTGAATGTAAGAGTGAGTGTATATTCCTGAGTCGGATAAGAAATTGTACCGAGAGTGCCCATTTCTTCTGAACCCGGTCCCATCGCACGTTCGAGCAATGAAAGTGAAGAATGATCGCGTAAAGTCAGAGTTAGTGAGGACGAACCACCACCGCAAGATGCGTCGAGGAAGTAAATCATCTCATCCCATTCGCCATCTTTTGGATGCCCATTAACGAAAAACGTGTCGCGAATTTCTGCATCCGGTCCTGAATTATCCCAAGTGTTGGTGTATAAATCTCCACCACGGACGAAATACACATCTCCCGAGTATCCAATATCATGGTCAGCGAACATCATGCGTAATTGTACAATTCCTGCAGTGTCAGTCCAGACAAACGAAGAAAAGAATTTGATTTCAGAGTCATAGACATAGTCTAGACTCTGGCCATCACTTGACGTTGCTCTGATTGCGGCTGAATCGCTATCTGCTGAAACTACTACTGCGTTCCATTCAATTGAAAAAAGTGTAAATTCCCATACAGAGTTTTGCTTGAGAGGAAATTGTAGAACTTGCTGGGGTTCACCATTTTCGTAGGCGCTCAAATTTCCATGAGTAATTCTTCCAAGGAATGGATTATGGTTCAAAACGGCATGTCGTCGAGCTTCGGTGAGGCTTGAAATTCCGAGCATATAGGCTGTACCGCCATCTTCGTCGACTGTTGCAACAACAAGTCGAGCGATATCATCACTGTAGTCAGGGGTTGAAAATGTGTAGAGCCAATTCTCACCGATTTCCCACATTGGCACATTTAGGGATGAGTTTGCAGAATTGCCACCATTTCCTCCGGTGATGCCTGTGCATCCGGTCAATGTTGTTGTTAACAAGAGGGTGACCAAACCCAGCACGTATGCATTCCGCATGGCTTACCCTCTCGCTACACAGTCAAGAGTGTAACGCTCATGATTTTAAACAATTTTTCAACTTCAAAGTACATTTGTACCAGCAAGAACCACTGCGACAATTGACATCAACTTGATTAGAATGTTTAGAGATGGACCAGAGGTATCCTTGA
>CAWVXH010000016.1:0-20070 GCA_963934165.1 uncultured Candidatus Poseidoniales archaeon
AGAATTTGATTCTTTGTTTTTATGAAAACTTAAAATGTCATGCTGCGAATCGAAAATATCCAAACTGATTTCCGCGACAAACCCGCTGAACCACAGATGATTATTCGCGTTGATCGTGATTGAATTTATCTAACGTGATTTTCTGGAACTTTTTCTGAACTTGATTTTATTACTTTGTGTGAACGCTTTACTGCTCTTTAAAAGGTGAAGTTTATTAATAACTAATTAACGCAGTTAATAACATGGCGAAGCACCGAACGGGCGACCGCAGAATAATGAGCATCAGCATACCTGAAGAATTGGCGAAAAAACTCGATAGAAGAGTCGGCAAAGGACGTGCCGGGGGGCGCTCAGCTACAATTTCGAAAATGATCGAAAACTCTCTTGTAGCCGATGCTGAACCAAGAAAACTCGAGCCGGAGTTAGCGAGCCGTTCAGCTCGTGCAGATAGCGGACAAATCCGCATTGAAAAAGATACGATGGGGGAAGTGGAAGTTCACGCAGACCGATATTATGGAGCCCAAACCGCTCGCTCATTAATCAACTTCGACATCGGAACAGATACAATGCCATATGCGATAATCCGAGCTTTTGGCATTCTCAAGCAAGCAGCCGCCGAAACCAATGTTGAACTCGGCCAACTCGATGAGCAGGTCGGCTCTTTGATCACAGTTGTTTGTGACGAAGTAATTTCAGGTTCGCTCAACGACCATTTTCCACTCAGAATTTGGCAGACAGGTTCTGGAACACAAACTAACATGAATTCAAATGAAGTTATTGCGAACCGTGCAATCGAGTTGACAAATGGTGTTCTTGGAAGCAAAACTCCAGTTCACCCGAACGACCATGTCAATCGGGCACAATCCAGTAATGACACATTTCCGACCGCAATGCATATCGCTGCAGCAGAGGAATTCCATCATCGATTAATTCCAGCAGTACGTCATTTACGTACTGTACTCGCAAATAAAGCCAAAGAATTCGAAAGTATCGTGAAAATTGGCAGAACCCATCTGATGGATGCCGTACCTTTGACTCTCGGTCAAGAATTTGGTGGATACGTTTCGATGCTCGATGCTGATCTCCGTCGAATAGATGCCGCACTTACCGACCTACTGGAACTTGCTCTCGGTGGAACAGCGGTCGGTACAGGATTGAACACACATCCTGATTTTGCTGAAAACGTTGCAGTAAAAATAGCTGAAAAAACCGGATTACAATTCATTAGCGCAGATAATAAATTTGCACAACTGGCCGCACATGATGCAATCGTCGCTGCATCAGGCGCGCTGAATACACTCGCCGCATCACTGATGAAAATCGCCAATGATATCAGATGGTTAGGATCTGGCCCACGATGCGGTATTGGAGAACTTGCACTTCCGGCCAATGAACCCGGATCTAGTATCATGCCAGGCAAGGTTAACCCAACTCAGGCTGAAGCGATGACGATGGTCTGTTGCCAAGTTATGGGCAATAATACCGCGATTTCAATCGGTGGTAGCCAAGGTAATTTTGAGCTCAATGTCTACAAACCAATGATGATTCATAACCTTCTCCATAGTGTCAGAATAATTTCAGATTCTTGTAGATCTTTTTCTGATAAATGTGTGACCGGGCTTGAAGCGAATGAAGACAACATCAAGGCTCATCTCGAAAATTCCTTGATGTTAGTAACAGCATTAAATCCACATATTGGCTATGATAATGCTGCAAAGATAGCAAAAAACGCTCACAAAAATGGATTGACGCTTAGAGAAAGTGCTCTCGAATTGGAATTGTTAACAGATCAACAATTTGAAGAATGGGTTAGACCAGAATTAATGATTGGACCCAAAGAATAGAATTGAGAAAAGCTGCGCTGATATCTCAGAAAAAAATGGGCTTTTGAATTAGGTGGGAGCAGCAGGAAAAATGCACATTGGGGGAGCATTTTCCCTGCTACTCCGCAGGGTCCCCGGTCCGCCGGAGCCCTAAGGCTCCTGCTTTCCAAGGGTAGATGACTCCGAAACTACTTGTGTTTCCTCGTCTTTTTCCGACTATTGCTGGATCTCTCCATCCTTCGCCGCCTCCGCTTCCATCCCTAGCTCTCACCAGTTCTTTTCACGTCTTGGTATTGGTCCTCCACGCACTTCTGCGCTCTCGTTCCCAGTTCGTTTCCTCTCCGTTTCTTTTCCCTTTCCTTGCGTCCAGTTCTTTTCCTCTTCGTTTTCCCGTACCCAAGCCTCAGGTCTGTTCCATTGCTGGTTCCCGCCCTTCGCTCGTCTACCTCTTCAGGATGGTTTTCTGTTTTGGTTGTGTTTTCCCTGTCGAAACAGTTCGGTTTGTTTTCCTCAGCTTTCCCTGTTGCTTCCTTCCCCTTCCTTTCGTCCGGTTATTCCCGCCTCAGTTCTCCTGTTGTTTTCCCGCCCACAGGGCGTTCCAACTCTTCCCCGGTTATCTTTCGATCTCCGGTTCTACCGCCCCTTTTCTGGGGCTCGGTTCTTGTGGCCCGCGGGTTCCGCCTAAGCGGCCCCACACCCCTTCACCGAAGCGGCAAAGTTCTCAGGGACGGGATGGGTCAATAAACCTTTCCACAATAAGCCCGCAGTCCACTGGAAATAGGGGTATGTGAGGGTAAGAATTAATTAATTTCCACTGTAAAAATATCAGCTGCGAAGTTGGAGGAGGCGGTCTTTGAGCAGCCCCCTCTTTTTCTCGTCAATTTCCGAATTATTACTTTCAACGAGTCTGCGCTCGACAACTTCGATTTCAAAAAATAGAATTTTTCCTGACTCATCGCCGAGGGCAAGCCCCTTGCTAGCGGAATGGACAAATCTGACTCTATTTTCATGAGCCAGGAAAGTTTGGTTTCGTGCAGAGTCGATAATCACAAAATCCGTTTTGCTACTTTTCGAAAAACTGGCCCAACAATTTCCAGCAAAATTTGCGACGGAATCGATCACACCATCAACGTGAAATTCAATTTCATTAAAATAAATTGTTCCATCTTCATGGCCAGATATCCAACCATTTTCTGAATTTGTAATCGAAGTGGCGAGAGAGTTCGAGGGATGGGCGGTATCGAGAATCTTCAAAGATTTGCAATCGATAGTGCTTACAGTTCCATCGGAATGACCGAAATGTATTCGGTCAGCCGAATCAGTTCCTGAAGTCACAGGTTGCTTGCTACTCAGCAAAAAATGCTTAGACATTTCACCAGGTAGAATCCTAATTCCACCACAACGAGGGCGACCCAAGCCGAGGAGAACACCTCCTTGTGTCGCGCCGAGGAACCAAGGGCGTTCGTCAAAGGTCCACTTTTCTAGTAATTTCCCATTTCTAGAAAATCGCTGGGTCGTTGCCTCGATAAAATCAAGTAATTCGATATTATACACTGAAGATGTGACCCAAATTTCTCCATCGATAACTCGTACAAAGTCACCCCCACCTTCGATTTTTTCATTCCACAACATTTCACCGGTATTTGTTGAGAATGCGAATAGTTTGTTCGGCCCGGTCGTGTAAATTGTATCATTATCGAAATCGAAATCAGCGATGATACCATCGATTTCGACACTCCATAACAGTTCACCAGTCGAAGTTGACCAGCCATTCAATTTGCCATTTTTTGAGCCAGCAATTAATACATCATCGATAATTCTAACCGCGGAACAAGAACTACCAATGTCGCGAATGAACGAAGCTAGATTCGAAATACTTCGCTTCGCCATGGTCGATGCTAAGCGTCGTTTGTTTTCTCGCTTCCGTTGCAATTGTCTTATGCTGACACACCGTAAAGTCGCTCAATTTTATCTCGTAAATACGCAACAAATGCATCTGGTGAAGGTGGTGAACCGGTCGCCTCTTCGATTAGAGCGGCTGGCTCGAGAATACTACCACGCGCGTGAACATGCTCGCGCATCCACGCCAAAAGCGGTCCAAATTCTCCTCGACGCATCTGCTCATCGTGATCTGGAAGCACCTTGCGGGCAGCTTCTAACAACTGAGCCGAGTAGAGGTTGCCCAATGTATAGGTCGGGAAATATCCGAAGGCACCAAATGACCAGTGGATGTCTTGTAGGACTCCTAAGGTGTGGTTTGGTGCTCTGATTCCCAAGAATTCTTCATACATATCATCCCAAACTTGTGGGAGGTCATCGACTTCGATTTCGCCAGCAATCAATTGCTTTTCGACTTCATATCGAATCATAATATGCAGATTGTAAGTCGCCTCGTCGGCTTCGACTCGAATCAAACTCGGCTCAACTAAATTCACAGCTCGCCACAGATCCTCTGCACTCACACCCTCCATAAATTCGGGAAAGCTTTCTTGCCATAACGGTAAAGCCCATTCACAAAATTCTCTGCTTCGACCAACTTGGTTTTCCCAAAGCCGACTTTGGCTCTCGTGCACACCGAGTCCGTTTGCATTTCCTGTAGGTTGGAAATCAAGGTCGCGTGGCCTGCCCTGTTCGTAGAGTCCGTGGCCAGTTTCGTGCATCGACCCATAAAGTGAGCCGAATGGATCACTCTCGCTATATCTGGTCGTCCATCGAACATCGTCTGGATTTGAGCCACCGCAGAATGGGTGGGTAGATGCGTCACGGCGGCCTGCAGTAAAGTCGAAACCAACGGTTTCGGAAACAGCGTGTGAAAGCGCTTCTTGACCAGATTGACCCCACTTGTTTTCTTCAACAAAAGACATGTTTGGCCTCTTTCCGCTATCGACTACAGCTTTGACGAGAGGTGCGACATTTTCACGCAGTCCCGCGAAAAGTGGGTCGACACGAGCAACTGTTAGACCTGATTCATAAAGATCGAGCAGAGCATCGTAACGCAGATCTTCGTAACCGAGATAATCCGCCTTCTGTCGGCTCATCTCAACCATCTTTACAAGATCATCGCGAAAGATAGAGAAGTCATCTTTGGCACGAGCTTCGGTCCAGGAAATCTGAGATTTTGATTGATGTTTCGCGAGTTCACCTACAAAATCAGTCGGTAATTTTGTCGCTTTATCGTAACTATCTCGGGCGAGCCGAACATTTCCTACTTGGACTTCATCCATATCTTCACGAGCTTCTAGTTCGTCGAGTAATTCGCCAATTCTCGAATCGGTCATTTTCAAATGGCCAGTCTTTGAAATCCACGATATTTGTTCGGCTCTGAGTGCTGCTGCTTTCGGCGGCATCATCACTTCCTGATCCCAGCCGAGTAGTCCGCCGATTTGTGAAATCAAATCGATATCTTTCAGTCGTGCGAGTAGTTCATCGTATGCATTCATGGAGTTAACGAGAGGGCCTGCATCATCAAACCCTTCTATGAAGGGAATTCAATTTAGGTTGACTAAATTTCGACGCCAAACCATGAACGTAGCGCAATGCCGATTACGAATGAAATTACGCTGACGACAATCAAAATTCCCGCCATTTCTACAAATCTTTTACCGAATGGTTCATCTTGTGCAATGGCGACATATCCATTGAATGTAGCAATTATAGTGAAACCGATGGCGAGTGTGCATCCAAGAGCTTGGACATGTGGTGCAAGGCCGTAACGAAACGGATCATCTGCTTGTAGGAGCAAATAGGGCATTACTAGTAAGAATACTGTGATGATGTAAGATATGCCGGTAAATCCAGCGGCTTTGAACGGGGATCGTCCATCCGACTCTTCTTTTGTAGAGAGATATTCTGATGCAGCCATGCTGAAAGATGCCGCAATACCTGTAACAAGTCCGGCCAGTGCGACCAAATTTAGTGATTGAAACGCAAATGTAAGGCCCGCTAATGCGCCGGTTAGTTCGACCAATGCATCGGATAATCCAAGAATCACACTTCCGAGGTAAAGCAAAGCATCTTCTTCGAGCATCTCTATCAATTTCTCTTCATGGGCATCTTCTTCGTCAGCGATATCATGAAGTCCAAGTTTTCGATATTCTGCAGAGACATCCCGTTCGATTTTTTCCATCATTTTGACAGAAAAGGTTAATCCAAGAAATTTAGCCAAAATGACTTGTAGCCAGACCCTAAACATTGCCGGATTTACTGTTTCACCAGTCATTTCTGCAATTATGGATTCGTGTCGCTCCTCTTCTAGGGCGATTCCTTCAAGAATTGCTGCATTTAGAGGGTCTTTTTGTTGCTTGGCAAGCCGGTGGTAAACCTCTTTTTCAGTTGCTTCCATACGCTGTAAGCGTAGCAATTTCCGTCGGTCGGATTCTTCCACGAGAACCGCTTAATGCCGTTGCTCATGAACTCATCTATGAACGAACACTTAGAAGGTTACCGTTGACGGATGGCTAATGCGCGAGCTAATTGAGTATGCTTGGGGTATTTTTGACGCGGCCAGCGATCTGCGACAAATCCATCGATTTGTATTTGGTAGTATTTCGGTTATTATTGTCGTCACTATCGTCCTAGCAGTTTCACTCATATCGATTTCTACGAATTTCATTATCAATAATGATGATGGGCAACGAAATGCCCTCGTTCTTGAATGGAATGAGGCGGTTTTTATGCCGCGTGCGGAAGAGTGCATCGATGAATCAAATGGTCAAGATTTACCTGAATTTGGTGTCGGTTACGAACCTAGCCTTGCTATGGATTCAGAAGGTAATATGTTCATTACCGCCCACAAAGATTTGCGCTGGGGCGGTGAAGCGACTCCTTTCGGGCCAATTCTTGGTGGCGATCTCGGTCTTTGGTATGCGTGTGAAGATGGTCGTGATACATCTTGGGATTATTGGGCCAGTTGGTTTTGGATTTCAAATGATGGTGGTTTGACTTGGGGGCCAGGGGAAAATTTCGAACCAACTCCGGGCAATCATCTGACTGCTAATTACATCGCGGGAGGCTCGGAGTGCCTCGGTGATGAAGGTGATATCGCAGTCGACGGAGAGGATGTGATATACTACCTCGATACTACTTTGGAAGATAATTGGTGGCACAAATTCACCGCTGGTGGAAATACCTACGAAGGAGGCATCTGTGACCGGATGAATACGATGGCAGCAGATGACAGACCGTGGGTCGCAGCCCAAGGAGATGGCATAGTTCACTACCTTGGGAATTCAGGAGCGAGTCCACCCGAATGCAGTGGAGATAGTGGTCGCTACTGGTATTATCATTCAGAAAACGGCGGCGCATCATTTAGCCAGTGTTATGCAATGCCCGGCGGCTGGTCGACAATTGCCTCCGAACAAAATGGAACCTATGTTTACGTCGCACAAGAGAATGCTGATTCAAGCAGCGGAACAGTGCAAATTCGAATTTCAGACGATTACGGAAGAGGGACTGGTCCGAGCCCATCAGATGGCACTTGGCAGGATCCCATCGCCCTCGGTCCAAGAAATGGAAACTGCCCCGAAGGGTACCCAGTTGTTGAGACCAATGAGAATGGAACAGTTGCAGTAATTTGGGCAGATTGTCCAAATGGCGGAACAGGGTCATGGGATATGTGGATAGCTGTTTCATACGACAGAGGACTGAACTGGTCATCTTGGAAAATCACTCCTTTTGAACGCGGAATAAGCATGTATCCATTCGTTTCAATTTCGGACAATGATGTGATGGCAATCACTTTTTATGGCCTTGATTTTGACCAAAATAGTAGTGAGGATGATTATACCGCTGGCAAGCAATGGTTCCTTTACGCTGGTGCCCTCCAAACACCTCAAGAAAACGATACTTGGGCGTTTTCTGTCGCTGACTCTACACCACTACACACAGTAACTGCTTACGAGGAGATTGAAGGAGATACACACGCTTTGCATGATTTCTTCGAGATGGTAATCAGTGCAGATGGAACCCGTCTCGGTATCGCTTACCAGCAGAATATTGGTTTGCATCCGTTTGAGGAGAATGAGGAACAGCGCTACATCAAATTTGTCAGCGCTGAGATTAGATTGGATTCACCTTGTAGGCTACTAGATTTTAATTGTCTAGATTCATGATAATCTCTAATTTCACACTATTCTTCATTGACTCTCGCCATCAGAACAGTCTTGAGTGGTCCAAGACGCGCAAAGCGCGTGAAAAACCGATCATTGAGCTCGCTCCTCATTCTAATTCTGCTTACTCCGACTCTGTCGGGTTGCTTTGGCAGTGAGGTTTTGACCGGTGGCGAGGAAGAGGGGGAACACTGGCTTGCTGCAGTCGAGGATCGAGCTAATTTGGTTTATCGAGATGATGATGTTTTCAGTCGAGTTTCGATAAATGGTTCGTATGTAATTGGTGAAGTACGCTCGATTTACGTCCCAGTCCCAGCAATTTCAGTTTCTGATGGTGGAGCAGGGGTGACCGGTGGCGCAGAAGTCCACATGGGATTGTGGTTACCTATTATTGAAGGATGTGATTATGACTCAGCTGAAATCGCTGATGAATGTAAAGTTCCAATTTTGTCCGAAATTGGTCCATATTACGATGATGGTGATACAGATGCTCTAACACCTGCAGATCGCCTTGGTCGTTTCCTTATCGAAAATTTCGTTCCACACGGTTATGGTGTTGCCCAGATTAGCGTATTTGGTACAGGTGAATCAAATCATTGCATGGATTTGATGGGCTATGATGAACAGGAAGGAATCCACGCTGCTGTCGAATATCTTGGTCAAGCACCGTTCTCGAATGGTGCCGTCGGCATCATCGGAAAATCATACGACGGGTCAACTCCTTGGGAGGCGGCAGCGATGGGTTCACAATATCTCAAGACTATCGTGCCAATGTCTGGTTTAATTGGCGCCCATGACTTAATGTGGCGTAATGGTAGCATGGAAGCACGCGGTGCGATAATGCACAATGGCGTCTATGGAAGCTTCGGCATCGACGGTGATTTAGAAGATGTTGAAAATATTTGTGAAGGGTATTTAGAGGGCTATTATGCGGGTCCAGGTGCTTATATTACCGGTGATAATTTAGGCTGGACAGGTAGTGATTACTGGGAAGAGCGAACTTTTCTCAGCCGTGCTTTAGCGAATTACAATGGCTCTGTATACATCGTTCACGGTATGCAAGATTGGAATGTTGATCCTCATATGGCATTCCCAACCCACCAACTTCTCCGAGATGCTGGCTTTGATGTCAAAGGATTGTATGGCCAATGGGGGCATGATTACCCTGACCGCCGAAGTGGTCACGAAGGATTGAGCAGCGGTAGGGGCGCTGAAGCACTCCCATTCACATTGCGTTGGGATTGGGCTGATGATTTGTTGGAATGGTTTGATTTCTATCTAAAGAACGATGGCCCTCAGCCACGATTGATTGCTGAAATACAAGATAATATGGGCGGCTGGCGAGTCGAAGATTCCTATCCCCCCCTCGACCAGATGTGGTTGCCTTATACAATGGATGATTGTTCGATTATAGGCGGTGGAGAAACGATAACATCCACCTCAGAACTGCGCATGGAATGTCCATTCTTTGAGTATGAAACGAGAATTGTTGGCACACCGACATTCCATGTAACTGCAACAATTTCGTTCCTAGCAACCGGTGGTCATCTCTTCGTTGAAATGGTTCAAGCAAGCACTGGCATGCACCTTGGTCATGCGGTGATGGACCTGCGTTTCCATGATGGTGGAAAGGATGGAGAAACACTTTCACCCGGTGAAACCGTTGTGGCTAAAATGGAATTTTTCGGGATGGATGTTGTAATTCCTGCAGATGACGGAATTCATCTGATTATTTCTCAAACAGGTGAGGATTATGTCCCAAGTCCAGTTTCAATTATGCCAGTTACCTTAGCATTGGATACGACAAGCGTGCTAAGCTTATCTGTTATTCAGCGCGATTGTGATGATTTGTTTTCACCTCCAATGCAAGCAGAATATCCACAATGCACCCCTGAAGAATGAGTTGATTGCATCTCAACAGATGCCCGAACTCTTGATGCCTGTTTTGTCTACGCAGAGGCAATGGCGAGTGGCGATGTGAGAATCAATGTCGCCGTCGCAGATCGTATTTTACTGCATCTTTGGGAACAAGATCACCAAGCCGATCACTATCTGGTAAGTTTTGAAATGACCCGTCCTGGTATAGCCGAAGTTTGTGCACTTCATCCGCCTAATGTGTCCCGAGCAATGCGTGAATTAATTCAGGATGGGCTAGTCAGTGAATATACTCGCACAATCAGGGGAGATGAGCGACGGCAGAAGACTTGGCAGTTGACCGATGAAGGTCGTACAGAGGCTAGAAACCGGATTGAAAAGCTTCGTAGTATGATGGTTTTAATTCGTGAGCGCGAAGGCAAACTTTTGGAAATTCGTGCTGATAAAGCCGCAGAGCATCTTCAAACTGGTTTGACATTATTACAGGTATTAATGCACGCTCAACACGAGGGTGTACTGAATTTTGGGGACATTCGATTCGGCGCAATCATCCGCTCAGAATCTGCGCCAACCAGTGAACCTGGATCACTCAAACTTCTGTCTGGTGCTCATTCGACATATCATGTTCGGCCACCAGAAACCAGAACGGTCCATGGGCGGGTCGATGAAAAATCGCGACTCAACTCATGGTATGATTCAGCGACACCGATGTTTGTGCTTTCAGGCATCGCTGGTTGCGGTAAGACCACACTTCTCTCTCACTGGGTAGATGATGTTCTTGGCCGTTCTCCAAACCTAGGGGTGATGTACTATCCTTGCCAGCCATGGGACACTCCATTGGGTATTGCTACGAGTTTGCTTCACCGGCTTGGAATAGGTTCTGAAGGTGAAACTGAGGATCCATATGGGATTCTCGAATCATTGCCTTTGAAGCCCGGCGCTGGATTGAATTTGGATATTTTTCGACGTCGATTAATCGCTCATATAAACGATGATAATAATCTGCGAAAAGATGATTTGGAAGGTTTGCTAATCTTATTGGACGACGTTCATAATATCGGTTCCGAAGGGGCTCACCTTTTCGGTGCATTATTACAGGTAGCTGAAGCAACATCGGTTAGATTATTGCTGATTAGTCGAACGAATTTAGCATTTTATGATCGACGCGATGTCCACACTAGGAGCCGGGTAGAAGAAATGGTTCTAACCGGCTTAACCCTCAATGAAATTGCTGAGTGGATTGACTTTATCGATCTACCAAATGATGCACCTGCGGAAGAGATTCATCGAGCTACAGGTGGTCACCCTTTGGCAGTCGAATTGCTAGAATTATACGGTAAAACACTTCATGCAGATTGGCTTCGATTTCTCGATGAAGAAATCCTTGATGTATTACCTAAGGGCCACCGCGACCTTCTCGCTCTTCTCGCAGTTGCAGACCGTCCGGTGCCATGGGGTGCTCTGGCCAAAGCAGCAGAGTTTGATGGAGAGCCGCCAGCAAATTTGCTTGAGCGTGGACTGATGCTTGAATTAGAAGACGGAATGTGGTTACACGAAGCATTGCGCTCGCGCTTGCTTCGAGAAGTAGGTGCGCCCCATGAAGAGAGAGCAAAGCGTCTTTCAGAAGTAATCTGAATCAGTTCATGTGGCGGTTTAACCAATCATCGAAACCAGCCTTTGGCAAAGCCCCTGCCTGTTGATCTACTGGCTGACCATTATGGTAAAGAACCAGTGCAGGAATTCCACGGAAGCCAAATTGACCCATCTTTAATTGGTTAGTATCGGTATTGACTTTAGCGATTGTAATATCGCGCTCGTTAGCAATTTGCTCAAGAGATGGCGCAATCATTTTGCAAGGTCCACACCATGGTGCCCAGAAGTCAACTAATACCCATTCCGAACTCTTTGTTATCATATCATAATCCGCATCACTCGCATTAACTACTCTGCCCATTTCACTCACCTATATTCACTCCGGATGACCGCTGTTCTATGAACAATTTGCTTTAACTTTCACTATTTTTAAAAGAAAACATTCTTTAATTATCGAAAATGAAATTGACGACATTCTTTCCACTCAAACACAATGATTGAGAAGTAGTTACCACTCCCTACCTAATGAGGAAGACGAAGATGCAGGTCGCACCGAGTATTTTGACAGCTGATTATACTGCTCTCGGCGAAACACTTGATGAAGCGATAGATGCTGGAATTGAGTGGATTCATCTCGATGTAATGGATGGAAATTGGGTAGTTAACAAAACGATTACATTTGGGCCTGCTCTAATCAAATCTGTGCGTAATCGAGTGGGTAAAGACATTTTTATCGATTGCCATTTGATGGTTACTAACGCAGAAGAAACATGGTCGCAATACGTCGATGCAGGAGTTAATTTGGTAATTGCTCACGTTGAAGCAGTCGATGATTTTCCGGCCTTGATTAATAATTTACACGAGGCCGAATGTCAAGCTGGGGCGGTGCTTAATCCAGCTACTTCTGCCGATATGATATTACCACTTTTAGCCGATTTGGACCTCGTTCTTGTGATGTCGGTAGTACCTGGAATGGGCGGCCAATCGTTCATGGCAGAAATGGAAGGAAAGGTCCGACAATTTCGTGCGGCGATAGATAAACAAATTGCTGCCGGTGGCCGTGCGACAAAATTGATGATTGATGGTGGGATTAAGCATCACAATTCAGCCCAGGTTTCCGAGTGGGGAATCGAGGTGGCAGTTATCGGCAGTGGTGTCATTAATGATAATGGTACAATCAAAGAAAATCTTGCACAAATCAATGATGCGCTCGGAATAATTTCATAAAATACAGTTTTTCTTTCTATGAATTCACAGCGAGCATTCAAAGCATACCTTCCTTATCAGCGGGTTGTATGGTAACAGAGCAGTGGATGGTTGATGAGGTCGGCAAAGTTGTTCCAGATGCTATCATCGAAGCTACCGATTTACACGGAACGGGCGATCACTTTCACGTTAGAGTAATTTCAAAATCTTACGAAGGTCAACGCCCGTTACAACGTCAACGCCCGATTCTCACACACTTCAAACAGTATATTGCGACAAATACTGTACACGCACTCGACCTAAAGTGCATGACTCCTGATCAGGGAGATGCATTGGGAGATACCAAGTTTGATCCACATGGAGAAAAACAACCTGAATTCTTCGGAGTTCATATTCGTAGAGAGAAAAAGGAGTGAAAAACATGAATTTTAATTGGACACCAGAAGAATTGCAAGCAATCGTCGACGAACATTCAATCGTTTTGTTCATGAAAGGTACACCGGAAGAGCCTAAATGCGGATTCAGTAATCGTGCCGCTCAGGTATTACAACAGGTTGGTGGACCCTTTGCTAGCATCAATATTCTCACTGATCCAAGGGCGATATCATCGGTTTGTGCTTGGGCAGATTTTCCAACAATGCCACAAATTTACATTCATGGAGAACTGATTGGTGGTTCGGACATCGCTCTGGAAATGTATGAAAGCGGCGAATTACAAAAGATGATTGCCGAAGGCGATGCAGCATCCGATTGAGGTGCTCATATGACAGCGGTCACAGAAGGCCGTCGTACCATGGTTATCGCTTTAGCGGGAGCTACTCTGATTTCTTTTGCTCCGCTATTGTACATTCAATCTGACACAGCGCCGTTAACCGGGGCATTCTTTCGAATGTTCTACGCATTGCCGATGCTCGTAGCATTAGTTTGGTTACTGAAACGTAATGATTTACGAAATAGACGAGATCGTATGCTAGCCTTTGGAGCCGGAGTTCTTCTCGCCATTGATTTCGTTGGATACCACAGTGCTATAGATTTCATTGGAAGTGGAATTGCTACCATGATTGGTAATTCACAAGTTATTATCGTAACATTAGCAAGTTGGTGGCTGTTTGGAGAGAGACCAAATCGCTACATTCTCTTTGCTCTACCTGTGGTTATGCTCGGGTTACTGTTAATTTCAGGAATTTGGGATGAGAATCCATACGGTTCTGATCCAGTGAAAGGAGTAATAGGGGGCGTGTTTGCAGCAATATTCTACTCGTCTTTCTTAATTCTCTATAGGTACTCCAATCGCGCCCAAGCGCCATCAGTAAATCTCCAACTAGACGCTACAGCCGGCGCTGCCAGTGGTCTACTTTTAGTCGGCCTTTTGCCATTATCAAGCAGTGGGATTGAACCTCTAGACTTTTCAATTACATTCCCAGGTCATGGTTGGCTACTAATTCTCGCACTTTCTTGCCAAGTTATAGGTTGGATAGCGATTACCTATGCACTCCCTCGCCTCCCTGCTGCCCATACATCTTTTGCAGTTCTTCTTCAACCGATTCTTACCATTTTATGGGGTATTCTTTTACTTTCTGAAACACCCTCAACGCAACAGGCATTAGGAATGTTTTTGATTTTCTCAGCAATCATCGCTGTAACTCTATTTGGACGTGCTGATAATACAGAAATCGGAGCCTGAAAAAGGCTTGAATTCACTCCACTCAAGTAAGCCATCAAGACTCGACTTGAGGGTTATCTTCCTCTTCGATGATGACCATTGAGACACGAAACTCTTCAAAATTAATCGTGATATCCACATCCTCACCTTCATCGACTAGAATAGATTGAGTATCAACAGTAATCTCGATGACCCAAACACCAACGCCGGTTCCCACAACATTTTCCCAATGGGACAGAGCTTCTTCTTCGGTTCCTTCGAATTCAATAATTGGAGGAAGGGTGAGGTTGTAATGGTACCAAATCGCATCACCTTCTACGTTGCAATCATTGGTTCGTGATTCAGTTTGACTAGTATCATATCTTTCGGTACGGTTGACGGTTTGCAAATTGATGACAACGGTCACATAATCACACAGATTAACTCCAATATTTTCATTATTTTCGCTAAAATGTGCACCTACATAGACATATGAAACATTGGTTGGTTGTTCAAAGGCGAAGGAGATTTCTTCGGTAGTTCCGTCTTCGACAAATACGCTGTGTTCAGCCCCTCCGATTACTCGTTCAACATCAAACCTCCAGAAGTAGGATTGTGGGCCAATCGCCTCTTCTTTTTCAAAAATCATCGGAATGACTACCGTTGCTGAGCCAATTAATATTCCAACGAATAGTATCGCAATCAGTGGTAATCTAAATCGGATTAAGAATTTAAGAGTTGATTTTGCGATTTCGATGAAATCGAATCCTTCCTCAATTTCTACATCCCAGGATTCGTCCCACTCTTCATCAAATTCATCGCCAGCGAAACCCCCATCATGGTCCGCGTCACCTCCCGGCATGCTTCGAGATGTGTGTTCATTGAAAGGAACTTTCTGTAATTTTTGCCATAAATGCCTGACGGCCACTTGAATTTAGGTGTACAGAGCGAGAGATATTAGCGAGGGGATGGGATGCACTCAACAGAACCTAACGTCCCTGTACGAACTCTGATACGGGTGTTCGATTGATAATCGTTATGCGAAATATCTTAGAAATTTGCGAAAACGATGGATTGCAACTAATTCAAGCGACGGTAAGAACTTCAGGTCCACCTTCTGTAACGATGACTGTGTGTTCGAATTGTCCGACATTGCCGCCGTCGACATCTCTGAGTGCGGCGTAAACTTCCAAGAAACGAATAGAAATTAGTTTCTTGATCAATGCATTCCATTTTTTCTGAATTGATTCATCATCTTCATCTGGGAAAGGTTTCTCTAATAATGGATATGCCCATCTTTCAGCGAATGGTAGAGTGTTATATCGCTCTTCCATGTATCGAGCGAGGGTTGCTCCGAGTGGTTTGAGTTTACCTTTGGAGAGTGCTTTCCGGATTTTTACATTCCCTGTTATTCGAAGAATATTTGCTGATCCCGCTGGGGGAATATTCTCTATCATTCCAGTTTTTCCTGTAGTATTGAATGGTTCAATTGCGTAGATCCCGCCAACCTCAGTTCCACCCTTGAAGCTAGAATTAGTTCCGCAGGCATATGATGGAACCGATGTGCCTGCGTGTAGATTCCATCTCTCCAATTGATGACCACAGAGATTGCGAACCGATTCGAAACCAGCATCGGTATTGACCTGTTCCGCGGCTGCTCCAATCTTGTGCCATTCAACACCGGGATGCATCATCTCAATAGCAGCATCCCGTGATTCTCGAGCAGCCTTAATCTGCTCGGTGTGATTTCCGCCATTTCCAACTTCAATCGTCATCGCATTATCTGCTAGAGCACCTTTGATATGAACGCCGACATCAAGTTTGACGAGATCACCATTCTGAAAAACCATCGGCTCTTCCCAGCCCTCAGGCGGTCGGTTCAGATGATCGGCTGTGAAGTGAGCCGCGATCTCATTGACCGAAATCGTAACGGGGAAAGCAGCTTCTCCACCGTGTCGGCGAATAAATCTCTCAGCCGAATCGATGACATCAATCCAAGGTTTTCCTTCGGTAATCTCGTCTTTAATGCCTTCTAGGGTTCGGCGAGCAACATGGCCAGCATCTCGCCATTGTTTCAAATCCGATTCTTCAACCATGCTTGAATCTCCAATTTCTTTACTAATCCTTCTCTCAATATGTCGATGTCCGGATACGCGGGTGAGTCACAGGCAGAATGCCATGATATCAAGGTGCTGGGTGCCCCATTGGGGCAAATTCCATCGATGAATGCGATATCTTTCTTCCCTTTGGAGAGAGCAATTGCCGAATCCTCACAATTCGAGTATGGATTTTCACCACTGATATTTGCGGAAGTTGCAGTGAGAGGGCCAACTTTTTGCAACAAAGTCTTCGCAGTTGGATGAGAAACAACTCGAATAGCAATTTTTTTACCTCCTAAACGCGAATCCAAAGGATTCAGAGCGGCCAGGATTACTGTAATTGCTCCTTCTGGAAATGATGCCAGAAATCCTTCCAAATATTCAGGAACTTCAACGAGTGTCGCCGCCTGTGAAAGATTAGCGACACCTATGCTAACTGGCATTTCTGCAGAGCGGTTTTTTGCAGAAAATAATTTATCGAGTGCAGTCGATGTTGGTAGACATCCGAGAGCCGGCTGAGTCGATGTTGGATAGACAATGATTCCACCAGCCTCGACTACTGCAATCGCATTTTCCATTTACTCACCTACTTGATGTGTTGGCGCATTGCTGGTGGCAAAGAGAACGAATGGACTACGATTGAACCAACGTGTAAATCGACATTTGATTGATGAGTGTGTCGGCGGATAATTCTCAGCAAATCATACCCGCCAAAGTAAGCGCTGAAAGGAAAAATAAGATAGAGGAGCTTCCGAGCAGATCGCCGGTCCCACATCTCGCTCGTCATCTCAGAGCCATCTTCAGCAACGACGGCTAGCCCCATCATTTTTTGTCCTAAAGAGCGGGAGTAGTGAATGCCTGTTAAGCGCCAATAAAGCCAGTGGCTTACTAGTAAAATCGAAACCATAGCGAGCGAAAAATGAAAATCCTTTGATGCCCAAATTGTTAGGTTCCACGCATTAATCAAATATCCTTTAGTTGCAACCATCAAAATCGATGAAACAATTATGCTATCGAGAACAAATGCAGTAAGTCTGCGTACTGCAGAAGCGAGGATTGTGCCTTCAGGAACTGGCCAATGCCCCCCGTCTTCAGCAACGATCGATTTTGCTAAATTTGTTGCTGAACCAGATAATGAAATTGGAGAATCATGGTCTGACATTTTATGCACTCTCAAGCCATTCCGAGAAGGTGCCACGCCTCAAAGTTCCGACTGCTAACATACTCTAACCATTTTGTCCAAATCGGATCGCTGCGGAGCGTATCCGGATCGCCGATGACGATTAGACCTCGCTTCGCTCTTGTCAATGCAACATTCAGTCGACGCGGATCAGAGAGGAAGCCGATATTGCCATCATCATTTGATCTTACACATGAAAATATGATGACTTCTTTTTCTCGCCCTTGATAGCCGTCTACGCTCCTAACCTCAATATCATCTAAGTCCTCACGCATGCTATGCCGAATCGCCCGAACCTGGCCTGCATATGGTGTGATTACCCCAATGTCTCCTTTCTCTAATTCACCGGCATCGAGAAAATCATCGAGAAGTCGAATAATCCAAGAGACTTCTGTTGGATTTTCTCTCGATGTGCCATCCGGTGAAACCAGTTCTCCGCCCTTTACCGGTAGGAATGCAACTGGATTATCCCAATCCGGCCAAAGAAGTCCAGCGGGTGCCGCACGGTTTGCTGCGCTGACCCCATCTTCTAACCGACCATTGTAGAATTGGTCATTAGGAAATTTTGAGATTGCTGGATGCATTCGATACTGTTTGGTCAGAAGATATGGTTCAATCCCCATTTCGACCATTCTTTCGAATAAAGAGCGCCGCAGCCCACCGTTTTCCGCCCGATACGAAATCACTGTTGGCGGTAATTGCCGATGGTCACCGACGAGAACAACTTGGCGCGCACCGCGAATCAGTGGAACTAGAGCTGCGGGTTCAGTTGCTTGCGTGGCTTCATCGATTAGAACTTGAGGAAATCTTCTTCCATCAAGCAAAGTATGGCCTGAACCAATACAGGTACAACAGAGAACTTGGGCGCGATCAAGTATATCATCACGCATCTGATTTTCAATTTTTCTAACCTCTTTCCAACCGAGTTTTAAATCTCGATGAGCGAGCCCTTTCTCCTTTCCTTTCATAGAACTAATTCGACGATTGAGTTTTTCATTTAATTCTAATTGGGCATCTAAATCTCGCCGTAAAGGATGATTTTCCATATGGGCATCTACGGTTGCTGCTCGTAAGCTTGCTCGAACTTTAACCGGCTGCCCGAGCCGAATCACGCGAACTCCTCGGGCCAACAATCCTTCAAGTAAATTATCGACGGCAACATTTGAATCCGCAGTAGCAAGAATTGTACCAACATCTTGTTTTGACCAAGCTTCGAGAATTCTAACTGCAGTGTGAGTTTTCCCAGTTCCTGGGGGGCCTTGAATCAAAGTAAACCGGCGAGAAATTGCTGCTTCAGCAGCTAAAAATTGCGGCTCGTTGAGGTCGGGAGCAAGTGTAGTTGTTCGATTTCGTGCACCACCTAATTCTGGCATCAAAGAGGCGGTACCGACTGGGTCGTGAACTAATCCCAAAATCAATTCGCGCAAAGGGGCACCTGCATCTTCTTCAAAGACTGAGTTCAATGCATCTCGCATTCGATCAAAAGCAACCCGATTAGCACCTTTGTCAAGTCTCCATGAATCTTTACGCAGATCTTTTGGAACATCGGAGAATATTACCTTAATAGAAGCCCGACTAGTCGATGAAATTACTCCTTCTACTGGTAATTCATTGAGCGGATCTTTCCTTGAAAGTAAGACAATATCACCTTGTCGAAATCGGTGTACACCAAGTGGCCCGCGTTTTTTACTGGTAAATTTGATAATCCTTTGTCCGAATAACCATCCTGCTGCCTTGCCAACTAAATTGAAGATAGTTATTCCATTTGCTTCAAGCTTTTTTTGAGGCCAATTTTGCAACTTTTCAGTCACAGCATCCATCTCATCATCCAATTCCCATCGGATCAATTTTAGATAGGCTTCGTGATGATCTTGGCTCCTCTGAAACCGTGCTGGCATATCCACGCGACCATCACTCACGCCCCCTCGTGAACAATCAAACTCATCACGCTTTCTCGTGAGTTTTCTTCTAATTTTCTCGTAATATGGGTAGTCCATGACCGAGTGAGGATTATACGGAATGTTTTCGCGAGTGCAGATGTCTTACGGGGGTGCACCATGGTCTTTGACCGTTTTAAAAAGTGGAGAAAGGAGGAAACAGCTGGCATCGAATGCCCCCTTTGTCAACATAAAAACCCAGTCGATGCCGAGACTTGTAGCACCTGTCAATACCAACTTCAGAAGGCTGCTCATCAACAAGATGCGACAATAGCCGAGGCGGATGCAGGAAACTTATTCGATGAACTTCTAGCCGATTTCGATAATGATAATGATGAAGAAATCATCGATTGGTCGAAGATGACTTTTGAAATCGATGACGTCACAATGGATATTCAACAATATGATGATGACGACGGAGTCACAATGAAAGGAAATCCAATATTCGCGATGACTGTCGACCATCCTGAACCCGTTGATGGTGAGGAGGAAGAATATGAACTCAAACCAGAGGATGCACCTGAGTTTGTGACTAAATTTGAAATTCCGGAAGAAGAATTAAAACCTTTAGAAGTTATTCAAAATAAAAAATTAGAATTGATTCAACC
>CAWVXH010000017.1:0-18377 GCA_963934165.1 uncultured Candidatus Poseidoniales archaeon
GCCACCAAACTTTGGGGTGAAGGGATGATTACAGAAGACAACAAACCTCTCAACTTCCTTGGGAACCCTTCGGAAGGCTCCTATGTCTGGCCACATGTTTACGCAGACGTCACAGAAGATATGGAATGCTTCCACGAAGAGATTTTTGGACCAGCTGTAACCCTCGTCAAGGCAAAGGACTTCGATCATGCGCTTCACCTCGCTAACGCTAGCCCATACGGTCTCTCTTCGGCGATCTACACAAACGACCGCCTAGAAGCATACCGCTACAAGATTGGAATCAAGGCTGGAATGACTGGAATCAATAACTCCACCACCGGCGCTGAGGCTCACCTTCCATTCGGTGGGGTCAAGGGCAGCGGAAACGGCACTCGCGAGTCAGGAATTTGGGTTATTGAAGCTTATTCATACTGGCACGCAGTCAACGACGAGCTCTCTGGTAAGTTGCAACTCGCTCAGATGGATGTCGATGAAATCGAACTCGAAGAAGCCGATGCAGACTATTCCTCCCTCGCTTAAGAAAGGATTCTACGGCTTTTTCTTCAAAAAAAAGAAGCGAGTCGCTGATTCACAAAAAGAGTTCGCCGCACTCGGGACAAGGAAAACCGGGGAGCCAAGCACCCGGCATATGACCACAATTTGGGCAAATTGAAGATTCGATTCCACCCATGCCGCCTAAGCCATCCATCTATATCAATAAGGGAATATACCGAACTAATTTGAATCCATCGCTCGACATGATGAACGGTTTCGATGCAATCACTTATGGACAATCGGCATTGCGCTTTGAGCGTCAGGAGATTTCCCAATGTCGAGCGGAATGAAACTTCCAATGAAGAAAGGCTTCGGAGCCACAGACAGAGTCGATGCATGGTGGAAAGGACCCACTGCTATGGCCGCCTATCTTGGTATCATGATTGCGTACTCTACATGGCGAGGATTTATGGAAGCTGATTTTTGGATTTTTTCTGATTTTGGACTCTCAGCAGGAGTGGGCCATGGTAATGGAACTATGGCCATCGAGAACAATCATTCTCATGTCCTTAGCCCTCTGTTTAGTCCCCTAATCATACCAGGTGAGAATTCTTGGGTTCCCCCTCAATTTCAGTGGATGAGTCCGGCAATGTTTATCCTCATTTTCCCGGCCGGATTTCGAGGAACTTGCTATTATTATCGTAAAGCGTATTATCGCGCTTTTATGCAACAACCGACCGGCTGCGCGGTATCAAAACCGTGGGATGAATACTCTGGCGAAACAGGACTTTTACTGATTCAAAATCTTCACCGCTACTTCATGTACGCTGCTCTCGCATATCTTCCAATCCTTTCCTACGATGTTTGGCTATCGATGAATTTCCACCTCGGCGATGCTTCGGCTCTAGGCATTAGCGTTGGAACGTTGGTCCTCACACTCAACGTTATCCTCCTCGGTGGATACACCTTGGGTTGCCATGCCTTCCGCCATCTTGTAGGAGGTGCTTCAAACGACTGGACTTCGACTCCGATGAACCGATTCAAGTACAAACTCTGGAAATTCTCAACCATACTAAACGAACACCACAAGGATTGGGCACTCTACTCACTCTTTTGGGTCATGTTCGCCGACTTCTACGTCTATGCCTGTACTGATCCTATGTTTGGCTGGTCGGATATCATGCTCTGGGGAGGATTGTGAAATGTCTGAAATTAACACCGATTATATCGTCCACGAGCATGATGTTGTTGTTATCGGTGCTGGAGGTGCTGGATTACGCGCCGCGATTGAAGCGAGTCAGAATGGCGCTAGTGTTGCGATGATTTGTAAATCGATGCTCGGCAAAGCGCATACCGTAATGGCTGAGGGCGGCGCGGCTGCTGCTCTTGGCAATGCTGATCCACGCGATAATTGGCAGATGCATTTTCGTGATACGATGAAGGGTGGAAAGTACCTGAATGATTGGCGAATGGCAAAAATTCACGCTCAGCAAGCAGCAGACCGCATTCGCGAATTAGAAACATGGGGGGCTGTCTTTGACCGCACTCCAGAGGGCAAAACCAACCAGAGAAATTTCGGGGGACACACCTATCCGAGGCTAGCACATATCGGCGATGCCACCGGACTTGAACTGATTCGAACCTTACAAGAAAAAGGTGTTCACATGGGAATGGATGTCTATATGGAATACACCGTCCGAAGACTATTCCAAAGTAATGGACATGTCACCGGCTGCTTCGCATACGACCGAAACGATGGTTCACTTCACGTGTTCAAGGCAAAAACGATAATTCTCGCCACCGGTGGAATCACTCGCTGCTGGGCGGTTTGCTCTGGCAGTTGGGAATACACCGGAGAAGGACACGCGCTAGCATATTGGTCCGGAGCAGAAATGGGCGATATGGAATTCGTTCAATTCCACCCTACTGGAATGATTTGGCCACCAAGCGTGAAAGGAATTCTCGTCACTGAGGGTGTTCGTGGCGAAGGTGGAATATTGCGTAATTCTGAAGGTGAACGATTTATGTTCAATTATGTCCCAGAGATGTACAAGAGCGAATTTGCAGATACCGAGAAAGAAGCTCTTGAGTGGGTCGACGAAATTATCGCTGGCAAGTTGGCGACCGTTCGCCGACCACCAGAACTTCTTACTCGTGATGTCGTCGCTAAGGCGATTAATTCCGAGAAGGATGCTGGTCGAGCGAGTGAGCATGGTGGAGCCTATCTTGATATTTCTTGGAGAGATGAGGAACAAGTCAAGAAGAAATTACCAGGAATGTATCATCAATTCAAAGAATTGGCAGCAGTTGACATCACGAAAACTCCGATGGAAGTAGGTCCTACTGCGCATTATGTGATGGGTGGAGTCAAAGTTCATCCTGAAACTCAAGAATCCACTGTCGGCCGACTTTACGCGGCAGGTGAGGCCGCGACGGGTATGCACGGAGCAAACCGCTTAGGTGGAAATTCATTAACTGATTTACTCGTTTTCGGAAAGATTGCTGGAGAGAATGCAGCCGCAGTTGCAGCTGATATCGATGGATTTACTGAAATCGACGAGGCCGAAATCGCTGACGTCATCGCTGAAACCCTCGCCCCATTCAACCGCGAAGGTGGAGAGAACCCAGCAAAGGTTGTCGAAGATCTTCGTGAAATGATGCAAAAGAAAGTTGGAATCATTCGAACCAAGGTACTTCTGGAAGAATCATTGAGTGACCTCGATAAATTAGAATCGCGAGCAACTGCAACCAGCCCAGGAGGAAGCAGAATCTACAATCCTGGCTGGCATCAAGCTCTCGAACTCAGTGCGATGCTCGATGTTAGTCGAATGTGCGCTCTAGCAGCCTTACACAGAGAAGAATCGCGCGGCGGGCATACAAGAGATGATTTCCCAGTTCCTGATTACAGCCATTGGGGTAAAATCAACTCAGTTATCTCTATGGATGAGGCGGGCGCAATGAATATCGAGTACCGCAGATACCCATCAATCAATCCAGAACTGAAGGCACTACTAGATGAGGCCGATTTACACGAGGAGGAATGAAATGTCTGAAGATGTAACTTTCCGAGTCTTCCGTGGAGAACCAGATAACGATGGCGATCCATTCGGTGAGATGGTGGATTATACCGTCGAGATGGATGAGGGAATGGTCGTTCTCGACGTTGTTCACAAAATCCAAGCCGAGCACGCATCCGATCTCGCTTGCAGATGGAATTGTAAGGCTGGAAAGTGCGGCTCTTGCTCAGCAGAAGTCAACGGAATAGCGCGACTAATGTGCATGACTCGAATGGAAGATATCATGGCAGAAACGCCTAATGGAAAGCCTGTTGTAATTAAGCCAATGCAGGCATTTCCACTGACAAAGGACCTCGTCACGGATATGTCTTGGGCATATCAAATGAATAAGAAAATGGTTCCAATCAAGGGCCCAGAAGGGCTCGATTGGGAATTCAAGCAAGAGGAGGCTGACCGAATTCAAGAATTCCGTTCATGTATCGAATGCATGCTATGCGTCAACACTTGTCACGTTCTCCGAGAACATCAGAAGTTCGACGAATTTGCTGGACCACGATTCTTCGTACGCCTCGCAGGATTAGAGATGCACCCGCTCGACACCGAAAGCCGTATCCCAGAAATTAAGGATGATTTCGGATTGGGTTACTGTAACATCACTAGGTGTTGCACCGAAGTTTGCCCTGCTGGAATCAATATCACTGACAACGCCATCATTCCACTAAAGGAAAGAGTCGTTACTGAATATTACGACCCTCTTGCTCTAATCGCTCGCAAACTTGGTTTGCGCGAATGAGGCAACTAGGTTGATAATGGCGCTTTTGTACCGCCTTAACTAATTGAATAAATCATCTTCGAATTAGAAGAAAATTGATTGAATTATACCCTCGCCGAGCAGGCCCGGCGGGGGGGTTGTGTAAATCCGTAAAACGTGCGATTCAAGGTCGCGCGTGAAAAATGATCACTCAAAGACGAGTGATGCCGTTTTTCTTCACGTTAGCCTTCTTGATCTTGGCCGGTAACCATGCAGGCCCATTCGCTGGCTTAGCTACAACTTCAGTCCAACCGTCAAAGTTGTGAACACGGTTTGTGCCGCGCTCACGCAGTTGGATGTCGGTATGTCCACGCGTAGCTGCTTTGAGGGCAGCGCCGCGTGGTTGCTTGCTTACGAACACCTGTGTGGTATCTTTTCCATTCTCCATCAATACGAAATATTTTTTATCTGACATAAAGCAATCCTCCATTCGCGCGCCTATTCAAAGAGATTATGAAGGTATGGGCGGAAAACGGCATACTGCGCCTCTATTGGCACTTTTTCAAAAATACCGAGGTGAAGAAAATCATCAATTTTTTCAAGTATTTTATTCAATCTCAGCACAAGCGAGTGTTTTTGTGTTCAAAACACCGGGGACTGATCGAATAGATTCGACAACTAATCGAGCGATTGAACCCATATTATCTGCTTCTAATTTTACGATTAAATCGTGGTCACCGAATAGAAGATTCGCATCGCTAACAAATGGGAGTGCAGAAGTGACATTGAAGACACTAATCTCCGAACCTGGTTCAACATTGATGAGCACATAACCGACTGACATTGTTCACTCCGTGAGCGCGGCCATCAATCAAACCTTCGCCCCCCTCGTTAGAGAATCGTATTGAGAAGAATACAAAGCATATGGGTTGCTCTGTGATTGCATGGCAGAGGTCATCATAGTCCGCGAGTGTAAGTATGGCCAAGTTCGCGTATGCTTCGGAAATATTATTCGAGTCGAAGGTGATGTCATGGTATTGCCAGCAAATAATCGGCTAGCAGGCCGTGAAGGCCTCGATGAAAAGATGCAACTTGCAGCCGGGCCTGAACTTCGCGCCGCCTGTATCGAGATAGCGAAAGAGAAGAGAAAAACGAATACACAACCTTGTGGAGTAGGTAATGCAGTTACTACTTCTGCTTACAATTTACCAGCAGAGCACCTAATTCATGTCGTAGGTCCTGATTGTCGTCGTCCGACTCAAGATGAATACCGTCGAGAATTACTCGAAAAATCATATGATGCAATGTTCGAGGAAGTTTCGGCATTAAAACCCAGAAGTACGGTAGTTCTACCACCTCTCGGCACCGATGTATACGCTTATCCTAATCGCGAAAACGCCCGAAAGACAATGGAAATCATCCTTGCTTGGATGGACGAGGGAGAAGACCCTGGAGTCGATATGGTATTGATTGTCACCGACGATAATACTTATTTGAATAACATGAAGACAGTATATCGAGAATCTGAGGATCAATTTCCTGGAGTCGATAAAACACGACTATTCCGAAAAGGAAAGTACCCTTGAAAGTTGATTCCGGCTATTCTCAGAACCAGCCGGAATTCGCTCCAATCAGAGATTGCAAGCGATGTCGTCAATAACCCTGAGAATTGGCTCGATGCATGAGCAGCATTTACGAGCGTGAATTACGCTCGGTTCTCGCTGGTGAAGAGAAAGGTGTCCGCGCGGTTACAAGATCTTGTACAGAATCTCAACGCGCACAAATGATGCAGGTTTGCCAACGGCCATTTCTTGTCGTTCGCGCACCAGGAAGCGGTTCTGAAGGAACTGGAGATTTGTTGGTCTTGCGCGGCGACATGTGCTTTCCAATCGAGGTGAAATCCTCGAAAAAATCTCGATTGTACCTCTCTGGTAGAACCGTGTTACAATATCAAGCTCTGGTAAATATCGGCGAGAAGTGTGGTTTACAACCATTTTATGCATATAGATTGAAAAGTATCCGCGGGGATAGTTGGAGAATATTTCGAGTTAATGTCGATAATTTGACTGGAAAATCTCGCCGACTCGCTTCACGTGTCCCCGCCCTTCCACTTACTCGAAACGGAACGCCGCACCTAGATTGGGAAAAAGGCCTTCCTTTACACAAGTTCATCGCGCTAGTCTGCCGTTCTGATGGCGCTCGCTCGATTGAATCATTACAAGCGAGTGCTGCAATTTACAGCAATATTATCGAGACTGAAACAGATCAATATCAATCCAGTTCACCCGATAAAAAGGCGTCGAGTCTATCGAATTCTTGATTCAGTTTCTTCACTTCTTCAACAAGATTCGACATCTTTGCTTGTTGCAATAACCTCTCGATGCTCTCACGCTCTCGTCTAATTGAATCAAGTTTACGATTATCGCTCCGATTATCATCATCCGCGGCATCGACCATGAATGACCGTAGAGACTCTCCGTCTTTTTGATTGCGCATCGAGCCACACAGGTTGAAGAACATCATCCGCGGCCTAAAGCCGATGGAGGAGAGGCAATCGTCAGGTTTCGATTACCTTGGACCAATTGTTTTTCTATGGTTCCTCAATATTTTAGGTATGCCTATCTGGGCAATTGCAATTTTAGCAGCCTGGTATTTCTTGCTGATTCATCTCGAAAATAATGGAACTCTCGACGATTGGAATGCTACTCGAGCAATGGGTTTCATCCTGATGATTAGGACTCAACGTGGAAAAATATTGCTTGACAAAATTTCTCAGTATCGAAAATTTTGGCGAGGATTTGGTGAGTTTTCAATTTGGCTTTGCTTTTTGATGATGTTTGGTGTAATCTTCTTGCTGGTGGCGACAGCAGTTTTTGCTGTAATCGAGCCACCACAACAAAGTTTGCCAGCAAAGGATCTACTCTTGATTCCTGGAGTGACGAGTTTTGTACCATTTTGGTGGCCGGTAATAGCATTGATTGTCGCTCTCGTAATTCATGAATATAGCCATGGCATTCAAGCCCGTGTACATGGCATGAGATTGCGAAGTTTCGGCCTACTTCTCGCTGGCCCACTGCCGATGGGGGCCTTTGCTGAACCTGAATTAGAAGAAATTGTTCGAGCACCTAGACGAGAAAGAATCCGACTTTATGCAGCAGGCCCGTCGATCAATATTGTCGCAACATATCTGATCTTGATTATTCTCTCCGCGACAGCATCGGGCTTTGTTGCCCAAGAAGAAGGGGTTCATGCAAGAGCGATTATTGATGACACCGGTGCTTCTGAAGCCGGTTTGTTGCCATACGAAATCATCACCCATATCGATGGCCAATGGGTCCCTGATTTCAATTCATTCTCACATGCTCTCGATCAAAGTCAAGCAGGGGATATGGTGATGATTTCGGTACTATCTCACGAAAATGAGAATGGGCAAAGGGAAGCGAGAAGGATTAGTGTGACGCTTACTGATCAACGCCAATATTATCTCGGAATGTGTGAAGGAGAGCAGGCTTGCCTCGATGATACCGCAGAGATTCTAGACCTGTGGGGGATTTACGAAGGCAATGCATTCCTTGGAGTAAGTGGGCTTTCTGCTGGCACGAGCGGAGTCGATTACTATGAATTATCGACTGTTGGAGATTCAGGCTTGGTCTATAATTCCCTCTCATTCTTACTGCGCCCGCTCGGCATAATGGGGATTCCAATCATTAATGACGGCCAAACTATGGCTCTAGAAGAGCGCGCTTTAATCAAAGCAGGAGATGGTTTCGTCGCATCTAGTCTAGGCACAGAAGGCATGTTAGGATTGTTCGATTTCCTCTTTTGGCTAGCTTGGATAAATTTCATCCTAGGATTCGCAAACCTGATTCCAATGATTCCCTTCGATGGAGGTCATATTGTTCACGATACGATTCACTCTACGATTGCAATGTTAAGTAAAAAAATGCACCCAATGCAGATTGAATCTTTAGCCGGAAAAATTAGTAATTTCAGCAGTATTGGCATGCTAATAATCGTATTATTTCCAATTCTATTACCAAAATTAATCTAATTTATGCCTCTTCGAAAAACTCATTCTTCTTCATCAGAATCAGTTTTCCGATTTTCAAAAATAGCTTCATACAGCATCGGTACCGCAATTACAGATGCGAATAACAAGCCTAAATTACTCCAAGATTTACTGGTCACCGATGAAGAAGTCCCAGAAAAAAATAGTTTAATCGCACCGATCCATGGGATTTCTGTCGCAGATATTCCTTCAATCCAAATATCACGAACAGCCGTTACTGGATTGCCATTCTCATCTTTCAATCCTCGACCTCTTATCCATTGCTCATCAGCATCGCTCGAAGTCGCACGTAATTGATCAATCGTACAACCATTTGTCCGATAATTATCGCCGGTTGTCAGGTATCCTTCATGGTTTGGAACCCAACGATCGATTACTAAATTACCATGCGGAGTGCATGAGTAATCTAATGTCATTGAAATTTCTTCGACATCATTAATGTCAGTTCCAGGGACTGACCAAGTTAGAATGCAAATATCCTCCAAACCATCGTAAACGCCCGCCGTACAAGCTCCACCTTGCGCAGGTGCAGTAGTTTCAGCAACCGCTTTGAGCAGAGCCCTGTGAATGATTGGGGTATCGCTGCCCCCATTCTTTCGATAAATAATCACATCTCCCTCCATACCAAGAGATTCGTAACCATAATTTTCATTTCCAACTTGCTTCGCTTCGACATATGTGATGATTTCTACACGATCTGGATTCATTACCAAAATGAGATCGCCAGGATCAATTGAGCCGACTGCGCCGTCATCTAGATCGTGCATCATCGAACCGGATTCTACGACTACCATAGGGGGAAAAGATCCGGTCGCCAAAAACATCGAGCCGAGTAGCAGTCCAACTAAACCTGCAGCCAGCATTCCTTCACGCAACCAATCCTGCGAGGCAGTCATCCTATTCCTCCTCTTCATCAGAGAATGCAGGTTTGGTTGAATAAAGAATTAATCCGAAGAATCCTATCAATAACATGCTGACAGCATCGAAGTGAGGGGCAATTTCGTGGAAACTCGCTTCGCCGCCTAATCGCGCAGTCAAATCGATTGTATGATCCCGCGCGCCGGTTGAGCTGACGGCTAGACCTCTGAGCGAATTGAAGATGAGAAAACCAACAATTCCAGCTGAAGCGATAATTGCTGAACGGTGGAATTTAATGTTGTCGAGTGCTTTCATTCCTGGTAATTTATCAGCAAGGATTGAGTTGGAATCATTCCACCAACCGTTGGTTGACATAAAATCACTGCCTTCGCTTGAGCGATTCGGCGCGCGAGATTCCGTTCCCAGTTTCTTTCCTACTGGAATCTCGTGTAATTCAAGCAAGCCACGGAATCTTGCCATAAACGGTGTGCCGAGCATAATTGCCGCATCTTCACCTTCTTTTCGGCGGCGAAGGATTTCGGCGCGTGAATCAAGCGCTAAAATATCTTCTAAAATCTGACGCTCGCCCAGATAAACAAAAAATTCAGGCAGAACATAGAATGCTCCGATAGAGCCAAAGAAGAATCCTAACCAAGTCCAATTTCTCAAATTAGATTTGGTTGGGTCACTAGCTCCAGAGAATATGATGAAGAAAATAATGCTCCAGAGTAGCAATGCAACCGAAATTATTGTCACATATGTGATGATTTGGAAGTGCGAATCACTCTTGCTTTCCCACCAGGACTCAAAACGACCGGCTTTTTTCCCCCCTCGACTTGCCATTTGAACCAGTTATGGGTAATGCTTCGCGTCTTAGTCCCTTATGCTGTGACGCTCAGTTGAACATGCTGCTAACGGAGGGTTTTCTTCACATCACTCTCACCGATGAACTATGTCGGAAGATGCGCTTAACGCACTTCACCCGAAAGTCCGTGGACTGATCAGCAGTTTAGGATGGGATTTGACTCCAATTCAACAGGAGTCGAGTGCCGAACTTTGTGATGGAAAGGATCGTCTCCTCGTTGCACCCACTGGAAGTGGAAAAACAGAGGCTGCGATATTACCCCTAGTTACTCGAGCCTTAGAAGAGAATTGGGAAGGGCTATCAATCCTCTATGTGACTCCACTTCGCGCTCTCAACCGCGATATCAATCGTCGGTTGAGTTCTATGCTTGAACCGCTTGGATTAAGCGTTGGATTACGGCATGGGGACACTAGTCAGAAAGAGCGGACTCGTCAATCAAAAAATCCACCAAATTTGTTGGTAACTACTCCAGAAACAGCTCAGATAATGTTGCTTGGTTCTCGATTACGACAACATCTATCCTGCGTAAAGGCAGTTGTTCTCGATGAAGTTCATGACTTGGCGGCGAGCGAGCGGGGCGCTCAATTGATGGTTGGACTCGAGCGAATCGAAGCTTTATGCGGTGCACCGTTTCAGCGAATTGGCTTATCAGCGACTGTAGGGAATCCCGCTGAAGTCGCTGGATTTATGTCAAAAACAGCAACACATATTCTCGGCCCCGCACCTCGAACTACCGATGTAATAGTTCATCATGAAATACCGAACCCTGAAGATGAAATTCTCTCTGTTGAATGGTCGGTTTCAGCTTCATCCATCGCGGCTTTTCGACGACTTGCTAATTCACTGATTGCTGATTCACCAGCTCTCGTTTTCGTCAATTCACGCTCAACTGCAGAAACAGTTGCTCAACGACTGAGCGCAATCGCACCCGAAATCATATTAGGAGTTCATCACGGAAGTTTAGCTGCAGAAACTCGTCGAATTATGGAAAATCGCCTTAGGGAAGGTGATATGCACGGAATGATTTGTACGAGCAGTCTCGAACTTGGAATTGATATTGGTTCAATTCGGCGCGTTCATCAATTGCAGAGTCCACGCGCCGTCGACCGATTATTACAACGAATGGGACGTGCAGAGCATTACCTAGGAGGAACTGGTCGAGGAGAAATTCTTGCTTGGGAAGTAGATGGAATCTCAGAGTGTAGTGTCATCGCACGACGTGCGATGGCCGGTGAATTGGAAGGCATTGAATGGCGTACAGACCCAGGTATTGTTGCTGCTAATCAATTCATTCAAATGGCTATTGAGAGAAGCGTAGTTCCTCTCAAATTTGCAACAGAAATTATTCAAAATTGCACAATTTTTCATGAGTGGAATCATGATTCAACCCTGGCAATTTTGCACATCCTCAACGATCGCTGGATGATTCGCCTAATCGAAGAACCAGCAGATTCTGACGTGATGACTTGGCCAGCGAAATTATGGCGTGAATTAGCATCACGCGCAAAAGGTGACATTCCGCCCGAAAGACCACCTTGGGACGAGGAACAGAAAGAATCCGATACTAAAAAATGGAGAGCCTCTATGGTCAAAGTTCTTCCTGAGACTCTCAAAAATGGCTGGTTCTCTCCAGCCGGGCGTTCAAGCAGAAACCGTGTTGAGCACATATCAATGATACCTGACGATATTTCATACCGAGTCCGAGATGCGGTGACTAGAACCGTTCTCGGCTCGGTTGACGAAGCCTTCGTCCTGACTCTAAACAATGATGCCAGCGACGATTCTCTCGGCCGAGCACGACGTTTCGTTATGGCCGGTAGAACATGGCAAATCATCGATGCTGATCCGGAAAAAGCAGAACTTCTAGTTGCTCCAGTCCAAGAGACTGGGGAGGCACCTGTGTGGTCAGGAGAATTACCACCGGTACCGAAAGAAATTGCCAACGAAGTGGGGAAAATGCGCCGAAGTGCAGCTATTTCGATGGGAGTGATGGAAGCTGATAATTCTCTTGTCGATTTCGATGAATATCCATTATCTGAATCGGCCAGAGACACATTGATGACCACAATCGCTGAACATTTGGACACAACTGGAAACCTACCAAGCGACCGCTTGATCACCATCGAAAATCGGCACGGAACAATCGTATTGAACACCTGTGCCGGTTCAAAAATCAATGAAACATTAGCGCATTTAATCCAAGCTTTGGGCTCGCTAAAAGAAGGTAAAATGGGACGAGCCGTAATCGATCCGTACCGAATCGCATTTCAAATCCCGGGAACAACCTCGGCTGATGTCATCAAATGGCTCAATGAAACACCGCCTATCGCCATCCCCTCGCTCCTCCGTATGACAATTCCCCATGGCAGGGCAGTTCGATGGAGGGTTGTGCAAGTTGCAAGAAAAATGGGTGTATTGAAGAAAGGTGTGGACCCACGCAGAGTAAATCTTCCAGGATTAATGAAGCGCTGGCGAGGAACTCCCGTTATCGAGGAAGCCCTCGACAAATTATTTCATGAACGAATGGATATTGATGGAACTGTCGATCTGGTAAAAGACATCCAAGATGAGAATATCGATTTGATTAATACTGCACCTGGTCCACTCGGCCTATCTCCAAAAAGTGAACGAGATCTCTTGCTTCCATCGTGGTCGGACAAAGAATTACGCGAGCATCTTGAAGTGCGTTTGTTGAACGAGAGAGCGGTCCTGATCTGCCTGAATTGTGGCAATAAAAAGCGTCGGCGGGTTGATCGATTTTCTAAAAGAATTGAAGCGTGCACAACATGTTCTGGAACTATGCAAGCCTGTTCTCCAGAAAGAATGGAAACAATGCTTGCGGATTGGGTTGCAAGCAAGGATCCAAAAATATCCGGGAAAATGCAGAAAAATGCAGAACTTGTTCGCACTCATGGCAAAGAGGCAATCATTTGTTTGATGGGACGTGGCATTGCCGAAGAGACAGCAACACGTGTACTCCGTGGACACGTTGCTGGAGAGCGAGTAAAATTACTGAGATCAATTCATCTCGCGGAACTCAAGTATGCTAGCACTCGGCGATATTGGAGTTGAGGGAATAGTAAGCGATATGGACATCCGACCATTGGCGTAATTCATGTTAATCGGATTGACCGGCAGAAATGCATCTGGAAAATCGACAGTTGTCGCTTGGTTTTCAGAGAAGGGTTTGCGAACCGTATCCTGTTCAGATTCGATTCGAACATGGCTCGCCGAACAAGATATCGAACAAACTCGGGATGCATTAATCGAAGGAGGTCGAGAATTACGCCGCCAAGGTGGTCCGGGAATTCTCGCAGAATTATTGCTAAAAAGTCTCGATGATGAAGATGCGGTTATCGATTCGATTCGCACGCCGGGAGAGGTTGAGGCCCTTCGCCAGCGCAGTGATTTCACTCTCATTGATGTCGTTTCGGATATGGAGGCGCGATGGCAGCGCTCACTGAAGAGGGCTCGATCCGGTGACCCACTCGATAGAGTGACCTTCGAGCGACAAGAAAAAGCTGAAGCAACCGCTAAAGATGATGCTGGTCAAGCCCTCAATGCGACTGCAGAATTAGCTGAGATCACCCTAAATAATAGTGGTTCAATCGATGAATTAAACAAAAATTTAGATGAACTATTCATTATTCTTAACCAGACTTAGTCGTCGGTGAAAAAATTAGAATTCACCCTGATTATCGGCAAATGAATCCATTACGCTCAAGCGGAACGGACATGGACGCCCGCTTCCTTCATCATCCCGGTAGCAATGTCAAAATCTTCTGCCCAACGCTCTGGTATCTCGATCTTTTCTGGGTAAATCACCTCTTTGACTCCGGCTTGAATTAGTGAACGCGCGCAGCGCGAGCAAGGCGGCCAGGTGACATATGCAATGCCGCCTTTCAGTGACAATCCAATTCTAGCAGCATGCATAATTGCATTTTCTTCTGCATGACAAATCATTGGATATTTTTGGTTGCGATCATTTAATCTCTCGAAAGAATCATCAATTCCGCGTGGAAATCCATTGAATCCTGTGGAACGAATTTCTCTATCCTCACCAACAACGACACAACCAACCTTTGTCGACGGGTCTTTTGACCAGCCGGAGATATGCAATGCAAGGTCTAAAAATCTCTTATCCCACTTTTCACTCATAGTAATTCCTCAGGCCTGCCCTCCGGGAGGGTCGTTATCTCTATTTGCCTCGGTACGAGTGGAATCATAACCTTCCCAAACACTTGGATTTGAATAACAATCAGGGTCATCTCGGTCGGCTTGACCACCCCCATCATTGTCAATTCCATCACCACAATTACCGGCAGCATCGCCTTTTTTTGGTGAAAGGAAACCATCAGCTCCACCTCCTGTGACCAAAACCAAGAGAACGCCGGAGAGTACCAATGTAAGTGCGACAAGGATTACTTTCGAACCCGTATCTTTCGACTCGACGACGACTTTCACCTCGACTTTGTCGCTCCCCCTCGTTGACATCTGTAACACTTCGAGTAGGGTCATCCTTTTTGATTCTCAGTGAACTGTGAGTTCTTTCCAAAGGTTAAGATCCGAACTCTCAACTACATATTTCAAAATATCTCCAATCAAATAGACACTTCCAATAACGAGTACTTTAGATTGTTGTGTTGCTGCTAAATTTGCTGCCATTTCGACGGCGAGTCCAGGTTCTTTTTCAATCGAGTATGAATTGCCAAAATCTACAGGAAAAATGCCTCGTAAATCTTCTGCTGGAACGGCAGAATTTCGACCACTGGTAGGTTCGGTGAAAAAAACATGAGAAAACTTCGATTTGAAATTTTGAGGATTGGGTAAATCACCGAGGGCGGTTAGCAAATTCGATTTTTGGCTCATACCGAGAACTAATATCTGCTTCTGTTGAAAATTTTCAGAATTATCGATTAAGGCTAATTCAGCATCGATACTCTCGGAATTATGTGCTGCACTAATTACCACTTCTGCTTCAAACCAATTCGGTGGCCAATTAGGGGAACGACCCGGCCAAATTGCATTATATTGCAGATTTTTCCAGCCGAAAGAGTGAGCAATTTTTTGTGAAAGTTCGCTCCATATTTCCCAAGGCGGTAAGTTGACTGCAGGGCTATGTAACCAAAGGTCATCGCCTGCATATTCTGCGAACACAGAAAGTACTGATTCATCACTCGGCTCCAATGCGATTAATGGCACACCATCTCGATGAATCGCTGCCTTTTCGGCAGCTATTTGTGCTAATGTATCACCAAGAAATTCTGTATGATCCAACGAAATTGTCGTGATCACGGTAAGATCTGCATCAACCAATCGTGTTGCATCGAGTCGCCCACCAAGACCTGTTTCGATGATTGCCCGCTCGACTCCGGCTTCAGCGAAAGCTATCATTGCAACAATGAATGTCGCCTCGTAATATGTAGGACTACATGATGGTAATATTTCTGAAGCCGACCTGACCTGAGTAAGATATTCATCGAATTTCTCTGCTGAAATCGGATGACCATCAATTCTAACCCGCTCTTCGACTATGACCAAATGCGGCGTCGAAAACAAACCAACTCTCAAACCGTTCGCCGCTGCCAGCGCCGATAATTGTACACACAGTGAGCCTTTTCCGTTGGTTCCAGCAACGTGAACAGAGGGGAAATTTAGGTGAGGATTATCAAGTCGTTGCAATAGAAGTTCACAGTTTTCGAGCCCCAGTTTGACTCCTGCTGATTTCCTTTCTTCAAGCCATTCTCTGACACTCATACCTGCCCATCTCCGCGTCCCGTGTAGAAGCGGTCACGGGTCAAGGTGATATGGTCTTTGAACTTCGTAAGACACCGTGGAGAAAGTGAGTGAGATCAAGGAAGCCATGCTCGAGCAATGGCAGTCGATGGCCGGGATGGCCGGGATGTTCCTGACTACAATCTTCATCGGCATGTCGATTCAACCTCTCTACAATATCGATGAATTGCGTGCCTTTGGATCTGAAGGTGCAACGAAAAGCAGCTATATTTTCCTTGAATTAGCATTGATTGGAGTCTTCACAATCGTCATTATTTGGCTTGCAAGACGAGGTTTAGAGGCTTTTATCAAGGGTTTCATTATGCTCTCATTATTCTTTTCATTATTCTATGTCGTTTTCCCATACATCTCAATAATTCCTTGCTTGCTCGGTGCCTGTTCAACAAATGTCATCCTACCTTTTGCATTATTAGTCAGCGCCGGTTTGATGATTGTTCTCTGGCGATACCCAGAATGGTATATCGTCAATTTAGTGGGAGTTTTAGTTGGAGCTGGCGTGATAACAATGATTGGAGTTAGTTTCGTTCCGGTGCTGATTATTTTATTCATGATTCTCGCTGCAATCTACGACCATTGGGCAGTCAATGGAAGTAAGCATATGCTAGAATTAGCAGATACTATGATCAATCTAAAATTACCGATCTTGCTCGTTGCACCTAAAGAAAAAGGCTATTCTTTCCTCGACGAAAAAAGTGATATTATGCAGGCAGAAATACTTGAACCAAACGAAGAAAATTGGGCTGATCCTGCTCCAAATGTGAAGATTCCAAAGCGAGCGAAAGGGAGAGATGCACTTTTCATGGGCCTTGGAGATGTGATTTTCCCCGGAATGTTAGTGATTTCAGCTATGTCATTCCTGCCAAATTGGGGCACTGAAATTCACACATTATTCGGAACGATTTACCTCGCCCCTCTAATAGTCGCTCTAGGTACACTAATCGGTGGATTGGTTGGATATTTTGCCTTGATGACTCAAGTTGCACTCGGTAAACCACAAGCCGGTCTTCCATTACTGAATGGTGGATCTATTCTCGGTTATCTAATCAGTGGGATTTATGCTGTCGGCCTCCCAGAGTTATGGCAAAATATCACGCTTTTCTAAACAGAATAACCCGATTCATTGAAGGATGATTAACCAGCCCAAAGGGCTGATAGATATGCTTGACATCATGATGTTCCGCGAAAATGCGGACATAATTCGCGCAGATCACGATAAGCGTGAGATAGTTCATGATAACATCGATTCGGTTCTTCGCCTCGATGAAGAATGGCGGCAAGCACGTTACGATGCCGACCTGCTTCGAAAGGCACGGAATGAAGCAGCTAGAGGTATTGCAGCAGCCAAAAAATCAGGTAATAAATCGGCTGCTGATACGATAATGGCTGAAGTAAAAAACATCGGAGCACAAATTGATGTGTTGACAAAGAAAGCAGAAGATTGTCTAGGTGAGCGGGATGCAATTCGAATGCGCGTTCCAAATATTTTGCACGAATCGGTTCCAATTGGAGAAGATGACCAAAAGAATACACTTCACAGCCTTCACGGCGAAAAACTCGAACTCGGATTTGAGCCGAAAGTTCACAATGATTTGGTCGAAGAAAATGGATGGGTTGACCTGTCGCGAGCAGCAAAAATTACCGGGTCACGATTTTACTTCTTGCAGGGAGACCTTGCGCGAATGGAAATGGCATTGCAACAATATACTGCAAACTTCCTAATCGCGCGTGGTTACACGCTCGTCCAACCCCCATTAATGATGAATAGAAAAGCATACGAAGGCGTCACTGATTTAGCAGATTTTGAAACTGTAATGTACGGTGTCGAGCCTGATAAATTCTATCTCGTCGCAACCAGCGAACACCCACTCACAGCGATGAGAATGGATGAAATCATCGAACCGGCAGAACTGCCGATAAAACAGGTTGGAATCTCCCCCTGTTTCCGCAGAGAAGTTGGGGCGCATGGGCTGTCTGACAGAGGAATTTGGCGAGTTCACCAATTTACAAAGATTGAGCAGATTATTATTTGCAAACCTGAAGAATCGTGGAAACATCACGAAGAGTTATTCCAAAACTCCGTCGACCTTTGGGATAGTCTAGGTTTGCACTACCGAGTTGTCAACATCTGTACCGGCGATATGGGAAGTGTGGCTGCCAAAAAATACGACCTTGAAGCTTGGCTGCCAGGAGTTGGCGAATACAAAGAGGTCGTATCTTGCTCGAATTGCACTGATTATCAAGCGAATCGGCTTCGAATGCGTTATCGGACCGCGGATGGAAATGAAGCGGTTCACACGCTGAATTCGACCGCGGTTGCAACCAGCCGAGCGCTTGTAGCCATCATTGAGCAGAATCAATTGGAAGATGGGCGAGTAAAAATTCCTGATATTTTGCAACCTTACATGGGTGGTCAAGAAATACTAGAGCCATTAGCATAGGTTAGCAAGTTCTCCAACGAACATTCACAAACAGGTGCTAGGTTCGAACACATAGTGGTCGCTGTGTCTGTAGCCTACTTCTCTGATGGGAGGAGATTCTGATGGGCAA
>CAWVXH010000018.1:0-18213 GCA_963934165.1 uncultured Candidatus Poseidoniales archaeon
AAAATCACTTTATTATTGGAGGATAGTACTACTGAAGCAATACTTAGGCAGAGATTTGTAGAACCAGAACTAGGTTCGTAAGACAAGTGGATAGGACCTCGATTCAACTCCAGCATGATCCTTGGCTGAATTGAGGGTGGATGACCTTTCCGAAAGGTGGTTTTCACAATTTTGAAAGGATATCCTAAACAACCGACGGCACTTCCGTTGAATTATGGCAACGCAGGGTGTTTCGATAGAGAAGATTCAACGGAAAGCATTGCCAGAATATGAAGAGACAGAATCGGGTGTAATAGAAGGTGTTCGCGAAGCTGGATTATTCAATGTCGCGTTGAATGATGTAAATCAATACGGCCCACATGCAATGATAGCAGTTCTTGGTATAGTCGCAATAATTACTGGCTTGTGCCTTGGCATTGCGATGATAGTATTTTGATATTCAATTAAATACGGTCTCTGGCCAATCTGATGGCTTCATCAACGATTTCACCACTAAATCCTAGGTGGCTTTCAGGTTTGAATAAATCGCCTAATTCTTGACGGGTAAAAATTTCTGATATTTCTACTAATCTAGCACAAACATTTTCAAGATTTTCACCGGATTCAAGTGCTTCCATTGATGCACTTCGTAAAACTTCGTGTGCAACATCTCTAGCCATGCCATTATCGACGAGTGCGATCATCAATTTTTCAGCCATCACTAACCCTTTTTGTGCATCAATATTGTAACGCATACGTTCAGCATCCACACCTAATTTTGATAGTACCCTATCACATTTGATAATTATATCATCTAGCAGGATCATTGAATGTGATAATGTGAATCGTTCTGCAGAAGAATTAGCTAAGTCTCTTTCATGCCATAATAATGCATTTTCATATGAGGGGATAATCATGGAGCGGACGATTCTTGCTAATCCACATGCATTTTCAGCAGTAATTGGATTACGTTTATGTGCCATCGTAGATGATCCAACTTGCTTATCTTTGTCAAAAAATTCACCAACTTCTGCAATTTCACTGCGTTGAAGGTTTCTTATTTCTTGCAAGACTTTCTCGATACTGGTAGAAACATTAGCCATCCATCCTACCCATTCGATATAGCGGTCACGGCCAACGACTTGGGTTGTTGCAACCGGAGTGTTAAGTTCTAAATTTCCCATTATCAAACTCTGTAATTCGAAAGCTTTCTCTCCTTGCGCGGCACCGGTACCTACTGCACCAAGGAATTTCCCAGTTATGCATCGGGGTGTAAGTTCATCCAGCCGGTCTAGGTGGCGGCGAAATTCATCAACCCAAACTGCAACTTTCAATCCAAAAGTAATCGGGACAGCAGCTTGTCCATGGGTTCTACCAATCATCACAGTATCCCTTTCACGCTGGGCAAGGTTACACATTGTTGCAGTCAATTGTTTGAGTGTTTCTTGTTGTAGAAAAATGCTATCTTTAATTTGGAGGGCAACAGCAGTATCAACAATATCATTGCTGGTTGCTCCAAGGTGAATACACCATCCAGCATCACCTGCAGCTTCAGCCATTGCTTTGGTTAAAGCCATGATGTCATGGAGTGTTTCCGCTTCGATTTCATCAACTCTATCAGCAGTTACAACTTCTGGATTTGCAATCGAAGCGACAATTTCGTAATCTTCGGGGCTAACTCTTCCTAATTGGCAATGTGCCCAGATTAACGCCCGTTCGACTTCAAGTTGTCGTGAATGCCTCCCTTCACGGGCCCAAATTGATTTTGCTTCTTTTCTACCGTAACGATAGTCGAGTGGCGAGACTGTCATGTATTTCCCCGGTACTGCGGAATGACACTGGTGTTTGAGGATAACGGGTTAACTCTCCTCACTTCAAATGTGCATTGGTAACCAACCAAGTCCCTCGGCTTCCATTCCATGTTGTCTCTGCCTCGCAAATAATTTGTTGTTTCATATGGGGCGCATCTAGGACAATTGTCTCAAATTCCCCCCCCTCTCCATCAAGATTGAATCTATGTTTTTCAGCTAATTGCCCCAAAACATGTAAATTGTCTTCAGTCAGTTTAGCCCCCAACCAAGATTCGTCTAGACCATCGGCAGATACTGAAACTATTCGGACATCAAAACCATGATCTATTAGTGAATTCATATGTTCAAGTGAATCATGATGCCATAATGGGCAATAAGAAATAATTCCCAGACGCTCACACATTCTTTCAATTCTGGTTTTTTGGTAATCTGAGCGAAGTGCGCCAACAACCAATGCATCAATCTGAAGATTGGAGGAGATAATCGCTTTTTCTAAATCATCAATTTCTTTTTCTTCTACACCTTCAGAAATGACCGAAATCCATGGAACTCCAATAGATTTAGCTTGTAATCCTGCAATCGACGTGTTTTGTAGTTGAAACATCATAGAATCATCTCCAACGATTTGAATTGTAATCATTGCTTCGATACTCCAACCTTGCATTAAAGCCCACCAAGAAGCATAGGTTGAATCCTTTCCTCCCGATGCGAGGACAGCAGTGCGCATGTTCTCGCGTAGGCGTTCTAATCATCAATGCCGCGCTGAAGCAGTCTGGGTATTCTCAAGATTGATAAGAGGTCGGTATCGGTTCGATGGTGATAACATGCAGCCAAGCGGACGCGGATATGACCATGGGGTCTCAACATTCTCACCAGATGGGAGATTATACCAGGTAGAATATGCAAGAGAATCTGTCAAGAGGGGAACAACGACTGTCGGCCTAAAATACCGAGATGGAGTTGTTTTAATTGTTGATAAACGAATTTCAAGTAAGTTAGTAATTACTGATTCTATAGAAAAAATGTATCAAATTGATGACCACATTGGTATGACAACATCAGGGCTCATCGCTGATGCGCGACAACTCGTTGACCGAGCCAGGGTCCAGAGTCAAGTTAATCGCATGACCTACGGTGATTCTATTGCAATAACCACTTTGGTCAAAAAAATGTGTGACTTCATGCAATCCTTTACACAATATGGTGGCGCTCGTCCATTTGGTACAGCCCTCTTAATCGCTGGAATAGATGGCGATGGAATCCATTTGTTTGAGACTGATCCGTCAGGTGCATACCAATCCTACCAAGCTGGTGCTATTGGTCGGGGCCGTTCTACTGTAATCGATCACTTTGAAGGCAAGTGGAAGAAAAACATGACATTGAACGCTGCAGTGAAACTTGGTCTTGAGGCTCTGCAAGAATCACTCGAAGATGATCTTAATCGTAATACTGTTGAAATTGCTATAGTAAACAGTTCGGGTTATGAAAAATTAGATCGAGATGCAACAATGAAACATTTGGATAAACTTTGAAATAATTCATCAAAATTATTTTATGATTTCATCCTACCTGTTATGGTTAACACAAGCCACACTCTAAGTCCATGGGGCCACCTCAGCAACCATGGTAAGCCTCGATGACGCAGTTCTCGCCCGATTAGAAAAGGGGGGCTCCCGATATGAAATATTGGTTGATTCTGATTTGGTCGATGCTTGGAAAGTTGATAATACCAATGTTCTCCTTGATGATTTATTGGCGACCAGTGAGGTATGGAATGATGTTAAATCAGGTGATCGCCCTACCACTGATGCTTTAATATCGGTTTTTGGTTCGACTGATTTACATGTTTGCGTTGAGAAAATCCTCAATGAGGGGAGCATTCAATTAACTACGGTTCAACGTAAAAAAATGGTGGCAGAAAAACGCACGAGAATAATTCACCAAATTGCAACAACTGCCACAGATCCAAAAACTAAATTACCACACCCACATACTAGAATTGAATTAGCCATGGATGAAATTAGGTTTTCAGTTGATCCATTTCTAACTGTTGAGAGGCAGGTCAAAGATGCTATTCAATTGCTTAAGCCTATCATCCCGTTAGCATTCATTACTGTTAGGTTAGCGTTCAAGATTCCCGGCAAGGATTATGGCGGAGTACATCATTTATTGAGGGAATTAATAAAAAAACAAGAATGGATTTCAGATGGTTCCTGGGTGTGTGTTATTGAAGTTCCTGGGGGAAGAAAAAATGAGATCATTGGCCAAGTCGCATCTAGGTCTTCGGAAGTTAGTGTCAAAGAACTTGACTGATACGCCACCGTAGGTGGTTGCATCAACGGTTATGAAGGGATGGTCGGTCGCGCGGCTCGATAACATGAGTGAAAAAGGAAACGCGGCCGGGCCGCATGACTCTCAACAAGCACCTCTGCTTGTTGCTCCGGGAGAAGATCTCGGTGATTCAGAGGGCTACGAAGTAGGCCATGGCGTCATCGTCATGGATGGCCGACTTCGGGCAACGAAACAAGGACAAATGAAAAAGGATGGTAAATCGGTTTCGATTTTACCAAGTCGAACCAAGTACTTTCCCCGACCTGGGGATTTAGTAATCGGTTTAGTCGAGGGTTGTACGAACAATATTTGGTTCGTAGACATCGGCGCTCCTTTCAACGCAATTTTGCCGATGAGTCTTGGCCCTGCCAAGATGGAATTCGGTGGCACGCGCAGTGTCATCGATATCGGTGAAGCAATACTATGCAGAGTGCAAGAGGTCGAGGAGACCCATTCTAGTGTCGTTACGATGAAGGGAATGGGACTTCGAAAGATTCGTTCAGGCACAGTTGAGGATATTGATCCTCATCTCCTCGGACGATTGATCGGCCGACAAGGAAAAGCTCTGCGACAACTCAAGGAAGACACTGAATGTAGAGTCGTAGCCGCAGAAAATGGCCGGATCTGGATTGATGGAGACTTCGAGGGAATGCTCGAAGTTCGAACTCGTCTTCGAAAAATGACGGCTGAAGCAAAGGCCGCAACACCTGGAGGTGTAGCATAATGGGATATGGCGACGTACAAATGATTGATGAAAATGGCATCCGTGTGGATGGAAGAAAAGCAGGAGATGTGAGGCCGATTTCAATCGAATTAGGTGTTGTTCCAGTAGCTGATGGCTCATGCCGTATGACCTGGGGCACTAACGAAGTGATTGTTGCAGTTTACGGTCCTATGGAGGCTCATCCAAGGAAGATTCAGCGCCAAGACCGTGCAGTTCTTGACGTTCGATACAACATGGCTCCTTTCTCAACTTCTGATAGAATTCGACCAGGTTTTAATCGTCGAAGTAGAGAAATCAGTAAGGTTACTTCTGATGCGCTTGAAAGTGTGGTTTTACTAGAACTCTACCCTCGATCAAAAATTCGTGTTGAAATAGAAATTATCTGTGCAGAAGCCGGTACTCGATGCGTCGGATTAACCGCCGCGTCCGTTGCTTTGGCTGATGCGGGCATCCCTATGACCGATTTGGTGGTTTCAGTAGCATCTGGAAAAATCAATGGCGTCGTAGTTTGTGATTTGAATAAGTCTGAAGACAATTATGGTGAAGCCGATTTACCAATGGGCATTCTACCTAATTCAGGCGAATTGTCCTTCCTTCAGATGGACGGTGATCTTTCTCAGGAAGAGTTCCAGGAAGCGTGGGATTACAATATGGAAGCAGCAATGGTGATTGGCGGTTATTGTGCTGAAGCACTAAAAAATGGAGGTTACAACTTATGAGTATCCCCCTAGTCCCTCAATTACTCCGCTCTCACCTAATCGAATTAGCTGAAAATGACCAACGTCTTGATGGCCGCGGCCAATGGGATGGCCGCGAGGTCCAATTAGAAGTCGGAATTTTAGCCAATGCAGAAGGTTCCGCCAAAGTTCGAATGGGCGATACTATCGTTTACGCTGGTGTCAAATTCCAAACTATGACTCCATACTCTGACCGACCGAATCAAGGCGGTTTGATGTGTAGTGCTGAATTGCGTCCAGTCGCTGGTCGACAACACGAACCAGGTCCTCCTAGTCCAGAATCAATTGAACTCGGACGAGTAGTCGATCGAGGAATCCGTGAATCAGGATGTATCGATACTGAAGCTCTTTGTATTATCCCCGGTGAGAAAGCTTGGCAAGTAATTCTTGATTTGTACGCAATTTCAGATGATGGTAATTTGTTTGATGCATTTGCATTAGCTGGCATCGCCGCATTACGTAATTCTGTCATTCCGTTGGCTAAGTTCGAATTAGGTGAGGATATCCCATTGAATGTCTCTAAAACGCCGATTATGTGTTCATATCATCGCGTTGGAGGACGATATGTTTACGATGCATCTGGCAGGGAAGAATTAGGTGGAGATGAAAGAATTCACATCACTCTCGGTGCCGATGCTCACGTTCATTCATTACAGAAGGGTCTTAAGGGAACCTTCACGGCCGGCGAATTTGCTGATCTAATGAAACAAGCGCGCACAAAGGGCGACGAACTAAGAGATTTGGTACATTCACTAGAAGGAGGTAATTGAGATGGCAAAGAGAACACAGAAAGTTGGAGTAACCGCAAGGTATGGTGCACGATATGGTGTTAGCGTTCGTCGAAGAGCCGGAGCGGCTCTACGCAAAAAGAATCATCTCTACACGTGCCCTAAATGCCAGTATCCAAAAGTGAGTCGGCAAGTTGCTGGGATATGGGAATGCAAGAAATGTTCGCATAAATTTTCTGGTGGTGTTTGGGAACCCTTCACCCGTGCTACAGATGCAAATAATCGAGTCATTCGCCGTGGTATGGAAGGTGCAACCGCTACTGATATGACTGTAATCGCTCAACAAGCAGCTCTTGATTATGAGCGTAAATTAGCAGCAGAGGCTGATTTCGATGGCATCTCCGAAGAAGAGTGATTGCGCTCAATATGAATTTAAATTAATTCATGAGGATGCGAAAGCATTGTCCGCAGGTTTGACTACTGAAGTTGATTATATTTACAATGATAATGAAATTTATATTCATGAGTCAGCCGATAGCATTGCCGACCTACGCGCCAGATGGAATAGCCTGATGCGTGGGTTGATAGCATCTGAACAAGCCGTTGCAGCTACAAGAGGTGATTGATTGAGCGAGGTTGATTCGGAACAATTACAAGCAATTGTCCAAGAATTACAGATTCTCCAATCTCAATTGTCACAAATTACAAATCAAGTCAATGAGATTTCTTTAACTTTAGAAGCATTAGAAAATCAAAATCCCAACAAACCAGTATATCGAGCAGTGGGTAATCTTCTGCTCGAAGTCGATGATCTCGATAAATTACGTTCAGACTTAGGGGATTCAAAAACCGCTTTTGAAGGCCATTTGCAGCGATTAGTGGATCGTGAAGTTGGCTTGCGCGGAAATTATGAAGAGATTATTCAAAACTTAGAAAATTGAGAGAGATTTTTTTGTCTAGCACTAAATTCGATGCTACCCCTCTAGAATTAGATACGCTGATATTCCAACAAATGTTATCAGAAGGAAAAATTGAAGACGGATTGACATTTTCAAATGACTTGCTTTCACGTTCACGTTCTCATGAAGAACGTGACCATCTAATTGAAACTAGATTACGAATGGATAGGGCATTGATAGGTTCAATGGACGAAGAGATGATTGGCCAAGAATTACGATGGTGTGTCGACCGTCTTAATGCAATTGAACCTGGTTCACCATTACATGGTTTAGCATTGTTGAATTTAGCTAATTGGCATACCAATAAAGGGGAGCAAATGATGGCACTAGTGGTACATTCAGATATCAATAAATTATCCGGACACCCCAATGATCTCCGCGGCCTTTCTCGATTAGAATCAGCTAGGATTTTAGTTGAATTAGGTGATTTAGACCCTGCCATGCGCCATTTATGGACTGCAAAATTATGTTTTATTAATGAAGGAATGATTGCTGAAAATTTGGTAAGTTCATTAGAATGGCTTAATCTTGCCTTAGATGAAGTAGATTCTACAGCTCCTACTATGATGCAACGTATTGAAAAATCAGCACCTCGATCCGTTGGTGGAAATACATGGATAGCATCTAATCCTGATGATGTCCAATTAGTTGTAGAAGAATTAATTCCAGTTTTGATGAGTGATCTTTCTGGTGACCAAAGAAACGATCTAGGATTAATTTTAGATGCAGGAGTTGCATTAAAAATATCTCATTGGGCTGAAATAATGAGGTCTCGAGTATCTGAGATTCAAGATTCTAAGCTAATTGATGTGCTCCAATCATGAGCCATTATTTTTTTAATTTCTGCAATATCCCAACCTAACCTATCTGGGATTTGTATACACCATCCTACCTCTTCAATAACATCATCTTCTGAATCCCAAGAGTTAGGACGAGGCTCGTCTTCAACTTCTATCCAAACTACAGTACCGTTTGCGATAAGTTCAGAATCGTATGCTTTGGCAGTCCCGAGTAATCCTGTTTCTTCAAATAATTCTCGCAGGGCAGCTTCCTCAGCTTCCTCATCACCAAATTTTGAACCCCCTGGTAATTCCCAACCCCGTTCTTTGTGGAGAACCATAACCCATGTTTGTTCATTTTCTATCGAATTTTTTGAAGTTGTCCATGCTAATACAAATTCAGTTCTCTCAGTCATTCTAATTCACTCCTTAGTTGATCCAGCATCTTAATCGCATCTTGATTCCCTTCAGTTGCTAGGCTTCGAACAAAAAAGAAAGCCTCTTGTATTCTACCGGATTTTTTCAGTCGCATTACCTTCTGATTCATAGTCTCGTGTTCGAGAGGTTTTTCTTGTGATTTTTTTTCTGATTTATTTTCTCTATGGTTATCTGGAGTCGCCAACCTTTGCATCCTATTGAGAAAATCAATTCGTTCAGTAATTTGTGGAGCAACCCATGGTTTTGATACGCCTCCATCCATTTTAGCTTCCATTCGTTCTCTGAAGGAATCTCTAATTTTTACAGAAGGGAAATATGTTTGAGATTGGTCATAGCAAAACCACGCTTGATTATATTCACCCCTTCGTTCGTGCAGTTTACCCAATTCCCCCCATGCCTCGTAATTCGCTGGATGTTGGGCTAGTAGTATTCGTTCTAATTCAATAAATAGATCTTCATCGCCCTGTTCTTTAATGCGTTCGAGCCTTCTTGAAAACAGCACGTTTGCTCTTGGGTCACGTAAATCAAGTATCCTTACACGATTAGCAAATTTTTGTTTTTCCTCTTCGGATGATTTTATCGAATTTACCCATTTATCCGGATCCAATGGGTCTACTTGTAGGCCAGCATTTAGTAAGTCAATTCCAGCAACTAGCATGTCTATTTCTTTCAATTGCTCCAATAATTCACTGTCTCTCCCTAGTACTGTGAATAATTCTTCAAGAACTGCTCTTATGCCTATTTCATCTTGAAGAATTGTTTTGATTTCTACTAATAATTTCCAATTATTAGGGTTTGTGAAATCATAGAGAATCGCTTGACGGGCACTTTGTTCCGCCCAACCAATATATTTTCCGTCTGTTTTGGATAAATTTAGAAATTTTTCTGACTGACTACGGTGTCGATTGCCCAAACTACGACGTGGATGTTGAAGTCGTGCGGAAATATCGCCGCTCTTCTCTTGCATTTTATTACCTCATAGGACTGATTCGTACGGTGAGCGGTCGATTCCGGGTGGTAAAGTAGCATCCATGCCAATTTTACTTGTCAAGCCAGTCTCTGCTCGACTCGGATCCAGGCTTGAACCTTTTTGATTTGAAAGGATGATAGTGTCTTTGTCGGGTTGCCACCTGGTCATTAATGCCCACTCAACTCTCACAGGATCAGTGATGTCAATGTCTGTATCAACAATTATGACTTGTTTCATCGAGGGATGACCTGCTAGAGCTGCTTTTATCGCTTTCTTGCCGTCATCATTTTCTTTAGGAATTATTTGAACAACTGACGATAACCAACCACTGCCGCCATCAGTGAGGTAAACGTCTGTACACTCTACTACCTCAGAAACAGCATTTTTTATCGTTGGTGCCCTTGGCATACCCATCAAAGTACGATGTTCTATTTCTGCTGGAATCAACGCGTGAAAAATTGGCTCGTTTCGATGATGAAGCACATCGTATTCGATGACATTTTCTTGTCTGACCTCATCTACAGTTCCGGTTATGTCGACATAAGGCCCTTCATCGTCTCTCGATAGTGTAATGCGCGCTTCCATGGCATATTCTGCATCTGCCGGGACCTGAATCCCATTTGACAGCTCAACGAGTTCTAATGGTCGCTTATGTAATCGTTCGTGTAGAGCAGCGGCTACTCTTATTTCATCTATATTTTCAGTAAATGACATTGCTGCTGCTAGTAGTACTACTGAATCCGCTCCATTTACTACAGCAATATTCACTTCGTCACCGTTTGAAGCTGCAAGATCTACCATAGTTCGAAGGTGCCGTGGAACGAAGCGTGAAACACAATGATTTTCATCACGTAGGAATTGTCGATGATATGACATATTCCTAATGCCTTTGTATTCTGCTATAATTACCGAAGCCGATTGGTATCTTCCACGATCTTCCCGGTAATGCCATGGGATTGGTATTTTTAGTAGATTAACTTCATTGAATGTATTTTCTAATACAGGGGCGTTATCGGCTCTGATAATTTCGGGATCACTTGGATTATTCATTGCCCATGCTAAAATGTCGATGAGTTCTCCTGCACTAACATCAAAAACATCACAAATTCTTTGGCGTGTTAGTACATTCAATGCCGAATGATGACCGGGGGCTTCAGCGATATTTGTAAAAAGTAATGGAGGGTGTTTTTCTTTAGTCGAGTAATCAAAAATTCCATGAATGGCACTAACTTCTGTATCGATTTTTTGAATACCATCGAGTAGATTACGGAATGCCATGGTGTCTAGGCAATGACGATTCGGTTTGAATGTTAGCGAAAGGAGATAGTTATTCCTTTAGAACACGCACCTATGGTGGCCCCGTCATACTCTTATACCCGGGGCAGGTCGGCGGGCTGTCTTTTGAGGTGTCAAGCTTGGGTAGAGGTCTTTTCTCAGGAATTAAGATGAAGGATGACCGTAAAAGATATCGATGGAAAGAGAAGCGTTTTCGGGACCGAGAACTCAAGCGTCGAGCAGGTGGAGTTTTGAAGCACGATCCACTAAAGGGTTCGACTCAAGCTAAAGGAATTGTAATCGAAAAAGTCGGTTTTGAAGCAAAACAGCCTAATTCTGGCATTAGAAAGGCTGTCAAGATTTCATTGATACGCACAGGAAATAAACTCACTGCTTTCGCACCAGGAGATGGTGCGATATCTTTCATTGATGAGCACGATGAAGTACTTGTCGAAGGCATCGGAGGACCTCGTGGCCAATCGATGGGGGATTTGCCAGGTGTTCGCTATAAAGTAATCAAAGTGAACGGCGTTTCTCTTGATGAGATGGTTCGTGGCAGAAAAGAGAAGCCAATTCGATAAGGTGTTTGTTATGTCCGAAGAAGTTCAAGAACAAAAGGAGCCAGAGGCCCCTATTGCTGGAATCGGAACTATGGTTTTTGGTAAGTGGGATGCAAATGAAGTTACTTGCGCCGATCCTGGTCTTGCTCCATACATTAATTTGGCAACAATTGGAACGCCACACACTGGTGGCCGCCATGCCAATCAATGGTTTGGAAAAGCTAATCTCTCAGTAGTTGAAAGATTCATCAATAATTTGATGCGAACGGGGAAATTCTCTGGTAAGAAACAACACTGTGCTAAGGCATTCGAAGCAGCCCTAGACAACATTGCAGACCGTTCGGGAGAAAATCCTCTTCAGAAGTTCATCGATGCTATTGTTGAAGCAGCTCCATGTGAAGAAACAACACGGATAAAATTGGGTGCAGTAAGCACGCCGAAAGCAGTTGATTCCTCACCTAGCCGGAGATTAGACGTTGCTCTGCGAAACTTGTCAAAGGGATGTGCATCAGCTACGGCAAAGAGTAAGCGCTCTCTAACCGAGGGGATAGTCTCTGAAATTTCCAAAGCAGCTAGCGGAGATGTCGGGTCTTTTGCAATTGGAAAGCGTGAAGAAGTTGAAAGAATTGCAGCATCAGCACGATGATTGAGTTTCATAATTAGCCCTGACTACAAACCGGTATCACGTAGTGATACAATCGTCTTTATCAACCATAGTCAGGTCGCCGGCTCATCCAAGGTGATTGAATGGGCCGTAAGGAAGATAATATCAAGCGTGCTGTTGACATAATGCATGATAGAGAGTATATTCGTAATCTCGCTATCGCTGCTCATATCGATCATGGTAAAACTACCCTGTCCGACAATTTGATTGCTGGTGCAGGAATGATGTCCGAGGAACTTGCAGGGAAATCTCGCGTCCTAGATTTCGACGAACAAGAGAGTGCCCGCGGCATCACGATTAACGCAGCAAGTGCATCGATGGTCCACGATATTGGAGGCCAAGATTATCTGATTAATCTTATTGATACGCCAGGTCACGTTGACTTTGGTGGAGACGTAACCAGAGCTATGCGTGCCGTTGATGGCTGTATAATTCTCGCTTGTGCTGTTGAAGGAACGATGCCTCAAACCGAGACTGTTGTTCGCCAGGCATTGAAGGAAAAAGTCCGTCCGGTATTATTTATCAATAAAGTGGACCGATTAATCAACGAATTACAAATCGATGGCCAAGAAATGATGGCTCGGTTCGAAAAAATAATCCTAAAAGTCAATAAATTAATTTCAGATTTCGCTCCAGAAGAATTACGCAGTAAATGGCAGGTTTCTGTCGCGAATGGAACTGTTGCTTTCGGTTCTGCTTACTATAATTGGGGTATGTCAGTACCATATATGAAAAAAACTGGTTTGAATTTCAAAGATATATTTGAGCACTGCTACAATGATGAGCAAAAAGAATTGTCCAAGAAAGCACCAATTCACAAAGTCCTTCTCGATATGGCTGTTGATGAATTACCTGGGCCTTTAGAATCACAAAAATACCGAATTCCAAACATTTGGCAAGGCGATTTAGAATCAGAATTAGGCCGATCAATGTTAGAATGTAATTCAGACGGGCCATTGTCATTAATGATAACAAAAATTTGGATGGATCCACATGCAGGAGAAGTAGCTGTAGGTCGAGTTTATTCAGGGACAATCAAGCATGGGGAGTCTGTTTGGGCTATCGGTGCAGCAAAATCTGAACGTGTTCAACAAGTCAGTATGATGGTTGGGGGCGATCGAATTTCAGTTCCTGAAGTTTCAGCAGGAAATATTGCTGCTGTTACCGGTATCCGAAGTGCTGCAGCGGGTGTTACAGTTGCACATTCAGAAGACGCGACTCCGTTCGAAGCCATTCGACACTACTCTGAGCCCGTAGTTACCGTCGCAGTTGAACCAAGATCTATGAAAGATCTACCAAAATTCATTGATGCACTTCGCGGGTTAGCAAAAGCGGATGCATCATTACAAGTTTCAACTAATCAAGAAACCGGCGAGGCTTTGCTTGCTGGTATGGGTGAACTTCACCTAGAAATTACAGTTTACCGAATGCAAGAAGAACAAGGCATCAAAGTCAAAGTTAGTGAGCCAATTGTAGTTTATCGTGAATCAATTGAAAGCACGAATACTGGACGTCCATTTGAGGGCAAATCACCAAACCGCCATAATAGATTCTATATCGAGGCCGAACCACTTCCACAGGAAGTTATCGATGCTCTCAGGGAAGGTCATTTTGGTGATGGACCCGTACGGACAAAGGATACTAAGGAAGTCGGAAACAAATTTGCTGAATTTGGTTTGGAGAAAAATTTGATGAGAAAAATTTACGCAATTCACGGTACTAATATTTTCGTAAATGACACCAAAGGTATCCAAAATCTTCACGAAACACGTGAATTGATGATTGAAGGTTTCAATGATGTTTGTAAGAAGGGCCCTACAGCCGATGAGCCATTAATGGGTGTAATGATTAGACTCGTAGATGCTAAACTTCACGAGGATGCAATTCATCGTGGTCCCGCCCAAACGATTCCTGCTGTAAGAAATGGAGTCAAAGGCGCAATCCTTCGGTCCCGTTCAGTTATATTTGAGCCCATTCAAAACATTCGAATAGATGCACCAAACGATGTCATTGGTGGAGTTACTAGAGAATTAACCACACGACGCGGTATCATCGAGGACATGCCAGTTGACGGAGCAACTGCTAGTGTCATCGGAAAGATGCCAGTAGCAGAATCATTTGGTTTCTCGAATGATATACGAGCAGCGAGTCAGGGTAGAGCAGTTTGGAACACAGAAAACGCTGGCTTCGTACAATTACCTGCTTCGTTATTCCACAAGGTAGTTGGTGAAATCCGTCAGCGCAAGGGACTCAAAGAAGAGATTCCTGGTGAAGAACAATATATGGATTGATTAATTTTCATCAATTGATTCTTATCAATTGAAAATCCGTTAATTCTCTTAGGATATCAACCGCAGGAGAGTCGGGCAGAGTGTCTAGCATTTGATGTGCTTGTTTATGATATAACATAGCTCGATCTAATGCATATTGGATAGAGCCATTATCTTGTAATTCCAAAACGGCACGTTCTAATTCTTCAGGGGTTGATTTACCAGTACCATAGATTTTGTTGAATGTGGTTAAATTTTCAGAATATTTTAGAGCATGAATTGCCACCAAAGTTCTTTTTCCCTGAATAATATCTGAACCTGCGGGTTTTCCTATAGTTTCAGTATCTCCAGTTATATCAATTAAATCATCCATCAATTGAAAACATAATCCTAATTTTAATCCCCATTCGGCCATATTTTGGACAATTTGATCATCGACTCCAGCAAGGATAGCACCTGTCTTCGCACATGTTTCAAACATTGCGCTTGTTTTCCCCGCAATCATTGAGACATATTCTTCTTCAGAAACTCTATCTCTATTTTCAAATTCAAAGTCTTCTTGCTGTCCTTCAGCAACCCTTCTGACCATTTCGCCAATGGATTGAACTAAGCATCGTAAATGCTGAGAAGAAATATATTCACTATCTGCCAAAATTTCGAATCCAACAGCAAGCATAGCATCACCTGCATTGATTGCAGTCGGATCATCGTAGGCGATGTGTACGGCCGGTAATCCACGGCGAATCGGATCTTGATCCATAATGTCGTCGTGGACAAGAGTGAAATTGTGAATAATTTCTATACAGGCTCCGAGTGTATAATGACCATTATTGGCATTACCAACTGCTTCCCCAACTAATCTTGGTAAAATAGCTCGCAATCTTTTTCCTCCACCGGTGAATAGATGTGTCATGGCACCGTGTAATCGAGTTTGTTCGATTTTCCCTAAACTATTCATTATTTCATTTTCAACAATTTCACGATGATTAGATAAGGCGTTCAACAAGTTTTCTCCGGGATCGTTTGACTCATCAATTAAGTTCATTAGGCCATAATTTATTATTTCATTATGTCGAGATTGGTAGAGTAACTTCATGTTTGGATAATGTGGGGAAATGAAGTGTTGCCAAATAATTTTGAACCAGGGGGCAACAAGTTCATGTTCCCACTTTCCACTCCCTGACATCATTTCTTCTAATTCGGATTGGTCTAGCCACATAACCTCAGATATTTCATTTAGATTAGGGATAGGATTTGTATTTGCATTAACTAGAAGAACATGGTCGATTTCATGTTCTATCCATTCTGAATCCCATCTGCAACTATATTCAAATTTCCCAAGATAATTATATTCCCAAGACGATGATTCTTCAGTAGGGATTCCTAATTCTTGTTCTAATTTTCTAATTGCTGCGTTGGTAACACCTTCAATTGGGTCACCATTTTCACTAGTGATATCTAGAGGGTGACTGCAGCAAGTATTAGCCCACACATTTGGAAAGGTAATTTTCCCCGCTGCTCTTTTTTGTATTAATAATCTATTTTTATCGTCAAATATTAGAACGCTAAATGCCCGATGGAGCAATCCTTTCCCTCGGTGACAATCAACTTTTGATGCAGAACCAATTACATTATCTTTTGAATCAACTAATATACATAGTTCTTCCATCATCTCAATTTGAGAGGAATCATAGCCTGAAAGGGCGTTTGAATCGGAGTCGTCCCTCATGTATCTCAACCCGCCGAGGTGAAACCTGCATATAATCGAAATCCATCAAGGAATGATTTTTGTCCCAATCGTTTGACCCGTTGAAATCAATTCAGTGATGCGTTCTGGTTTCCGTCCGTCTAACATCCAAACAGATGGGATTTTTTGGCAAATTTCACCAGCACTAGCTGTTTTTAGGAATATCCCGCCAGTAACATCTTGGGTTGAAGAATGGGTGCCGACTACGTTTTCACTACTTGACCAACATTTGATTAATTCAGATTCAGGTTCATTAGGTGGTTTAGTCATCAAACCAGGTGTATCGCCAAGTAAGAAAATACAATGAGAAACACCAGGGATTTCTTTAGAAATTCTAACCATTAAATCATCCCCCGAAAGGATTCCGAATTCAAGTGTGTCCTTTCTATCTACTACATCACCAAATGATATTGGTATGATATTGTCCTTGCGATTGAATTTGGACAAATCGCCTTTGAAATTTGATCCAATGCCTTCTACCCAATCTGAAGGAGGAAAAATCATTGTTTGTACGTCATAATTAGTAAAAGCACCTACTAATAATTTATTTAATTCTAACATGTCATTTCGAACCGATTTGACAGCCTTTCTTTGGGCATCTATCCGTTCGGGTTCAGCTCCTGATGCCAAACCCCATTTCTTAGATTCCAAATGTCCGTATGATCCTGCACCATGAATGACAATGAACTTATGTCCATGCGCCGATAATTCTGCTATAACTTTCGCTACCGATTGAATATTGTCTAATCTAGGTGTTTTGAAAGTAGATTTGTCGGTAATCAGACCTCCACCAATTTTTATAACAATTTTTTTCATCGACAAACCTCCCCCTACAATACTATCGAAGAGCATTTTACATTTGGATTATTGCTTCTCCACTACGAATAGAAAGTGGAATGTGTTAATTGTAAGTTATCATCAGCAAACATTATGGCGGAGTTATCCGATATCGAACGTTTTCAAAGATGGTTACAATCTATCCTTGCGGAAACTGAGAATATTGAAAACGAAAAAGACAAATTACGGCGCCAAATTCAAATTGAGTCGGCAATACAAGAAACAATTCGATACAAGGAATTGATTTCAATTTCGGAAGAGATTGCCCCCCCTTTTGTAGAACGTAATTCTCCTGTTCGTGTTTTCGACCAAAATGAGAGTGTAAAAAAAGAAAACACTAATTCTACGTGTGGGTCTTGTGAAAAACAAATTAGTCCAGATCTTGAATTTTGCCCAAATTGTGGCGATTTTCTCTGATTATTCTTCTTCATCAACCCAGCGAGCTCGGGCCGTTTCGTATTCTGGGTCGTCGTTGGATATTTTATTGATATATCCAGAACCAACGGATTCTGTCAAATATACAGTGACCCCAGCGTGCCAGATAGTTTCACCAGCAGCAACCATTTGTGCAGTATCTATTTCAAGGATAGTTGGTAACTTATAGTGAACATGCCCAGCTTCTGCTGCTGTACGAATGCTACCACTTAGATGAACGTGTGACCTTCCACTTGGTGTGATTCCAACCTCCATCAAATTATTGGCTTCTTCAGGGTTACAAGGATAGAAAAGTGACTCAGGAATGTTATCGGTTGGCAAGTCGAGTTCTATGTCTAATGTATGGCCATAAGTTGCCCTGATCATATTTCCTCGAACTTCATATCTGCCTTTCCCATCTGTCTCTGAAACAGCACGGAAATGGTGAGGGCGTAGCCAGTGATATCTTCGTTCATTTTGCTTTTTGAAAGATCGAATAATTTCTTTTACATCAACCCAACCATTAATATCCATTTCCAAATCAAATTTTTCTGGGGCATGGCGTAGAATTAGCGCTAATCGGCGTGCGAGACTATCTCTTTCACCGGTCCGTAAAATGAATTTTCCTTCCTCGTTACATGCTGGGCAGAGGTTATCATCCGCAAAGTAGCCGTGCCGGCCGCATTCTCTAATCATAATTATCAAGCCAGCGACCTGACATCCTTTCATGAACCAATCGGTATAATACATTCAATAAAATGTTCATGACTATTGCTCAACCGTTATCATGGCCAGCGTAATCCGCTGAACATGAAAGCCGTCATTGTCGATTGGTGTAGATCCCCATTTCATCGAGCGCATAAGGGTGAATTAGCAAATGTTCGTCCTGATGAATTAGCCGGGCAAGTGATTAGAGAATTAATAAAAAGAAATGGTATTTCTGGTTCAATGATTGATGATTTAATCGTTGGTTGTGCATATCCTGAAGGT
>CAWVXH010000019.1:0-18136 GCA_963934165.1 uncultured Candidatus Poseidoniales archaeon
CGCCTAAAGGAATACAGAATAGGTAGGTTCATGTCTCACCCTCTGAGTCAAACCAAATAAAGTAATGGCATTTTCAGGTATTTCAAAGAATACCATATTCTAGAATTGTAAGATGGATGCTTGGTTCGAAGTATGTGGATCAGATATCTGAGCGATTGGAAGTATGACAAAAACAATTCACTAAATGGTCGTCAACCATTCCTGCAGCCTGCATCATCGCATAGCATGTGGTCGGCCCGATGAAAGAGAATCCCATTTTTTTCAAAGTCTTGCTCATATGGGTACTTATTTCGGTAACCGCCACGATATCTTCCATGGTTTTGCGTTGATTGATAATTGGTTCACCATCGACAAAACCCCAAAGGAAGTCACTAAAAGCATCCTCATCCGCACCAAAATGTTCCACAAATACCCTCGCGTTATTGATTGCTGAGATAATCTTCGCACGATTACGAATAATGCCCGCATCGCCCATCAATCGCTCAATATCATTCTCATCATAGGCGGCGACTTTAGCCGGGTCAAATCCATCGAAAAGTTGTCGATAATTCTCTCGCTTTTTGAGAATAGTAATCCATGAAAGCCCAGCCTGAGCGCCTTCGAGAATAATTTTCTCAAATAGTCGGCGACCATCTCGATTCGGCCTGCCCCATTCTCTATCGTGGTATGCGATGTAAAGAGGATCTTTTGTCGACCACTCACAACGAACTAGTTCCATCATTGGATGTCCTCGTCACGATCGAACTCTTCATCCAATTCTCGAGGATCAAAATTTGACCAAGATTCAATCGTCTCCAAATCCTTTTTCATCTCGTGCCGGCGATTTGCTGAATAGACCATTCCAAGAATCGTTAATATGATGATTAATCCAATCAGAACCGGTAATCCACTGCCCAATAACCATGCCAAGAAATTTTCACCCTCACCAGAATCAATTTGAATAATTTCTATTTGGGCGGGGCTAACAATATCGCCATCGACCGCCCAAACTTCTACCCGAGCAGTTGTTCCTTCGTCCACGGTCCAAACGGTTTGCAGTGTCCATATTCCATCTCCGGCAACTATGTCCCCTTCAAGTCCATCATCACGTAATTCATACTCATGTATCTCACCTCCGGCTTTCAATTCGCACAGCACAATTTGCGTGGTGCCATCTAGGTCGTCGAGACGAACCGTCAAGAAAATTGGATTTGGCTCACCCTTCTGAAGCTTATTTGGATTGATGGTTAATTCAAATAATTGAGGCGTGCTTGAGCCGATAATCAAATTGATTGTAATTGAATCGCTCGCACCTCTCGAATCTTGAACATATAGAGTGATTTGAATCGGTCCTGGTTGGAAATTAACCAGTACCGTTTCTTTATCGCCTAGATCAGCCCCATCACTTGTCGACCATTCGTAAAGCACGATATCATTATCATAATCGTATGAGGCTGATCCATTCAATTCAATCTCAGTTCCTGGAGGAATATACTCACCTTCGTCTAATCCTTTGATACCGGCAACTGGTGCGGTTTCTTGGACGGTGAGAATTTGTGTGTGTATTCGTATTTTTCCAGTTGTATCGGTTAATTTGAAGGTTAATTCGTGAATTCCAGCAGGGATATAATCGTTGTACCAGTAGTCAATTGTTCTGTCGTGAAGAATCGGTTCTGCTATCAAATCGGAAGTAACAGTTACCGTGAAATCATCGCCATCTGGGTCAAAAGAGCGACGGAAATCGAATAGTACGGGAAGGTTCGAAAAGACTTCTGCATCAGGCTGTGGCGAGTCGAGAATTAACACAGGAGCAGCCTGTTCGACACTAATCTGAATCGAATCGGTACCAACCTCACCATCACCATCATCGAGGATTAGAGTGATGGTGTGCTGACCTTCTGGCAATCTCGCTTCAAAGTGCCAATCTGCTCCAAGGGGCTCGCTCATCAAATCCGATTGCCAGATAACTGAAACCAAATCTTGGCTAACCTCTGTGTGAGGATTGCAGATTAGTCCAGAGCCATTGTCAATAAGGTCTGTGCAGGCGACATCCCAGTCGCCTGATCCGGTCGCATCGAATGAGACCAATTGACTGGAATCGATCGCGAGAGAATTCGTTGGAGCTGAAATTAATGCAACCGGCAGGGAATTTTCGACTGAAATTAATTCGCTAACACTCGTCCATCTGCCTGCATGATTTGGCCGGTCATCGCTCGCATACATGGTTATCTCATGCACGCCTTTTGACAGAGTTCCAATCCATTCAACCACATCATCAGGTGTGATACCAGAGCCGAGTAATCCATCGATATCACTCCAAAATTCATACTTGACTTGATTAGCTTCCGGATCCGATGTATCAGTTCCATCGAGGCGAACGAGATTCTGAGAAAGTAATCCACTACGCTCAATATTCATCATCGCCTCGGGAAGTTCGTTGAATAATTCGACATTGAATGTCCAAGAAACTGGTGTATTGATATTATCGCTGGCATAAACTGTCACTTGGAATTCATTCGGTGCTCCGAGGAAGTCACGCTCGATTAGCATCGGACAACCACTTGTCTGGGTATTTATCTCGTAGGATGCGACTACCCAACAATCCAATAGATCACCTTCTGGATCAATCGTACCCGTCAAATCGATTGAGATGTTTGCGGTTTGTCCAAGATATAGAGTCCCCCAAGCAGAGATATCAGGTGTTGTGTCGACTGAGAGCAATGGTGGTCGATTGACCAATTCTATCGTCCTCGTTTCAGTAACACAATGATTGTCAGTATCGCAAACTTCCAGAGTGATTTCATGTTCACCATCCGAGATACATTCACTACCATTATTAGCGATGAAAATTGAAGAATTACCTGTTATTCCACAGATTAAATTACCATCGATATTACTGCTCCATGAATAAGATAAAACATCCTCATCCAAATCCCAAGATTCGCTTGCATTGAACAAAATTTCTGAACCGCTCGCGAAAATTTCCTCATCTATTGGGGTACTCCAAAGGATGAAAGGCGGCTGATTCGATAATTCCAAAATACAGAGAATTTCAATGTTAGAATCAAGGGATTCTGTTGAAGTATTATTGTGCACACCATCATAATCACAGCCGCCGTATACTGAATTTACACTCGACCAAGATTGCTGAGCAGTCCATCGCTTACCAACGAATGGGCCAAGGACATCAATACCAGAATACGGCAATGTTGTTGAAAAGTCTGGCTCGAATTGATCGAAGGTCAAATTAACTTGAGAATATGGAATCTGATGCAGTAATTGATTGACGACCTGGGCTTCAACCATCCACATCACGTCGAGTATGCTATCACTCGCCGTCGAAGACGGCGTTACAAGCGGGCCAGAAGAAATCCATCGAACATGGCTGGAATTTCCTAGTGAAAAAGTATCAGCGACAGTCCAGGTAAGATTGATGAAGGAAGAGCTAGTGAAATTTACGAAACTATTCGTAATCGTTGGGCGAGTAGATGAAGTACAAAATAGGTCCAGATTTTCTACAAGTAATTCGCCATGATCCCAAATATCAAAGCATGATGAATCACCACGAATTACTGAATTATTCAGATAAGAAGTCAGAGTCGAAGCCGCCCTCCAACCGAATCCACCATTCACTCCATTTAGGTCTAAGTTGGCTACATTGGCATCGACCTGGTCGAAATCCAATGCATAGGTCGATGAATTTAATTGAATCAACAAATCATCGATTAGAATCGTGCCCGCATGAGTTAGTCCCGAATTATCGATGTCGAGGGCCGCGCCAAGGGCCGGGTCTCGTATTTCCATCGAAAGAAGTTGAAGATCAATACTATCGCGCACGATGACCCCGTATTCATTTCCAATCGAACTACATTCATAGCAAGATACATTTTTTCCACTACTAATGACATCGTTCGCCTCTTCAAAGTAATATCCTGCTCCAATCGAAAATGAATCGCCATCGAAGCCATTTCCAGAGCTTAGAATATAGGAAAGTTCGACATTGCTCGAATCCCTTACAGAGATACCGTGACCTTGATTATTGGTGGTTTCAATATTGCTAATTTGTGGATGAAACTCTCTGAAATCAACTCCATTCGCGCCATTTCCGCTAATTTCCCAATTAGTCCCATATGCTCCTCCTTTCCACATTAAAACCCCAGGACCAGTAGAATTTTTGACGACTAAATTAGTCAAGAGCGGTGGACCACCCGAACCCCAATTTGCGCTTCTCCAAAATAGCCCAGCTCGGTCGTTGAATGGTGTAGATATACCATCATCACCACTTCGTAAAATTGTCAGATTGTCGACGATGGTCGAGGAATCTATCATGTAGGCGCGGAATCCTACGACAGGATTATCCTCGATTAGACCGCCATCAATTTTTATTCCGCTCGTATTAACTTCGAGGGCAGAAATACCGAGACCAGGGGTTTTTGCATCTAATCCGCCGGTGCCACGAATCTCCAAATTTTCAAAAATCGCATTGATTGGGAGATTCGAGAATTGACTGTGATTGTATTGTTCGACCATCACGCCTCGGTATAGGCTATTTTCGACTCCAAGGCGCAGGAAGGTAGGACGAGTAGTCCATCCTTGCGTTATGTGACGAATATAGACGCCGTTATCGCAGCGGCTAACGTTCGCATCGACGATGAGCGGGAGAGAATCTTCTATCCAAATTCCTGCAGAAATTGCGGTTGTCGCTCCCGAAATATTGGAAATTTGTAAATTGGATAGCATGCCTCCAGAATTACCCCAATAATTGATTCCACGCGTCGTCAATTGATTTATTATGACACCATTCACTATCGGCGCTGAACCGGCTCCGATTGACAGACCGATTCCTTTACGCCAATCTGTATCAAGAGGGATGTCTTGGCCGCCACCGATGATTACCAAATTTGTGATTAAAGGTGAAGCGGAATCAAAGAGATCGACTGCTACACGGTCGGCATTCTCGACCCTCAAATTATTCAAAATCGGATCGCTGGAATAAATTGTCATAGCATATTCTGAATTTTTAATCGTTAAATTATCAATTTTTGAGCCAAGTCCGGAACTGGTATAATTGAAAATTATTCCATCATGATTACCGGTAGGCGCATCCAAAATCACCGGGCTTGCCGTTGTTCCCTGCACAGTCATTCGACCGGCGACGAGAATATCTTTATCATTGCCGAGGAAAATATTCGTTCCGGCTTGAACAATTAAAATATCGCCACTCTCTACTGTATACCCGTCAGGCAAGGTTACCGAACCAGACCACACAGTAGTCGTTCGAGTACTCGCTGCCATATTTGCCATAGGTAGGATTGCTACCGTCGAACTGAGCATTAAGAAAACCAGTAATATCGCATGCCGTCTACTACCTCTTAGACCGGAATGCATGACTTGACGGCACACACTCTACATATTATTCCCATTGTACTCGTGGACACCAAAAAAAAACTTACAATGATAGCCATAATAAACGGAAATCGGTCGGAGCGGGTCATGGAGAGGACAGATGTATGAACACAGCGTTCGTTTTATTCAAGTGCCAACCACAAATGGAGAAGGATGTTTTCGTTGCTCTTTTGAACCTCGATTGCATCACTGAAACACATGTCGCCTATGGTGAATATGACCTTGTGGCAAGAATCGATTTCAAGAATGAAAAAGAGATGGCTAAGACTCTAATCGGTAATATGCGCTCAATTCCAGGGGTTCTCCAAACCGAGACTCTGATTGCAGTGGAGGCTTGAAAATGGCAGTCGGATTCGTTTTGATTACAACTGAGCCAGGCTGCGAAGTTAAGGTTCGAGAAGAGGTTAGCAAAGTTGGCTGCGTCGTCGGACAATGGATTGTTTTCGGAATGCATGACCTCTTCGTAAAGGTCGAGGCTGAAGATGAAGGTGAAATGACTCGAGCAATCGTTAAAGAAATCCGCTCGATTGAGGGTATTTCTGAAACTCGCACCTTGATCGGCGCTGAAATTTAATTATACATATCGTGTTAATCTGTCAAGCAATTCTCTTGCTGCATCACTACATTCAGCAGTTCTGAATCGATGAATAGATTCCTGCCAATGCGAGAGACGATTTTGTGGTTCGAGAACGCCACGCCAATACCAGAGTTGAGCGGAAAGACGCCGGAAAATCGCTAAATCATCGCGAATTTCGGCGGATACTTCTCGCTTGTGTTGATCGATTAACCACGAAGGCGGTTCATTTCCTACCGCCTCTAAAGTGGTATGAATCATCGAGATTCGCTGTAATTGATCATCACAATTTTCTAGGAAAATTCTCGATGATTCTATCGCATCTAAAGTTGCGATTCCATCAGTTCTAATCGTCAAACTAGCCTTCAAATCTAGTGAAATCAAACTTGGATGGTCTGAGCCAAGGATAGTTTCAATTTCTCCACGAGCTTGAGCAGATTGAGAAATTTCACCGGTTTGAAGAGCAATCGCGTGCTTCATTAGATTTAGTGATAGGTCCGCAGTAGCACGATCCGAGTCAGATAATTGGGGAAGAGAAATTTTTGAAATTGATTCAGATAATTCATTGGCAAGTCGCGAATCAAGTTTTCCAGGTAACCTATCGTCATATCGACGAACAATACTTTTGATTTTTTGCCGAATTTTTTCAGCACTAGGAAGGTGTTCAAGGGCTTCCTCTTCCAATTCATTTGCTGTTTGTGAATCACCTCGAATTCTCGCGAGCCTTGCTTGTCGCAATTTCTTTTCAGGACCATCACTTAATTCACTAAGATGGGATTCTGCAATTATTCCTTCGCCCCTTTCCAATGCAAGGTCCACAGCTCCTTCTCGTAGAACTTCGTCTCCACTTCTCTCGACTGCTTGCTCGATTAGAACCGCGGCTGCCGCGCTGTCAAAATTTGCGATTTGCTGCAACCTATTTGAAAGCCATTCAGTATCAAAATCGGGCGAATTCAATCTATGATGAGCTTCGATTTGCAAGGCTCTTTCACCCTCTCTCTTCGCCCATAATGATGCTCCGATAGAATGCAAATCAGCCAATTCGTCTGCTCGCCAAGTTCCACGGCGGACGTTGCGAATCAAATGATGTGGTTCGACCATCGAATCAGTCCAACGAAGAACTGCAGATTCGTCGAGTTCTTGGATACCATCGTTTTCAAATAATTCTTCAGATCTTAATGGGAATGGCACTAAACATAATTCATCGAGAGTAGATGTTCCATTCTCACTTAGTCGACGAATTACCATCTCCTCGACATATTCCTGTATCGCTTCGACTCTAGCCGGCAATACATCGCCTGGCGACCATAAATGAAGTGCCAATGGATGGCCGCCCAGAGTGATTGAAATCTCAGTGGCTTCATTTTCATCAACCAACCCTAAAATAATTTGAGATCCACTTTCGGCAGTTAATCCACCCAATCTAATCTCCGAATATCCTTTCATTACGCCTAATGGACTCGGTGCTCGAACGACGACGAGAACTGAACTCGGTCCACGCTTCAATTCTGATAATAATTCCTCCACGCCAGCAGCATGACGAACATGTAATTCCTGAACTTCATCGAGCACGAGGATTGTCCGAGAATTAGATATCGAAGAAGCGATTGCAGCGAGGCTTGTCGGAGCAGATTTGCCCAGCCATTGCTCAGCTAAATTTGCTGGATCAGAATAACTATGACATGTTGCCCATTTTACGGTCAAGCCAGATGAAATCAATTCGTCAACCACTCCCCGAGCAACACTGGTTTTTCCAACACCCGGCAGACCAGATAGAATCACACAACCGCCCTCAGATAATTCATCGATTATCTGAGAAATATCGCCATCCCTACCATGTAGAATAGAACTATCGGGAATCGGCCCAACTATTTTTCCGAGTTTTTCGGAAACGGGTCCCACTTCTTCAACTCGTTTCCGACCTTCCTCAGTGATATGAACAACGGTTCGGCGGCGAGAACCCCCGCCGATAACATGTGCCAATCTAGTCGAAACAAACTCAGTTTCTTCCAAAGCGTTGAGAGGCGCATGTAAGGCTGAGCGTACCACTCCAAGTGATTCAGCGAGCCCAGGGAGAGATAGTGCGCGCGGCACATCCCAAGAGTTTTCGACCTCGGTTCCAAACTCGGCCAAACGGGCCAAAATCTGAAGCTGGGCATCGCTGAGCATGCATGTCGAGCAGGTCATGGGTTCATGGGCATTCACCTGCACCGCATCAACTGAAGATGCCCGTCGACGCTAATTCTGTAAATCTCCCTGATAAGCCCGGAGTCTATCTTTTTCGCCGAACTGATGAGCGTGTTTTGTATGTTGGAAAAGCAACAAATATACGTGAACGTGTCCGATCTTACTTTGCAAAAAATCCTGAACGGAAAATGATTCCAAAATTAATTTTAAAATCAGATAAAATTGACTGTATCGTAACGCAAAACCCTGCAGAAGCATTGATACTTGAGCGGCAGCTTATTCGTAAGCATAAACCAAGATATAATTCGAGGCTAAAAGACGATAAATCCTATCCATTCATCGCCTTAACCTCTCATGAACATCCGCGAATTATCTACACCCGACACCCGCCTACTGATGCCGATAGATGGGGCCCATTTCCAGATGCAAGGGCAGCGAAGAAGGTCATCCAATTATTGCGGCGGCAATTCGGCATCAGAGATTGCCCCGAACTCCTTCCTGAAGGCTGTCTGGCTATGCATATCGGATTGTGCCATGCGCCTTGCGTAGCGCCTGAGGGATATGATCACCAAGTTCGCGCTGCAAAGGGAGTTCTGAATGGAGATGCTGGAATAATAATAGAATCATTGCAGGAAGAAATGGATGATTTTTCGGCCGCGCTCGATTATGAAAGAGCAGCCGATGTTCGCGACCTGATCGCATCAGTCCAATCTACGGTGTCTCAGCAAATAATTCATTCAAGATTTTATCAGGACTGCGATGCTGTTGGATTCGCTTCGCGTGGTGATACTGGAACTGTGATAATTCTCCACGCAAAAGGTGGTGTCATTCAGGGTCAGGTCGAGTATCCATTGATTCATCGTGGTGATACCGCTGAATCTACCGCACTGGTATTAGCGGAACATTATACAAATCAAAAACCACCAAAATTACTCTTGATTCCAGCTCCCCTCGGTGAATCTATCCAACAATGGTTGAATGAGAGGCGGGGGTCGAAAGTCGAATTGCGAGTCCCACTTCGTGGTGAACTAGCAAAACTTCGTCAAATGGCTGATTCAAATGCAGAAGTACAGGTAGTTCGGCATCAGCAAAAGCGCTCGGGAAGTATTGAGAAAGCTGCCGTTGCTGATGCCATCAAATTGCTTCAATCTGATTCTCTTGACCACATTGTTTGCTTCGATATGGCTCAAATTCAGGGTCATGAGAGGGTTGGGGCATCAGTGGTTTTCCGAAATGGAAAACCATCGAAAAAAGAATACAGAACATATCGTGTGAAAACCGAAGCGAAAGACGATTTGAAAATGATGTCAGAAGTTGTCGAGCGCTGGCTTAAACGCCAAGATGAATGGCCAGACCTTCTGCTTCTTGATGGTGGTGAGACCCATCTCAATACAATCCTTGACATGCTCAAAAAGCATGGAGTTGAGAAAAGATTTCAGGTTGCGGCCTTAGCGAAGCAATTCGAAACATTGCATCGGCGTGACCATGAAAATATCATTTTAGATCGTCGCGGAAGAGTCATCATTCACGCCCGCGACGAAGCCCATAGATTCGTTAATCGCTATCATAGAAAACGCCGAGGAAAAACAGCACTGGTAAATCCCCTCGAAGAAATTGATGGGCTCGGTGCTAAAAAAATTCAATCCCTTCTCCGACATTTCGGTGGCTACAAACATATCGAGCACGCTAATGAATCAGAATTGCGTGAATCACCTGGAATAGGCAAACAAATGGCCGCGAGAATCTTTGCACATCTTCGTGCATAATTTGGTTTCGATATTTTGCAACAAGTTCTATCTAAAGAACGCTCAGTTTTCTTCAAAAAATGACTCTTCGACCATTATGATCGGGCTTGCCATCTCACCGAACTCAGCCACGGCTGCAGATTCAGTTTCAATGAGTTCTTTCTCATCCAGCAGCTTTTGTTTGGTTGATTTTCTCTCATTACGCTTGCGAATAAATCTACTCATCATCATCGTAAACCCTATACTCAACAAAACTAGATAAGGTACTAATTCAGTAAATATTACTGACCAACTATATTCAACATTGTAGGTGATGGTATCGGAGTTTTTCTTGCATATTGTCCATGTCGCTGAATTGGGGCAAATCGGTGTTAAATAAGTCAAAACTTGGTGGCCATCCTCCTCGCTTAAACTTGCAAATCCAGTCCTACTTTCAAAAGAAATGAACCGGATTTCTTCTGGCATATGAATTATAATTAACGCCGATGAGCGAATCGTGCCGAATTGAGTATGCTCCATTATCGGCATTATTTTTTGCTTCATTTTTGCTTTTTCAAAACCCACTCCAAAATCATTGGTTATCGGCTCACCGAAAGGCCAGCCAAACGACTCTTCAAAAATTGAAAAAATACTTGATGGGCCGATATTTAAGTACATATCATCTTGCTCTGAGGTAATTGTTGCACGAGCATTATCAATCCTTGCTCCGACTTCAAATGCAACATAATCCGATGGCTCGATCGAAGTTGGGAGTGCAAATTCTTCGACCTCTGCATAGAATGGAGTCGAGACCATATCGACATCCATAGTATATTTTGCAAAGCCAAAGTCCATCGGTAAATTAGTAATTTTATTATCATCAAAAAGTGCTGCTGAACGCTGGCTAATCGTCTCTGCTAAACTAGCCATGCCAGCGTTCGAAATTTCTAAATCGATGATTTCACCAGTACCTATATCGAGGGGGACTGAGAGTTCGGAACCGGCGAGTAATCCGCCGTCTTTTCGGTCGCCGAGTGCAATCGCTCGGCGAATCAAATCTGCTGGAAGAGGAGAAGTCACCAATCCATCTTGACCTAAATCAAAATTTATTCGATGGATTGCAAGAGTGATTTCAGCAGAAAAATCAATTTCAATCGCACCAGAGGTCTCCTTCAGTCGAATATTCTCTAAATCGATTTCTACACGAGATGTGATACAGGTCGCCTGAGTAGAAGAGCATATTAAATCAGGCGAAGAATCCTCACATGGCACCGATTGAATACAGATTGGATGGCGCCAATCGTATTGGCGAGTGCCTGCAAATCGCAAATTTTCTGTTTGTGAGCCCGACATAGGTGCCGAGAGAATCAATTTGTCCGATTCGCCGTTCGTTGATATTAACCAATCAGGTAGCATTAGTGTCAGAGAAATATCGGTTGCTGGGAAATTTGCTGGAAGCATCTGTTGTAACCATTCTGGATTTGATGCAAATTCGATTTCGACTACGCTCATCACGGCTGCTAAATCTTCATCCGTCAAAATCGAAAAATCGAGCGTCGAAAGCTCCCCCAAATTCGAATCCATCATATTTTCAAGAATTTTTGAGATCTCCAAATGCGTAGACTGAGAATTTGATTCGATGACTACGGGATAGGTTCCAGCCATCGCATTGTCTCCGGCTAGACAATATTGAACTTCGAGTTGCTCATCGCATGTTTGGCTCGGATGATGCCTGAAATCCAAGCCAGAGTTCATATCAGCATCGGCAAATTCAGGTGAAATGAAACTCACCTCAGTCCCTAACATATTCGAAAATCCCTCAGAGATATCTGTAAGAGGTAAACCATCGAGCAAAATCGAAAGATCTTCGTCGGTTTCAGCATTGAACATTCGAATTCCATCAGCAGTAACCCAAGGCAGATTAAGCGAGCCCCCCGCAAATTCGGTATTCCACTCATCCAATACACTCTCTTCGAGATAGTGAACTGCCAATTTTAATCCAATATCCGTGCTCACTGAATCTCTAGCATCAATTACTAAATCTAGGGTTAACGCCGGTTCAATATTCATGTTAATCGAAACAGTTTGAGTTTCAATTTCTCGATGAATCAGACGTAAAGTCAAATCTTCAGATCTGACTCCTACTCCTAATTCAGCTTCGATTTGATCGAGAAACAGCAGACCATAACCTTGCTGAACAGAATTAAAAGTTCGAGTATATTTTTCCCCAGGAGGAATTACATGTGCAGCGCTAGCATATTCTGGTGGGAAGATTACCAATTCAAGTGCGTGGCCGGCTGCTGCACTAGCAGTGAAGGTAGATTCCATAGTCGCGCCCATTACGAGTAATCCTTGCATCATACGGTCAAAATCAGTATTTGTTCCCTCTTGCATTCCAAGTTTCAGAGGATTAAGTATCAGTTCGAAAACGGCTTCGAAACACAGAGGTGGATTAAACGGATCATTGTCCATTCCATTGATTTCGTCTATCGAATCAGCATCGGAATTATAGATACAATCAACATTGTTTTGAGAATGAAAATCGACTTCAGAGATTGTTGTCACAACGCTACTTTCTGCATATTCAAAATTCTCTTCAATATATTCTTTCATCATTTCCTCAATTCTATCGATCATTCTTTGTTCAACAGTTTGGCCATCCCGTTCAAAATCCAAATAATTTCTGATATAGTCGGCGGGGATACCATCGAGATTTGTACTATCTCCGCCTAAATCTAGGTCGGTCAAATTAAGATCGGCCCTCGACAATTCATGAACAGCCAATTGGACGCTTAAACTAACAGATTCTGCGGATTCAACCCTAACTCTCAGCGCTGAGGTCGCCCATTCATCGAGTGGAGAAGCATCTAGATTAGAATCATAATCATCGCAGACGCCAATCGTCGATTCCCAAGTTGAACAAATGTCGTTCATTACCTCTGGTTGGCCGGGTGAAGGTGCGGCGAGTATTGTTGGTGAGATGATGAGCAAGACAAGCAAGGCTGCCGTGCGCTCCATGAATTGCAGGCGAACACCATCTACCATAAGTCTGAATCAGGATTGCATCGGCGAAGAGTCGATGCGCAGGGAAGACCCACACCTCCACCTGCGCGATGCGATGACTAATTTTTTGATGTCAAAAATTGTTGAAGAAGATTTATTGAGGGAACTTTTAGATGACTTACCTCAACGTTGGGAAAAATTCTCAAACGTTGCATTGCTCCAAAATTCTGCTTTTAATAAACCACATTGGAAAGAATATATTTCAATCGAATTTTGGCTAGTAGTTTCATCAGCGCTTGGAGTAAATACCCTAGCAAGAATCGGTGAAATCATAGGTGAGAAACGAGAAAGTACCGTCGAAGTACTCGTTGGCGATGATGATTGGGTAATCCGTAGAGAAAACGGTATTGATTATGGTTATAATTTGACAAAATGTATGTTTTCGACAGGGAATATCAATGAAAGAAGAAGAATGGGTGAAGTAGGTCAAAGAGGTGAAATTGTCGTCGACCTTTTCTCTGGAATCGGCTACTATTCATTACCAATGTTGGTTGCAGGAAAAGTTGCAGAAATTCATTGTTGTGAATGGAACAAAAATTCGATAAAAGCACTCAACTGGAATTTGAAACGAAATAAAGTCGAAAAATTATGTAAGATCCATGAAGGAGATAATCGAATCACTGTGGCTGGATTGAAAGGAATTGCTAACCGTGTCATCCTCGGTCTTCTACCAAATGTTGAGCAAGCTTTCGACCTCGGACTGGCCTGCCTTGTGGATTCAGGTGGAATCTTGCATATTCACGGAATTGCTCCGGCGAAGAATTATGATGAATGGATCGCCGAAAAGCTTGATGAATTGCGTGATATTGAGCCAACGAAAACAATTGTTGAACACTCACGGATTCGAGTAAAATCTTATGCACCACATTGGGATCATATTGTTCTGGATGTTTTGGTTTCATCGAGAAAACAAAGAGTGATGGCTTTCGAAGATTCTGTCGATATTAGTGCTCTATTGGTGAGTGGAGGAGTGGATTTGACAAAATTTGAATTTCGCCAATGCTGGAATACGATGAATGCTATTGATAAAATTCGAGAATTCTCACCAGACATCTTGCTTCTAGACCATTTTATTCCTCCAATCAAAGGACTCGAAGTTCTAAATCTAGTCAACCAGAATGTTGGGGAAGCAGAACTGAATCGACCAAGAAAAATTCTTGGAATCAGTAGTTCCGATTCTGCCAATCAAAATATGCTCAATGCTGGGGCGGACTCAGCCAGCATTAAATTCAAACTCGCTGAACATGAGGTGTGGCGAGTATGAGTTTGATAATTCGTGATATGGATTCAAGTGACTGCGAGACTTTAGTAGAAATTTATAATTCGATTGTTGAAGAGCGCGTAGCCACATTCAATACCGGGGCAATCAACATCGATACTATAGCAAGTTGGCCAAACCTTGGCTCTGTTATTGTCGCAGATTACGCTGGAGAAACCGTAGGATTCGTCAGATCGTTTCCCTATCGGAATCGAGAATGCTACGAAGGTGTTGCACAATTCTCGATTTACATTGCGATGCGTGTTCGAGGAAAAGGCATCGGTGATCATCTTCTTCACCGCTTTATCGATGAAATGGAAGCGGCTGGAAAATGGAAAGTTCTTTCTAGGGTTTTCCCCGAAAATACCGCATCGATTGGACTTCTTGAGAAGCATGGATTTCGTCAGGTCGGACTTTACAAAAATCACGCCAAACTCGACGGGGGATGGCGTGATGTTGTCATCGTCGAAAAATTATTGGGCGAAGCTGATGATGCGGTCGGTGAGTGAAAGTGGTCGAAGAGTGGTTGATAGAAGCCGCACGAGATTACAATCTTGATTCACTAGCAAATCGAGACTCTTACGCAGCTGTGTTATTGATGCCAATCGAGACGATGGAGACAATTCTCGACTGGACTTTTTCTTCACTCCCAGATGAAATTCTCGTCGGAATGGATCCGAATCCTGCCAAATCAAATCCCGGCGAAACAATCGAAGCATATTCCGGCTCAGCAAAAAAAGACAATTTGTTTGCCGGCCAAGGTTTTGTCCTAGGTCAACCGCACTTTGTGAATAGAGGGAATTCCGAAGAGGTTCACCATGTGCCAGAAGAATGGGTGGACGGGATTTTCGCACAAGAAAGAGGAGTTCGTGGTGGCAGATTTACTCATTGGTTGCACACACATCCAAATGCACCCGCAATTCCCAGTGAGGCTGACGCTAATGCTGCTCAATGGACCGAAGGAATCGATATGATTCTCGGTATTCATTTCTTCAATAAAAGACACTCATCATGGTTGAAGAAATTTGGGATTAATGACCAAACAAAACTAAATCCAATTGGTCGAACCAAGACTGGACACAGTATTTTGGGACTAGAAATGATTGGTTTTCATCGAACAGGATTTGGAGTGAATCTAGTAATCACCGATGAGAATGGCATTGCTATCGTATGATAAAATTTCATTTTTCGATAAAAATATGTTCGCGGTAGTGCTGTAATTCTTCGATGCTACCGCGAATATCATCTAGTGCTCGATGGCCAGAATTTTTTGAATACCTAGGGGCTTTTGGAAACCAACGCTTGACGAGTTCTTTGATTGAAGTAACATCGACACTTCTGTAATGGAAATATTCGTGTAATTCTGGCATATATCGTCTCAAAAAGCGTCGGTCCTGGCCGATTGTATTTCCACAGAGTGGATGAATTCCTTCGATACAATGCTCACGAAGAAATTCCAGTGTCTGTGCTTCTGCTTCGGTCATTGATATCTTCGACGCTCGAACACGCTCAATCAGACCGTTTTCAGTGTGATGAGATACATTCCACTCATCCATTTTTACAAGGTCCTCTTCACTTGCCGAAATTGCAAAACTAGGGCCCTGTGCAACAATAGTCAAATCAGCTTCAGTTACAATCGTCGCAATTTCGATAATTGTATTTTCGTCAGGATAAAGTCCTGTCATTTCAAGATCAATCCAAACCATCCTGTCCTCGACCATGATGTTGGCATCGATTGTTCAGTCATAGCCGTTACCGCTCAATGCAGACAATCAAATGGCTCTCTTACCACGCTCGGGGAGATGAACGCTCACATTGGATATGGCGAGTTATTGAAAACAAACAAGTCGTTCAGAAAATTATTCATCGCGGATTGGGTTTCATATCTCGGTGATTGGTTCTCAGTCATCGCGATGTTTATCCTCGCTGGAAACGAATCTGATGGCTCGCCTTTGGCAATTGCTATGGTGCTTGTTTTTCGCATGCTCGGTATCGCATTGACTGAACCATTTACTGGAATGTTAGCAGACCGATTTTCTAGGAAAAAATTGTTGATTGTTGCGAATTTATCGGCTTTCGTCGTGATTTTATGTTCAGTAAATTTAGAATTGCTTAACAATCTTACAAATATATACATTTTTGCATTTCTATTGATGTTCTGCAGAGCTATCTATGACCCTGCTCATTTCGCCTATCTTCCAAATATTACTGATGAAAACGAATTATTAACAGCTAATGCCCTCTCATCAATGAGCTGGTCAGCAGCACTAGGATTCGGCGCAGCTCTCGGTGGATTCGTCATCGCTGAGTTCGGAGTAACTACTGGATTATTAATCGATAGTAGCACTTTTGTTTTGGCTGTATTATTAATTATGACTCTACCAGAAGGTGGACCAACAAAAGATACGGAAAAATCTCGTAATAATGGTGTTTTCTCTGATATTCACAATGGGCTACAAATCGTCATCAACACACCTCAAATCCGTCGCATTATCACTGCAAAGGGGCTCTGGGCAGTTGGCGGGGGTGCACAGGTTTTTCTACTGATATTAATTGGAGCAGAAGCAGGCTTTGGCTCGGTTGCAGCAGGTGTGGGTGTGCTCTATATGGCACGAGGATTTGGTTCGGGAAGTGGTCCAATAATCGGTCGCTATTTTTGGCCAGATAAATCGTCATGGCCTAGTTTAATCGGTCCTTTAGTTGGTCTTAGTGGCCTGTTTTATATTATTATTTCACAAATCGAATGGACTATAATATTATTACCATTAATCTTTATTTCTCACGGCGCAAGTGGAGCTAATTGGGTCTTTTCAAACACGATGATTCAACAACGCTCTGACGATTCTTGGTTAGGTCGAGCATCAGGGTTTGATTCATTAATTATGTCGACAACTTTTGCGTTAAGTGTATTGTTTTCTGCTTTGATTTTAGAGTTCGAATACGCCTCACTTCGAGAGACGATATTTATCACTGGGATTCTTCAAATCAGTGCGGGAATTTTATGGAATATCTTTGGCTTGCCGGCAGAAAATGAGTGGATAAAATCTCAAACACTCAATTGATTATATTCGACCAAAAACGCTAACCAAAGCGATGGGAATGATGCCCAAAATATATTCCATGCCACGCGTTTTGTCGAAATTAAATCTTCAGGGAAATAATTGTTCAATTTATTGTTGAGTTGCTCGGTAGAAGAATCGACAAGTTGCTCTATTGATTCGCGAACCATATCAATAGGAGTCTGTAATATATTTCGGATCAAATTTGAAACTTCTTCACCAACCGTGCCTAATATTGGAAAAAAATTCTTATCTGGAATTTTATTTGAAGTCGATTTAATAATCGATTGAGTAAACAGCATTTTTTTCCTTATATTTACAGCAGCCTCGAGTAAGAAGATGCTGTATTCAGAACCATCGATAGGCAAATTAAAGTTTGGCATTTTGGCTACCTTAGCCATAAATCCTTCAATTAAATCCAATAATTTGTGAAATGTCACATTCATGGCTAATGCAATTTGGATGTCAAATAATAACCATACAGTCAGTCCAATTGCACCTAAAACGGACACATTTGAAGGAATATCGTCAAGGGTTAATTCATGAAGACCAAATTTATAGAGAACTGGTAATGAAATTATTATTGGTAAGAAAATCATCCAAAGTTGTTGATTGATGAATTTCTCTAAGCGTGGGATTTTTAATTGGAGAATTAATTTAATCGCTTTAATTCGATTTTTTGGCACTAATGTTTTGAACCTGTCATCCAATTTTTTTACAAAATATAACCGTATAATCAGTGGAATAAAAATTAGAATAAATATCTGATCTCTAATTGAATTCGGAGGGATTTGAGGTAATAAGGCAAGGAAAAATTCAATATTTGTCATAAATCCATCTCAAAGTCGTTCCAATGCCGCTGCATTTGCCATCGCGGTCCTGACCA
>CAWVXH010000020.1:0-17456 GCA_963934165.1 uncultured Candidatus Poseidoniales archaeon
CCTAAGTTTGGCCGAAGGAGGTTATCCCACTGCAGGTGAATCAACAACACAAGTCCTCATCGATAATGGAATAGCACATTTCCTTGGTTGGGGCGTTGGTGATTTCCAATCAATTTCTTTCGGTTCGCAAAATGTTGAAATCAAAATTGTCGGGATTACTGATGGAGAGATATCCCGTACAGTCTATTTCCATCGCTCTGATCTTGCAGAAATTGTTGGATTTGAAGCGACCTCAGTTCTCCTGAATATTCCTGAAGGAGTTTCAAGCGAAGGATTGGGAGAAGTATCAGTCGGTATCGTCGAAAAGCAGGATCTTCTCGATACTTTCACAGATTTGATGGAGAAGCAACAAGGATTCTTCATCGCTATTCAATTCCTTGGAATTATCATTGCATTCGTCGTCTTGTTCAATACGCTAATCATGAATTTGTCTGAACGCGATTCTGAGTTGGCGACACTTCGAGTACTTGGTGCGCCAATCAGTCGCCTGAGTCGTATGATGTTAGGCGAACATTTTGCCATCGGGCTGATAGGAGGAGTGCTCGGCACCATCTTCTCGATTATTGGTACGAAATGGTTGATGTCGAAGATGGTTCAGTGGTCGTTCTACTTCGAAATTCAGGCTGACTTAGGTATTTCGTTGGGATTGACTGCGATTGTTTTGGTGATTTCTTTGTTGCTGACGCCTATCGGCACTTATCGAATCAAACGTATGAATTTGGTTGAAAAAGTCAAAGAATTTTCTAACTGATTCATCCCAATTGTTCAAAGACGTTCGATGTCACGGAATATTTGGTATTCTATGCGCATCGTGACTTGGAATCTTAATGGAATTCGCGCGGCGATCCGCAAGGGGCTTGATGACTTCATTGAACGAATCGATGCTGACATCTGGTTATTGCAAGAAGTTCGAGCCTTGCCCGAACAATTACCCAAAGATTGGTCATTACCAGCAGGTCAAGAATGCATCTGGCATCCTGCTGAAAAAAAAGGTTATTCTGGGGTTGCAACATGGTCTCGAGTCGGGTTAACTGAACAAGGAAAAGGAATTGGAACAAGACTAGATCCAAATGATTCCGAAGGAAGGGTTCTACATACAAAATGTGGGCCACTCGATTGTATCAATATCTATCTTCCAAATGGTGGATCAGGTCCTGTCCGTCAAGCCTACAAAGACCAGTGGTTGGAGGATTTATTGCTCTGGGCGCAACGTTTTCTCAAATCCGATGAGCCTGCTATTTTAGTTGGTGACCTCAATATCGCTCATACAGAAAATGACATTTGGAATCCTTCTGGAAATCGTAGGACCTCTGGATTCCTTGCGCATGAGCGTGAATGGTTCAACCGCTTTCTAGAAAGCGGTTGGCACGACCTTCATCGAATCCAATTTGGTGACCAAAAAGGACCCTACACATGGTGGTCGAACCGTGGTCAGGCACGAGCGTTAGACCGTGGTTGGCGCATCGATTATGTACTTGCGAATGATGCAGCTCTAGCATCTTTCAATTCAGCAGAAGTGATGCGAGAAGGTGGTCTGACCATTTCAGATCATGCGCCGCTTATCGTCGATTTCAATCTTTGAAGAAATCAATTACATTCAGTAGTTTTCTACTATTATCCGGTCAATCTATCATTGACACTTCCTAAAGGAAGTGAATAATCGACTAAATTTCAAAGTAATACCCTTCAAGTGAAGAAATGTAGGCGCAGCACCATGGCGGAGACATTGGTGGAGCGGTTGGAGCGTATTCTTCCTGGTGGAAAAGGTGTTTGGATTCCAATGGATCATGGAATTTCAGGCTATCCAGAACCGGGATTGGAAAATATGGATTCCGTAGTAGATTCTTGTATTCAAGCCGGTGCTGATGCAATCGTTCTCCAGAAGGGAGCATTGAGTCATCATGTCGAACGGACCGGTTGGAGCAATTTCGTCTGCCATGTTTCTGTATCTACTACTCATGGTGGTTCTCGAGATCAATCGAAAGTTCGTGTCGCCACTGCTGATGAATGCTTGATGCGTGGCGCGAGTGGAGTTTCTGCTCAGGTAAATCTAGGCGATGAATACGAGCCCGAAATGATTGAAGATATGGGTATGTTAACTGGTGAAGCACTTCCACTCGGAATTCCCACACTCGGAATGATTTATCCTCGTGGACCTAATTTAATAATTGATGAAAAAGATCCGACAAATGGTGTTGCTCACGCTGCAAGAGTTGCCTGGGAATTGGGTTGTGATGTAGTCAAAGTACCTTGGACTAATGGGTCTGATTCATTCGCTGAAGTTTGTCGGGCAGTTCCAATTCCTGTGTTAATTTCTGGAGGACCTCGTAATTCTCCTTTCACAGATTTGCTTGGCATCGTCGAGCAGGTAATGGTTGCTGGCGGTGCAGGTGTTTGTATGGGACGACAGGTATTCGGTGCAGACCTGCCCGGTAATCATATTCGGGCTTTGAGTGCAATAATTCACGACGGTGCAAGCGCCGCCGATGCTGCAAAATTATTAGACAGGTGATTTATTGGAACTTTGGGTCGATGCTGCTTGTAGTAACTCTGATATTGACATCAATGATTTTTCCGACTATAATTTCTCTAGGATTTGGTCAGGTTCAGCACCTGACGTTGCCGTGATCGAACTAGATGACTATCATGGTCAAGACGAAGCTCGCTCATTGATAGGCTCCGTGGCTTGGATTTTAGTAAGGTGTTCGGATTGGACAATGATTCCACTAGAGAATTTAGTCGCAGCAGCTGCAGGTAGTGGCACAAGAATCGCTGCTGCGATATCCGAAATTGTCGATTTAGGTGGGGCTGCTTTTGCTCTCGAACACGGCGTGGATGGATTGGTTATGCCTCTAGGGAATGATGATTTATGGACCGAGGCAGCCAATCTTGTTGATGCAAAATTAGAGGTCTCATCGGAAAATATATCATCGATAGATTTGGTTCCAGCAAAGATTACCGCAAAAGAATCTGGGGGAGTTGGTGAACGCGTCTGTGTAGATTTGATAGAACGGTTATCAATTGGCGAAGGAATGGTCGTGGGATCTTCTGCTACTGCGATGGCTCTCATCCATGGGGAGACGATTCCAACTGAATTTGTTCCGACCAGACCATTTCGAATAGGAGCAGGAGCGGTTCATGCCTACTGTTTGATGGCTGATGATTCGACTAAGTATCTCAGTGAGTTGGATTCAGGCGATGAGGTGGCTATTATTTCCGCAACTGGACAGCGAAGGAGCGCATTCATTGGCCGGTTGAAGATTGAGCGAAGACCCTTTCTAATATTGAGGTTCGAGGCTGAATCCACGACTGGTCAAGTGATTTTACAACAAGCTGAAACTGTCCGTTTGGTTCAACCGAGTGGAAGTGTGGTATCGATTACTGATATTTCTATTGGTGATGAAATAATGATCCGAAATGATTCACAAATGCGTCATGTTGGAATTGCTCTGGCTGGGGAGATGAACGAAAAATGACAATCCTTGGTACAGGTCATGCATCCGGTGGAATTTCGATTCTACATGCGGTCGGTTTAGGTCAAGGATGCTCTACTGGAATTGGTCTTGAAACAATTGTTAAATTGACATCGACACCTGTTCCAATCGATTCTGATAAGCACTCCTTATTGGAATCCGTTGTGATTATTTGGAATAACTCTGGTCTACCCTTACCTCCATCTATCGGTTGGAAGGTGACCAGCTCGATTCCTATCGGTCAGGGTTTGAAATCTAGTTCTGCCCTAGCATGTGCTGCCTTGCTTGCTCTCAATGAAGCGACATGGGCCGGCCTCAGCGATTCTGAAATTGTTGATCTTGCGGTAGCGGCTCAGCGTCATTCAGGATGTACAATCAGTGGCTCGATGGATGATTGTTGGGCATCTATCTCTCCTGGTTGGAAATTGATAGATCCTACTCAATCCGCTTCCAAATCAGTGCTACTAACCGGCCAGATCGAGGAAGGTCATTCGGTCCTAATCATTTTACGCGGAGATAGGAAAGAGGTTTTTTTCGACAAATTTCCCGAACAATCATTATTGTTTGAACGAGCCTTGAGTTCGTTAGCAAACGGCTCGATTTTCACATCTATGAGCACGAATGGTATGGCAGTCGCCGCTGCTATCGGCGATGATGAAGCCTTGAGAATTTGTAATTCAGCAATTGCTTCAGGCGCAATCTCAGCAGGAATTAGTGGTTCAGGTCCAGCGATTGCTGTAATAGCATTTGAAGAGGATGCAACAATTCTAGAAAGCCATCTATTGGATACTGGATACAATGTAATATCCACTATTTTTGCTAAAAAAGAAATTGAAGAGGTAATCTGATGGGCATGGGTATAGGTGAGCGTTTTCGAGTGACTTTATTTGGTGAAAGCCATGGAAAATGTGTAGGTGCTCTTCTTGAGGGAATGCCGGTTGGAACTAAAATTGATTCTGAAATTTTAGCAGATTTTATTTCTCGCCGCCGACCTGGGAAAAAGGGTCTATCGACGAGAGTCGAACTCGATGAATGCGAAGTCATGTCAGGGATTCATGAGGGGCTCGCTACAGGTTGGCCAATCTTATTATTGACACAAAACACCGATGTACGTTCGAAAGATTATTCTTTCTTACCGGACCAACCACGGCCAGGCCATGCCGATATGGTTGAACATATTCGTTCGGACGGCGTTAGTGATCTTCGAGGGGGCGGTTCTCAATCTGCTCGATTGACTTTCGGAATTGTTGCCGCTGGTAGCCAAGCAAAATCTCTCATTAATTCAGTTGGATGGACATGTACTGCTCATCTTTCGAGTGTTGGAGATGTTTCAGCTAGACCTTTGATAGAATTAGATAGAAATTCAGAGTTGGCCGAAGAAGGGATGATGCGTCTGAATTGTAGAGATCGGGAATCAATTGATCAAATGATCGAAATGATCGAAAGTATTCGAATGTCTCAAGACTCGATTGGTTCATCTGTTGAGTTGTTAATTGAAGGCTTACCAATCGGAGTTGGCGAGCCTTGGTTTGATGGTATCGAGCCGGCACTAGCTCGAGGATTGATGGCAATACCTGGTGCTCGTGCTGTAGAATTCTCTCATGGTGTCAAGACATCTCGCATGAAAGGCTCGGAGAATAATGATCCTTGGATTCAAGGAAGTGATGGTCCAACATTAGTCAATGCTGCATCGGGTGATGCGGATGGCTCACTTGGCGGACGTTCAACTTCAGCCCCAATTCGAGTACGAGTTCATTTCAAGCCCCCCAGTAGTTTCTCGAAAGAACAAACCACACTTCACCTACCTAGTGGTGAGCAGCGGATACTGAAGGTAGGTGGAAGGCATGATCCAGTCCTCGGCCCGAGAGCAGTACCAGTAGTAGAGGCAATAGGATTGTTGGTTATTGCAGACCTAGGTCTAATGGGTGGATTTATCGAATAGAATAAATCGATTATTCTTCACGCATTTGTGCGATACGCTTTGGGACATTTGCAGCGAATGCACCTGCAATTATCAAGAAGACAACAGCAGTACCGAGGGCGACACCATAAACTGAAGTTAATTCCACACTTTCCCTCAACCTTTCAGCGGACTCTGCATTGAAAATACCAACTATGAACGGTACAATAAAATTGATTAGAAGGGTAATCAGTGCGACGAATCCAGCAATAGTAGGAGTAATTGCGAGTGCTCTGTGGTAGCGAGAAGTAATCTTTGTGACATTCATCACGTAGACTTCTCCAGTTCGTATCGAAGTATCGAGCATTGAGAATCTAATAATTCCACTTGTAAGTTCAATGTACATGACTAGTGCGAGGGCGTAGATAATTAACAATAATTTTTGAGCAATTTCATTATCTGGAAGTAAGTCGAGACCAAACTCAACTTTACTTCCAGCGAATCTAAGAGTTACGATAATCAAAATAACATAAGAAATCAAAATCGCTCGTTGATCTCGTTGGAAAATTCCATACATTCCACCAATAAATCCAATCACAATTAATGCAAGGTGAATAATGCCACCGACAAATGCCAATCCTAAATAATTGGTTAACCAGAACCAAGCAGTGCCTGAAACCGGTGTGACCATGAATGTAACCGAACTGAGGATAACCAGAACCACTGCAGCACTCATCTGAAGCGATGTGACCATCTTGTCAGGTGGAAGGAACTTTGTTTTAGAGACAATTGGACCACCGAAGAATGATTCAATTACCGATGGAACATGGACTTCTGGTATCGCATCTTTAGGAATGCCAGAATTACCTTTCATCTTACCAGCTGCTTTCTTCCTACTTGGTGCAGATGATCTCACAGTTTTACCATCATAGAGGTGGGATGTAGTTGACTTGGTATTTTTTGATTCGTCTGCCATCTATTCACCTCCTCAAAATCCTCTTGCGCCAGACAATGCTGTTTCTAGTAACATATCGGGCTCCCAATCCATGACGAATGCACCAAGAGCTCTTATTTCGCTTATGATAATATCACGCTCGGTTTTCAGTAATTCATATCCCGTTCGATCCAATCTTCGAGCATCGAATTCGAATTCTAGGCTGCTCGGAGAGAGAACGGTAACATCGAAATTACGAGCGCGAAAATCTCGAACTGCATCGATGATTGTCGGATCATCTTCTAGTGGAGAGAGTATGATAACTGGACTTCCACGATTGATATGTGGCATGATACGGTTTGTAACGACTCGAAGAGGAGTATTTCCTTTTGCCATCGCGCCAGCTAATTTCGTCAAAAGCACATACAATTGTTTCTTACCGGTGTCTCTGTCAACTGATACGATTTCGTCGCTATAGATGACCAACCCAACCGAATCTCGACGGGAGAGGAAATATTGTGCGAGAGATGCTGCTGCACGGGTACTGTAGACTAGGGAGTTTCTACTGACCGGGCCAGTCTCTGATACTGAGCGGCTATCTATGATTAGAATGATGTCACTAACCGCGTCTCTCTCATACTCGTTGACCATCATAGTTCCACCTGACCGAGCAGTAGCATTCCAGTTGACTTTTTTTATCGAATCTCCTTCTATATACTCGCGAAGGTTATAGAAATTCGATCCATCGCCAGGATTGCGAATATTTACTGCACCGGTGAAGATTTTTGGTACGCGACTCTTGATTAGAGCGTCTTTGATATCTTCCATTTTTGGGAATACTAGAAAATCATCATAGAGATGAATTTCTCTTTCATTATGGAATAATCCGAATGTATCTTGGATGCGAATGCAGACTGGCCCAATTGTGTAGAAACCACGAAGAGGAGCTTCAATCGTATATGCGATTTCTGTTTCTCGCTGTGGGCCTAATTCCATAAGGACATAATTCGCTCCCTTCTTGATGCGCATAACTTCAGGGACGCGGTCGCGAACTTCCAGAACCTTGGAGAGATTTGAGCGGTTCTGAATTCGTAAGGACACATCTACTTCACCGTCTTCAAAGACACGCGCTGAAGATAATTTTCTCAACGCTACTAGGTTTTGTAGTGCAACGCCTGACGTCACAGCGTTATCATCGATCCGTCTTCCTGAAGAAGACACATCTGCATGGGCAGTGCGGAAAGCGGCCCAAGTTAGGAAGGAGAGTAAGACGACAGCAACTGTGACGAGTTGCTGGTTTCGCAAAACCAGTCCCATCAAGTAAAGTGCTACTGCCAGTGACGCAAACATCGCTGATTTCCTACTCCATGCCATTCGCAATAATCTCCTTTTTCAATTGATTCGAGAATTTATTCAAACTGTTGGTACAGGCACTTGCCTTAGGATGTCAGTGATAATCTGGTCATTCTCAAGTCCCTTAATTTGGTGTTCAGGTTTGAGAATTAATCTGTGAGCAACCGCAAGGATTGCAACAGATTTCACATCATCTGGTGTGACGAAGTCACGACCGCGCATTGCTGCAGCAGCACGGCTTGTCTTCAACAGAGCTTGTGAACCACGAGGCGATGCACCGACCAAGACTCGTGGATCTTCACGAGTTCTTGATACGATTTCAACCATGTACATTCGTACAGCTGGATCTACGTAGACATCTTCGATTGATTGTTGCATAGCGACAACACGAGCAGGGTCGGTAATCGTTTCAACATCGACTTCATCTTTCTTTCGGGCGATACGTCGAGCTAGAATCTCATCTTCATCAGCCCGGTCCGGATAACCGACGGACATCTTGAACATGAAACGGTCGAGTTGAGCTTCAGGTAGAGGATAGGTTCCTTCTTGTTCAACTGGGTTTTGTGTAGCCATAGTCAAGAATGGAGCTGGTAGTTTGTGAGTGATTATACCGATGGTAACCTGCTTCTCCTGCATCGCTTCGAGAAGAGCTGCTTGCGTCTTTGGAGGTGCACGGTTAATCTCGTCAGAAAGAAGTAAGTTACAGAAGATTGGCCCAGGCTTAAAGATAAATTCTCCTTTCTTCGCATCGTAAATATTCGTCCCAGTAATATCTGCTGGAAGCAAATCTGGGGTGAACTGAACACGCTTGAAATCACATCCAAGTGCGTCAGCGAAGGTGTTGGTCATCAGGGTTTTTGCCAATCCGGGATAATCCTCGAACAGAAGGTTTCCATTAGCCAAAATGTCGACAAGAACATTGTCGATGACGTGTGCCTTTCCGATGATAACTTTCTGAACTTCAACACCAATCGCTTCTGCGATTGCGCCGACTGCTGTCAGTCTGTCACTCATCTTCTTTGTTCCACGTGCGGCTTCTGCCTTCTTTGCATAACCCTGAGCGACCGCGTCTGTTGGCGGGGCTGCTGGTTTTTCTGCTGGTGGTGTTGCATTCATTTATTTTCTCTCCAATTATTAATTGCTCTTACCCCATTTACGAATGGCCAACATAAGTTGACGCAGTTCTTGGGGTGAGTATGTACGGGATTGGCTATATGCCAATTCGACGAGTCTTGGATCTCCTATCATCGATTGAATCTCTGCAGGAGGTTTCGAGGCCATCTCATCTCTTGTTAGGTCATGATGGATTCTAACTTTTGTGAAAAGTGATTGTTGAACACGAAGCCGGTATGAACCCTGATCGAGCTTATTCGGCCGTTGATTGAATCTGGTTAAATCGAATACATGACGCCAATTTTCTTTCTCAGGTATGACCATCATCGCGACGAGCAGCAGTAATCCAACGTTCAACACTACGAGCCACTTCAGGAAGGTATTCGATGTCAGGAGGACAACTGTACCCATAGCTTCGACAAATGGTGCGGAGATGATTCCAGTGACATGACGACTCTCATCGAATACTACTTGGAAATTATTTGAATTTTGGCGGACTGTGCTCGATAATTCTAGATTATCGAATTCCATCATTGAGTGGATTAACATTTGGAAATAAGCATCATTACCCTTCCAATCATTATTGTCATGTATCTCGTTCATCCAGCAGCTGCCCACTACCCCTTCACAAGATTCACGCATTCCCGTTTGCCGGGCGACATCAAGATTCCAAAGTCGGTTTGAAAACGCCTCTTCATCAGATACGAAAACGATAGATCCAGTTACCGTTAACTCACCTATACCTCCACCTACGATTCCTCGCTGCGTACTGCGTACTTGGTCATAGGTCACGATATTTGGGTAATCGAATCGAACTATTAGAGAAAGGTCACCCGGTGCTGGATTTAGTGGATTACTTGAATCTCCATCTCCTACCATATCGATAAATGCTGATGATGAGGCGGTTGCTAGGACGCTGACTTCTCGCTTATTCGGATCATCATCGAGTAGATTATCTTCCGAAGTTGGTTCGTATCGAATGCCGGTTGGTGAGCGGAACATGACCGGCATACGGCAGGCTCGAGGATCATCGTTTGCGATTTTGAAATCCGAACATCCTTTACGAGATGCACCAGGTTCCATGCCATTAACGTCGGTCTCGATTGTAGCTACGCTCCAAACATTTTGCCAAGATGGATACGGCAATGGACCTTGATCATCATATTCTAACCAGAATTGATTTTCATCATTTAACGGGGCATCGAAGTAGGTAATGCCAAATTTCGATGCCAATCTATTTGCATTTGTTCCATCAGCAGAAATTATGACTTTTCCACCTTTTTTTGTAACAAAATCGTAAATGGCATCAGCTTCAGTTTCATCTATCGGTTTCTCTGGAGCGATTATTACCAAGAGGGTGCGATGAGGATCTTTCCAGTCATTTACCAACATCGGTGTGGACATTGTATTTGCAATGAAATATCCTTCACTATCATCGAGTGAAGTCCGCATATCCGTTAGTTGGGCGAGTTGTGATTTTTGAGAATCATCACCATTATAGTAGGCAGAATAAGCGGTATCTTTACCCACAACGAACATCATTGGCAGAAGAAGAAGAAGGGCGGTAGTAATCGCGATGGACCATACCACATACGAGGTGAACTCGTTTTCAGATTTATTTTCTTCAGACATAGTTTTTCAGACTCATCACTGTTATTGAACTTAGACAGCACTTACAGTGGCCGTGCCAGTGATGATGTGCAGTTATATGTTGCTGATGAAAGTTCGGCATTTACACTGGAATTGTTTTGATTAGATGTCAAAAATGCACTTTTTCATTTCTTGATGGAAAAAGAAAAAATAACTTAATTTACTTCTTCTTTCGTAGCAATTAATGCGCCGAAAATACCGATAATAACAATCAATAAACCTGGTGCGGGTAGGTTTGAACTTACTACCTCTATTGGGTCCTCAGGGTCTTCAGGATTTGTCCCCGGTTTGGATAATGGAGGTTCTACCGTGACCGTAGTTTCATCTTCAGTAATTTCTGAACTTCCTGCATTCATCGCCCCATTGGAATAAACTGTAATTTCAATTCTACAATTTTTTTCAGGATGACTTTCTGAAGCGGTAATTTTCAGGTTTGCCTCTGCAGTTCCTCCGAGATTTATTTCTGTGGTCATCAAGGAATCTAGACCATTATCTAAGGTTAACAGTGGACAATTATCACTCGTTTCAAGGTCACCTACTCGATCTTTGACATTTCCAATATTCACCACATTAACTCTGAGAATCAGATCAGTGCCTGCATTCATTGGGCCGATGGGATCGAGTATGTCGACCTCAAGTGAGTAAATTGTTGGTATCTTGAGGTCGGCTGATTTTTCTTGATTTTCTGGGATAATAACAGTAATTCCGGCTCTCGAAACCAAATTTGCAGTTATTTTTAAAATATCTATTGACTCAGCAGCATATTCGTAAACATCGATATTTGAAACCACCAAAGTGAATGATTTATTCTCTCCTGAACTTATCATTTCACTTTCAGGTCCTGAACTTTCTCCTTCAAATGGTATTTCGTATTCGAATTCGACTTCGATGTCGACAAATTGTGAGTTATCAACAAAAAATGTGATGCTGACTTGACCCATTTTGCTAATGGAAAATGAATTATTCGAATCGTCACCGGGGTATTCAATTCCCAGCTCCCAATTTCCTAATTCTGGTTGGGCTTGAGTAAACCCAGCCGATAATGATGATAACAGCACGACAATCAGAATAATTGATTGATATTTATTGGTCATTTCGAATCCTCCAATAGTCCGGCACAAGCTCTTTTTGTCAATACTCGAGTCATCTTCCTTCTGTATGAAGGCGTGTACCATGTGTTTTGCACAGGCTTCACTGCTTTTCTAATCGATTCAGCAAGTGACATAATACTTTCTTTTCCATTCCAATCCTCTAGAGCATGTTGGGCTTGAGATTGATGGAAGCCGGGAATTGATTCTAGGCCAGTTGTAGCAACTCTGATGTCATTAGGAGGATTTGCCCCACTCCTCTTCCACATGACCGCCACCCCTGCTTCAGGGAAATCCCATGATTCGCGTTGGCGCAATTTTTGGTAATCGCCTTGCCATTGCGCTGAATCCTTTGGAATTGTAAGATGAGTTACGAGTTCGCCAGGTCGCAATTTATTGCGAGTCATACCGTCTAGCTCGAAAAAATCAGTCAATTGCATTGAACGAGTTCCTGTTGATGACGCGAGATGAATTGTTGCATCTAGACACATCAAAACAGGTGCAAGGTCGGCTTGGTAGGTTGCGACACAAAGTGTGTTTTGATTAGGTATGACTCTGCAATCAGCTTCAGTGCCGCAATCACATTTATGGCACCAATCAATCGATTCTCGCCATTCTTCACTTTGATTGAACCAATAACATCGAGTGTCGAGGCAAATATTTCCGCCAACAGTACCTGAGCGTCTGATCAATACGCTCGCAATCTTGCTTGCTGCCTTCGCCAGAACTGGATGAACCACTTTCGATTCAACTAACTCGTGAAGTCTAACCATCGCTCCAACATGGGTTGCTTTCAATTCGAATAATTCTGTGACCCTTGCTAATGAAATGACGTTTTTCTTTGAATTCAAATGCCATTTGTAGTTTGGCAGTAGGTCAGTTCCGCCCGCGACCCAATCGAATTCTTTTTCAGCGTCCTGCAAATTTGATGCGATTTCAAGTGCTTCGTCCAAAGATGCAGGTGTGTGTAGAGTAAATGGAGGCATGCGCATCATTAATCACCCCTGTGTCGTCTTTCGGTGTGGAGCCAAGCCTTTCCAGCTAGACGAGGATTTGAAAGATATTCTTTGGAAGGTAAAACTGAAACAGTCCACTTTTCATCAACTTCATCTGGAGGAATTGTCGGATCCATTCCAAATAGTGCACCGTTGTGATAGGGTTCGATATCGTCATTCAATCTCCTGTCGATATCGCGTTGTATGTGGGTTTTTGCTCGAGCTATGAGTGTTGATTGAAGTTCTGAATGTTCGATGATCGGAGACGGTAGATTCAACGGGTCATCGATACTGAGTAATTTGCATTTCTTTTCTATCGCTTTGAACATTTTATCTGGTGTTATTGGTAGGTTATGTGTGCGGATTCCGATGGCATCGTAAACTGCGTTGCAGACAGCAGGTAGGATCGGTAAAAGTGGCCCTTCACCTGCTTCTTTTGCTCCGAATGGCCCTTCAGGATCATTCGATTCAACGATGATTGGAATTACATTTGGCATTTCATGGATGCTAGGGATTTTGTAATCAAGCAAATCTGGATTCATCAAATGTCCATCTCGACCATATCGCATTTCTTCAGAAAGTACTTGCCCCATTCCCATGTGACAAGACCCGATGATTTGCCCTTTTACGGCGAGTGGATTCAATGCTTTTCCACAATCATGAGCTGCCCAAACTGTGTGAACTTTGGTTTGTCCTGTTTCGGGGTCAACTTCTACTTCAGCTACATAGGCTGAAAATGAATATGCGGGAGCTAATCCTGCTGCTGCTCCTTTATGTGCCCGTCCCATTGGTGGGGTTCGATAAGCGCCAGAAGCGATGAGCGCCCCCCTCTCTTCCTGGGCTTTGTGCAGTGCTTCTAGATATGAAACTCCAACTGCTGGATCATCTTTTCTGAAAATTCGGCGATCGCCAATAACCAATTTTTTTGCAGGTGCCCCTGTGATTTTTACAGTTGCTTCAATTAATTCTTGTCGAATTTTCATCGCAGCGGAAATCGCGGCATTAGCGTTCATGAAAGTTACTCGCGAAGAGTAAGAGCCAAGATCAACTGGTGATGTGTCAGTGTCACGAGAACGCACACGAATCATATCCAGCGGCAGACCGAGAACTTCGGCGACTGATTGGGCAATGACGGTATCAGATCCCTGTCCAATCTCTGCCGCTCCAGTGTGAACAGTTACGCCACCATCCATATCTATTTTCAGATGAACTGTTGCGTGAGGGAATTTGTTTGGATCCCAGTGAATCGGGAGTCCTGAACCTGAAATGAAAAACCCACAACCGATTCCGATACCTCTTCCGAGTGGCATTTTTCGGAATTTTTCATCCCAACCACTCTCTTCTTTTACGCGTTCTAAACATTCTCGCATGCCGATACTCGTCACTCTGAACCCAGTGATAGTAGCAGAATGTGGTGGTAATAGATTAGCTAACCTGAACGTGATTGGATCTACTGATAATTGTTCAGATAAATCATCGATTCCAACCTCCACCGCACATCTCGAATTTACTGCACCATGCCCCCTCATTGCACCGCTGGCTGGCTTATTTGTCCAAACTCTCGCCCCGGTATAATGGAATGCACCAATTTCATATGGCGCGGTGTGTAAAACTCCATTGTAATAAGTTGTAACATGACCGAAAGAAGCGAATGCCCCGCCATCGATTAGTGCATCGGTTTCAATCCCACATAGCCTTCCTTTAGAATCAGCGTGAAGATTCATTTCAATATGAGAGGGATGTCGACCACGATTCAGCCAATACACCTCTTCGCGGTCGAAGGTAATTCTAACTGGACGACCAGATTTCCTTGCTAAAATTGCTGCGCACATTTCGTGTGGAAACGGATCTGACTTTCCACCAAATCCCCCTCCGACAAAAGTTCGGTGGACATTGATTTGATGCATCGGAATTTCCAGCACATCAGCCAAAGCGCGGTGAACATAGTGCGGGACTTGTTGAGGTGTGTAGAGGGTTAGTCTACCTGAAGGATCCCAATGAGCTACTGCGGCGTGAGGTTCTGTCGCAGCGTGATTAACTCCACCAAAATACCAATTTGATTTGTGGCTAGCAATCGCATTGTCTTGAATGCCATTAACGTCGCCAAATTCCTGAAAGACACGTTTCTGAATATTTGCTTCACCGATGTGATATTTCCCACGGTCGTGAATTGGTTTTTCTGAATCTTTCAATCCATCTTTCATATCATGAATTGACTCGAGGACTTCGTATTCTACATCGATTAATCGAACAGCTTCCAGAGCAGTCATTTCGTTTTCTGCAGCTACACAAGCGACAATGTCTCCAACATGTCTGACGGTTTCAACAGCCATTGCATGCTCGTCTTTTGTAACTGGCAGGACACCAAATTTCTGGCTCGCATCTGCCCCTGTTGAGATGGCTATAACCCCTGGTAATTCAAGTGCTTTTGTAGCATCGATTGAGAGAACCTTTGCATAATGATGCGGTGAGCGGACAATCTTTCCAATCAATTCACCAGGTAATCGAATATCATCGCCATAGTGTGCTTGACCGGTAACTTTCCATTTGCTATCTATGAGTGATGTGGGTTTCCCTATCACCCTTCCTGAAAGCAATTCATCATGGCGATGTGAACCCCAAGGCTGTTTTTTTTCTCCACCTTGACTAGATGGAATCATTGATTCATCGCGCGGCTCGCTAAAGGAATTTTTTCCACCAGAGCCGGGTCGAGTAAACGGTAGTTTTCCTGGTTGCTGCCGATATCCAACCATGTCTTTCTTTTCAGACATCAATTCACTCTCCCAATCCTGGATGTGGGTCATTCTTTGGGTCTGTCGAATCCTGGATTCTTTTTCCTGCGACAAGAATTTCTGATGCCGCTCGCACCGAATCTACAATTTGTTGGTAACCGGTGCAACGACAAAGATTCCCTTCGATTGCAGTTTTTATTTCAGCATCACTAGGTTGAGGATTTTCTTCCAGAAAAGCTGAAATTACTACTAAAAATCCAGGGGTACAGAAGCCGCATTGACTTCCACCATATTCTGCGAAAGTTTCCTGAATAGGATGAAGATGATGGCCATCAGCGAGTCCTTCGACAGTGGTAATTTCTGATTTTTCAGCCTCGCGAGCCAAAGTCAAACAGGATAGTCGAGGATGCCCATCGATTAGTACAGCACAGCATCCACAGGTTCCGAGATCACATCCTCGTTTCACACCAAGAGTTCCCACCTGATCTCGTAAAACATCAAGTAGAATCGCGTTACTTTCGATAGGCATCGAATGATCCTTGCCATTAATAGACGCTACCCATGGTACTTTCTCCGCACCCGGTAACATTGGTAGTCTAACGACAGTCATGCTAACCTCACCAAGGCGACCTACTCTTTGAGCATTTTCTTGAAGATGCTCTAATGAGCCCTAAGGGCTCATCAAAGTTTATCAAGGATATTTTTCATTATTTCTGATTCAGATCTTCTGATGTGTTCACCATATGTGCTGCGAGCCATTCCCATTTCTTTTGCAAGTTCTTTCAGGGTAATGTCTCGAGTTAAATTATAGAATCCTCGCTTAATCGCATGTGTCAAAACCTCTCGTTGTCTATTTGTTAAAACTCCTTTCCAACTATTGGCTTGTTCCTCTCCATTAATCGATAGAATAGAGATAGAATCAGGCGGTAATGCTATCCGAATTAATGCGACAAATCGCCGGATAGAACTAGATAACCCAATTATTCTTAGTTCCATTCCTCTTTCTCTATCGATTCCATAGGGTGGTTGAATGTGAATATTCGATAACTCAATAGCGCTTCTTGCCAGTGGGTGTGTACAGAGCATAGTGACTAGAATTCCATCTTCATTTTCTTCGAGTTGTTCAATGATTTCAAAGAATTCTAGGTTTGAAAATTGATCGATAGATTTGCCTTCTTTTAATTCAATTTCAACTAGTTGAACCACACCTCCATCATTCACAGAAAGGTGACCGAGAACTTCTAATCTATCACAAATTTCTATAATTTTGTTCAGTTCTTTCGCCCCGCTGAGGGAGGATAATTTCCAACGAAGGTGAACTTTACGCATTTAGTGATGGTAAATGGCATAGTTATTGAATCCGTCGAAGAAATTAATTTCAATAAATTCTAATAATAGCCTGATTATTTCTATATGAGGATAATATCCAAATTCAAATAATCTTCTAATTAATACGTTTACTATAGTAAAACCAGTGTTATCACAACTATTTACAATGCCTGAGATCATAAAATGAAACTTTTCATCCCATCCTCTTCTTGGCCGAGGCCTCAGTCATCTTAATTTTGTAGAGTCTGACGCGAGGGTCAGGGGAATTGGATGCCGATATTGGAAACTTTTCTTCAAAGAAAGTTAATTGCCGGTATGATTGTATTTTTCAAAAAATTTCTGAAGAGGATGGTTATATTCTTTTTTGGCTCATTCAAGAAAATGCCAATACGAGTGGGATTGGCTATCATTGGGTCAATTTTCGTAGTGATTTCATTTGCGTTAGGGGCAATTTTTGGTAACTTTTCATTACTATTTTTTGAAGATGATATCTGGCGCTTCATCCGCTCAAGCTTGTATATATTGCTAACAATAATCATATTTTGGATTTCAATTGCAACTTTTATCCCTAGTTTGGAACGCCAACCAGCAGTGGTTGACGAATCGGCAAAATTGCCTGCTCCTGAAATAGATGAGGATAAATTACTCGAAGCGTAAATTATTCCATTCCGCGTTCTAGTGCGAGAATTTCAGCACAGACCGCAATTGCAATTTCTTCTGGGCTATCTGCACCAATGTTCAACCCAATCGGACATCTAACATTTTCTAGAAACTTGTCATTAATTCCGTCTCCAGAGGCTGCTCTTAGAAATGCATTCCATTTTGATTTAGATCCAATGGCCCCAATTCTTGGGCGGATAGAATCTCCTCGAATTTTGAGAAGCCCTAG
>CAWVXH010000021.1:0-17176 GCA_963934165.1 uncultured Candidatus Poseidoniales archaeon
GATTTCATCGTGAATGATGGAAATTGGATAGACCATACCATGGGATGCGTCATTGTATTCTTTACCAACCGACCAACTCCAATCCGATTTCCAATTATCATCATCTGATGATTTTAAATTTTCCACGAGTTTAGTATCACCGAAGAAAGCGTGAAGCTCGATTGGCGCCATTGGGAAAGCTAAGAGAGGTCCCATCGACCCGATATTGCCAAGTCCATCAGCACCGAAAGTGACTATTGACGCAGTGCTAACAAAACCTTCAATATCGGTGAATGAAATATCAGTTTCAGAGCGAAGTAAGGTATTTTCAGTCAATTCATCGTAAGTTTTTGTTGTCATCACAAGGTCATTTCCAGACATTGACCAGCCAAGATTTCCACATACATTGGTATCTCTCCAAGTCTTGCCTGACAAATCGATTTCTAAATTATGTTCAAGGATTTGTTCAGCGGTAAGATGGGATCTTCCGTAAGCATCTTTGGCGTCTACTGCTCCGATTAAATGACTGTCAAGACCATGCAAAATATCGGATTCATCACCTTTTGTGATGGATATCGAGCCAAGTCCGGTTATACCGATATTCAATTCATTACAAGCTTCCTCAATAGCAGTCCCGGGCAATGCATCCCGAAGCAATCGAACCATATCGTCGCCATCGAGCGCAATTTCACCACCAGTGACTGTGAATCCCATCGAATCTCCATAATTCAATTGCCTTGCTTGGAAGGAAGATTCGGCAGACAGGAAGTAGAATACTCCCCCACCAACAAGAAGAATTACCATTCCTATGGCAGCAATTTGCTGCCAATATTTCTGAACAATATCGAAGGAAGGTAATGTGATTGTAATCGATGCTTCATCATCATCGACAGAACGAGGTTTTGCAGCAGGTTGGCTCTTTTTTTCAGAGGTTTTCACATCAACAATTTCAGAGGACCATGGATCATCATCGATAACAATTGAATCAGTTTCTGCTTTTTCTGTTTGTTCTTGTGGAATAACTTCGGCGTCTAAAATCTCGGCTTCGAGAATTTCAGGTTCCTCGTCTACTTTTGCAGGTTTAACCACAGTAACCTCTTCAACAGGCGGTTCAGATTTTGGCAAATCTTTTCCTTCAGCTTTTGCGATGAGTCTATCGATTGCATCATCAAGGTTGATTTCTTCTTTTGATACTGGCTGTTCAGGTCGGGCAACTTCTGCTTCGACTACCTCTCCTTCGACACCCTTTTCTTCATCGAGATATAATTCACCAGCCGGCTTATCATCACTCAAGAGTAATCTATCAATCAAATCATCCTTCTTTCCAGAAACAAATACTCCGGCTTCTTTGCATAATTCGCGCAATTCAGTGACCTTCAGTTTTGAGAGACTTTGGCGATCAAATCCTTCATCCTCAACCATGTCGAACACTCTGAGTGCTAACGGCTGGCTTTCAACCCCTTCGGCGTTCTGCTATGCAGAACCTCTTCTGTTTCGATGTTTTTTTGTTTGTCGAGCGCTGATTTCAACATAAAATATCCAAAGGTCTCAAAAAGGATTTGTGGGCGCCGGAAAATATGGACCCGCGATTAGTGATATTATCCCGTGGGGCGCGCCTCTACTCGACCAAACGTTTGGTCGAAGAGGCAGAGAAAGCTGGTTGGGCAGTTCGTATCCTCGATCCATTATCTCTGACTGTCGTCATCGATGACCGTGGTGGACGTATTTTCCACCGTGGCTGGCCAGTAGAGTGTGAAGCGGTGATTCCACGAATTGGTTATTCAATTACACGAAGAGGTGTTGCAATAGTTCGCCAATTCGAACAGATGGGAGTTCCAGTTTTGAATACTGCCGACGGAATTACTCGTAGTCGCGATAAATTAGTTGCTGGACAACTCTTGTCCGATGAAGGCGTTCCAGTTCCAATCACCGCACACGTCGGCGGTTGGGAAGATACTAACCGGGCGATTTCTCGAGTTGGTGGAACACCGTGTGTCATCAAATCGAGTGAGGGCACACACGGTTCCGGTGTATTCCTCGCTCACACAGATCAGCACGCTCGTCAATTGGTTTTCCAGATGATTGAGCGTGATATGAGCCCACTTGTCCAAGAATACATCGGTGAGTCTCATGGACGGGACGTTCGCGCACTGGTTGTTGGTGGCAAAGTCATCGCTGCTATGCGTCGAGTCGCTACTGGAACTGAATTCCGTTCGAATTTCCACCTCGGTGGCTCTGTCGAAACAGTAGAAATCTCCCCGAAACTCGCCCAAATCGCTGCCAATGCTGCTAAAATTCTCGAACTCGACATCGCCGGCGTTGATTTACTCGAATCACAACGCGGCCTACTCGTCCTCGAAGTAAATTCGAGCCCTGGCTTAGAAGGCATCGAAAAAGCCAGTCAAATCAATGTCGCAGGCGCTGTTGCAAGTTTCTTAAACGAGAAACTGCAAGCCATCGAAGCAGGAAAAAACCAATTTGATTCTGAGTCTGCTTCGAGCTCATCTGGCGATTTTACACACGCTTTTTGAATAAAATATCAGAATTATCTGAATCGACTATCGGGCTACGCCTGGAAAAATCTAACATCAAGCAAAATAGCCATCTAAACCCTCAGAACTAGAGAAGCATTCAAGTCTGAATACGGAATCTTGGACTTGTCCTTACGGGGACATGGGATGCACGCCGTTCGCGGCGAGAGGCGAGGGAATTGACTGAACAGAATGCAGGAGGAGAGCAAGCATGGACCGGAAACGGTTCAGCGGGGCGGCTTGGATTAACGCTCTCAGGAACTGTCAATGAGAACGGTTCAAACTTACCTCAACGAATGCATAGATTAGAAAATCTGCCTTGGCTTGATTGCTGGCTTCAACAGCTTCGTACCGAAAAGAAAAGCGAACACACCATTCGCTCTTACAAAGTTGCAGCCCGCACATATTCATGCACAACACTGCCTAGTGAGCCTGCTCCAGTTTGGACTGATATACAGCAGATGAGTGTTTCAGAGTTGTTTTTGCGATGCGACCCGAATAACGGTCGCATCGATTCTTGGTTGAATTCGATTGGAGAATTGCGGCCAGCGACAATTAATGCTCGCTTGGCCGCGATTACACATTTACTGAAATGGCTTGGTCGGACAATTCCAGATTGGATTAAACGTCCGACTAGATCAAAGACATTACCCAAGACATTGGGTAAGAGAGATCTTCGAAAAGTTTTGCAAGCATCGAGGCAATCGGAGGACCCTCTGGCTTATCCAATCGTGACGATGCTGCTCGATACCGGTTTGCGGTGCAGCGAAGTTTGTGGATTAGACCTAGATGATGTCGATATCGAAGATTTGTCAGCATTAGTCATCAGTGGCAAGGGCGAAAAAGATCGCACCGTGCTGTTCACTGATGCTACCGTTCAAGCGATTGAAGCTTGGACGCCGATTCGAAATGCACGAGTTCGTTCGGCTCATCGAGCGGGTGAAAATCGTTCGTTGTTTTTTTCGAGTAGAAGTCGAAGAATGAATCCACGATCTGTACAAAAATTGCTCGACAGAATCGCAGATGCAGCAGATATTCCACGTTCAAGGCTCTCTCCACACGTGCTACGTCATTCATTTGCGACTGGTCTGCTCGAGCGTGGAGCAGATTTAGTGACTATTCAGCGCTTGCTCGGACATGCTAATATTTCGACAACGCGAATATACCTCGAAATAAGTGACCAGACATTGCGAGAGATTTACCACCGCGCTCAAAGCTCACCGAGCTTACTCGATTTGATTCCAGAAACTGGCGAACCCTCCGAATTAATTGAAAATCCAGTTCAAATCATTGAATGATCAACTACTTACGAGCAGGATTTTTCTTCTTGTCGCGCTTATTGATGGATTCCGGCCCACCCCATTCCCGATTCGCCTCAGTGACATATCCTTGATGCTCGGGAATTGGACAGTGTTTACCTGCGCGGCATCGTGAGCAATTATCGAGGGGTGGTTTGTCGACTGGTTTGGTCAATTTCCCATACTTCCGGCGCGGCACAAAATTTCGATTTGGCAGGCGGGTATTGAGTATTTTCCAGGCATCCGCAGGAAAATTGATGTTCGATTATCTCTAACTGTTCATTCTCAAGAACACGCAATGTTCAACCCTATCACCCTCGACAAGGGTGTATGGATGGTGAGCATGTCGGCCCATTGGGTTGTGATCCTAACCGGACAATTTTGTTCGCTCAAGTTCGTTCTGGTGAACCACAAATGTCGATGGATGAAGAGGGATTTTTACGTCCATTGAATATTCCTAACAAAACTGCTGACATTTATCTCGGAGATGTTGCAAATGCTTCCTTGCGCTCACTCGGCCCTCACGAACCGCCTAAATTTACCCAACGCCCTGAATATGATGAACAGCGTTGGGAATTAACATCAAATGCTGGTGAAATCAATATTCGAATTAACAGTGATTCTTACTGGGGATTCGGCTTATTAGCGCGCTGTTTCTACAATCGCATAGAATTATCTGGCCCACTTTCTTTACGCGCCAGAATCGTTCATGATATCGTCGCCTCACTCGGAAGAAATCCATGGGAGGCGGCCTGGCTGAAAATGTTCGAGAGAAAAAGTGGTGCAACCAATTCCGAGCATGCTCAGGTATGGCAGGAATTAGTCGAATTTGCTGGTAACGAAATGAATGATGAAATCGAGGTTGTCGAGGATGCTATTCGCGCTCTACGGGGAATTGATAAATCGATAGAAATCATCCTCGAGCAAGCGATGTTTGGAATCGAAGATGCTCGGGCAGCCCTCGCCGACCGAAACGCACCTGCTGTCGAGCGCGCACTTGGAAGAGCGATTACCGCGCTGGTTGAAGCTGACCCGGAAACAAAAGTCAGATCGTCAGAATTTGAAGCACAATATACGACCTATAGTGCACCGTTAGGAAAACCGAAACAAAATGAGGTGCGAGCAGAACATCTACTCGAAGAGGATATTCCTTTCATCGACTTAACTGAATCCGAGTAATCAGAAGCCAAGCGTTGTACGAATCCAAGAAATAACGCCGTGGTTCGAGAGATAAATACTCAAAGAGAAGAAAATACAGATGAAGTAAATCATTCCGCGAGAAATCTGGATTGCATCCTCTGATTCCTCATCGAAGTAACGGATTAAACCAGCTGCTTGCTGGATTCCACTGCCCTTCTTGTCTTTTGCCATCGAGTCGCCGACCTACCTTCACTATTTCAACACGGCGAATTGATTGATTAGCAACTTTTGCAAGAAAGTGGATGACTGCGATACTTTTTCTCAAGGATCCAGCGTCTCAATTAAGACACAGCCACCATCGAGTTCAACGATACAAGAAGCTGCGTCCATCGCAGTTTCAAATCCTGCTGTCATCAAAATCTCACGCCGAGTTCCTGTTTCTGCTTGGAAAATCAATCGATGTGAAAGAACCTCCAAAACTTCACGGTCCACCACTTGCCAAATCCATTCATCTCGTTTTACCGTTATCAGCGCTTCGACCGGTACTAGCGGGCCCTGCTCCCTGCCATTTGCCGTAGCGCGTTCGATTAGCTCCGCGAGTTTACGATTCGCCCCATTCGAATCAGTTCGCGTCTGTGGTTCCGTTTGCTTCGCTATACGTCGTCTTAGTCGAGTCATGTGCATCCCATGCGGAAACTCCGCATTTGCCGAGCGCTTCCTTGAGGGTTTAACCATTTACGAGAATGAGTCGGTGTTCGACGGGTTTTCATCAGTGAATTTTGTCTGCCGCTCACTTCATTTGGGCTTGGCTAACCGTCATGCTATGGCGCCTGCTGATGTCGAGTCTGGAAACTCACGACGAGATAGGTCTGGCTACCCCGTCCGCGATTGGGCTGAGATGGCCGCCAACTCAGTTTTGTTACGTGCGGTTGGAGTTTGGCGACAAGATGTTGATGCTTGGTTTGAAGGAGCTTTTGAGAGATTACCAGAGACCGTTCGAGTAAATCCACTCCGACCTGATTTTGTTTGGGTTGAGGAGTGGCTTGAGCAAGTTGGAGCGAAGAGAATTGATTGGTTTTCAGGAGTTGGGTCTGCATGGGAATTTCCATTTAATCGAGGCAAAGCAGAGGATGATGTTCGGGTAATTTTGAATGCACTTCATGAAACTGGGAGATTGACGCGACAAGAAGCGGTCTCGATGATTCCCGCAATCGCTCTCGATGCACAGCCGGGAGAAATTATTCTCGATTTATGCGCAAGTCCGGGTTCGAAAACAACCCAAATTGCTGAGCACTTAGATAATTCAGGAGTGGTGATGGCAAATGAGGTTGTTAATGGTAGAATTAACACGCTGGTTTCGAATGTTCAACGTCATGCTGCACGGACCGTGATGGTAATTCACCATGATGGTCGTTCAATTCCAAACGTTCCTGAAACTGGATTTGACCGAATCTTGGTTGACGCGCCCTGTACCGGTTCTGCGACGACCAGAAAGAATCCTGATGTTTGGCGAAAATGGCGGCCTTCAGGAGGTCGCTCTCTGCATAAATTGCAAGTCGATTTATTGAATCGCGCTCTTGATTTAGTCAAACCAGGTGGGCGCGTCGTTTACTCAACTTGTTCGCTGGATCCCATCGAGAATGAAGCGGTAGTTGCAGCCGCGCTTCGTGCGTCTGAAAATATTCGGTTGGTCCCAGCCAGCGAATTATTACCAACAATTCCCGGCGTTGCTGGTTGGACTGATTGGCCAGCACTTGATGATGATGGGACTATTGTTGAAAGTCAAGAGTCGAACCCTTCTCTTTTACCTCCAAGAGAAATTGAAATCATTGACCAGTTGCCTAATTGTTTGAGAATATGGAACGATGTTTCAAATGCCGGTGGGTTCTTTATCGCCATAGTAGAAAAATCACTTGATTCAAAACAAAATCAAGCAGTTGTTGATGAAATATTGACTCTAGATAGAGTAAAACCCGACCTTCACACCTTCCCACAACCTATCGATAAAGAGACCTTAGATTCGGTAAAATCTGCTTGGAATTGGGCGCCAAATCATCTGTGGAAAAGAGGGAAAAGCTTGCTTTGGTCGACTCCCGAAACTCATAAAATTTGGAAGTCGGAGCGTAGTCGGCGCAGTGGACGCACGCGGATACCTGGAGGCCGCTGGCGACCATTACGAGTAATCCATCTCGGCTTAATCGCAGCTCGACTTCGAAAAGGTGAATTCGACCGAGTTTCTGGCCGAGCCGCACCATCTATTGCTACAAAGTTACAGCGCGGTTCGACCCAAATTCCATCAGAATGGATCAATAAATTACTCACAGGAGAGGAACCACCAGCATACGAAATCCTACTCGAACTCGATAAGAATCGAGAGAGTCATTTACTCATCGAGGAAGGTGGAGAAACTTGTTTGCCAGTTTGGATTGGCGGTAGAGTGAGCTTGATGATTTCAGAACCTGAAAGAAGAATTTTACGTGCACAGCGAGGATTGCCAATTATTCTTCACAGCGAAGAAGAGTGAACACCTCATTACTCATTTGCCCACATGTAGCGTGAAATCTTGGGCATATGTTCATTTACCGCTTGTACTCAGCGTATTTTCCCGGTGAGAATTTGCTCGACGATACAGACCGTAGCATCATCAATGTCCTAGAGGCGGATGCTAGAACTTCACTTCGTAAAATATCGGAAATTGTCGGTGTATCTCTCGGTACGGTTTCGAATCGTGTCAAACGATTGGAGCGGTCTGGAGTGATTCAAGGATATTCGGTTATACTCGATCATGAAAAAACCGGTTGGGAATTGAATGTCGTTATCGGTTTGCGAATCGAAAAAGGCAGATTGATTGAAATTCAAGAAGAAATCGCCAAAGATCTTCGCGTTTACGGAGTTTACGATGTAACTGGAGATTTCGATTCGATGATAATCGCTCGGGCAAAGGATCGTAAGGATCTGGACGACCTCTCAAAAAATGTTCTTTCAGTCGATGGTGTGGTTCGGTCGGTAACTCACCTTGTCCTCAATACGGTTAAGGAAAAATCAACTTCTATGCCTGCAAAGAATTGATTTTTTCGAGCAAGGATTTTGCATGAGGCTCAAGTGATTCAACCGTTCTTCCTTCAGGCTTCATTACCTTAATCAGACATGTTCGAAGACTCTCATCAATTTTCACATCCATTGATTCTAGTCGATTTCTTATCGAAGTCTGTAACTTCCCTCCCGTTCGATCCCAATCCATCAACAATATCATCGGCGCACCTCCGTCTCCCGAATTAAAATCCCCATATTTTTCATAAAGATTAGCGATTAATTTAGATCGGTCCCAGCCGCGATTTATAGTTTCGATTTTTCCTAAAAACCCGAGGGTTTTAAGGCAGCGAACATCTTTCAAACCCTCGACAATAATTGGATGTCCTAAACGATTTCTTTCGATGGCTTTTTTCAGGGCTTTTGCTGCCTTCTCGAAACGAATGTCCCGATTAGCAGGGCCATTAACCCTACCTCGGTTTTCAGAACGATTGAATGAATCCTCTCGCTTCGCCATTTTCAATCCTCAACTAGCGCCCTAATTTGCTCGCCAGAAACACCGATTATACGCATTCTTTTCCGGCGACTTTTTCCACCGGATTCAAGACTTATATTTTCGCGTTTGACACCTGCCCAATCGGCTATCAATGCAATTAATTCTGCATTTGCAGCACCCTCGATTGGGCGGGCAGAAACAGCAACCCTCAAACAATCTCTCCAAGCTTCGATTCCAATTACCTCTGAACGCTTGGCACCCGGTTGGATATCGACTGCGATGAAGATTCCCTCATCGAACTCAGTCAACCATCTTGATGCCATCTCGACAAACCCTCGGGTTGGACGACTTAGAACTCATTGCTGAACCATTCAACTCTATTGGTTGAACAATAGAATCCGCGACAGTTAAGAATGGTCTTCGCACGCAAGCCAAATGGATTACCATGACTGTGACATCACTCCTCTTTTTCGACCTCTGGGATGAATTCATGCTTTGGTCGATTTTAGTTGGGGTTTTTACCTTCGGATGGCTCTACCATCACTCAGTAACATACCGCTCTAAAGATGGAGAAGAATTACCAAATGTCGATGAAATTGAAGTCGGTGTTTTCCCAAAGGAAAACGATGATCTGAGACTTGAGGTGGCATGGACGATTTTGCCGTTTATACTCATTGTCTACTTGACTTACATTTCCTGGGCACCCATCGATTCGGTTTGGACTTCTACCGAAGGTGGTGCTCATGGATACGAATGTGAAGCTGGATATTATTCGAATAACGTTATGGATTCTGAAAATGGATTTGTGACCTCGGATTGTTATCACATACTCGAGGTAACTGGAAAACAATGGGCTTGGACCTTCGAATGTAATCCAGATGTTGAAGTGACGGACAGAACCTATGAACTGAGCAATGACATTTGTGATACTGGGACATACCAGGTCGAAGGCTACGGTATGCAACCCTCAGTTTCATTGAAAGCAGGAGAAACATACCTATTAGTAATGGAATCTGAAGACGTAACCCACTCTCCGTGGTTTATCGAATTAGGAGTCAAAGAGGACGTTTTGAATGGTCAGAAGACTACTATGTGGTTACCGATTACATCAATAGGAGAAGGATTAATTCTCTGCACAGAATATTGTGGTGATGCACATTCATTGATGGCAGGGGTGCTAATCACACACGATTGAAGAGGGATTTGAAATGAACAATAAAAATATTTCAAGAAGTTTAGCTGTTTTCACTATTCTTGTATTGGCGATGATTATCGCTCCTGTAGCAACATCTTTCCCAACAGGAGTATCTGGAGTCAAAGATTCTGGCTGTAATTGCCACGGAGCAATCCCTAGCGATACGGTTACGCCGATGATTGAAGGATTACCAGGAATTTACAATTACTCAGAAACATATGCCATCACTGTTTCTTTCACCGGTGGCCCAACCGATTCTGGTAACATCAATCAAGGTGGATTCCATCTATGGGTTAGCTATGGTACGATTGCTACTTTGGATTCGACCGTGCAATCGTTCGCGGACAATGAGGTTGGACATACCGAAGCGGGTAACGACCAAACTTCATGGATGGTTGAGTGGACCGCTCCTGCTAACGATAAAAATATCAAATTCACTCTGACGACCAATTCCGTTAACGGCAATGCAGGAGGTGGGGCAGGTAGTTCTGGGGACGAATGGAACCGGGTCAGTGGTTCAGTTTCAGCACCAGTTGAAGTTATTGAATCAGCAAATCCTTTCACGGTTCTTGCAACCTTGATTGTTGTATCATTAGTTCTTCTTTTCATTACCCTTACCTACATCTTCTATCGAACATCTCCCGATACTTTCGATTGGGAGAAATTCGGCCCTTGGATTGTAGGATGGATTACTTCGACTGATCACAAGAAAGTAGGTACTCTCTATCTCATATCCGGATTATTCTTCCTTGGAATTGGCGGAATTATGGCTTTGATGATTCGAATTCAACTCTCCGTTCCGGGTAATGATTTCCTAACCCAAGACCAATATAACCAGTTCTTTACAATGCATGGAACTACAATGATTTTCTTGGCAGCAATGCCGTTAATCAATGCTGTTGCTAACTGGATAGTACCTCTCCAAATTGGAGCACCAGACTTGGCATTACCTCGACTAAACGCGATGTCGTTCTGGTTACAACCGGTCGCTGCAATCCTTATTTTTACTGGAATATTCTCGGGTGGTGCTGCCGATACCGGTTGGACGGGTTACGCCCCTTACATAGTCAGTGAAACCGCTCATTCAGGAACGACAATGTGGGTAGCCGGGCAAATAATGCTCGTCGCATCATCGACTTTGACTGGAGTCAACTTCCTAACGACGATTTTAGTGATGCGAGCAAAAGGCATGGGCTTAATGCAAATGCCACTCTTCACTTGGTCAATTTTCATCTCTAACCTTATGCTGTTCATCTCTATTCCTGCATTCGGTGTGGGTTTAATCCAAGTTTATCTCGATAGAGTAATCGGAACTGCATTCTATACCATCGAAGCAGGTGGAGATCCACTACTCTGGAGCCATTTATTCTGGTACTTCGGTCATCCTGAGGTGTACGTTGTTATCGTCCCAGCTTTCGGTGTAATCTCTGAAGTTATCGCCACCAGCGCTCGCCGCTCAATTTTTGGATACCGCTCAATGGTTTACGCAATGGCGGGAATCGGATTAGTTTCGTTCATCGTTTACGGACACCACATGTTCACATCTGGAATGGACCCCTCGTTTCGATTCGTCATGATGCTGACGACGATGCTTGTCGCTGTTCCAACAGGAATCAAGATTTTCAATTGGTTGAAAACGATGCATGGTGGTTCTCTGGTTTACCGAACACATACACTCTGGGCTCTCGGTTTCCTTCTGACTTTCTCACTCGGTGGAATTTCTGGAATGTTTTTCCCTTCAATTGCTATGGATTTACATTTACATGAGACCTACTTCGTCGTTGCTCACTTCCACTACGTTTTCGTCGGTGGAACCGTTTTCGGCATCTTCACCGCACTCTACTATTGGTTCCCTAAGATGACCGGGAAGATGCTTGATGAACGACTCGGTACACTTCACTTCCTAACTGCATTTGTTTCGTACAATGGTCTATTCTGGCCAATGCACCGACTAGGTGTAGTAGGAATGGCGCGTAGACATCACACTTACTTCATCTCTGGAGAAGATGTGCTCGGGTCATTACCAGCAGAATTCGCTGATTGGAACTTATTCATCTCGATCAACGCTTTCCTGTTTTTCTTGTCTACATTCTTCCTTGTCGCGAATATCATCATCTCACTGGTTCGTGGACAAGATGCTCCACCCGATCCATGGGGCGGCTGGTCTTTCGAGTGGATGACGGATTCACCACCACCAACTCCAAGTTTCCCACTAGATAATCTTCCAGTCCTTCGCGATGCTAACGAGCATGTCGCAAATGAGCCAAGTAAACTTGGAATCTGGTTCAACAGGCTCATGGTTGCTGATGAGGAGGTGAGCAATTGAGCGAAGACGGTGAATACGATCATCCCAGTGCATGGGGACCACACGATTGGCATCATGGGGCGCCACACAACTCGTGGTCACCATTGATTATGAGCATTGGAATTGGAATTGTCCTATTCATGCTCGCTGGTGCTTTCTCCAATGGAGTTTACAATGCGAGTTATGTTCCTATGTTCCTAGTTGGATTATTGGTTACCTTCTGTGGCCTCATCGTCTGGTGGAGACAAGATATGTCATTCGATGGCCATTACGAGCCTCTTGCTCAAGGAGTTCCTTTCAAGAATATTCAAATTCGCAAGGTTGCGATGTGGATATTCTTAATGTCTGAAATGATGGTTTTCACATCATTATTCACAACATACATCCGTTACCGGACTGGAATCGAAAACTGTCAAACAATTTTCGAGCGCGGCGATTGGATCGCTCAAGGATACACGGTTGAAGCAGGAGAAGCAATCAATTGTTTCGAACCAGCAAGTGCTTTGATTTCTACCAGCTGGTTCCATATCGCTCCAGGCGCAATCAACACATTCGCGTTGATTATCTCATCATTCACAATCGTTCAGGCTCTACGCTTTGCAAAGATGCCTGTCGGTACAATCGATGAAGATGTTCGTAGAAAGAAGATCTATAGATATCTTGGTTCGACTTGGTTCCTCGCTTGTGTTTTCTTGACATTGAAATTAATCGAGTGGTTCGTAGGATTTACCCTACCAGATTTCCTCGCAGAATATAATCATGGCCACACTCACATCGCTTCTCTTTACGAGGAAGGTTATCTGATTAACGCTGAACACTATCACCGCCACGATGGTTCATGGCATGACCCGGTAACTGGAGCTACGATGCTCGCAGATATTCGCGTAAGCGCATCGACATTCTATGTGACAACTGGAACCCACGGTCTTCACGTTGCACTCGGAATTATCGGATTGACTTACATGACTTTCAAGGCATGGACTGGAGGATACACTCCTGACAATGCTGTTTCGATCGAATACTTCGGTCTTTACTGGCACTTTGTCGACTTAGTTTGGGTATTGGTATTCCCATTCTTCTATCTGTATTGAGGTGAAAAAAATGGGACATACAATTTTTGGAAAAGACATTTACTGGATGAATTTCGCAGGACTAATGATTTTGACAATTATCGAAGTCGCTGCAGTTGGTCTCGATTTACCGAATGATACAACCTTGATGATTTTAGTAGGAATCGGGGTTCCGAAATTCATTATGATTGCAGCGATTTTTATGCACCTTTGGGGCGATGATGATTCTGGAGTTTTGACTCTTACAGCGCTCTTCCCAGCATTTTTCATCCTCGTGATGATTTTGTTTATCGGATTGACTCACCCTGAAGCAGCAACTGGTTTACCGGAATGGTGCAGGCCGGGAACTTACAATTGATACCTGTAAGGTTCTTGATTACCAGCCGTTACGGCTGACCACTGCAGACGTCGCTTAGCCTGGTATAGCGCCGGATTTGAAATCCGGTGTCCCTTGGACTCGGGAGTTCAAATCTCTCCGTCTGCGCCACTAATTTGGGTTAGTGAAATCTATCTCATTCGTTCGGGATTATTTCAGCACCACGAACGAGGAGTTGGGTGGGATGGAACTCAAATGAACACGGTGTTGTCAAGCAAGATTCGCCATCTACTGTAACGAATAGAGTTGGATTATGAGTGGCATCGGCTGAAATATTTCCATTTGAATCAAGTGCTCCGATTTCAAAAGTTTGGCAATCTTCCATGGTAATTTTATCCCACATTCCAACATGAGTGCCCTTTTCAAGCGGCCCCATGACCCTTAGCATCTGTAATTTTGAGAGGCCGAGGGCGATGAGTAATGTTGCAGAATCTCGCTTTGGGTGAATCCCTGGAGCGACTTTGAAACCACCACCGAAAGTCTCGCATTGGCTGATGACGAACAATCCCTGCATGTCGACGATGCTTGCATCCGCGCCGTTGATTTTCATCCACGCTTTCTGGCTCTTCCAGCCAAGGATTGCTCGAATTCCCAATGCGGTGTATTTATGATGACCACGAATCCACTTGAATTTACCTTCGATTTTCATTCGGTTAACACTTGAAGTCACACCACTATCTACCTCAAGAAATGACCATCGAACATGGTTGCCTTCCTTATTTGGCTCGCCATTACATGAGTGAGGTTTTGGAGTTGGGAAGTTGTCGTGGTGAGGTGAAGGAGGACCTTCACATCGTACACCGCCTATTGTGTGATCGATGCCGTTAGCGAGAATGTTGACTGCGCCTTGAATATCAAATAGTGGAATTCCAATCGCACGCGCGAAGTCGTTTCCACTGCCCATAGGCAAAACCCCCATCGTCCGACCCGTCCCACGTAATGCACTAGCAACCTCGTGAAATGTTCCGTCTCCACCGACTGCAACAATCATCTCATGGTCGTCGGCGAGAAGTTTTGCTGCGATTTCGATAGCATGACCTGGTTCTTCGGTTTTGAACAGGTCAACCTCGTATCCAGCTGCTATGAGAGCTGTTTCAAAATCAGGCCATTGTTTGGCAGAAACTCCATCACGAGCCTTTGGATTGAGGATGCATGCAATACGGGACATTGACTTGCGAGGTTTTGTTCTAAACTTGAATGCTCGCGAAGTATAGGATTGGAGATTATTGTTAGAAATTCATCATTTTTCAAGAATTGTTTGTGAGCGTGGTATCATTAGTGACAGCAACTTCGACAGTATGTAAATCATGACCGACGAAGCCGAATTCATGTCCCGAGCGATTGAACTCGCTGAGCGTGGCAGACATCGCGTGATGCCGAATCCACTAGTGGGTTGTGTACTGGTTCGCAACGGCGAAATTATCGCAGAGGGTTGGCATGATCATCTGGGTGGCTTACATGCTGAACAAATGGCAATTGCCGATGCTGAAGCCCGAGGAGTCGAAACTCATGGAGCGACGGCATATGTCACACTCGAGCCCTGCAATCATTTCGGACGCACTCCACCTTGCACTGAAGCACTCATGTGGGCAGGGGTCAAGAAAGTCGTCGTCGGCTCACCCGATCCAAATCCAACCGTTCGCGGAGATGGCTCAGAAGTTCTTCGAAATGCCGGAATTGATGTTACAACCGGATTATTACAAGATCGTTGTGAAGAGCAGATGAGTCAATTCATGCATTGGTGTCAGCATCGACAGCCGGAAGTATTGCTGAAAGCGGCTGTCGACAAAAACGGTAAAATTGACAGTGATTCAGCCGAAGCAACTAGATTTTCGTCGCCTGAATCGCTCAAACTCGTTCATGAGTTACGAGCTGATTCAATGGCAATTATAGTTGGAGTAAACACTGTAATCCGCGATGACCCATCTCTAACTGTTCGCGGATCTGATGTCGAGCCGAGAAAACAACCGATTAGAATCGTTATCGACCCGAACGGGCGAGCCCCAAAAAACTGCAAATTAATGCAAGACGGTCTCGCCCCAACATTACTAATCCACATCAAAGAAATCAGCACGGACGATGATGCAGAACATGTTCAACGTGTGGTTTTGTCAGATGATGATGGTGAGTTAGATCCACAAAGAATTCTCTACATGCTCGGGGATCGAGAAATCCAATCACTCCTCGTCGAAGGCGGAGCAGACACATGGCAACGCTTCCTCGACGCAGGCGCTGTCGACCGCGCACATCTCTGTCAATCGCCTGTTTCTCTGCCTGGCAATGATGGCCCATTTTTCGGGTCAGAAAATCTTGAGAATGCTGGGCTGACCCGGCAATCAACAGAAATTGTTGATGGTGATTCAATCAGCAAATGGAAGCGTCTTTAACGAGATAGATTAGCATCATTTGTTCGAAGGAAAAAACCCGAAATAAAAGCAATAAAGCCCAATCCCGCCATTCCTTCGCCGATCAACATATAGAGCAAATTAATCGATTCATATGTACCGAGTTCGTCAAGTTTTCTACTAAAATAAATCGTGATGGCGATGCCAATTAAAGTGCAAACGAATCCTATTACGACGACTTTTTTTTGCATCTCGCTCAACCATTTATTGTCTTGACTGAATCAAGGTAGGAAATCTGATTCACGTGGTGCAGCAGGGTCATCATGCTCGTCATCATCAGGGTGGTCTCGTTTCATCTTTTCAAGCAATTTCTTCTTCACGTCGTAATCCTCATCCTCTTCGGTCGGCATTAAATCCTCAAGCTTCTCGATCCCAGGCAATGAAATACCCAGTAATTTGCCAACTCCTGTACTAAAAAGCAATAATCCAATTAGAGTAAATAAACCAATAACTCCCAACCAATGGACTGACTCCCAGAATATCTGGCGTGTGAATCCTGGGTGTATGTCTGATTCGGATGGGTCATCTGGGTTGTATGATACTTGATGATGAGAAGTATAGAATGTGCTCCGGTGGAAACAATTAGGGGTACCATCACTTGTATAACAGGTCCATTCACCGTCATAATCGACTCCATCTACATTATAATTGTAGACATATCTGTTTTGATTAAAGTGGTTCTGCACTTGCTCTAGATGCACGTCAGCGTCAACCACTACCCAATCCTTCGAAGTCCATTCATCGGTGATACCGAAACCTTCTGTATAGGTGAAAAGTGCAGCACATCCACCGACTATGATTAGTCCTGCGACCAAAAAAACCACTGTTGGAACTTCCTTTCCTTCACCGAAACTAAATTCGAAATTCGCACTGCCAAACAGCGCCTCATCTTCGTGCTCGGGCTCATCATCTTCCGGGTGTTCATCATAATCGTCCATTTCTTCTTTCATTCAATAACCTCCTAAATCGCAAAATCGTCGAATAATCGCACATCTTCAACGAGTGAAAGCCAGACGAATCCAATGGCGATTAACATGAAAATGAAATTGATAATCAGTTCCTCCCACCACCTCATGACGTAATTCTTGCGAAGTATTCCCATCTCTTTCAATTGCTTGATAACTACCTCGCGGAAGCCCACGAAAACCTCGTGTCTCCAAACAAAGAGGTTGAAACAAACTGTGGCAAATAACACCATGAAAATCAAGTCAAGAAAACCGAAATACCACGGCACACCGAGGAGAATTGCTGTTGCTGGGACGACCTTGATGAGTTCGTAATGGGATGATGAGAAACCTTCTTTCTTCATCAGGATGAAACTGCCAAAGCGGAACGGAACTTTCGGCTTGAC
>CAWVXH010000022.1:0-15652 GCA_963934165.1 uncultured Candidatus Poseidoniales archaeon
AAGCGTATTTTGGGCTACAAACCATCGATGGTTGATGCTGATTATATCATCGAAAATACAGGTTATGCACCGGGAGGAGTTCCACCCTTCGGCCACCTAAAGCCATGCATCTTGCTGATGGATGAAGATCTGTTTCAATATGACCTCATTTGGGGGGCAGCTGGCTCTGCAGACAGTGTTTTTCCAATTACTCCCGATGAATTATGCGAACTTACTGATGCGCTTGTCGGAGATATCAAACAATAGGTGAGAAGTTGTTAGAATCACTATTGATCGATGCTGCGGCAAGATTGCGAGATGATGTTGAATCGTATGCAGATGATTTGGTCGAACAAGGCTTGGTTGATTGTATCTACAATCCTCTTGTTTATGCTTGGCAACCTCATCTCGCTTATCTTAAAAAAGCCGCGAAAGGAAAGGCGAAAACACTCCTGTTGGGGATGAATCCCGGCCCGCATGGCATGGGGCAAATGGGAATTCCTTTCGCTGCAACCGCTATGGTTCGCGAAATATTGGAGATTCGCGATTTACCAGTCGAGCAGCCACGGAATTTGCATCCTAAGCGGCCGGTTAGTGGGCTGGATTGGCCAAAAGAAGAAGTGTCTGGAACAAGGCTCTGGGGTTTGCTTTCAGACCATTATGGTTCGAGTGAAAATATACTTTCGAAGGTTTTCCTCGTTAATCACTGTCCGTTGATGCTATTCTCAGGGGAACGTGCAACAAATATCACTCCGGACAAAATTTCCGGGTCAACAAATCAATTACTACTCGAACGATGTGATGAACATCTAAGGGAAATTGTAGATATATTGGGAATCACTACTGTCATTGGAGTGGGAAAATACGCAGAAAAACGCGCATTAAAAGCTCTATCAAATACCGATGTAGAAGTCAAGACATGTTGGCATCCGAGTCCTGCTTCACCCCTCGCGAATAAAAATGGTGGAGCAGATTGGCGGGACAATGTCCGCACTGTCCTTCCATGAGAATGCCAATAATCACCTGATAACCTAGGTAAAATCCTGACTCATCCTACGCGGAGTTGTTAAGAGAAATACATCCTTCCGAGATTGATGTCGAGTATGACCACCCCCCTGTATCTGATAAGAAATGCACAAGAATATGCGAATGAGGCTGCGTTTTCATCAAAAAATGCTTCAGGAGGTTGGGATACAACCACCTGGTCTGAATTTTATGAATATGTCATGGATATTTCAAAATCATTAATCGATGTAGGATTTGAGATTGGAGATAAACTTTCAATTTACTCTTACAATCGAAAAGAATGGTATGGTGCATATGCTGCTTCTCAAATGCTCGGTGGAGTGGGCGTTGGTGTTTACCACACATGTTCTCCCGAAGAGGTTGAATGGGTCGTAGGAAATTCCGAATCAAAGGTTGTCTTCGTCGGCAATAACCCCATGGATGGCGGTGACACATCAAAAATGCCTTGCCATCGACTCGCAGCCATTTTGGACAAACTCGAAGATGTGCAAAGTGTTGTAATAATGGATGGTTGCGATGTTCCAGACCACTCGAAAATAACGACATGGTCTGAATTTTATACCCGAGGGAATGGATTGGCAGATTCTGTTGTCCTTGAGAGAGCTAACTCTATTACCCCAGATGATACTTCTGCATTAATCTACACATCTGGGACTACTGGGAATCCAAAAGGCGTTGAATTGACCCATGATAATTGGATTTACGAAATAGATGAATTAGAAAAGTGCTTCCGGTTCGGACAAGGCGATAGATATGTCTCTTGGCTGCCGCTCGCACACGTATTCGGACAAGCGCTAGACAACCATTACTGGATTCGCTACGCCTTGCATCTTTACTCGTGTGACAACCCTCTGATGGTTGTCGATTACGCCAAAGAAGTTCAGCCTCATCTCTTTATTGGAGTACCTCGAATATACGAGAAGATTTATTCAACTCTCAGTGCAGTAATTGCAAGTAAAGCAATTCTGAAAATTGGCTTGAAAATCCCTGGTTTAAAATCAGTCTTCCAGAAGAAATTGAAAGCAGCGGTCGGATTTGCCGACCTCAAAGTGGCAATTTCAGGCGCTGCACCAATTAATCCTGATATCCTAACTCTCTTCACATCATTGACAATTCCAATCTTTGAAGGATACGGAATGACAGAAAATACAGCTGGTGCTACCTTAAATTACCCTGGTCATAACAAAATTGGTTCGGTAGGTAAAGCACTTGGGGGTACAGAGATGATGATCGCTGATGATGGAGAAATTATGATGCGCGGTCGCCACGTCATGAAAGGATATTACAAAAACCCTGAATCGACCGCGGAAACAATCGATTCGGAAAATTGGTTACACACTGGTGATATCGGAAAAATCGATTCAGATGGATACGTATATATCACTGGCCGAATGAAGGAAATTTATGTTTCGAGCGGTGGAAAGAACATCCCACCATTAGTCATTGAAGAGACTTTCAAAGCGATTCCAATCGTTTCACAATGTTTCCTAGTCGGTGATGGTCGAAAGTATTGTAGTGCGCTGTTTACGCTTGATATGGGCGCAATATTACGAGATAAAATTGGCATTCCAATTGCAGAAATTCCAAAGAGCCCATACGACCAATATGCATTGATTCAAAGTTCAGGACATACCTTAGAAGAATATACTGCAGGTGAAGAAGTTCGGGCAGAGATTCAATCATATGTTGACACAATGAATCTGAAATTTTCTAATCCCGAACAATTGAAGAAGTTCGCAATATTGCCAAGAGATTTTACTGTTGATGACGGCGAATTGACTCCAACTCTGAAAATTCGCCGTATCCAAATTCGTGAGAATTGGTCAGATGTCATAGAAGCGATGTATGCAGATTCTTGAGGCGAGAATCCCGTGAACCCCGAGGCTTGGATTGCTCTAGCAAGCGTATTCATTGTCGGTGCGATGAGTCCGGGACCTAGTTTGGCTGTCGTTTTACGGAATACTGCAGCAGGAGGCCGGACTAGTGGAGTCGCCACTGGTATTGGCCATGGAATCGGTTTTGGAATCTATGCATTTTCTGCTGCTTTTGCAATAGCGACAATGCTAGCTTTCGATGAAACGATTGCTACAATATTACGATATGCAGGAATAGTGCTATTGCTATACCTTGGATTTACCTTCCTCAAACATGCCATGACCCCAGTAGAAACCACCTCACAAGACGCGAAGGATTTTCACACTCTATCTGAGCGTACAGGTTTTGTTCAAGGGTTTTTGGTCGCAATACTGAATCCAAAAATCCTTGCTTGGTTTTTGGCACTATATGCACCTTTTATCGAAGCAGGTATTAGTTTGCAGACCCTGTTCGGGATGGGTGCGATGGGAATGATAATTGATGGAACATGGTATGTTACTGTCGCCACTGTTTTGACCCGAGGAAATGGCGTAGATAGATTAAGAGCAAACGCTAGAAAAATAGATGGGGTGATGGGTGTATTGATGTTTGTTTTCGCAGGATTACTCGTCAGTGGAGCCTTTTGAAAAATTCAAAACTAAAAATCATTATAAAACATCGCTGACAATATTAGCGCAGAGAAACAGAAAGTCACTCCACCGGTCAGAAGTCCGGCTAACAATCCATATCCAAGCTCTTTTTTACCTGAATTGAAACTATAAATCAGTAATCCAATGTAAATAATTACCATCAGAATCGGTATAATTACCAATGAGATTTCGTTATCTATATCATTCATAAATTCACCATCTACTCTAGATAAGGATGGAGATATTGTCGTGTCGACGGCGAATGTGAATGTACTTCCGCCGTAGGATACATAGCCCTGATTATTTTCAAAATTATCACCATAACAATCTAGGTCATACCAAAGAATTCCATCATCGATTGAACTTACACTATCAAAATTATTATCGCTTGCAGAACAATGATCCCAATTATTAGAATTGAGGTGGAATTCTATTTCCACATAGATCCACTCACTATTTGTCGGATCAGGGTCTTTATAAAAATCAAATTCATGAGACCAAGAATTGTATGTGTCCCCGTCGATTGTGACTTCATTTGGCCCTGAGAGTGAATTTGTCAAATCATAATAATAGTCATTGTTGGCTGTATCATTTGATACAACATTAAATGCCAAGATAAATCCGATTATTGGTGCTATTACTAAGAGTCCTAAGAAAAATAAGCTCCATTTAAATCCATCAGAATTGGGACCGTTTTCACTAGATGCATAGACATTATTCTCAGATGAAAATGACGACACATCTCCTGAAAAGATGTTAGAACTTGGAGTTGAGTTGGAAGAGCCTACCGATTCAGACGATGAATCTTGGCGAGGCATGTCCTTGCCGCATTCAAATTAACACAAAAGGTAGATGGAAAAGAACTTCAAGAAATATAGATAGAGTCTCTGCTTCTACTGTAGCAGTTTTTTCAGTAGGAATATCTTGATTTGAAGAATCCGATTCGATGGCTGGAGAAATCCGTTGCAATTCGCTAGCGTCCAGCCAAAATGAAGAGCATGACGGGCATCCGTCGATTTCAATTAATTCCGTTAGGCTACCATCGAGCTTGCGGAATGCAAAATCACGGACTCGCATTCCAGCAATACAAAATGGGCATAAAATTTCAACAGGGGCGCCCTGATCAGTGAACCCGTCATGGAGTTCCTCGAGTTTTTCGGCAGAAATGGCCGAAGCGGCTGCCTTTGCATGTAGTGCTAATCCTGCGCATTCTGGACAATGATAAATACCATGCTGAGAAAAGGCCGTGTGTTTGGTTGTCTCAGGTGAAATTAGGATTGTTCCATCACGAGGACAATGCAGATCATCATCAGCCATATTGGTTCGAGTGCTCCCCCTATCTTGAATGCATACCCGGCATTGATGATTTTTCCTCGTATTCTTGGAAATTGATGACACCCGGCGGTTTCTTGGGGACACTTAGTGTCCCGGGGTCATGGCAGGGGGAGCCGAGGATGAGATGTCTAGCGAAGCAGAGGCTGGAAATCTGGGTGTAACTCGTGAAATAGAAGGTGGTACCGCACGCGCTTCAAACGGTAAAATACCGTTACGAATAATTACCGCAGCAGCGATTTTCGACGGACATGATGCAGCAATAGGTATTTTCCGTCGAATATTTCAATCGATGGGATGTGAAGTAATTCACCTAGGTCACGATCGTGGAGCGGATGATGTTGCACGGGCGGCAATTCAGGAGGATGCTCATTGTGTCGCAATCACATCCTACCAAGGTGGAGCAGTTGAAATGTTCACACACACAAAGCAATTACTTGACGAAGCCGGTTACGGACATGTCCTTCTCTTCGGAGGTGGTGGTGGAACAATATTACCTCATGAAATTAAACATTTACGCGATTCTGGCATCGCCCGTATCTACTCTACCGACGATGGCCGAGCCATGGGTTTGACCGGCATGGTTGCGAATGCAATTGAGGAAGCGAGTAAGATTGATTTGCTTGAGGTGGGGCGTTTTAATTCACTTTTGGAACCAATTTCCGCAGGAGATCATGGAGCAGTATCGCGAATGTTGACCTTGGCAGAAAATTCTGATGAAGAAGAATTCAATCTGGTTTTGGAACGAATTCGTTCTGTCGATTCCACCTCTACTTGTCCAGTCATTGGCCTCACCGGAACTGGTGGTGCTGGAAAGTCCAGTCTGACTGATGAATTGATGCTGCGTATTCAGCGTGATAATCCAGGCTCTAAAATCGCACTATTAGCGACCGATCCAACCCGAAAAAGAACCGGCGGAGCGCTACTCGGCGATAGGATTCGGATGAATTCGCTCTCCGATGAAAATTTATTCATGCGCTCATTTGCAAGCCGAGATAGCGGCCGAGAAATCGCAGATTGCATCGGTCGTGCAGTCGAACTTTGTCAAGCGGTCGGTTTCGATTTGGTTATCGTCGAAACCAGTGGAATCGGACAAGGTGACGATGCGATTACCGAAGTTGCAGATATTTCGATATATGTTACAACAAGAGAATATGGCGCCCCCAGTCAACTCGAGAAGCTTGAGATGTTGGATTCTGCTGACATCGTTGTGCTCAATAAATTCGATCGGCCTGGAGCTGAAGATGCTCTTGCTGAAATTCGTAAACAATTCAAGCGAAATCGAGAATTATGGGAAACCGAAGATACCGCCCTTCCAGTAATTCCGACAATTGCGAGTCAATTTGCAGACGCAGGTATCGACCAACTTTGGCAGCGCCTCTCCAATATCTTGAACAGCCTCCACAATCAATCATTTGCGGCGGCTGAACCTCGGCTCGGCGTAGATGGATTACCACACCGAGCCGCACCAATTCCACCAGAAAGACAAGGCTATCTCGCAGAAGTAGCTGCATCGGTCAGAGATTACCATTCTCGAACAGAAGATGCTGCAGCAAAGATGCGCCTCGTTCAACATCTTGAAGCATCTGCTGATCAAATGAGGCAAACTGAAAATTCCAATGCAGCTGATGAACTCATTTCCGAGGCTGACAAAATCCGTTCCAGCATTCCTGCGGGAGCTTGGCGTATCCTCAAAGAATTTAAGAATAAATCCACCGAATATCGCTCTGGGCAAGCGAGTTACACCGTCCGAGGCAAAGATATCCCTGTCAAAACCACTAGAGAAACCCTCTCTGGATTGAAATTACCACGAGTTGCACTACCCGACCACACTGATTGGGGAGATACTCTCGAATGGATTCGTCGAGAAAACACTCCTGGTTCTTTCCCTTACACTGGCGGCGTTTTTCCATTCAAGCGGGAAGACGAACTTCCAGTTCGAATGTTTGCTGGTGCAGGCAGTGCTGAGCGCACAAACAAGCGATTCCATTTCCTCTCTGAAGGCCAGCCTTTCAATCGTATATCAACCGCCTTTGACTCCCCCTCACTCTACGGTCAGGACCCAGTTGAGCGCCTCGATATTTTCGGAAAAGTATGCGAGAGTGGAGTAAGTATCAGCACTATTGAAGAAATGGAAATTCTCTTCGATGGCTTTGATTTATGCGCATCAAATACCAGCGTTTCAAAAACTATCAATGGCAATTACTGGTGGCATTTAGCTGCTTTCTTCACCGTTGCAATTCGCCAACAGGTCAAGAAATTCGAACAAAAAAAACAACGCTCACCCACCGATGCAGAACTCAAACAAATCCGCACTTACACCCTCAGCACCATCAGAGGTACCGTTCAAGCCGATCAACTCAAGGAATCGATGGGGCAAAACACACTGGTTTTCAATCTCGACACCGCCCTTCGGATGATGGGGGATGTCGCCGAATTTTACGTTGAAAATAACATCAGAAATCATTACTTTGTCAGCATCAGCGGTTATCACATCGCCGAAGCTGGGGCAAACCCAATTACACAAGCAGCATTGACGCTTTCAAACGGTCTAACATATGTTGAGTTGTTCAAGGCTAGAGGCATTGACCCAAACAAATTTTTGCGTAACTTCAGTTGGTTTTTCTCAAACGGAATGGATCCCGAATACGCCGTTATTGGCCGAGTAGCAAGGCGAATATGGGCGATTGCAATGCGCGATATTTATGGCGTCGTCGAGCGGGGGCAGAAATTGAAATACCACATTCAAAGCAGTGGACGAAGTTTACACGCACAGGAGTATACTTGGAACGATTATCGCACGACTTTACAGGCACTTTATGCGCTCTCAGACAACGCTAATTCACTTCACACAAACTCTCGCGATGAGGCGTTTGGGACACCGACTGAAGAAACAGTTAGAGATTCGATGGCAATTCAGCTCATACTCTCAAAAGAATATGGGTGGCTACAAAATGAGAACCCGATTCAAGGATCTCATATCGCTAGTTGGTTAACCGATACGGTCGAAGAAGAAATTTTGAAAATTTTCGAAGAAATGCATAGCCGTGGCGGTGTTTTAGGTGCTCTGGAAGTAAATTACCAGCGCAACCGAATTCAAGATGAGTCGATGATTTACGAGCATCGAAAGCATTCTGGAGAATTACCAATAATTGGAGTGAATACTTTCGAAGAAGAAATCGATAATTCAAATGAGTCGAATGAAGAAGATGATTTCGACATCGAGGTGACACGCTCAAATGAAGCAGAGAGGATGATGGTTATCGAACGAAATCAGAAGTTCAAAAAAACCCATTCGAAAGAGGCTGAAGCTGGACTAGAGAAGTTGAAACAAGTCGCTCGAGATGGCGGTAATTTATTCGAAGTAATGATGGAAATCGTCGAATATTGCTCGGTTGGACAAGTCACACAAGCGCTGTTTGAAACCGGCGGGAAATTCCGTCGAAATATGTGATTAATCAAACAGCACAAGTCATATCAGAGCCGCAACACATTGGCGACTTGATTTTACCGCAACCAGTTGGACAACGTGTTACTGAGACTACTCTTCCATCTGCTGTTGTGATAGTATCTGGGACCAATTCACAATTACAAGATGCACACTTCATGCCTACGACACCCATACCACACGAACTACACGAATATTGAATCATAATCTCACGAACAAGTTCGAGTTAATATCAGTTTAGTTTAGTAAGAGTTCTGCTTGATTGCTTGAATATATTAATAATATATGTGTTTCGCCTCTAATATATGCCTGATTATGAAGTAGTTACTACGCAAGAACTTAAAATGATAAAAGTCACATTGAACGGAGATACCGTTCGATCTGAATCTGGTGTAATGCACTACATGAAAGGTAATATTGAGATGGTTACCAAAGCTCCTAGTATTGGTGGTTTTCTGAAATCAATGGTTTCCAATGAGAATATATTCCGACCAACATATACAGGAACTGGAGAGGTATACTTCGGGCCACCAACTTTCGGGGAATATCACATTATGGAACTTACCGGAAATGAATTGATTATTGACCAAGGTTCCTACGTCTGCTCTGATGAGAGTATAGAAATTGGCGTTTTCCGAAACAAGAGTATGTCCATGTTGGCGGCTGGAGAAGGTATGTTCCAAACCTCAGTAAAGGGAACTGGAAAGGTAGTTATGTATTCACAAGGACCACTCCAGGCTATCGATTTGCAAAATGATACACTCACTGTTGATGGATCATTTGCTGTGGCAAGAGATGCAACTTTGAATTTTGAAACTAGGTTACTAGGAAAGGGAGTTCTTTCCAAGGTTGCTGGCGGAGAAGGATTTGTCAATGTCATTTCAGGAACTGGAAGGGTCTACCTATCACCTGTTCCGAGCATTTACAACAGTCTAATTGACCAAGTTGGTTTTGGTTCACATTTTGATTCTGATTGATTATTACGGCTGGTTTTAATCTGCCATTAGAGTTTTCCAACATCTTACTGAGTCGCCTTGTAGGCCTGAACTGCAACGAATGAACCGGCCAACTGCGGAGCGATGTGTAGCCAGAGAACCTCTGTTAATTTTAATTTGCCAACTGCAACTAAAGAAATAGATACAGCAGGGTTGAATGAAGCCATAGATACTACACCCACAGTAAGTGCTCCCGCAAATACAACTGATGCTATTGCGAAGCCGAAGTAATGATTTCCAGAAGTTTTCTCTGAAGTAGCTACATTCAATATAACAAATACTAAGGCAAAAGTAAACAATAATTCTGCTAAAATTACTGATGAATAATCATGACTGGTTAGTAACGAAACTGCCTCTAATGGTATTTGGTACTCTTCAGTATATATTTGTATAGATACTAAAGCACCGGTGATTCCTGCAATAACCTGTGTGACAATATATGGTGGCACATCTGATTTATCACAAGCACCTCTAATCCAGACCCCCATGGTCACAGCCGGATTGAAGTGAGCCCCAGAGACATGTCCGAGTCCGTATATCATTACCATTAAAGTCGCAGCAATTGGGAAGGCTGGATGAGTTGGAGATGAAGATCCGAATACAGCAGTGAGACAAATGGTCAAAGTTAGAAAGAAGGTACCGATGAATTCGGCTATCAGCTTTTGTTGTAGTGTATGCTCAGTCATACCCTTGGCCTAAATCGAACGCTCATCAACATTTGTAAACATATTCTTGGTTCAGAATACTAGATTGAAACTATTATCATGCTTACTTTTCTAGGCTTAATAAAACCCACATAGATGAGTGTGAATTATTATTCTAAGGTGTTTAAAAAGTGGTGAGATGATCAATTATGGTTGAGTTAGAAACCTTAGACTCAAATTCATGGAAAGAATTTCTTTCCTCACCAAAAGCTGTATTGATAATTAGCAAAACCGGTTGTATTTCTTGTGATGCATGGACACGAGAACTCAGTGATTGGCTTGATTCTGAGAAACCATCTACCAGTATTAGATTCGGAAAAATATTACTCGATGCGCCACGATTAACAGAATTCAAAATAGAAAATCAATGGATTCAGAACATTTCGATTTTACCACATAATTCAATTTTCATCGATGGGAAACAGGTTTGTCAATGGCCTGGAAAAGGAATTGAAAAATTACAAAACCACCTCGACTCATCAAACATTAGTCTATGAAAAAATGATACGGGTTTTCCGGTGGCCCAGGAAGGTGTATCACATCTATTTTTTCCTGATTTGGAATTACTTTACCCAAGTCAAAATAATCCTCCAATGTCGATTGCTCATTCGGCTCTGAACTAAGAATATCTCCTCTGCCTAGAGCCCAAGCCAAACGATTGTCAGTTAGGGGTACAGCACGCATCCAAATTTTTTGAGGCAACTCCGAGAGACTCCAGTCAACTGGCATCATTTCGAAAGATCCCGAACCTTGCACCGAACCGAATGAGGCTCTCTGACTCCAGTGACCCATCCCATGGCATGATTTACGCTTCTTACTGATAAAAATACGGTCAAATTCAAACCAACCCACTGTCTTGATTTTAGTTTTACTTAATTCAAGAACAAAACCCGATTCTAAAGCTTCATCAACGAGGTTTGATTCTTTCAAAATTTGAATAATACCCGTAGGAAGGTTTTGCTTTTGATGAAACTCAACCTCCTCGGTTTTTCTTCCGAATGCAAAAATTGCATTTTCAACATTGCTTTCTTGGGCGTAGCCTCCGGACCGAAAAATTGTCAAGGTCCAGACATTGGTAACTATTGGTTTTCTGCTCATATTTTCACCTTATTATTGTTTGATCTGCCAACATTATTCGCAACATATGTGCGCCTGTTCAAATGTGATTGAACAGGAATCTTCGGGAGAAACACAGCTCTCCTTGTCGGCAGAGTATATCGCACTCCAAGGACTATAAACAAATCGTTTTCATGTTGAGAAAATGCAATTGAATGAAAAAGACGAACGGCTTTGCTAATCATATGGGCGAGAGGCCAGAACGAGCGTTAGTCACCGGAGCATCGAGTGGAATAGGTAGAGAAATTGCAAGAATATTAGCGAGCCAAGGCACAAATTTAGTAATCTGTGCAAGAAGACAAACAGAACTAGAAGAATTAGCCACTGAACTCAATGAAAAACACGGTACTGAAAGCCAAATTATCATTTCAGATTTGTCGACAGAAGAAGGTGTAAACCAACTTATCAAGGAAGCAGGAGAAGTAGATATTTTGGTAAATAATGCTGGTTTTGGAACGAGTGGGAAACACACTAAAGTGGATATCGGTCGACAGTTACAAATGATCGATTTGAACATTCGTGGACTTACCCAACTCTCTCACACCTACGCAAAGAAAATGAAGCGAGGAAATCGTATTTTGAATGTCGCATCAGTTGCGGGATTCATTCCAATACCATCGATGGCAGTTTATGCTGCGACAAAGGCGTACGTACTCAGTTTCTCCCGTTCACTTCACGCTGAACTGAAAAAAGATGGAATCAGCGTGACAGCACTTTGCCCAGGTTATGTACCATCTGGATTCCAAGAAGTTGCGGGTATCGACCAGAGTCGAATTGGCTCATTCGGATCGACCAGCGCAGAAGCAACAGCCCGCTCAGCTGTTCGAGCGATGCGCAATAGTCGTCGTGAAGTCGTCGCAGGATGGATTAACAAGCCATTCCCTCTAATATTACGAACTGCACCCATTAGAATGCAACTTTTTCTTTCAAAATTAATGATGGAAAGCAACTAATTAATTTTGGCATTTTTTACAATAAAATGTTGAACGACCCGCCTGAACAATTCGTAGAATCTTACCGGTGCATCCGGATTTTTTACACGGCTCACCCTCGCGATTAAAAACAGTAAATTGATGTGTGAAATAGCCTAAATCAGCCTCGCCAGAAACCCCTCGGAAGTCGGATATTGTCGAACCGCCCGCTTCGATTGCCTCAAAAATAACTTCGTTGATTTGCCGGTGAATTTGCTCGATTTTTTTGTTAATATGGTCACTTTTTCCTGCGACTTCGGCAGCGGTTTTAAGCGGAGAAATTCCTGAGCGGTGAAGTATTTCACTGACGTAAATATTTCCTAAGCCAGAAACAATTTTTTGATCTAGAAGAGCGGTTTTTATTGGAGTTCGTCGTCCTTGTAATCCCGATTTTAAGGCAGCATAAGTGAATTCATCAGTCAGTGGTTCTGGACCTAAATTTTGCAATAATTTTTGATTAGTTTCTTCACTCGTTTCAAATAAATCCATGAAGCCAAATCGGCGTGGATCATTGTAGACAGAAGTCACCGCTCCATCATCAAATTCGATGTAAAAATGGTCGTGTTTAGCTTGACCATCCGCACCGATAGTCCAAACTCCAGACATCCCGAGGTGGCTCAACCATGTTTTCCCAGTAGATAATCGAATCAAGAGATATTTCGAGCGTCGATCAATGCGCTCGATGACCGCATCGGTTAACGATTCTTCAAAATCTTCTGGAAAGGGAAATCGAAGATTCGGCCGGCGTAAATCAACGAAAGATATTCGCCGGCCTACCCAATTCGGAATTAAACCTGAACGGACTGTTTCAACCTCAGGCATTTCCGGCATGAGCAAGGCTAATGCAAGAAGGACATGAGCATATCTAATTCGTATATAGTCAATACAATAGTTGAAATTGAGCCGACACCTCCACCGACTATGGAAGAAAAGGGAGAACAGCAATGGTTTGAAGGTACACCAACCGCAGAGCCAAATTCTGCGCCTGAAACCGTTTTTGTTCAAGATGCTCCAATGGGTCAATTTACTCAAACAAATGCAATTTTAGCCTTGATATTATCAATCGTTGGAATCATTTTAACTTTTACTCTCGGGTGTGGAGGATTGCTCGCAATCCCTGCCGTAATTATCGCTAATGGTGCCTTGACAATTACGAATGGACAACCCGGGCATCCTGACTCCGGCACTGCGAAAGCTGCTCAAGTCATTTCATGGATAAATATCGTTTTGACAATTATTGGGATTATTGTTATTATTGCCATCTTAGTTATTTTCGGTAGCATAGCGGTGGCAATGGGCTAATCAGAGCCGCTGACAAAAATAAATTCGATGTTGCTCTTCAAAATGTGAGATATCTATCTCTTCAATGAGTGCGATATTTTCTGATGAATCAATCAATTTTCTCGCGCTATCAAAACGAGAATCATCGCCCCCTTCAGTCCATCGCTCACTCGCTGCTTTCAGTGAAAGTAATCCGCAGCCACCTTTTTTCAAAAAAGCCTCAGACATTTTCAAAAAAATTTCAGCCTGGTCAGCGATACTCAAATCCTGATGTAACCAATCAGCCTTTTCACGTAGATATGGAGCTATGACTGATGGTTTTCGAGCATCGCCCAGAACCGGGATTAATCCCGGTCGATTCTCGGCTAAATTTGCCAAGTCACGCATCATCCGCGGTGCGATTTCAACAGCGACAACTTGCCCGCCATGATGATTTCCAGCTCCACAAACATGGTCATGAATGTGGCTAACTGTCGAGCCCGTTGAAGCGCCGAGATAGAGGCAAGTGGAGCCGGTTTCGGGAATTAATTCACTAGGATCGGTTTTTGATTTGATTAAACTCGCTGCAACTTTCGATTTCGAAGGATTCCATTGGCGCCATTCTATCCGTCCATCTTTTTTCCGCCGCTCATCACTCACAGAAACCCCCTTCACCGCATTTCTTGTCCACAAAACCCTACCTTCTCTACGGACACCCCAACCGATCTGAATCGGTTTTCGTCGGGCCATTTCCTCACTTCCTTCTCGGAGGCTTTGGGAATCTTGCTTTGATTGCCTCCGTTTCTTTGTGAATCTCAGCGATTTTTGCCTCGCTCCAAGGTTCGCCGCCGAAATGATCGACCCGAACCGCGATGCTAGCTTTACCGGCCAGGTACCTCGCAATTTTGCCGCGCACCCACCTCGGGCTACGGCTAATGGCCGGCATGGAGAACAAAACCGCACCGTGTTTGGGTGGCGGCGCACCCCGTCGATGGGCAGCCATTGCTGCGGATGCGCCTAGAACTTGTAAACTGCCAGATGGCATCCGAGCGAGACGCTCTCGCCCACCTGCTAGAACAAGTAATTTCGCTGCTCCAAGTGGTCCGATTAATTTGGATAAGGAAGGTACATAATCATACGAAACCGCACGTATTGCATCCTCGTGTTCAGACAATTGTTGAGTGAGATTTACAACGCCATTCGCATGAGCATTTATTGAATTCCATTCCAATTCATCTGGCTTGTGAGGAGGTTGGCTAACATTCAATTTTTCAGCCGCGGAATCCATCGAATTTGACTCTGCTACCGCGGCTGGAATTGCATCTCTCTGACCGTCTAAATCAACCTCGGAAAGAAATAATCCAACCCATTCTACACAACGTGCTTCCGAGGTTGTCCAAGCTGAACGAAGTTCATTCGCTGAGCTAACCATCATATCGAGACGACGATCTACATCTGCTGACGAATCTGCAACTCCACGTTTGGCTAAACGACGAGAGGCTTCGGTGAATAATTCAACTTCTTCTGCACTTTCTTCAGGCCAATCATCTGTCGATAATGCACCGAATGAATCGACTTCAGCATCCCCAAATCGATTTGCCAGAACACTGGCTTCGTGGCTCATTCGACCGGATTGTAAATTTGCTAATCTATCAACCAAAGCACCTGTGCTTTGACGCTCCCAAACCAACTCATCGAGAGTAATCCCCTCCGCGTCGACGACGCGGGCTAATCTCCAATCGTAGATGATGCGCACAATTCACTCCGCGTCGACTTCCCGCTTCAATCCAACGCTATATGGCGAAGCGGTGAAAACTGAAAGCACACAGCGCTTGATATGGAAGCACGGCTCGTTCTACTCGTCGCGCTCGGCGGCGCTATCGGTGCTGCCCTTCGTTACATTATCTCAAACATCATACCAGCTGAAACTATGCCATATGGCACGATGACGGTAAATTTAGTCGGATCTCTCCTACTAGGGATAATGTTCGGTGCCCTCGCTGCAGGTGCACTAATCAGTCAAGATAACCTGCTTCTATTCGGCACCGGCGTGCTCGGTGCATTCACGACGATGTCGACCTTCGCTCTCGAAACAATTCAACTCTCACAAAAAGCTCCTTCCAGTGCAGCAATGTACGTGACTTTGACCATTATTGGAAGTTTAACATTTGCATGGGCTGGCTATAGGGCTGGAATTGCACTAATTTCATAGATTTGGTCAGGGTATCCTAGCCAAGAGCAGGAAGGCAAGCAGAAAGGCGGCCAACGCGCAAGAAGTTCGGTCGCTGAACCTCTAACGCATAGGCGGTGCGTACTG
>CAWVXH010000023.1:0-15196 GCA_963934165.1 uncultured Candidatus Poseidoniales archaeon
GGTGCATTTAGTCCAGCACCACGGGTCAATTCGCGGCTAGTCGTTTTGAATCCAGTCAATCGTATCGAAGAAGTTGGAACAATTGATCGAAAAATGTTTAAAATTATCACAAAACATTGTTTTGCGAGCAGACGCAAAAAATTGCGTTCTCTGCTTGCGAAGCCGCCGCGACGATTGAGTCGAGTCAAGGGCTGGCATAAGGCGAGATGGAACGCGGCGATGAACCATATTTACGAGAATACACCAGAGGGATTGGATTCAGAATGGTTCGAGGAAAGGCCAGATGTGATGGAACCGGAAGAATGGGCGATGATTGCAAATGCAATTTCGTCATTTGAGGGCGATTTCTGATCGAATAAACCACGCATTCATAGCCGATGCTTGGTTGGGCAGGACACAGCGGAGGCTACACGCCAATCTGCTAACCGAGGTTGATTGTCATGGCAAAGAAGGACACCTATCTGGCGCTACTACGTCGAGGTATCGATACCAAGACCGCCCAGATTCTTTCGGATGGTGGAATTAAAGTTGGTGATTTAAAATCTCTCGATACTGAAACTTTAATCAATAATTACGGATTGAAAGAAGAGATTGCAAAATCTGTTCTCGATGCAGTAAAATCTGGTCCGCGCGCTTCTTCTCAACAGCGATTTCTCGCCGATGTTCTCTCCGATTCAGGCAAGAAAAAGAAAGTCGATAAGATCGAGGAACAGCGATTCAAGCGCGAGCAAAAGGATTTGCATACTGAACTACTCGAAAAGAAAGAGCAGTTGCGAATTGCTCAAGTCGAACAATTTCGCGAGCGTAAGCTTGTGATGAACCGACTCGGGAAAACGATTGAACTCATCGTCAAATTAGAGACTATTTTTGATGAAGAAGACGAAAACAATCAGCGATCAAAATTGAAGGATCAATTAGAAACACGTGGCTTGGAAGCTGCTCGTGACCACGAGTTGTTGGGTTTAGTCGGAACTCCACAAGATATTGTGGATTTCCGTCGAAAAATCGCTCCAGTTCTTTGTTTGCATGCGTGTCCTAAATGTGGTGAAGAAATGGATCCTCGTGGTAGTAATATTCAGGAAGATTTGAGTGATTTTTCGCTCATTTGCTGGGATTGTGAGACAGAATTCCGCGCACCAATGGCACAATTTGTAGAGGATAAATTGAGTAATGGAAGTAGAATTACAATCGATCAAAATTCGGGCCCACGTCTGAAGGTTGTCCAACCTCCCGAGAAGACCGAAGTCTCGAGCGTTACCGATTTATTGATGCGAGATTTGGAGTCAACTGGTGCCAGCGTAGCAGAACTTGAAGCCGCAGTCGAAGCTAGCAAGTTATCTGGCGGCTTGATGAGTATCGAAGATTGGATTGATCAGACAATTGCTGCAAAGGGTTACATCCAAGCGCAAGAACACCGAGAAGAATTCATTCTAGCAACGGGAGCTGGTGCAACGAAATTCAACAAGTGGATGAAGAAAGCTGGACTTTACTTCAACAAGCAAACCGGCCGTTGGACACGCTGGGAAGACCGTTAATTAGCCAATCGTTTGCTTTTTTATTACTGATTTTTACTTGATGTCGATGCGGCAATTGAAGAATCGAAGGCTTCTCGCAGGCTCGTGGCAATCGTTCGATTCTTCCGCGGGGAGTTGTTAATCGGCTCCGCTGAAATCATCGAAGACGAGCCGATTGTTGAGATTGCAGAGAGAGCGGGCATTGATATTCCAACTAATTGCACATCTGGAAACTGTGGAACTTGTCTGGTACGATTGAAATATGGACAAATAGAATATCCAAATCCATTGCCGCCAGGTCTCGATGAATTTTTGATTGAAGACGGCGGCATTCTCGCATGCTGTATGGAACCGGAAGGCGCATGTGATATCGATGTAATTCCACCATTATGAGGTTTGAGAAATGATTGATTTTACCAATGGAAAGTTGATGGCTTTTATTCTCTTTGATATCCTCGGCCTCTCGTTTGCAATATGGTGGCTTGGTGGGAGAGTTAAATCAAAAATATCCGAGGTCGAGAAACGACAAGAAAAGGCGTGGCACAAAAATGAAGAAGAGTAGAAATCTTGAAACTTATTCGTTTACAGCAGCAGTCCAACGTTCCGAATGAGGAATTCCGACAATTTCGATGTGGCAAGCGAGAATACCTTTTGCTTTTACAATCTCTTTTCTTAAATTAATCAAATCGTCGAGACAACAAGGGCAATGTGGCTGACTTGGTCGAACCCATAACTCGACAATTCCCGCATCGTCAATTTCGACTCCACGCAAGATTCCTTCATCTGTGAAAGGTTTCCCATGCGGCTCTTTTCGATCTCTGAGGATACGAGCCAGACGGCGCTGTGTCGCTTGACTGGCTCGGGACATAACTTGTCGGCGGGGTTAGAGAACATCAATGATTTCACAAGTTTAGTGTGTAATCAACCATTTCAGTCTTCACTAATTTCTCAACTTCAGATACTGAGGAGAGATCATTAGAGCCGAACACTGAAACGTTTGGTTTTTTGGACATATTACCAGACCGAATGGATTGGAAATTTGTCCCCCATTGTCAAAAACTCCATACCTTCGGGGGTGCGTACAAAGAGATCTTCCGTACCAATACAACCTTCTGGATGGATAACTTTTGGTTCGATTGCCATCACCCCACCTATCGGCAATGGTCGGTCAAATCCTTGAGCGATTACCGGAGTTTCATCGAGTTCGAGACCGACTGAATGACCGAGGAAGTATGATTTATCGGGGAGCATTCCCATTAAATTGTCAGAATGACCCATTTCAGAGGCCATTTCATTGCCGATTTCCCAAGCTTTTGAGCAATTTTCACCACGGCCGAGGCTTGCTGAGACCGCTTTACGAATTTTTACCATATCATCAAGCCGGCTCAACCATTTTTCACTTAATGAGCCGGCTGAAAACATTCGCGTGCAATCCGAAACATATCCACGGTGAACGTGAACGATATCGACGACGACTGGAGAGTTTGATTCGACTTTTCCATGGCCAGCGCCTAGAGAAGATATAGGACTCGCACCGATTCCACCGATGGCGGAATCGAAGTAGGAAGGGATTGCACCAGATTTGCCAGCAACAACCACGACCCGATCGCAATCCATCGGCCATTTTCTCATTCGAATGCGTCCTCCAAATCCAGCTTCGCGACTAACAGAATCGGCCATCGCTGCCAACTCAAGTTCGGTTTTACCCAAACCGCCACCGGCTCGAATCGATTCGAACATCGCTTGATTAATCCGGCCACTTTCACGAATCATCTCGATTTCCCACGTCGATTTTACTTCGCGTAATCCATACAAAATCAGTGTGCAATCGCCTATTTCACCAGGAAGAGAAGATAATTTATTCGTAAAATAACTCCAGCGATTTTGCGGCAATTTTCCAGCCAACATCGCTGGAGTACGAGTGCCGCCAAGTGAGCGAATAGTATCTGCTAACTCACTCATGCGAGGTTGAGAAACAATCGGATTGGGAGCATCACTGCCTCCTGATTCAAAAATAGCTCTCTTGAGAGAGCGACGAACAAAATGTGTAGTTTGGACAGCAGAACCTTCTGCACCAACCAACAAAATACCATTTTGTCGGCCACCGGTCAGATAATACAATTCTACAGGATCATCGATTAAGGCTGACTCAAATCCTGACTTAGCTAGTGCAGAAGCCAACTTACTACGGCGTTCTTCCAACTCTGAAACGGGCACGCGCCAATCGGCACCATCGTGCCCGGACAAACGGCCCACATCCCAGTTCATACAGGTGGGTTAACCCACGGACACAATATCATTGGGGAAGGCAATTCAAGGTGCGGGCATCCATTACGGTCAAAGGGTGTCGGCTTTTCGCGGTAATCGTGGGAGGCGTTCTGTCACTCGACGATGTCCGCCTTGGTGGCAAGTGTATACTCTATCGTGTAGATGTCAATTCTCCTCTCGAACCATCGACCGGGGCCTTCTTGGATGACAGTAGATTACGTGCGATTTTACCTACTTTACGATCAATGAATAATTCAAAAATTGTCATGATTGGTCATCAATCTCGACCAGGTAAATCAGATTTTACCAACATGTCTCAACATGCTGACCGAATTTCTCGACTACTTGGAAAAACAGTCAAATTCGTTTCCGATATTTGTGGTGATGAAGCGATTAAAGCAATTGGAGAATTGAATATTGGTGAGATTTTATTCCTCGATAACATCAGAATGCACGACGATGAAAATTCTATGAAAAAGGCATCACCAGAAGCTACTGCAAGTTCAGAAATTGTTTTAAAATTAGCTCCATATATTGATGTTTATGTCACAGACGCTTTCGCCGCTGCCCATAGAAATTCACCTTCACTCACTGGCTTTGCCGAAGTTGTTCCATGTGTAGCAGGCAGGCTAATGTCAACTGAGGTGAACTGCCTACAAATTGCAGTTAATGACCCCCCCCGTCCTTATGTTGCTGTGCTCGGCGGGACGAAATGCGATGATTCATTGAGGGTTGCGAAAAATCTCATTGACAAAGGAATCGTCGATACAATTCCTGTAGTCGGAGTGGTTGGAAATTTAATGCTCTGGGCGAGTGGAATCGATATTGGAGAGCTGAATAAAAATTTCATTCGAAATGCACATGGTAAGATATTTGAATCTACTTGGGAAATGGCAGTTTATTTGATAAAGAATCATTCTGAGATATTTTTGCTTCCAATCGATGTTGCAATTTGTATCGATGATAAGCGCGTAGCAAAAAGCATCGAAAATTTACCGACCGAATATCCAATTTACGATATTGGAATCGCGACGATGATGGCGATGCGCCCACTGATTTTGGATGCTGGTTGTATTTTATGGAACGGACCAGCATCTTATTTTGAGAAATCTGGTTTCGCCTTTGGGACGATTGAAATTTTGAATATGTGCTGTGAGACTTCCGCAGTGACAATCGTTGGTGGTGGTCACACGAGTGCGCTGGTTAGTAATCGCGGTGTTGCCGACCAAGTTACTCACAATAGTACTGGGGGGGGCTCGGTTTTGTCGTTGTTATCTGGTGAATTTATGCCGGTAATCGATGCACTGGAGCGCTCCAAGGCGAAATACGCAACAATTCTTGATTCACTCGAGACAAAAAATCCTTGATTTTTGAATGAAACTATAGTAGCAACAGCGTGGTCACCAAAGATTTCTGTATAATAAAATCAGTGCCGTAGGTAATTCTAAGAGGTGAATGTTCTTTGAAGAACTATGGAAGAAACCGATGAGGGCGCAGCCCCGACACTATCAGGAACACCAAATGCCGCCCCCGCTAGCGATGATGGCGGGGCGTTCGGCCAGCCAGAAGTGCAGTATGTCAAGAAGTCCCCTGTACCTATTATCATCGGGGCCATCTACTCCATTTTCCAAGTGCTCGGAGTTTTGGCTTCTCTAGCCATACTCCTCGGCGGTGCTCTGCTTGCAGGATTTGCATCCGAAATCGGAGATGGCGCAGCTGAAGCCGGTATCTTGGTAACCTTGCTTGGCGTCGTTATGCTTGCATTATCCTGTGTGGGCGTCTATGCCGGCGTACTCATAATTCAGTATCAGAAGAGGGGCATCCACATCGCATTGGGTCTGCTTGTTGCAGGTTTCGTCTTGAATCTAGTCATGAACATCGCATCGGGATTACCCATCACTGAAGGTTTGATAGGCTCACTCGCTTCCAATGGTATTTGCGGGGCACTTGTCGCAATACCGTTGCTAGTGTCTAGCATATCTGAACAGATGGATTAATTGTTGCAATTACGCTGATGATGTCAAATGGTGGAATAGAATAAACCAATGTCTTTGATCAAAAAATATTTTGAGTCTTTTCGAGAAGTAGAGAAAACGACCTCAGGTATCCCTTCAATTCCAAGAGTGATAGTTAAGATATTGATGCCTTTGAAGGTTCTATTTGATTTAATCGGAGTTCTAATGATTCTGGCAATTATTGTGTCGATTATAGGGTTTGTTGGGAAAACAATACTGTAGAAATCAGCACAACTTACTGAGATCCAACATGTGTCCGATTCGCTGATTTACATCATTCAAGATGTTATCCAATGCTGATTTATCACGCCCTTCTGCACGCATCACAAGGATTGGTTCAGTATTACTCGGTCGGCATAGATACCAACCGTCAGAATATTTCACACGAATTCCATCGACGGTTGATTTTTCCATGTCTAAAAAGGCGGCTTCAACCGCGGACATGACGGCTTCACGTTCACCAGGAAGAGGTACTTTTGCTTCGCCAGTCGAGGGATAATTTGGAAGGTTTGAGAACCGCGAAGAGAATGTTGGTCCACCATTATCTGGGCTTGAATCCCGGGCAATGATTTCGAGTAGTCTAGCGGTATTGTACAATGAATCATCAAATCCTGGCCAGCGATCGTGCAGGAAAAAGTGGCCTGACATTTCTCCGGCAAGTGGGCTATCGGGGTTATCTCGCAATTCGCGTTTCATGAATGAATGTCCGGTTCGAACCATTTTCGGAATTCCACCAGCAGCAACAATCACCTCCTCCAGAGCCATGCTACATTTTACATCGTAAAACACGGTTCTTTCCGCAGCAGTTCCGCTGGCTCGTTCACTCAAAATATCGGTTACAAAAATTGCCATCAATCTATCAGGGTGGATAAATCGACCGGCTTCATCGACAACTCCAATTCGGTCACCATCTCCATCCATGCCAATTCCGAACTCGCAGCCATTTTCGACTACTGTTTTTGCGAGATCGACCATATTTTTCGGTCGAGTCGGGTCTGGAGGATGATTTGGAAATTGGTTATCCCAATCACAGTAAACTGGAATGACTTCAACTCCGAGACGCTCCATTAATTGAAGAGTTAGTGGTCCTGGTACAGCGTTTCCACAATCGATTGCAATTTTTATTGGACGAATTGGTTTCCCAGCATTTTCGATAACCGTTGCCAAATATTTATCTTCAAATTCAGGCATTTCGGTAATACTTCCAGATTTTTCTGAGACTCGGAATTTTCCTGCATCAAAAGTTGCTTTCAATTCTTGTAATTCTTCACCAGCCATCGGTAGTGCCCCTCGACAAATTTTGAATCCATTGTATTCAGGTGGATTGTGGCTGGCGGTAATGACAACGGCTGCATCAACTGGTAAGTCGACGGTAGCTCGGTAAAGTACGCCAGTCGTTGTGATTCCTAAATCGAGAACACTCGCACCAGTTGAGGTGAGACCAGCAAGAAATGCTGCGTGAAGTTCAGGTCCTGATTCACGAATATCTCGGGCGACTGCAACTGTGTTAGCATCCAGATGTGTTGCGAGCGCCCTTCCAAGACGTTCGGCAAACTCAGCATCGAGTTGGCTTCCAGCAAGACCACGAATATCGTAAGCCTTGAAGACGCTCATAGCCAATCCTCCACCTTCTCATTGATGATTCCATCGCGGAATTGCTGTATTATTCTGTACTACCGGAACCACGGAATGCTTCTGCAACAACTTCTACTAAGGCTCCAGCAGGTAATTCTCTGACAGCAAAGGCTGCGCGTGCAGGTAGAATTGTGCCTTCCAACCATGCACCGTAAACTTCGTTGAAATCTCCAAAATTAGCCATATCAGTTAGCAAGACCGTGACCATTACTAAATCAGCTTTCGATGAATTCGCTTCAGCGAGCAGCTCATCGATTTTCTCAAGTGATTTAGCCGCTTGTTCTTTCAGTGTGTTTCCACCATCAGTGCCGATTTGTCCGGCCACCCAAATGTGGTCTTTTACACTAACACATGGGCTGTACGGGGCGAGGCGCATGCCTCCGAGATCGATTGCTTCTTTCTTTGTCATGACTCGCGGAGCCAGCTTGAGGTCATAGGATTATTCACGCAGTAAATCAACCACCGATGCGTGGTCACAAGCCACATTTTCCATACCTAAATTGTCAATTGGTAACCAAGCTGCATCGACCGCGTCATCTGCTCCGATAGGGACAACGGTAGAATCGACTTCGACCAGATAAAAGATTCCAACACAATGTTTGCGAGGATCTCTCCCCGGTGCGCCGAGAATTGTCAATGCGATTGGGTTACTTCCTTCAACGCCGGTTTCTTCTTTGAGTTCCCGCAACACCGCCTCCTCTGGGTCCTCTCCATAATCAACGAAACCACCGGGAAAAGCCCACATCCCTGCCCATTCTGCAGGTTTTGGTCCACGTTTAATCATCAAAACTTCCAGTCCATATTCACCGTCTCGAACAGCGACAGCATCGACGGTGACAGATGGGCTATGGTAGCCATCTCTGCCACATTCTGGACATTGCTCATTGGCCATATCGTCGTCTCCTTTTTTGGAAATCATCGATGGCTTCGTACAAATTTTGCTTAGAAAATGAAGGCCAGTGGACATCGGTGAAGTGAAGCTCAGCATAGGCGATTTGCCAAAGTAAAAAGTTCGAAATTCTCTCTTCTCCACTCGTTCGGATGACTAAATCAGGATCGGGTAAATTTGCGGTGTAAAGCCGTTCAGATATTTGCTGAGTGTTTATTTCTTCCAAATCCAAATCCCCACTCGCATGCTCTCTTGCAATTCTCCTTACCGCATCGACAATTTCCTCTCGTCCACCGTAGGCTAAACAAACAGTGAATAGATAATTTGAGTAATTTTTTGTTTTCGATTCAGCCTGCTGAATCGCCTCTTGCACGTGGTCGGGTAGCAATTCAGTACGTCCGACCGCTTGCACTTTTACGCCTTTTGAGTGAATTCGAGGGTCAGCTGCGATTTCGTCAAGTCCTTTGACGTAGAGGTCGTAGAGCGCATCGAGTTCGTCTGGGTCACGCTCTGAGATATTTTCTGTTGAAAGAGCATAGACGGTGAAATATTTGATTTCTAGGTCGAGAATCCAATCCATAACTTCTTTTAATTTCTCTTTTCCTTGAGTATGACCGATATTTTTATCGACATTTTCATTCCATGCAAAGCGTCGATTTCCATCCATGATTATTGATATGTGCTCGGGTAGAATTTCTTGCTTGATTCGATTACGTAATCGATTTACTCTGACTCTATCAGTTCTGGAAATAAAACTCCAGGCGGTGCTAGAATTAGCGATTTTTGCCGCTGGAATTGCGGCAATTCTGAATTTAAGAAGCCATTTTGCGAATCTGTCGAGGCGGCGACCAACTGATTTCCGCGCACGACCCATGGCACTACCGAATGTGCGCTGTGCCTAAAGTCGTCGGATTGCGAATCATTCGAAAACGATGTCTGCAGATTCGCCAACTTTCTCTAGCAAACCACGCTCAGGATTGACCACAATTACTTGGCCCGCCCGCTCCCAAACGGCTAAATCATGCTTAGAATTACCACAATAACCGAAGCCAGCGTCACCGTAACGAGCGACTAATGCTTCGGCTTTTTTGTGCGAGCGAAGGTTGTGTTTGGTATCTGAAGCCATCACATCGGAGAATAATCCAACATGTGCTGCGATTTGCTCGGCAACGATTCTATCTGATGCAGTTGCTAAAATTATCGTGCGACCACGAGCTGCCTCGCCCGTCAGCCAGTCGAGAAAAGCCATATGATATTCAAGTTCAGCCGGATCAAAATTCAGTTTTGTGGCAAGGTCGCGCTTCCATTGCGCTCGCTTTCCGATAAATTCGTTGACAAGCATTCCAACCAGCATCCACGGACGACGAAAAAGTACACGTGTAATGCTGATATAGCTCATGTCGCTGAGGATTAGAGTACCGTCCATATCGACAGCGAGGGGGATGTCCGATACCTCTGCCATAGACCTGCCTAGTCCTTCCATGTTTCAAGGATTTGCCACCGATTCCATGAAGTCAGATACCACTTCGTGGGTCTCGGGTTGACACAATGTCTGTGACAGAATCGGTTTGGTGGCCTGCCGCGATGCGGCAGATTGAGTCCGATTCTGAAGCACCTGAAGGATTTGAGCACATCATAGTCGCTGGAATCGGGATGAAAGCAGAATTTATTGAGCCTATCGATGCTAGTGATTGGAATTCTATGATTGCTGGGCTCGAATCTTGGGGTAATTTTCCAAAAGGTGAAGTCATTATCGAAGAGACTATTTCGACCGACCGAGGATTAGTTCTCAAATTGAGTTCATCTGGAAAACTTTGGTGTGCTGAATTTTTACCTTGGGGAAGCGATGGACGCTTGCGCGCTCGTATTTCTCTATCTCCCGAATCCAATTGCGTTCCAAGTGGAGGCTTCGTTTATGGCGAGCGCGATGTCATTTTGGTCCGCGAGTGGACAGAACGAGGAAAAACTGCTAATAATGAGTTGGAAACAGCCCTTCAGTCTAATGATTTTGAGGTTGCGAAAAACATTTTGTTTAGATCTGCAACCGCATTGGGCCGATATCATTCTGCGGCTGAATCGGGACGTGTAACGCCTCCTGATCCTCAACGTTGGAATAAGCGGATGGAAGGACTTGAAGCACGATTACGTGCCAATACGATTTGGCGTGCTCCACACACCAAGCAAACTATGTGTATGCCATCGCTTGGTGATGTGCGTTTTTCTGATTTACAGGCCGATGATGATGGTGAATATGAAATTCGAATTGGGCCGCCTCGATTGGCAGATTGTTTAGCAAAACCAAATTGTGAATTTCCAGCGATTCGAGATTTTGCCTCTTTACTTCATGGGCTGAATCGCCTTCACTATGATTCTAGATCTCAACTCATTCTAACCGATCTTCGCTCCAGTCTAATCGAAGGTTGGAAGTCGACAGCACCGCCTCAATGGTGTTCTGAAAAGGCATTTTACACGCCTCGTGGTGGCGTATTTTTCTGGGAATACGAGCAAATGTTACTCGATGTATTGGAAGCGGTTTCACATCAATCTGGAAAACCAGAACCAGCAGTTTCGATAATCAGATACGTACCTAGTATGCAAAAATCCATGTTTAATTCACGTATTTTAGCTGCCTTTTCGTACATGTTCGGATTTTTCAGTGCATCTTCATTATATCAGGTGGCTATAGGAAATAGTACGGGCATTATTTTACCAGTAGCTTTTGCATTTGCAATATTCTCCTTTGGATTCTTCTATTATTACAAGAAATCGGCTCCGCCACCTGAAAAACCAATTTTCGTTGCATTCAAGGATTGATTATTTTCGAGTAATCAATTGATTCGCTGGAATTTCCCTGAATCATATTCGTAAATTCTCGGGACTCCTGTTGGAATTTCCAATTTTACAATCTCATCAGGAGATTGGTTCTCTATGTGCATCACTATCGATCTCAGAGAATTTCCATGCGCTGCACATAGAACATTTTTTCCTGATTTTAAATCGTTTAAAATTTCGTCTGTAAAATAAGGAATTGTTCGCGCCGCCGTCATCTTCAAACTCTCTCCTTCAGGCGGTGCGACATCAAAAGAGCGGCGCCAGATGTGGACTTGTTCAGCGCCGTGTTTTTCAGCGGTTTCAGCTTTATTCAATCCTTGAAGAGCCCCATAATGTCTCTCGTTCAATCGCTGATCCTCGCGTGTTGGAATTTTTCCTGAAGCACGGTTGTGTTGCATGATAATTACGGCGGTTCGCTGAGCGCGAATAAGAGCGCTAGTATGGATGATATCGAAAGCGAAATCAGCCAATTGCTCGCCTGCTTCAGCAGCTTCTATCTCACCTTTTTCAGATAGTTCAACATCGGTCCAACCGGTGAATCGGTTTTCAGCATTCCAGACGGATTGCCCATGTCTGATAAGGACTAATCTTACCAATCTATCCACACTCAAAGGTTGCTGCGAACACGAGGTTCATGGAATTTGAGTCCTAGCTCTGCTGCAATTTTTCGAGCCATTATCAAGATGTCTTCTGTCAATTCTCGCTGAATCGATCCAGAGGAGATACAGTAGAAATTTCCACCTACTGTTACGATTGCTGTACCAAATGATTGGATTTTAACCCAGGAATCACTCTCTTTCACTGTGCGTGCATCCTCATTCGTGGCGCTCAAAAGTTTATCACAAAATTGTCGTAGAGTCTCTGGTTTACTATCTTCTTCAAAGGCAAATTTGGGTTTAATTCTTCGGAATCTTCGCTTACTGAAATTTTCTACTGGCGAATTAACCAATCGAGCATTCGGTACTGTAACCATCGTATCAGCTGATGTGCGCACTAGTGTGGTTCTCAGACCAATATTGACTACTTCACCTTCGACTCCCTTAACGATAATCCAGTCACCAATGTTGAATGGTTGATCGATTAGAATTGAAATTGCTCCGAAAATATTGGCGACTGAATCCTTAGCTGCCAATGCTAGAGCTAACCCAGTGATACCCAAACCGGTGAGGATTGGGGTGAGTGGTATTCCTGCCAATCCTGCCAATACGAATGCACCAAGGACTACGACTATTACTCGGCCGACTGATTCTGCGACGCTCGCAAACGAGCGTCGACTAGCCATATCTTCGCCCTCGACAACAATGAAAGCATCGAGGTAATCGACGAGACGATAAGCTGCGATTAGCATTAGAATGACGAAACCAGCGTAAACATATGCGGTGATGGTTTCGACTAGAGACGTATCCCAAACAGGGTCAAGATTCAATAAAATATAATTCATCAATTCAGTATATGCATAAGCACCAATCATCCATCCTAGTGAATTCGGTGCGATTAATGTCCCCCCATCGATTCTTTCGGTTTTCGACAATAGATTCATCAAAATTGGGAAAACTAGCTTACTAGCAAACATTCCAATCGAGATGCTAATCAATGCTGTGGCCAAAAATATGATTAAAGTTCCACTCGAAAAACCGAGTAATAGTTCCTCTCCATTCATGAAGTCGTTGAGTATTTCCATGCCCTATCGCCTAAAGAGCCCCTTATCAAACCCCCTACGGTCCTATGGACCGGAAAAGCGAGGCTTTCAAGAGCCCCTGGCAGTTCGATAGAGTGTTAGCATGGCGTCCAGCAACTACAGTTCTGAATTTAGATTGATTTCTAATCCTCGCAGAGTGCCAGCGATTGCACTACTATTACCGCTATTATTGTCGATATTTGCACCGATTGCTCTAATCGGTCCAGCCAATGCCCAAGAAGCAGGCGAAGAATTGTCACCAGAAGATATCTGGTCTGATGATTATCGGAATCAGATATTTCCATGGTATGGTAATGATAAACTGCAATTTCGAGAATATCACGATTACTTTTCCATGAAGGAGAGAATGCAAACCCTTGCCGACCGAAACTCGGAATTCATTTCTTTCCACGAAGGTTTGGTCGGCGGAGTCAACGCTCGTGGCAATCAGATGGGAATTGATGATTACGAAGGTTGGGTTTACAATCATGCAAGTCCTTGGTTGAAGATTACAGGTGATGTAGCTGGAGGTGAGTGTAACGTTTACGTCGGTGATTGTGGAAATTACGCAGACCGCCCAGATGTCATGTTAGTCGGAAATCATCATGCACGAGAGTGGATGTCTTACGAGGTTCCTATGATGTTCATCGAGACCGTTGTTTACTATTACGGCATGGCTGGTGTCGACAATGATGGTGATGGGCTAGTCGATGAAGATGGCTGGGACGGCATTGATAATGACGGAGATTGTCTTAGTCTAAACTCTTCAAACCAAGATAGTAATGGCGATGGAGTTGCTTGTGGTCCAGGGGATCTCGGTGTTGACGAAGATTTCTCAGAGCAATTCATTACCGATATGATCAATACTCGTGAAATTTACATCATACCGATGTTGAATGTTGATGGCAATCGATATGACCGAGAAGAATACTGTGGCGAATCCGCTTGGGAGAACTGCCGAACCAGCGGATGGCGCAAGAATTTGCGCGACAACACCGTCACCGGAGTCACACCCATTCCTGATGTCGATGAAGATGTCGATGAGGGATGTGATGGTGTTGATCTAAATCGAAATTACCAATTCGAGTGGGGTGCCCCACTCGGCGCAACCGGCCCATTGTTTCCCGGAATGTGTTATGCCAGCGGGCCGAATAACGATGTCTACAATGGTCCAGTAGATACTGTCGATCAGGATGAAGATGGTAAATTGAACGAAGATCATGTCGATGGTAAGGACGATGATGCTGACGGACTCATCGATGAGGATTGGATGGGTGGTAATTCCGAACCTGAAACAAAATTCATTCAAGATTTGACAGAAATGAATGACGATGATGGCGATGGAGCTTCTGAATTCAAGGTTTCATTGACTTGGCACTCTTTCTCTGAACTAGTATTGTGGCCTTGGGGACACTGCACAAATTGTTATTCTCCAGATGATGAATACCTCGTATACCACGGTCAAGTAATGGGCGATATGACAAATTATGCTCCAATGCAATCTTCAGACCTTTACCCAACCACTGGAGATTTCTGTGATTGGCATTATGGCGTTCACAATTCTTACTGCTACACTATCGAGATCGGCAATGCCTTCCACGAATATCCCGAGGATATCGCTCATACAGCAGTTCGAAACCTCGGAGTCCCATTCTATATGATTGAAATTGCCGATGATCCGCGCTATCGTGCTATCGTTGGCATCGAAAATACAACCAGCTCTCAATGGCTATCTTCGCCGGATGAAGTCTCAATTCCAAAGAATGGTGAGATTCCAATTGGACTCTGTTTGGATACAACTTTCCCATTTACAACAGACATCAATCGCACACATTTGATGTGGCGATTAGTCGAGCCAACACGTCAACAAGATGACTTCGGCCCGACCGAATGGATTGCTGTTGAATGGGAAAAATCAGCCTTTGTTGAATCGGCTGCCACTTGTGTTTTGTTAGATGGAAGCAATGGAACGATTGTCGAAGCAGGCATTCCCGTTCCGGATACATCGGTCGGTAAAATCCACTACAAGGCGATGTTGGGAACTACAAATGGAGCATTCCCATTCTCTTATCCTACTCTTGAGGAAGGTGGAAATTACTATGAAATGTCTATTCCTTATCGGGCTGGTTTCGGCTCGACGATTTTGTCTCTGATGATGTTCGCCTTCATCGCCACAATGGTTTGGGGTGGTCTTGGGTATACTCTGAAAGAGATGTTTAATGATGATCGTGATGCCCTTGGTTTACCTGCAGAAATGCGTACTAAGGGGGATTCCTGATGAAATCCAAAGATGAACCAACTTCGGATGAGTTCAGTGGAAGGTTAGGATTAATTTTCGCTACTATCGGTGCTGCTATTGGTACAG
>CAWVXH010000024.1:0-14947 GCA_963934165.1 uncultured Candidatus Poseidoniales archaeon
GCTGAGGAGGAGGTTTTGTAAGTTCAGATTTTGGTTCAAATCCAGGTGGTGGAAGTGGAGGAGGAGTCGGGCTAACTACAGGCTCCAATCCAGGCGGTGGTGGTGGTGGTGGTGCAGTTTCGTCAAAATCAATTTCAGCAACGATTTCTTCTTCGGCATAAATATCTTCATATTCGCTAATATTATCATCTTGATAGTAGGGGGTATTATCACCTTTCTTTTTTGACGTCATGAAAATAGTTCCTCCGATCCCTCCTAAGATTATCAATAGGGTTCCAATTACCATAATAGGATGCAAACTTATTTTTTCTCCAATCGATAAAGGATAGGCATTATCTCCCAAACCATCATTGTTTCGGTCTTGCCACTCATTAGGATCTTGGGGGAATGCATCGGAGTTGTCAAGAATTCCATCTCCATCATCATCCTCATCCATCTCATTACATGAATCATCTTCATCAACATCATCAGGAATTGAATTGACTGCGAGTGCATCAGTACCACAAATCGCCTCGACGTTATCGTACCAACCATCGCCATCATCGTCGAAATCAGCATTGTTTCCGATGCCGTCCCCATCGGTATCATATTGCTCGGTATCATCGAACGGGAAGGCATCGTCCCAATCGAGAACTCCATCATTATCATCATCTTCATCGGTAGAATCACAAAACATATCTCTATCAAAATCGATAGGTATCGAGTTATCATCAAGAGGATCTGTTCCACAATTTGGCTCATCCACATCTGGCCAACCATCCCCATCATCATCAGTATCGCCATTATTTCCTTCACCATCTCCATCGGTGTCGAGCCATTCTGTCTCATCATAGGGGAAATCATCAGATAAATCAAGAACTCCGTCGTTGTCGTTATCGGTGTCTACAATATTGCAGATGTGATCACCATCCGCATCGTCCGGCATCGATACAGGATCCATTTGATCAGATCCACACTCGACCTCATCAACATCGAGCCAACCATCATTATCGTCGTCTGGATCTGAATTATCCCCAATATCGTCTCCGTCGTTATCTGCCCATTCATATACATTCAATGGGAAAAAGTCGTAGTCGTCACCGACATTATCGCCATCATCATCCATATCGGCATTATTTCCAGTACCATCATTATCAGTATCGAACCATTCTAATGAATCCTCAGGGAAAACATCAGCTGCATTATCGAATCCATCACCATCGATATCTGGGTCGAGCGCATCGCAAATACCATCAGAATCCATATCTGTAGGCCGGTCGGACCAGTCGAGAGGGTCTGAGCCGCAATTTAGTTCGGTATCATCTGTATAAGCATCGCCATCATCGTTCGTGTCGGCATTATTCCCTGTACCATCATTGTCAGTATCGAGCCATTCTTGGTCGTTGAGAGGGAAATCATCAGAATCATCTGGCCAACCATCGCCATCATCATCAACATCAATAGCATTACATTCGCCATCACCATCAGTATCGGTTGGAGTATCGAATCTATCGAGCGGATTCGTCCCACAGAGATTTTCCGTCGTGTCGTTCCAACCATCGTTATCGTCGTCTTCATCGGCATTATCACCGGTGCCGTCATTATCGTTATCTGCCCATTCAGCCGAATTGTACGGGAAAGGGTCATTTCCATCATTTACCCCATCATTATCATCATCTTCGTCAAGAACGTCACAAGTTCCGTCGCCGTCAAAGTCATCGGGTACACTATTGATATCATCTGGATCTGAGCCGCAATCTGTCTCATTCGTATCCCAATGGCCATCGCCATCAGAGTCGAGAGAGAAAAACCACCAAGACATTCCATAATAGCCCTCACCAGAGGTTGCACGGACTTGAACTAAAACATCCATCCCCTCTACAATCATTCCTGGATAAGTACCGGAACCGTTTGAGGTGACGTGTTCTGGATTATTGGTGCCTGAATAATCAATCGTATTAGCCTGATCATCACCTAGAATAACTTGAAAATCTGCTTGTGAATAATTAAACCAGACAGAAACTGCAATCCCATAGCCCATTGGTACAGTTGTCTGATAGTTATCATTAAGATCATTATTTAATGATCCCCATCCAGTGTAGCTATTATTTGCTGAAACCGTGTTTATCGTCAAATTAGTAGGATTCAGATAGTCATTAGAGGCATCCGCGCCAGTTCCTGCATCATCCTGATTATATGCAGGTAGGCCTGCTGTCGAGAAAAGTTCGAGAGTTAAATTATACCATCCAGGTGCACTTGAACCCCAATCATCAACCTGCAAATAAACAATAGTGCCGCCTACATTTGTGCCATTACTTGCAACATTTTCAGGTTGGAGACCAGTATATGCAATATCGATTTGAGTGCCATTTGAATCATATAACCACATGTCAAAATCTGCAGAGCCAAGATGAATCATCTCAATCATAATACCATGATCTTGTGGAATAGACATAGCAAACCAGTCTATATCACTAGTTGATGATAGATTCGCCTGATATGTCGTATTAGTTACTGTTATGTTGAGGGCGTTGGCCATTGAGGTAGTAATATTCCATTGATCATTACCGGGTGCGTCTTGGCAACTTCCTGCATCATTATGGGTGCAACTTCCGTTGCCGCCACCACCGCCGCCGCCGCCGCCCACAGTTGAGAATATATTGACCATCAAGAAATATTGACCATCTCCGGCATATCGCTCTACACGGATGTAGACAGTAGTCCCGCCGACAGTAGACCCATTGGAACTGACATCGTCCGTACCTGTCGCGAATGACGAATCGATAGTTGATCCCGAGGAGTCATACAAGTAGAGGTCGAAGTCGCAGGAAGATTGCCACCAAGTGAGATTGGAGCAAGTGGAACTGGAGTTTGTGCCGTTTGACCCATTGAATCCTGGAGAAATCATCTCGACATATATCCCAGTGTCCGCAGACATATTTACAGCATAGTAATCATCAGTATCGCTAGAGGATAGATTGCCGTAATAAGTTCCATTCGTAGCTGTCAAATTAGCAGCAGTAGAAGTCGTATCCCCGGCATCTCCGCCTGTTCCTGCATCATTCCCTAAAGTCGGAATCGCGAATGACGAAACTACCAACATCGCAACAATCAGTCTTGCGCCGGTGCCAGAGTTCATGTCTGGGCGGGTGAGTTTAGGAATAAGAACCTATCAAAAAGATTCTTTGTAAACGGATTGGCCTTTAGTAGTGAAAGATTTCGAAGTGCTTGGGATTCAAGTGTATTGGTAAAAACCACTGCCTGATTTTCGACCTAATTTCCCCTGTGCGACCATATCGATTAACAGTTGTGCTGGAGCATATTTTTCTTCACCAAATCCTTCGTAAAGGACATTCATGATGTGTAAAACTGTGTCATTTCCAATCAAATCGGAAAGTGCTAACGGACCGATGGGGTGATTCATTCCCAATTTCATAATGCCATCGATAGCTTCTGGTTCTGCCACTCCTTCTTGGAGTGCCAAAATTGCTTCATTTATCATCGGGCAAAGAATTCTATTGCTTACAAAACCCGGTGAATCGTTGCATGAAAGAGCGGTTTTACCCATTTTTTCCGCTGCTTCAACAACGGCTGAATTTGTTTCCTCACTAGTGTCGCTGCCGTTGATGATTTCGACTAAACGCATAATTGGAACTGGATTCATGAAATGCATTCCAATGACTTTGTCGGTACGGCCGGTGACTTCTGCAATTGCATCGATACTGATACTACTAGTATTCGTTGCAAGAATTGTTTCGGGTTTACAAATTGCGTCAAGTTCAGAAAAAGTTGAATGTTTTAATGCCAAAATTTCTGGAATTGCTTCAACGACGATATCTGCATCCGCTGCTGCTGCAATTTCAGTCGCTGTACATACATGTGCGAGCGCAGAATTAGCTTCATCTTGGCTCATGCGCTCCTTGGCAACAAGTTTGCCCAAAGAGTACTCTATTGCCGCCATTCCATTGTCGAGATATTCCTGTTTGATGTCGATCATAGTCACATCAAAACCAGCGCAGGCAGCTACCTGTGCGATTCCATTGCCCATTTGCCCCGCACCGATAACAGCGATGTGCTGAATTGCCATGATGCGGCGAAATGTCAATGGGAAATTAGTCTATCTCTCATCCATGGTCAACCGATAGCAGTTTGAAATTTCATATTATTTCAATCGAGATCGATTGTATCATCGTCTTTCGGCTTATCTGCGATAGTGTAAATCGACTCATTGCGAGCCTTCCAGGCCTTCAATTCTTCCATTTCAGGTAAATCTTCTTCATTCACCGCATCCCAATCCAGTGGCTCGATAGATTCTAAATCACCAGATAACGAATCACCTAATTGACCGTCAGATGGTTTCGAATTAGCAAGAATATCGCTTAATTCATCAAGAGAATCTTCTATTGATTTTTCATCGCGTTTTCTCCGGCGCCGCTTTAATGATACAGAAGCCAGAGCCGGGGTAGTAATCAGCAGCAAACCAATCCCTAACGCACCGAGGAATTGCCACAACATTGGGCCAGAATTTTTTGCATCGTCTATTGCCCATTCGAGCCATTCTTGATTTAGAACTTCAAGTGAATATGAATTTTGATTATTGACCTGATCAGAGCTTATCCCTTGGATCAAGTGCATACCTGGAACTTTAGGGACGCTTAGTAGCAACTCGAATTCACCAGATGATTCACAGAGGAAAGTTAGGCTGTCAATTTCACTCCAAATCTTTACACCGACGCCACTTTCGCACTCCCCAGAAAGTATTTTTTCAGTATCTAGTGGCGAAGTGCGATTGGTGATTTCGTAGAAACTGAGGATAGGAGGAATAGTATCTCGTGTAATCGAAAGTGGGAATGAATCAGTTTTATCGAGGGCGTGAATTTCGATAATAAATTCGTTAACACCCTCGTATAAATCAAATTGTAATTGAACAAATTCAATCCCTGCAGGTACCAAATGTTTGTCAGAATCGTCTCCAACACGCCACCACCACAACTCTTGGACGGGCCCTCTTCGACCGACTGCCTCAACAACATCATCAGTAGTAATTCCACCATCCCAAGGTGCGGAAACTGAAGTTTGGTAAATTGAAGCATTGAGTGTCATAGAACGGCATTCTAAGAACTGATTTTCGTTGTACTGTCCCTCTGTCACATCCCATGCCGAGATACAAAATTCATGCACACCAGTCTCGTTCAAATCAAAGAAATGCCCACCGGCTGAACCATTCCATTCGACTAATTCAACACCATTGTGAGTGAATTTAAGGTGGACATTTTCATCAGAGGTCCACGACAATCCCTGACGATGGTCAGACAATTCTGTTGCAGATGCAGGAGAGAATTCCCATCCGACACTTGGAGTTGTTTGGTCCAATCTCAATTCCCAAGACTGTGAGGCGACATTTTCTGCCCAGTCTGTTAAATTGAACCTCAATTCATATAATCCATTGGAAATATCTGAGAAATTCAAATAAATATCTGGCCCGAAATCCCCATCTGCTCCCCACGGAATATCTTCGGAATCACCTGGTGGAGAAAAATTTGGCAGAGGGTTAGTGCCACATTGTTGGTATGCAACCTCATTAAATTGGGTAAGTAATGAAATACACCAACTCCGAACATCACCTTCTGTTCCAAAGTATACATAACCCTCCGAGAAATTGTTTCCAATTACCATTTGTCCTAGTGGAATTGGTATTTCTAAGAGGTCTAAACTCTCATCAACTAATTCTAAGTGCCCAAATCCATTCATTCGGATATAGGATACCTCATTATCATAGATTACACGATTAGCAATACTCGCATTATTCCCTGCCCTGTCTGTGACACTAACCTCAAACAGATTATTACCCCAATTAAAGTAATGTGGATCCCATGAATCTGAGCTGGGTTGAGCCACCATTATTTGAGTCAAATTAAATTGATAATAACCATCACCAGATCCATCTAATTGAATCGGAATATCATTATGGTAAACAATTAGATTTGGCTCGGAAATAATTGTGTAATTCAAGACTTGTTCTTGAGTGAATTCAGGGATTCCAAATAATGCTAATAATGGTGTTGTAATATCATAATTAACAGATAACCAATCCTCATCTACAAGCCCAGAACGATCTGTCAGATTCACTTTATATTCATGCCACTGCTCCACTTCAGGTATGGTTGAGTTAATCCAAACTTCTCGGAAAGAAAGATTCTCAGGCATAGCAAAATGATTTCCTGAATTCCAAATTGAAGTCAGATTATGATAATTCAAATCAGTATCAAATGCCTCAACCAAGTCAGCGTTTGGAACCGTAGTCAAATTGTTCTTTGGCGACCAATTCAAATCATCGAGTGCAAAGCCAATTCCCGTATCAAAAGCATGAATTTCAATTGGAATAACCTGATTGGTTTGCGTCAAATTTTCAGGTACGATAAATTCAACCTCTGGAGCGATTTCAGCAAGGACATATTCGTATGGTAATTTGAGGCTAATTCCACCGACCAATTCAATCTCGACATGACCCATCCAAATACCTGCTGACTCTGGCCGTAAGAAAGCCAAATTGACTTGAATTGCACTCTGTGGAACCTCGCCGGCTAGAGTTAAGGAACCATTTGGCCAAATCGAATTGATTTCTGTTGTGGATAAAGTCATTTGATTGGTGATATTCAACTCGTTTCCTCCAATCATATCGATATCTATCCAAAATTGAACTGTTATCGATGGGACTGACCAACCGAGTACTGCCAAAGCGTAAAATCCATTATCGGGCGAATCAATATTTATCGATTCTGATGAGCTACCGGAAATAGAGCGACCGATTTCTTCGCCCGACTCAAATTCTCCATTCTCATTATCATCTCTAAACAAATATAAATCTAAATCTGCATCGTCATGTGCATTCATAGAAACCGATAATTCAGCCACCTCATTAAGTGTGAAATTTTTCCACCAAGACGCTGACATTTTGTCGCCAGCATTATCCTGTTGTGCGGTCTCATTTTCTAGATAAATCGGTTGATTCCATCCATAAGCGCGAACGGATTCAACCTCCATTGGAACAGTAGAGACAACATGAACGGCATCTACACCATCTCCCTCCGACCAGTCGGTTACATAGCGCTGAAAACCTCCTTCTTCAGCCGCAACATAGCCCACGGATATGTTCAGAGGATTATCGTTCGTACTAACTCCGTGTAAGGCGGTATGAAGGATCATTTGGTGTGTTCCTGCCAGTGCTGGGACAGTGAAAACTTCGCGACTAGTTCCGGTATAAGTCCCCCAATTATGACTTCCACTTCCAGCGTGATTATTCGTAGATCGTGAAGTGATTGAAAAAGTCGAATCACCATATGCATCCGGGTCATCTGCAGCGTAGCCGTGCGGCGATTCGTCGAGCCAAAGTACATCGATATCAGTATATGGATTATCATCCCAATCGACATCGAGAATAACTGTCCCACCAGTCGCCCATTCGGCTGGCCAATCGACGGTTAAAAATCGCCAATCTCCACTTTCGGCGCGCCAATTCCATCGTGTCGCACCACTAATCCATTCCTCATCATAGAGGGTTTGATTACTGACGTTGCCATCGAGTGGTTTTGGAGTGATTGTGAACGGTCCGGACCATGGGACATTTGTGACTATCGGCATTGTCCAATTTCTGTGTGGAACCTGTGCTACACTACCGTTTTCATCAATTAGATATGACTTGACTAAAACACCGTGTTGATGAAGCCCTGATTCTGCATCAATCGGAACATCAATCTGCATTTGAATCGTATCTGTGCTATTCGCATGAGAAACGATTGTCGAAGGTAAGCTTAGCCAATCATCTGTACCCGAACCGAACGCAGTCCAATCGATTTCGATGCTAACGGGGTCATCAGAATTTCCTCCATTATAATTCCAAACACCGAGGAATAAACCATCTCTAGCATCCTCGAAAGGGTTTCCTACTCGAACCTCGGCATTCGGTCCGTTCGACCACCAATAGGTGACCTCATCAAACTCTCCGCTTTCGGTCCAGTCATCTGAATCGACCATAGAATCATTGTCGAAATCTTCGACGTAAATTCCATCACCATCATCGTCAGACCACCTGTAAATTTCCAAGTAAACTCGCTCTTCTGAATTACGATCCATATCACCATCGAAGGCAGCATAATCGATTGTTGCACGAGCCCGTAATTGTCGTGTATCATCGGGTAAGGCAAATGTGGTATTAGGAAGATGAAGTGGAATTAACAAATCCGGCCTATCGCTTTGATGCCCGTCCCAAGTATCATTCACACCATCATCTGAACCGTTACCTAGACTCATCCAAGTCCGGGTCTGATGCATTATTGGATTGAAATTTGTGGGTGTGAATGAAAGTAAAATATTTGATTCTCCCGAATTGTAAAAATCTAAATCAACAGATTGAGATTCCCCAGGGAACATGTAATTGATGTTCGCGTCACGATGGGCCCCTTGGAAAGTTCCACTATTCCATTGAGCTGGGCTCATCGACCAAGTTCCATTATCCCCCTCGAGTGTATTTACCGCTCTCGATGCGTTGAACCAGCCTCCACCTTGAACGAATGGCTCGTATCCCCGGTCGTCGGCTGTTGAAAGAACAAAATTACGAAATTCTTGTGATTTGGGCATCTCTCCGTGATTTTTCACCCAAGCTTCAGCGACGACAGCTAACAATCCAGCGGCGATTGGAGTAGCTAAACTCGTACCCCCCCAAGTAGCATAGGCCGAGTTTGCATTACTGCGTAAATTCAGAGGAACATTACCTGTCGCCGACCAGCCGACTGATACGATATCTGGATCCATTCGTCCAATCGCGTTGGGACCGCGATTGGACCATGGCGCATTCTGCCCCCATGAACCACTGGAACGGCTACTGAATGCACCAACAGAGAAAACTCCGTTTGCAGCACCGGGTACTTTCGTCGTTCCAAATCCATGGCCACCATTTCCAATAGCAACCGAATAAGTGGTTTGGTTATTGTATACACGAGTCAGCCAATCGAGATAGAGCGAATAGCCATCGGCTCCAGCATCATCGATTGAAGAATATCCAAAAGAGAAAGATCCTATGTTGGGTTGATCAAATGCGGTTTCGGGTTTACCATCATTTCCTTCTGCAATCCAACGCCAGCCATCGAGTGAATGACCACCTGAATAATGGTTGCCAATCGAAGCGATTGTTGCATTGGGAGCCATGCCCATTACCTTGCCATTATCTATTTTTCCTTGAGCTGCAACAGCACTCGCACAAAGCGTACCATGACTCCCTGATTCAAGCATAAATAACACGAGGTCACCCGAACCAGCGATACGGTTTGAATAGCCGTGCCGCGCGGCATATGTAGGTGCATATGGCACGTCATTTCGACCATCGGAGACCCAGTAAACTAATCCACCGGAAATGTCCCACAGTCCATCGTTATCAGTATCGTAACCGGTGGTTTCAGAACCAGGTTTTATCGCTTTTTCACCAGTGAAATTTCCATCGACATCCATATCGGCATAAACGGTTCTGTAAACTCCTGAATATTCATCATCAACTACCAAAATTGGAACGTCAGTACCGACCTTTGAACGCAGTTGAGAATATGGGTGCTCACCTAAGTGATACTCGCCTGAAATAGAAGTAGGAAGTCCGGAAATATTGTGTCCCGAATTGTCTAATACTCCATTCGAATCATTGTCAAAATCTACGGTTGAAGTATCTGCGTACCAGGTATTTCGAGTAGGATATGCTTCGCCATTAATCAACCAATAATACATCGAATTATGGTCGAACATCATTGGCCAATCTGCCCAATCTGAACGCGAATCAGTTACCCTCGCTTGAGTTCCGTTAAGATCAGGATGCCCGAAATCAACTCCAGTATCGGCGATAGCAACAACGATTCCTTCACCAGTAAAACCACGCTCCCATGCATCATTGGCACCATGGATTTCTCCGCTGCGCACACTTTCTGGTTGTATTCCATTAGGCATCTCGAATGGCGTAGTATCGAATGGTTCGGGGTTATTTTCTGCATCTAGAATCGCAATAACACCGTCAACTCCAAGCAATTTACCAAGTAAAGAAGAATCAAGCCAAAATGTACGATGATCAATTTCTCCACTAGAGGGGTCGGTCACCTGCAATATTTGCCCACCTTTTGCAGGTGCCTGTTCTTCTTTTGCTCCGACTTTGTACTGCCAATCATCAAGCTCAGCCAATGACCAAGTAATCACTGTCACACGAACTTGATCCGCCCCGAACGCAATGCGTTCTTCAAGGGACGGCTCAAGCCAAGGATTACCTAATTCAGGGACTGCCGGCTGAACTGAATCAAACTGATTACCAGCAGGTTCTGAAGGTGAATCATCATTATTTGAACCGTCATCAAAAAAAGTGTTTGTATTTCTTTCAGCAAACTGAGCAGAAGTAACCGCCATCGAGAGAGATGATGATAGAATCAGAAAAACTAAAATCGATGAAATACGCTTATTCACATTTTGATACGCATATTATCGAGACCTTGTATCTGCCGGCAACGCGATTTCAAAAGGATTGGAAAATTCACTCATCTGAACAGTCAATATCAAATGGAAAATGCCACACGAAAGGTTGGACAGTCCCGTAGTGTAGTGGTCCATCATCTCAGGTTTTGGTCCTGAGGACCCTGGTTCGAATCCGGGCGGGACTACCATCCTATGCGTATTCCCTTTGGCTCGATGAATCAAAATTACGCAAAAAAAGCTTCTTTGAGTGATAACGGCCAGGTGAGTCGGAAGAATGATTCTGAGTTTTATTCTTCGATTTTTTCTGGACTTCGAGAAAGGTCTCTGGTGATGTTTTTCTGGTGAGATTCTAAAGTCCCTCCACCAATTTCAAGAAGCTTTGAATCTCGCCATAATCGCTCAACTGTGTACTCGCCAACATAGCCGTATCCACCCATTACCTGTATGGCTCGGTCAGCGATATTCTTCGCCGCAGTAGTCCCGAATAACTTGACTCCATCCGTGTCGAGTCGATTACCAGATTTTTCTAAATCAGTATTTCTCGCAGTATCATAAACGTAAGCTCGCATGGCTCGATATTCCGCCCAAGATTCTCCAATATGTCGCTGGATTTGTCCGAAATCCCTGATTTCGCTACCAAATGCCTCTCGCTCACTCGCATATCGATTCATAGCAGACAGTGAGCGTCGCGCAATCCCTAGCCCCATCGCCGCTAAACCAATGCGCTCGATTTCGAGATTTCGCATCATGTGAATCATTGAATCACCGACGCTTCCGACAACATTTTCAGAAGGCACAACACAGTCATCAAAGACTAGTTCTGCTGTGTTGCTCGCCCGCATTCCAGTCTTATCGTAGATCTTCTGACCTACTGCAAACCCAGTCATGCCCTTCTCGATCAGGAAAGTTGTGACTTCAGCTCGACCCCGTGAATCAGTTCCAGTTCTTGCATATAACCAACAAATATCAGCAGGTGTTCCATCCTCGTCGACTGCTCCGTTTGTAATCCACATTTTTCGGCCGTTGATAACCCAATGCCCGTCTTCACGCTGCTTAGCAGTCGTCTGCATGCCGAGCACATCCGTGCCGTATCCGGGCTCGCTCATTGCCATGCAGCCGACCCATTCACCGCTGCAAACCTTGGGTAAAATACGGGTTTTTTGCGCTTCGTTGCCATTGTGAGCGAGGTTATTGACCATCAATTGAGCGTGGGCGAGATATGCTAGGCACAATCCAGGATCCGAGTAACTCAACTCTTCGTTGACAATCGCCACCGCCGTCGCATCCATTCCACTTCCGCCATATTCTTCAGGAACTGAAATGCCTAGTAAACCATACTCCCCGAGTTTGCGAAACAAGTCTAGATTGAATTTTTCTTCTCGATCATATTCAAGCGCTTGGGGCTCGACCTCTTCTGCGACAAAATCTCGAATCATCGAGCGGAGCATCGTATGTTCTTCGGTCGGATTCGCCAAATCTATGCTCTGCCAATCATCACTCATGCCAATGGCATGGGTGGTTAACCTATGAGCGATTCTGCTTTATAGAAAAAAACAAGACTACTTTCATTATTCACTTTTCCAGCGAATTTAAGAGAAAATTCTTTGCAAATTTATGAGCATGTTCACGCCCTTCTGGATGACCTTTGACATGACAACCGATATTTTGTGCAATCATGAAAGCTGAATACCGCTCCATTGGTTCATTCATCGGCAAACGTACCCCTGGTTCAATTTCTGCTGACATATTGCCATCAGCATCAATTTCAACAGTGCGATAATCCAAAATGATTGCATCTGCTAACCATTCCAATGGTTTTTCTGAATCAAAGGAATGGTGAGCTCCTTCGATTTCTTCAACTTTGATATTGACGCCGTGTGGTGAAACAATTTTGATAAAATCATGAACGAACTTAATCGGTGTCCAATCATCGATTGTACCGTGCATTATCTGAATAGGTACCCTTGACCAATCTTGAATTTCGGGACGGATGTGTGCCGCAGGATAGAATGGTAAATGTGCAGCAAATCGCAATCCGTTAGGTGAGAGGGCTACTGCAATTGGCTCCCAAGCAGCATAGAGAGATACAGTCCCCCCGAGGCTCCAACCAGATATCGCTACTCGCGATTCATTGATTTGAGGATGACTTGCAAGCCAATTCAGCGCGTTGAACGCATCCGCAGTCATCATCGCATGAGTCACCCGCATCTGATCGGTCACAACATCCTCAACTTGTCTAGATTCAAAGCAATCTAACTGGAAAACTGCCAATCCTGCTTCGACCCAAATCGCTACATGATCATCGTGATGGTCGGCCCAACCCTTACTGCCGTGAAGTGCGATAACACAAGCGAATGGCCCCTCGCCTTCCGGCATGTGGAGCCGACCAAAGACTGGGTGTTTTGGAGTAGAATCCAACTTTTTAAGAATGTGATGAAGTTCGAAAGGACTTGACGAATTGAAAAAAATCTTTTCACTCATACGAACGCCTATTCATTTTCATCATCATAGTAAACATCCTCGACGAAGAGGAGAAGGGCGAATATCAACAAGAAACCGGCCAAGGCCATCATTGGAATTGTCATGAATCCAAAGACATCAAGGTAACGTGTTGTGCATGGATTCATCGGGTCGCAACTAGTCGAATGAATGTTGAAAACTTGAATTCGAATATGATAGAGAGAAATTATTACACCGATTCCTGAAAGCATCAAACCATAGAATTTGATACCAAAGTCAGAGCGGATAAATGCCGCCATCAGAATAAATGCTAGAGGATACATAAAAATTCGTTGAAACCAACAATACCGGCATGGAACGAGAGAAGCAATTTCTGACAAATACAAACTTCCAAGCATACAAAATGCCGCGATATAGGCTGCAAACATCAATGCATTACGATTGTGGGAAGATCGCAGATCTGCCAACATTTTGGCAGAGCCTGGCGAAAACTTTGCAGCAATAAGCAATCCGATTAGACCTAATCCGGAAACAAAGGAGAGAATCGAAAGATAGCCAAAAACAGTGCTGACGGATTCTAATCCCATAATTTCACTTCATTCTCAAGGAGTCACTCGTCGGCTATCTCGAGGGAAAGGAATAGTTTCTCTGATATGATCGGCCCCGGTTAACCAAGTTACCACCCTGTCAACACCAAGCCCGAATCCGCCGTGCGGTACACCACCGTATCGACGGATATCGATGTAAAATTCGTAGGCATCTCGCGGTGTTCCATCCTCGTCAATTCGCTCAAGAATTTCTTTTTCAGACCAAGTTCTCTCGCCTCCGCCGATAATCTCACCATAACCTTCAGGCGCCAATAAATCATGGCAAAGCACATATTTCGGATCTTCAGGATCGGGGCGGTGATAGAATGGTTTGGCTATCCGAGGATAATGAGTCAGGAAATGTGGAACATCGAAATCAGCAGTCAATACCTTTTCCTTAGAATAATCTAAATCTTGGCCCCACTCGATGTCAACACCCATTCCTTGCAAGGTCTCAACCGCCTCATCGTAACGCATTCGTGGATATGGGTTATCTGCATATCGAGCAACTAAATCGAGGTCGCGGCCGACATCGACAAGTTCTTTTTCTCGCTCATCAAGAAGAGTGCGAGCAATATGTCGAACTACGCCTTCACCATGCTCCATAATATCAGCATTAGACGCCCAAGCCATTTCCATTTCTGCATGCCAAAATTCTGTCAAATGTCGGCGAGTGCGTGATTTTTCTGCTCGAAATGAAGGAGCCATTGTGTAAAGCCGCTCTAATGCAGGCATTGCAGCCTCACCGTAAAGCTGCCAAGATTGAGTCAGGTAGGCTTTGCGACCAAAATATGGCACCTCAAACAGAGTGCTGCCACCCTCGACAGCGCCAGCAACAAAGTTTGGTGCCTGATATTCAATGAAATCGAGGTCTCGGAAATAGGAATGGATAGCACCGAAAACAGTCGAACGCATTTTCAGCATAGTCGTCATTCGGCCAGTGCGAAGGTACAGATGACGGTTGTCGAGAAGGAATTCTGTTTCTCCGCCATCAGCTTCTGCCATCGCTGATTCTGTTATTGGGAAAGGACGCTCAGGATTTACACCACCTACGATTTCACAAGATGTCGCTTGAATTTCATGGCCATGTTCGCGTTCAGTCGATTGGACGGTTCCACAAATGATGACACTGGATTCAATTAATGCAGTTTTCATCGCTTCAAAGGCCTCGTCGCCAACGGCATCTCGCTTAACCACACACTGAACGTGACCGGTTGAATCACGTAATACGACGAAACGGATCTTATTTGAGCCGCGGGACCGGTGTATCCATCCCATTAACTCTACTTCTTCACCGTTGTAATTACCGGCGAGAACATCTCCAATCCACGTGTCTTTTGCCATGTGTGTCACTTCTCCGTAGTTATGCGCTACGCCACTAACATATCAAAGTCAGCCTTTGACTGTGCCCCACAATGAAA
>CAWVXH010000025.1:0-12500 GCA_963934165.1 uncultured Candidatus Poseidoniales archaeon
CCTCTCAGAAATCTTGGCAGATGGAAAAAAGGTAATTCTCTATTTTTATCCTAAGGATAGTACGCCTGGTTGCACCACTCAAGCGTGTGATTTCAGAGATAATTTTTCAGCGTTTCAAGATGAGGGTTTCCGTGTGTTCGGAGTTTCGAAGGATTCAGCAAAATCCCATGAAAAATTCATCGATAAATACGAATTACCATTCGAGTTAATCGTAGATTCAGATGTCATTCTGCACCGTCAATACGGCGTTTGGCGAGAAAAGATGAATTATGGCAAGACATATTTCGGTGTCTCACGCTCCTCCTTTGTTATCGATACAGATGGGACTCTCCTATATGCCAAATACAATGTTCGTGCAAAAGGACATATTGCACGTTTGATGAGCCAATTTGATATAGAGTGATGATATGGAAATCAAACAACGTCGTGAAATCGTAGAGAGATTTTTACGACGATGCATCAAATATTCTGATGCTTCAATCAAGCGACGAATCTCTCGAAGTGATAGTGAGGATGAAATAACTCGTTGGCGAGCTTATCGTGAATTCACAGCATATTCTGCGGATGAAATTGCCTCTGGTTCCCTCGATACTTGGTTAGAAAATGGTGATGTCATTCTTGATGATGATAATCAGGGTCCGTCACTAGAGGATCAATTAATCGAGTTGAAGATAGAAGATATTGATCACGACACCCGAAGGCAATGGCTGGCACAATTATTGATGCCAAGACCTGTCGTAATCATTTCTACAATAGGCCAAGATGGGGTAGAGAATCTTTCTGCAATTTCTTCTTTGAACATTATTTCTAACAGCCCCCCTCTTCTATCGATGTCCCTCTCAATCGATAACAATGGAAGGTCTAGAGATACCATGGTGAATTTACAAAATCATGGGAAAGGTGCTCCAATTTCTGTTATGATTTTAAGGGCAGATCATAGGTCTGCCCTAAATTTGGATGCAGTTGCAAATCCAATACCTAATAGTGAATCAGAATGGGGTCTAATCGATGCTACACCAATCGAAAGCAAGCAACCTTATCCAGCTTTGATTTCGAATGCTATTGCTGCATTGGAGTGTAAATTGGTACAAATGATTGAATTGCCAGAGGGTGCAAAAGGATCCTTGGCAATCATGAGAGTTGAAAACATCGTTTTACCGGAAAAACTTTCAGATGAAATATTTCCGACAAAATTATTCCAAATTGATTTTGCTAATCTCGGTCCAGGGCCTGATCAGAACTCTTGGCGTTTTCCGATTTCAAATTGGATTCAGAATGTCGATTCAGATTCTGGTAATTGACTCCAAATTGCCATTCCTAATTTGTGTCGTTCAGTATCAACTCGCATCCTCGCACCTGGTACCATTAGTAACGAATCTGAATCATTTAAAGAAAATACGGGAATATCGAATCTTTCACCCAATTCCTGAACACGACGGCTACAGACATCTTTCTGTGAAGGTAATTGAGCTAAACCTCCAAGGTCAACCAATAACATATTTCCTTGCGCAAGCTCATGTTCCATTCCGTGAAGTTGGAGTCTGTGTAAATCATCAGGTTTTTGGTAAATGACATTTCTTTCAGCCGTGCGTGTTAGTTTTTCAGTTCGCTCAGACCAGATTTCTTCACCAAAATCATGGAAGCCAGCACCAGCTTGTGGCCCTGGGTCTACAGTTGTGGTATTCGTTCGTGGAGGCTTAGGTTGAGCTTTATTTGGATCAGGCAATCCTAGTAGTCGGAATAGGTTAACCATAGCCTCGGCTATTCCTCCTCATCCAAGAGTGCTTCGATATCTTCAGTGCTTAACACCTCATTTATCGATGCTACATTTGGTTCCGTTCCATCGGATTCAATCTGTTCTGCATCAATTTCTGTTAGATAATCTACCTTTATTTTCTCTTCCTCTTTGATTGGTTCAGAAATTGTTTTTTCAACCACACGGTTTGATTTGACTTTCCGCCGTTCTTTGTCTTCGCTGAAAGGATCAAATCCTTCATCATCGAACGCATCATCCATCGATATTTTTTGGAGTTGGCTCATCAGAGGTATATCGTAGACTTCTTTCTTCTTTTGAAGGAATAAAAATCCTCCGACTCCGACAATTATAGACACGATAAATATGATGAAAAATGGTGAAGATACCAGTCCAACAACGCTGAATGGTGCTTTTTGAACTTGAATTGTTAGAATCATCGAATCGGTCGCATCGCCATCATTCACAGTCAATTGAACTATGATCGTTCCCTCTTCATTGAATACAAGTTCTATGATACTGCCTTCAACATCGATGTCATTTGCTGGGTTACCGTCACCATCGGAATCTTTTGCAATATTAAGATCCCATTGATACCTCATATTTTGCATATCAAATACTGAATCGGCAGTCCCGTTTGCATTGACGATAAATGACTCTCCAGAAACTGGTTGATAGGTGCTGATCGTAGCCCTTGCAGTAGGTTTGACGTTCCTGATATCAATTGGGATTGAGACCCACGCTCTTCCTCCATCGTCATCAGTTGCGTGAAAGGTTATGTAGCCTGGAGCAGAATTTGAGTCGGGCCATGAATGTTTTAGGTGTAGTGATTCAACATCACAATCATCGGTTTTGTTTCCAGTGCTATCTGTATTTTCGTCAGGGTTAAGATCGAAACAGGATATCATTATCTGAAGATCATGAGAAGTATCTTCTACCATCATTGAAATCTCAATCTCATTATCTTCAGCGGCAGGTAAAGGCTCAGCGAATGGTCGAATTGAAGGCACAATATTATTCACTTTGAATGGAACTGTAAGAGTTTCCGCACTCTCTCCATCATCATCGATCACCTGTAAAGTCGCAAGGTGTTGCCCATCTGTTTCAAATATGTGTGTGATTAGGCTTACTCGCCCGATTTGTATAGATTGTAATTCAGGAAAATCTTCTGCATCGGGCGTCCAAATATGTTGTAATGAATCGATGTCATTTTCAGAATCATGAGCGATTCCTCGAATAGTCAGTTCATCTCCTTCATTCGTCGTAAACAATCCAAAACTATTCGGTAGAAGCCTATTTCCTTGGAAAGTGACTTCAACTTCGGAATTAAATGGTGCAATATTCATCACGTTTACAGTGTACGTTTCAGTTGTAATCGCACCATCATCATCCATCGCATCTACTTCGACTGTGTAAGTCCCTTCTTCTGTAGGTGTAACGGTACACTTCAGAGCGATAGCACCTTCTTCGCAAGGTGATTTCCATTGTATATCGACGGGAGCTTGCGGATTTTGTGTATCTAGATCAATTCGTTCGGTTAACTCAAATGTAACCGGAGAGAGTACTGGGACATTATCTGATTCTGTACTGATGGTTATTTCTGGGTACCGATTAAGAATTGTAACAGAAGATTCGGCATAATCTGTATCACTCTCATCATCGGTAACCAGTATAGTAACTAGGAATGTTCCATCATCATCCCAAGAATACTCATGGATACAATCTGGTTCTTCAGAACCAATCGTGTCGCCGTTTAATTTCTCGATTGTAAAATAGCAAGAGATGCTTCCACCATCTGGATCCCAAGAGGATAATCCATTGAATACAATCTCATCTAGTGTTAGAGCTTCATTTGGAATTAGCAGAACAGCCTCTGGCAATCTGCCAATGAAAATTGTGAACGACCCTTGGTTATTTGAACGATTCCCATCATTTGTTATCACTTCACTGGGGTCGACTTCGAATAGAATCGATGCATAGCCTGAAAGTTGATTTGTAGGTACAATCCAGTCTATTTCTATTCTAGTTTCAGCTAGACTATCTAGACGTGGGACATTTACTGACGATGTGGCTCCATCTGTACCGGTCACTTCAAGAATCGTAGTTGGTGATTTGATCAAGCCTCGATTTATCACTGGAATACTAAATGTAAGAATATCTCCTGGAATTGCATTGAAACCAATGTCATCATTCAAGGACACGGTTCGAATGCCACGAGTTCTTTCTACGGTAACACCATCTGTATTAGCAATTAAATCGATTTCATGAATGTCAGGATCGATGGTAACCGTCGCTACCCCTATCAAATTTTCACTAGGAATCCAAGCGACGATTCCATGACTACCTAAATCATTGGTTGTAATAGAATCATCAGCCGCATGACCGGTATTGAAAATAACATGAGCGCTCCCATTCGCTGCTGTAGTCACGGTCTGAATATTGCCCCCAATTTCATATCGAAATTCAACGTTTTGATTTGATAGAGGATTGCCATCTTGGGACACATTTACCCATGCAGAGATGTCCATATCTATCGGGGAGAGGGGAAACTCTACCTCCACATCAATTTGCTTTGGTCTATTGACCGCGTTGTATGAACTCAGTGAATGAATTGCAGTGAATCCAATTCCTTCAATTGTTTCGGTTTTGATATCGCCACGAATCGCTGGGCAGAACCATTTGTATCCCGTGTCCTCGCCATCACTATTAGTGCTAGAAATATTGTAGGATGGAATACAACCTGAGTAGCCTACTCCCGAAAATCCTTGGCTCATAACCTCCCAATTTGAACTATTACTGCCCACCGTATCACTGGGGATAGTCACATAGTCACTCGAACCTGAATAACTGGTTTCTTGAGTAAAATCTTCATCCCAATTGTCACCAACATAAAGGGGGAAGTCATAGCTTTCTAATGGAGGGGAATACTCGTTTAGAACAATTAGTTCAGCAACATTTTGTCTAAGCCAAGTTCTGCAACTTCCGAATAACACTGGATCGAAGACGAGGTCAAACGTAGCTTCTTGTTCAATGGAAGCGAGATCTGAAGCTCGGACAATCTCTTCAGTATCCATTGTGACAAACAAACATCCATTCGTCCCTTCTAGACTGATGGCTCCGCCTGAATCGTATTCTCCATGTGATTGTATATTGTAAACCAATGTGGATTTATTGTCCACGGTCATCGTATAGATGTCTGTAACAGTTTTTTGTAATGTTCCTGACATCGATTGGAGGTTCGTGTTGACTCCTGAACTAGCGACGTAATTTACTAGATCCAGATTGCCATTATAATTCCAAATGTCGTTGATTTTCCATGATGGGACGTCGACTAAAGATGATGTTTTAGCTTCACCATTCCACTTTAGCGAATCATTTCTCAATTCGTCGGTGCCGATTTCAAAAAACAATCCTGAAAACGATGAAAATATAACAATCGAAGCGAGGAGAATACTTTTGCGAAAGGGAGTGTCCATATTCTTCTCGGAGGGCTTCCATCAAATGAATTTCACTATGAACCGTTCCCATGGTGACAAAGAGAATTTCATCAATCTGGCGTGAAAAATCTAGATATTACCACGTGGCAAATCTGAATTATTTCAAAGATTGTTCAAAGCAAGTCTGCTAACTCGTCTTGAATGAATTGCACTGCTTCAAGAATTTCATCCTTGTGGCGAGCACCAGTAATTACCATTTTTCCACTACCGAAAATCAAGCAGACAACCTTCGGGTAATCTATTCGATAAATCAAGCCAGGAAACTGTTCTGGTTCGTACTCAACCTTATCGAAAGGTAAGTGAAAAGTTAGATTATTCAGGTTAAGTTTTCGTGGAAGTGCTGCGAGTGGTTCACCTTCACGGATACCGCGAATTCTATCATCTTCTTCCTCAACCTCTTCATCGGTTGCAGCACGAATGCCACCTCCTTCCAGATCAATGACTCGAGTGTTATTGTCATCCATTCTTGCCATTCCACCATAATCTTCTGGGTAGAATAATGAATAGGTTGCGACCATGTTTTGAACTTCAATTTCGATTTTTGAAGGATCCCATGTTTCGATGCCAGCCTTGTTCAGGTCAGCGGTCATGCGCTCGATGCCTGTGTGGATGTTTTGTTCGTTCTTACCACCGGTGCAAACAGCACGTCCAGAGCGGAACATTAGGATAGCTAGTTTTGGATCTACAACTCGATATACTACTCCTGGAAATTGTTCAGGTTCATATTCACAATTCAATTGAATTGCGATATCTGGCAGATCGAGTTCTTCTGCAACTCGGGTCGATGCGACCACATTCACTACTGTTAGGCGTTCTTCGTCACTAAGCATGGCGTTCGGACTTACATTTCCCTTATAAAGAATAGTTGAACTTTAATTGATAAAACAGCGCGACTTTACGTTTTTTTTAAGATTAATCGATTAATCGAACGCCTTCAGTTCCAAAGCGAGAGATCAATGGTTTTCCGCCAGCAATTTCGATAGCTTCAGCAACCCTTTTTGGATTATTTGTAAGAGCCACCATACATCCACCACCACCTGCTCCTGTTAGCTTTGCACCGAAGGAGTGCGGCCGGGCTGAGTTTACCAATAAATCAAGTGCAGGACTACTGACTTGAATATTCTGTAATCGTTTATGACAAGCATCCATGGCGATTCCAATCGCTGGTAAATTTCCTGCTGCGAGAGCGGCTAATCCTGCATTTGTAATATTGGCAATCGCCAACATGTCTTCTTTGTGAGCTGGTTCTTTTTCCAATAGGTCTGCTACTCCTGCCACCATTTTTCCAGTAGGCGAACCTTTTCCTGTGAATCCCAGTACCAACCATGCTTCGGCGAGATTTGGATGTAATTCAGCAGAATGTATTGACCAATTTCTCTCGCCCTCAGGGGTTATTAATTCAGCATCAAATCTATGATTAATTCCTTTAAGTCGTTCTCCAGACACGACTACCGAACCTCCTAATGCACTAGCAGCAGTATCTGTTGGACTAGCTCTTCCCTCTTGTGCAATCGCTTCTGCAGAATGACTTATTCTTGCTAATTTTATTGCATCAATATCACCACTAGGATCAATCAATTCTTGCAAAGCCGCGCCCATTGCATTGGATAATGCGGCACTTGATCCGAGGCCTGCTGCTGGAAATAATGTTGAATTAATATCTATTTTTAATGGAGAGCCATCATATTCGAAAACATTTGTTATTATATGTTTGATATGTGGATGACGTGATGGCTCGAAATTCATTCCATCAAGAACCCATCTTTCAGATTCTTCCAATCTAACCTCAACTCCTGCTTCGATGGCAACAGCAACAGCGGGATGGCCATAGACGACTGCATGTTCACCGAACAGGATGCATTTTCCGGGGGCGAAGGCACGGACCATGTCATCTGGTGGGGGTGATGAGGAAATGAGGGTTGGGGATTATGAGACTCTTTGGGAACTGTATCGGCGGTTGATTGAAGGGGTAGTTTCTCTTCGCTTAGTTTGACACGCTTAGTCGTCGGTGGAGTTTATCAAAATGGAACATCCTCTTTTGTTAGAATATGGTCCTTTTCCGGGTTGGCTAATCCTTCTAATTATAGGGGGGGGGTCGATTATATTCTTTCTCTATCAAGTCATTCTCGCAATTAGATTAGTAATGTTGGGAGCTCCCGATAACCGGTTCGATTCTTGGGGTGTGCGAATCAAGGAATTATTAGTAGGCTGGCTTGGTCAAAAGAAGGTTTTACGAGATCGAGTTGCAGGTGGAATGCACGTTCTCATGTTTTGGGGATTTTTGATGCTTTCGACTGATATGCTAGATTTAGCAACAGCGAATTTCTTCTCTCATAATATCCTCCCTGAAATCCTAAACAATCCATGGAATGGAATTGTCGAACTCGGTTATACGTCTGCACTAATCGGTGCCTCGGCCGCACTCATCCGTCGTACCATCTTCACTCCTGAGAAGTTGAAAAAGGAATCTCAGTTGGAAGGCAATTTCATTCTTTTCTTGATTTTGACGATTACGACGACTTCTTTCATAGTTGAATCAGTCGAATCACCTTCAGCAACCTGGGAGCCTATTGGAAATTGGGTTGCTGGAACTTCGTTGACAAATTTTGCCATCATTGCTTATTGGGCTCACATGTTAGCAATTTGTAGTTTTTTGATTCTAATTCCAATGTCAAAACACATGCATTTAGTCATGGCAGTTCCTAATGTCTTCTTTCATGATACCGAACCGATGGCTAAAATGCGGCCGCTTGCAATCGATGATGAAGGTAAGGCAATTCCATTGGATGAATTAGATATCGATGCTTTTGGAGTTAGCACTTTCGATCAATATACTTGGAGGCAAATCATCGATGGATGGTCCTGTACTTCTTGCGCACGTTGCCAGGATGTTTGTCCTGCATATATTTCAGGGAAAGGGCTGAATCCGATGCAAATTGTCAAAGATGTGCGTGATTATGCCAATGATTACGCGCCCATCCTGCTGAAAGGTGATCAACCCGAAGAAACGATGCTCGCACGAATAACAGAAGAAGCGGTTTGGGCTTGTACTACTTGCCATGCTTGTGTCGATGTTTGTCCACTTTACATCGAACATGTCCCTAAACTCACCGATCTCCGCCGTAATGCAATGATGGAGACGATGGAATACCCTGAAGAATTGAATGTGGCGATGGGTAATTTGGAGGCGGCTTCAAATCCATATGGATTTGGTGAACATGAGCGTGGTGATTGGGCTAAGGATCTCGATGTGAAAGTAGGCGAACCTGCTGAGTATATCTATTTCGTTGGTTGCGCAGCGAGCTTTGACGAGCGAAATCAAAAGGTTGCTCGTGCAACTATCGGTTTGCTGAAAGAAGCCGGACTGGATGTTGGAATCCTCGGGATGAGAGAAGGATGTTCTGGTGATCCTGCTCGACGGTCTGGTAACGAATATCTATTCCAAATGCTTGCAGAAACAAATATTGCAACATTTGAGGAACTCGGTGTGAAGAGAATAATTACTGCTTGTCCACATTGTTTCCATACAATTGGAAAAGAATATGGTGATTATGGGGCAGATGATTTAGAAATCTTCCATCACACAGAAATAATGGCAAAATTACAATCGGAAGGTAAGTTGCCAGAACTTGATAAAAAAGGTAAGAGCATAACATTCCATGACCCTTGTTACCTCGGGCGAATAGGCGATGTTGTCGATGAACCACGAGCAGTTCTTGGTGGAGTAGACGTCGAAGTTGAGCGTCACGGAAAAGATTCTTTCTGTTGTGGCGCTGGTGGCGCTCAGATGTGGATGGAAGAAGACGCCGACAAACGAGTCAATAAAATTCGAGCAGAGGAAATTGCAGCAACCGGCTGCGATACAGTAGCGATTGGTTGCCCATTCTGCTCGGTTATGGTTAAGGATGGTTTGGATACTGTTGGCGCCGAAATGGATGTAAAAGATATTGCAGAACTATTGTGGGAACAAATCGTTGAGAGAGATAAGGAGATTCATGCAGCTGAATCTACTTCAATTGAATCGTGAGCGTCAAATACTAGCTGGTTCTAGCCTATGTTATGACAGACCTAACCAAAGTAATTCGTCCAATCGCTGGAACAATATTTGCACTTACCTTATTTCAAGGTGCTATTGGTTGGGAATTACTCAGTGGGACTGATATGGGACATTCCCATACTGCGTATCTGATTACTGTTCTTGCAATCATACTTCCAGTTATTGTTATTCAATCTGGAATTGAAAATAAATCTGTAAAAGGCAATGCTTTCGCGGTGGCAGGCCTATCGGTGATTCAACTCTGTGTTGGAATATTTATGATGCCAGATTTCGGCTGGCTCCACATACCACTGGCAATGATGCTAGCAGCGCACACATTCGCAGTGCTCATCTCAATGAAACATGCTTGATGATTGGAGATGATTCAATTGATTCCATTAATCGGTATAACCACATCGATTAATTCGATTCAATATGAGGTTGGAAATCAATCAGTTGTCATGTTGCCAGCCAATTATCCTAATGCAGTTCGCAAGGCTGGTGGAATTGCATTATTATTGGTCGAGGGGGATGAGCCTGAGGAAGTTCTCGATATTTTGGATGGAATCATTTTTTCAGGAGGCCGAGATATTGATCCTATCCTCTACGGGCAAGAGGGTGTTGACCAAACGAAGGATGTTCGGGGAACTCAAGATGAGTGGGAAATCAATTTGATGCGAGGCGCAATTGAGCGCGACTTGCCAATATTATGCACTTGCAGAGGTCATCAATTACTCTGCATTGAAAGAGGTGGAGAACTCCATCAACATCTGCCAGAAACCAAGGGATTCGAAAATCATGGTGCAACAGGAGGAAAATGGTCAAATCATCGAGTTTACTTAGAAAAAGGCTCGATCCTCGAGGGATTATTAGGCGCAGAAATCTTAGTTAATTCTGGTCATCACCAAGGTGTTTTTACTGCGGGCGACCTAACCGTGGTCGGTAGAACTGACGATGGTCTAATTGAGGCGGTTGAACTCGATGGAATGACTTTTTTGATTTCTACTCAATGGCATCCTGAGATGACTAGTCAAGATGAAATATTTACAGCATTAATAGCTGCTGCAGGAAACTGAATTAAGGTTTATTTAATTTAGTTATACGTTTACGCATTTGTATGACTAACCCTGATCGATGCCCAATCGTAGGAATTACAACTCCTGCACGTCAAACAAAATGGGCGAATTGGGATTTAAATGCAATCGTTTTACCGACAACGTATCCCAAAATAATCAGAAAATGTGGTGGTAATCCATTATTGATACCTCCTGGGGGTGATGCGAGCATTCTCGATTGCCTCGATGCATTGGTAGTGGCCGGGGGACCGGATATTGATCCAGAATTGTACGGACAGGTTGCAGGTGAATTTACAGATGAAATCTATCCTGAACAGGATGATTCAGAAATCGCTTTAATCAAAGGAGCGATTGAGAGAGACATTCCACTTTTGGGCGTTTGTCGAGGATTCCAAATGATGTGTATTCTCGCAGGCGGAAGTCTGTATCAACACTTACCTGAAACTCAAGGATTTGAAGATCATGGTGGCTGGAATGGAGTAGTGAGTGAACACAGTGTAAATTTACTAGCAGCCTCTCATCTTTGTAAAATTCTTGGAAAAAGTGTGACGGCGAACTCTACTCACCACCAAGGTGTGAGTGATGCTGGAAGTTTGACGATTTCTGGATACTCTTCGCATGATGGCCTAATCGAAGCTGTGGAAATGCCAGATCGAAAATTTTGCATCGGAGTTCAATGGCATCCAGAACGGATAGGCCATCAAGAATTGTATACAGCCCTCATTGATGCAGCGCGAAGTTCATGATGGGCACGCTATGAGAAACGATTGAGAATATGGCGCTGAGAGTCTACGACACGCGTTCGCGCTCTAAGCGTGAGTTTAATCCGATAGTACATGGAAAGGTTAGTCTCTATGTTTGTGGCATCACTCCATACTCTCCATCTCACCTTGGTCACGCCCGCCAAGCCATTGCTTTCGATATCATTACACGCTGGCTCCGTCATTCGGGATATGACGTGAATTACGTGACTAATTTTACCGACATTGATGACAAAATCATCAATGTTGCGAACGCCGAAGGTGTTGATTTCTCTATCGTCTCTGAAAGAAATATCGCAGATTACTACGAAGTTATGGATGCGATGAATGTTCTACGTGCCGATGATTACCCTCGAGTGACCGGCACAATTCCAGAAATCATCGAAATGGTAGAGCAGCTTGTTGAAAAAGGCCATGCTTATGTTGGAGATGATGGAGTTTACTTCGAGATTGATACCGCGCCAGAAAAGTTTGGGCAATTAACTGGCCAGACTCTAGACATGGTTCGAGCCGGTGCTGGTGGACGAGTTACCGAAACTGGCTCGAGCAAGCGAGATCATCGAGATTTTGCTTTGTGGAAATTAGCGAAATCCGGTGAGCCATCTTGGGAGAGTCCTTGGGGAGAGGGTAGGCCTGGTTGGCACATCGAGTGTTCAGCGATGTCACTCAAGCATCTCGGCGAGACTTTTGATATTCATGGCGGCGGTTCTGATCTTCTTTTCCCTCATCATGAAGCGGAGATTTTCCAATCGGAATGCTGCCTTGGATTCGAGCCGGTTGTCAAGTATTGGATTCATAATGGTATGATAAATGTCGACGGAGAAAAAATGTCGAAATCACTTGGAAACTTCTGGACTATTCGTGATACATTTGAACACGTCAGTCCGCTTGAATTGAGGTATTCTCTTCTCAATGCCCCTTATCGCCAACCTGTCGAATTCAATATGGCAATGCTTGAGGAATCCCAGAAACATCACCAGCGGATGATAGCAATTTTTGGCAAAGCGCTGGTCGCTACAGGAAGTGGAGATTGGAACGGTTACAGCACACTTGAGTCTGCAGCAAAAAACTTCACTGCAGGGATGAATGATGATTTCAATACTCGAACCGCAATGGTTGAAGTTCAATCAATTGTTCGAGAGTTACAATCTTTGTTTGCAGATAATAATGATAATAATTTCATCGCTGCATGCGTGGGTTGGTTAACTGAATTTGCCGGTGGAATCTTAGGTTTACTTCCCGATGAAGAAACAACCCGCTCAATGGTCTCTGAAGATAATACGGCGCGAACTGAATTAGAAATGATTGTTGAGCCGTTGCTTGTGGAGCGAAGTTTGGCTCGGGATTCAAAAAATTGGGCTCGAGCTGATGAAATTA
>CAWVXH010000026.1:0-12103 GCA_963934165.1 uncultured Candidatus Poseidoniales archaeon
CACCAGTAAGTGTTGCTATGCACTTTCCGTCAGTTTTTTTGTAAAATTGAGACTGTAAGGGTTGTATTATGGTTGTGAACTTTGCCAGCCATTCACTGCAATAGGCACCTAAATAGTGTGCACTTTAGCTCACTAACTCAAACACTCAGGTGTCCGTTTAAACATGTTCAAACTGCATAGGGAATGTCTACCAATCCTTACACAGCGGCTCCATCAAAAGCGTCATCAGAGAGAATTTCAATGAACAGGTCCTGCCTTTACTATAGCATCTACATCTACATCAACGTCTTCTAGGCCCCAATCAAACGCTGCCCAACCTCGCTCGTGGAAGTAGTACAGAAACATCTTGGTGAATAATTCGGTCCCTCCAACAGCTGCTCCGGCTAACCAACTTCCAGTGACGAACCTCGTTATGATAATCGTGTCCAAAGTTCCGATAGTCCTCCAAGTTATTGTTTTCACTAGGCTGCGTTTCCAGCCTGCGTGTCCTGCTCCTTCGATGTGCTCAGTAATTGTGTGTTCAGGCATATTATCAAAATTCCATACTGGACACCTCTAGTTAAACCCCTGCTACAGCGTAAATACCAAAAACGGTCAAATTGACTCGATGATAAGCGCGATTCCTTGGCCACCACCAATACAGGCAGTAGCAATTCCATACGTGCCGCCACTTCGTTTTAGCTCGAGTGCGAGGGTAAGGACAAGGCGGCTACCTGTAGCAGCTAATGGATGCCCAAGACCGACCGCTCCCCCATTTACATTGACGATGTCTGAAGAAATTCCTAATTCTTTCATGCACGCGACTGCTTGTCCAGAGAATGCTTCATTGATTTCCCAACGATCTATATCTTCAACTGACATTTCTGCATTTTCAAGAGCCTTCAGACTGCTTGGAACTGGCCCATATGCCATAATAGAGGGGTCGAGTCCGACTATACCCCAAGATACGATTCGAGCTAATGGCTCATCACCGTCCGCTTCTGCTCTGCTAGCCGATTTGATGACGACTGCTGCTGCCCCATCCACAACCCCGGATGCATTTCCAGCTGTAACGAGTGAATCAGGACCAAAATGTGTTCTTAATCCACCCAATGATTCTTCTGTTGTTCCACGAACGAAGTGATCTTCTTCAGTTGCAGTAACAAGTCCACCTGCTGTTTCGACGTTAACAATTTCTTCTGCCCATACACCATTGTCAACGCTCTTCTCAGTTCGAGAGTGGGACAAAACAGCGAAAGCATCGGTCTCTTCTCTGGACACTCCGACCTGAGCACAAAGTTTGTCGCTGGTTTGAGCCATAAAGGAGTTGCAGGTTTCATCTAGCAGGTTTGTGAATAGGTAATCTTCCATATTTTTTGATAATACATCACCTTCTCGTGGAGGGCGACCGAGTTTGTACGTATCTCGCATTCCACGTAAAACATGGGGTGCTTGACTGAGATTTTCCATGCCCCCCGAAACAACGACTTCGGCTTCACCGAGCATAATCATTTGAGCACCAGATATGATTGATTGAACGCCACTTCCACATAGTCGATTGAGCGTCAACATTGGAACTTTTTGAGGAATTCCAGCATTCAAACCTGCATGTCGGGCACCAAAAATCGCTTGATTACTCGTCTGAAGAGCGTGACCCATTACGACATGATCGACAGATTCCGGAGAAGTCCCCGTTTTTTCCAATGCACCCTTTATTGCGATAGTACCTAGTTGTTCAGCGCTAACTGATGCTAACCTTCCACCGGTTTCTCCATCGCCGCGCGTCCCACCGAGCCATTCACAAAATGGCGTCCTAGCTCCACCAATAATTACTATGTCTTCACCACTCATGGCCGACCGATTAGTCGGCCGTTCATGAGGGTAACTATTCTAGACAAAAACCAATTACTCAGTATCGCCATCATTAAGTGAACCGAGATAGTCTGGTAGTTCAACTCCAGCCATCTTTGCCACATCGTGGATTGGAGGTAGGCTTTGAACGAGTGAACTGACGAAATTACTAGTTGCAGAAGAACCATCGGCATTATTGCCACCATCCCATACAGTGACCTTGTCAATCTTCATGTTGCGAATTGCTTCGACTTGAGCTGCGACCATGCTCTCAATCTTCTCAACCATTAGCAATGTTGCTGCTGCTTTCGCATCACCACCTGAACTTGCAACAAGACCAGCATAACCTGCTGCCTTAGCCTCGAGAACCTTCTGAACACCAGCGGCCTCGGCTTCGTAAATAGATAGAATTGCGTCTGCTTCACCACGGGCAATTCGGCGTTGACGTTCAGCCTCTGCCTCTGCTGCAATTTCAATTTGCTGCTTCTGAATGGTTTCGCGAACAATGTCACTAGCGCGTAACTTTTCTTCTTCTTCGACATATTTTGCACGCTGAATTGCCGCTTCGGATGTAGCTGTCGCAACATCTGCTCGCTGTTTTGCAGTTGCTTCAGCCTCTGCCAAATCCGCATCTGCTTGAGCAACTTCAGCTTTGGCTTCGTTCTCACCAGAAATCGCCATCGCCTCTTGCTGACCAACATAAACACGCTCGTCAGCTTCAGCCGCCTTGCGACCCTTTTCAGCTGCTGCGAGATTGATTGCAACCTCGATATCTTTTGTTCGGTTCGCCTTAGCAGAACCAACTGCACCATCTCTCTCAGCGTTAGCAACATCGACGCGGGCGTTCTCGACCGCGGTTGCAGCTGCTTTCTTACCGATGGACTCGATATAGTCGGACTCATCAGTAATGTCGACCAGGTTAACGTTGATCAGATACAATCCAATCTTCTGCAATTCTGTGTCAACATTTTTTCGAGTCAAATCAAGGAATGAATCTCGATCTTGATTGATTTGCTCGATAGTAAGCGAAGCGACGGTCAAACGAAGTTGACCGAAAATAATCTCAGCCGCCATTTCCTCAATTTGAGCCTGCTGCAGCCCTAGTAAACGCTCTGCAGCATTGGTCATTATGTGACCATCGGTTGAGACACCAATGGTAAAAGTAGAAGGTACGTTAATTCGAATATTTTGCATTGAAAGAGCATTTTTCAAATCGATGTTAATCGTGATTGGTGTCAGCGAAAGGAAGGCATAGTCTTGAATCAAGGGCCATACAAGTGCAGCACCACCGTGAATCGTACGGCTAGCCTTACCCTTGTCAGTGCGACCATAGACAACCATTACCTTGTCCGGCGGACACCTTTTGTATCTCTGTGCAAAGAATATCACAGCAGCGAACATTACCAGTATTGTCGCAAAAATCATCGTTGTTAAAATAGCACCACTTTCAGCCATCATCAATCACTCCGACCCGCAACAGTATAGCGGACCTAATCAATGCTGTGCCGGCATCGGCTGAAAATTGGCTCAGAGACAGATTTAAACTCGTTTTACAATTAAGGTCGAACTGACAACATCGACCACTTCGATGAAGTCGCCGGTCCCTATTCCATTACCATCTTCAGATCTTGCATTATAAATTTTCAATGCCCCACCTGCTTCTACCTGAACTTGCCCTACACCACCCTCGAGAATACGAAGATAGATCGTTCCTTGCGAACCGATCGCTTCCGAAATATCTATGTTACCTGAGGCTTGAAGTCCAATGAATAGATGAAATAACTTACCAGTTCCATACATGGATGCACTACCTGCGACTGCTCCTGCAATTATTGCTAACGAAGTAGTCCCATCAGATTTCAGAGTGTAAAGACCCGCAAGGCCGAAGAACATCAAAAAAGCCATAATCCCTTGGAATGTTAAGGCCTTAAACGATGCATCTGCGCCAAGTGCTTCAATATCTGTTCCGAAGGCTCCATCAAAAATATCTGCTGCAACTCCACCAATCATCATCAAAGCAAACCAGACGAGGAAAAGTCCTCCGCCGATGAGCGCAGATGCGGCAAAAACTAGCTCCATTCCAGTAGCTTCGCCGAAGCCCAGTAGTTCGAACACATCAAAGTCAGAGAATGATACCATGATTCGCCACCTAGCCTCGACCATTTCAGGGCTTCGCCGGCATTAGTCAAAAAATGAGTCACTTCGATTGTTTTCGGATTTGCCACTCAGCGAAAACACGTTCCAATCCAAAAACAGGGCCACACATCAAACCGGTTAATACCGCGGTTACCATATGGTTTTGAGTCAATTGCCAAATGAGCATTGCAATAATTAATAAAAAGAATGGGATTATCATTCGGCGCAAAAAAATATGGTAACCACCTAGCATTTCATATGCAGGGTTATTGATCATATCGTCAACAGTATCACCAAAATTACGCTTACTAGGCATAATCTCACTCATTTAACAAGCCAACTTATTGCGCCGAAGGCGGTAAAAATAATCGGCACAATATACCAGATGTTTTTCTGTAATTTAGGACTAGTGTCAATAACATCTAATTCCCCTGTTTCATCATTACGCACTAATGTGGTCTTTTCAGATTTTGAATATGTTTGATTGAACTCCTTCTGATGCCGAGTTAAAAATATCAAGAAATAAATTCCCAGCATCACCGAACTTCCTCCGGTTCCTTGCAATAATGCACCAATAAAAGCCATGGTTGGATCGGCTAGAAGTTGTTGTCCAATCAATAATTGTGCAAAGCCCATCAGTAACCAAATCAGCGAATCGACACGTGCCATCAATCCCTCACACGAGCATCTATGAATTCAATGCTTTGCCGGCATCTACCATTTTTCACTTCAAACTACTAGGTTTGGTATTCCAAACAGCCCAAGTTCCTTTTGCTGTTGCAATCAGTTTTCCATTCTCGTCAACTAATTCGCCACTGAGGTGAGCTAGATTTTGACCACGACGAATAATTTCTCCACTGGCAATCAAATTCATTCCGACTAAAGCCGCATTCAGAAATGAAACATCAAGTTGAGCGGTTGCACACCATTCTTGTTTCAGGAGAGTACTGACTAGAGCTGCGCCAAGTGCGGTGTCTAACATTGTCGCAGCAAGACCACCATGTGCTACACCTCCTGCGTTCAGATGCTCAGCATTTACTGTAGCCATTACTGAAGCTTTTCCGTTTCCGAATTCACCGATTCGGATACCTAAGGTTCCACATATCCCTGAAAGTTCAGGGAGACCGGATAATTCATCAGACATGGACTGCGCTAATGCTATCGGTTATCATTAACTCGGTTCTATACACTAACTGATTCGCCTGTTTGTACTGCCCAAAGACGCGCATAGGCTCCATTCACCTCAATCAATTCATCATGAGTACCTATCTCAGTAATTATGCCACCTTCCATCACTGCGATATTGTCGGCATTGCGCACCGTCGATAGACGGTGAGCGATGATAAGCGTAGTTCGATCTGCTGAAATACGCTCAATTGAGCGCTGTAGCGCTGCTTCTGTTTCGTTGTCGACATTGCTGGTTGCTTCGTCGAGGATGAGGATTGGTGCATCCTTGAGAACCGCCCTAGCGATCGCTAATCGTTGCCTTTGCCCCCCTGATAATTTGTGACCATCTTCGCCGATATTTGTGTTCCAGCCCTCGGGTAATTCATCGATGAAACCAAAGGCTTCAGCGGTTTTTGCTGCCTCTTCTATTTCAGAATCGCTTGCATCTGGGTCCCCATAGGCAATATTATCACGAACAGTACCAGGAAAGAGAGTTGTCGTTTGTGAAACTAGTCCGATAGCTGAGCGTAGAGATGCCAGCCGCAGGTCGGTTACCGTCTCGCCATCGATAGAAACTCGACCTGCATTTGGATCATGGAAGCGCATTAAGAGGCGGATGAGCGTTGTTTTTCCAGATCCAGTTGGACCTACCAGACCAACAGTTGAGCCGGCCTTGACAGACAAATTGATTCCTTGTAAGACTGGTTCACGGCCAGGATAAGTAAATTCAACATTCGAAAATTGAATATCGCCGTGAATATCTGTTAATTCTCGCTCCCCCTCGACAATACCAATTTCTGTATCGAGCAGGTCGAGCACACGTGTGGTCGAAGCCATCGCCCGCTGATAAAGATCGAAAGTTTGACCAAGCCGAGTCAGTGGCCAGAGTAATCTTTGAGTGATAAAGACGATAATCGAATATGCTCCAACGGAAAGTTCACCTTCCAACGCCAGCCAGCCACCTACCAGCATATTAGCAGTGAAAGCGAAAAGAATAGCCATCCGAATCAGTGGTACGAAAGATGCAGAAAGACTAATTGCATCGCGATTTGCATCACGATAAGACTCTGAAGCTGAACGAACCCGGTCTACTTCACGAGATTCTGCCGTAAATGATTTAATTGTCGTAATCCCTTGTAAATTATTATTCAATAATGCGTTTAAATCCCCAACTTCACGACGAACTCGAGCATAATGAGTACCGATTCTTCTCTGGAAAGCAAACGAACCGAAGACGATTACAGGAATTGGTAAAATCGCGTAAATAGCAACCTCTGGAGCAATCATGAACATCACTCCTCCGACGACGATTATCGTCGTCAGAACATGCAATAAATCGGTCGCTCCCTGATCGAGAAACCTCTCCAGTTGATTGACATCATCATTCATTATCGACATCAATCCACCAGTTGATTGCTCGGAAAACCACTGCATCTCAAGATCTTGGATATGTGAGTAAGCATCCATCCGCAATTCATGTTGTGCAGTTTGGGCAAGATTTCGCCAAAGAATCCCGTAGAGGTATTCAAAAACTGATTCGAGCACCCAAATAATCACTGTTAATCCAACGAGAATTAAAAATTGCTCCTTCGGATCGGGATACCCCATATTGCCGAGGAATGAATCTTCTTTGTAAGCGACGACATCGATGGCCATGCCTATCAAAATCGGTGGAGCTAAATCCCAAAATTTATTCAAAATCGAGCAAATTGATGCTATAATCACTCTTCCACGATGATGTTTGAGATGTGATAACAATCTCGGCAGTGGATGACCGCTCTCGCTCATGCAATGTCTTTCTTCAACTAGTGCTTGAATATGACCATCGATAACTTTCTCTAAAAATCATCATAGATAATCATCTGTCCACGAATCAGCCCATAAATCGTAGACTGCAATTGTTACTTCAGTGGTTGAATTTGTTTGAACCTGCCAATAATCACCGCCGGAAACCAATTCATCATTTCGATAATCTACCCAAGAGAAGTTCCACCAAGTTCCATCGGTCATCGTCACATTCGTTTGACGGTCTTCAAAATTCATTGAAGCCAAAGAAATCATGTTCTCTCCTTCTCCAATTCTCGCATTCAAGGTCAATTCACTCGGATGAACTTCAGATATTCTTTCCGGGACATCCCCTGACCATGTGCTAATACCCTCTGCTTGCCATGAATTCGCCTCTGGGATGAATTGGATTGGTTGTCGACGCAACTCATCTTCGAGAGTAATCGCTGCATCGGCGCCAAGAGTGACCGATAACGAAAATTGACTAATGTCACCACCGTACATCTCGATACCGGTAATCATAGGTGGTGCTCCGCTCAAAACAAGAATAATCGTATGAGTAGAATTAGATCCGGTCGCCACCTGTTCCTGCGAAACCGCATCACCGGTTATCGTCCAATCAAGATTGGATATCTCAGTAGTATCAAAAGCAAATGGCGGCCAAAGACCATCTGGATTTTCACTGGCTAATCTAGCGATGTCAAAAAATGGATCTTTGTATTCAGGAAGTGCATCTCTACCTTCGAACCAAACATTTCCAACTCGGGAATTTGTCGTTGTTTTCCCTTCGATGACTTCGGTGTCGACAGATGCTGTACCAATCGTATATCTCAAGGCGACAGAACTCAATCCTGCCAAATCATCTTTGCCAACACTCCAACTTATCTCAGCTCGTTGACCACCAATTTCGGTAATTGAGGTTGTTTCGACCTTCAATTGAGGATAGGTTTCGGCAAGGTCGAGAACATCAAATGAATTCGATAATGTAAGAATTACGTTTAGACTATCTGAGGAAAGAGGAAAACAATCTTCTTTGCAGGGATTAAGAGGAACTTCGAGGCAACCCGAGGAAATCGAGAGAAGTAACAAAAGAGAGATTGCTACCGTCTTCACAGCCTTTCGCGAGAGCCCATCTTTCATGAGTCTATGCGATAATCGTCAGAATTCTTTCACTTTCTCCAATCGTCGCCCCTATATGCAACACCCGACGACGACCGGTTGGAAACGGGGTGTAATGATGCCGAGCAATGTGCTGGTCGTCTACAAAAAAAACTTCGAATTGATTCATGATGATGCTCTTGAATCGATTCGACAAATCCTTGACAATTTAGCTTCAAAAAGCAGCCTTAAAGTTGATTACTCGGCACGAGAAACGGTTCGCCGGGCAGATTTCATTGGCCGCGACCTAGTGGTCGTCCTCGGCGGTGACGGAACGCTAACTTCGATTGCTCATTCCGTCGATTCAAATACCCAAGTTATGGGAGTGAATAGCCATCCTCGTGATGCTGATGTAAACGGCTCATATGGATTCTACATGGGTAGTGATGCGTCTCATTTCGCTAAAGATATCGCCAAAGCTCTTGCTGGGGAAGCCATCGTCAATGTCTTGCCGAGATTGCAAGCGGAAATCATTACGACTAGCGGGAATAAAATAAAATCGGATCCGGCACTAAACGATTTATTATTGGCAAATACACATCAGTATCAACCATCTAAGTATCGTTTGCAACGATCTTCAAATACAGAAAATCCTGCAATAGACAGCATTCAATACTCCTCTGGTTGTTTGTTTTCTACATTCCTTGGTCAAGGTGCATGGTTCCGCAATGTGACCGATATTGAAGGAACCACTTTTCCAATTGAAGAAGTGAACGATCACTATCTCTTCGTCTCTCGAGACTTACCAAGAGAAGAGCGTCGCGAAGACGGAACATATTGGGAGTGGACTAAGCAACCCACGATATTTACCAGCGACATGCATCGAGGATATATCGTCGCTGACGGTTGGGATGAAACTCATTTCACTCGAGGTGCGACAATTACTGTTAGCCTCGATGGCCCAACTTTGCAATTACTGACATTCAGAAGTACAATTCATGACCGCGTCGCGCATTGGATTCAGAATTAATCATGAAAAAAGCAGCAAGCCAATGCCTTGTTACTAAATTGACGTGATACTAATTCCACATCTCAAATCAGTGAACATCTTATCTGAGAACTGTCTAGTCGAATCATGAAGAAATTTCCGGTGATGCGAGAATTCGTTGTCCATTGGGGAGACATGGACGCACTGGGCCATGTCAATAACACTCGACATTTACGATGGATGGAGACTGTTCGTGTCGATTTATTCCAAATGCTAGAGATGAGAGTTGAGGAATCTTCGAGCCAAGGGCCTATTTTAGCAAGTCTAAAAATCGATTACCACAAACCCGTATTCTATCCTGGTAATGTTACCGTTGGCACCCGCATCGCCCATATTGGAAACTCGAGTTTTAAGATGGAAAATGTCGTTTACGATGATGAAGGAGACTTATGCGCGAGTGGCGAATGTACCATCGTTCTTTTCGATTTTGAGGCATCGAAATCGATAAAAATTTCTGACGAAATGCGAGAGTTAATCGGAAATTACAATTGATGGTTCATGCCTCAACTGTAGCAACAAAACAAACTTGGTAACTTTCAGTTAATACACTAATCAAATCCTAAAGGATTTGTTCAAGGAATAATTTTGTTCTTTCATGCTCCGGGTTGGAGAAGAACTCGTCAGGACTTTTTTCCTCGATGAGGTGACCTTCATCGAAGAGGATACACCGATCGGCGACCTCCTTGGCGAATCCCATTTCGTGAGTAACGACGATCATTGTAATATCTCGCTTCGCAAGATCAATCATAACATCGAGAACTTCCTTGATCATTTCAGGGTCGAGAGCCGAAGTCGGTTCATCGAATAGCATGATTTTAGGGTCCATTGCTAAAGCACGGGCGATAGCTACACGTTGTTGTTGTCCCCCAGATAGACCGCTTGGATACTTGTAAGCCTGCTCAGGAATCCCGACTCTCTCTAGTAGTTTCAACGCCTTGGCCTCAGCTTCCCTCTTGGACTGTCCCTTGACCTTCATAGGGGCTAATGTGATGTTCTCCATGATGGTGAGATGTGGGAAGAGGTTGAACTGTTGAAACACGAATCCAATCTCTGCTCGAACGTACTTCAGGTCAGACACGGTCGTATCATCATCAACAGTGATGCCGTCGATGACAACTGTACCTCCACTATGTGGTTGCAGGCGATTGAGTGTCCTAATGAAGGTCGATTTACCCGAACCCGATGGACCCAAAATAACGATAATTTCGCCTCTCTTCACTTTAATATCGATTCCTTTTAGGGCCCAAAAGTCACCAAAATTGACCTTTACTCCCTTTGTATCAATAATCGTCTCATCGTACTTGGTTCCTATTTTATCGCCCCTGTCGTGTTCACTCATGTTGCTTCACCTCCTCCTTCTCTGACCAGCCCAAGGCCTTCCTCGATCTTCATCGAAACCCTGGAAAGGTAGAATGCGAATACCCAGAAAACTAGGGCGGTGACGTATAGCGGCTCGAGGAAATTACCTAAGAAACGCAAGTCTGTGGCTGGTAAGTCTTTAGCCAGTTTGAAGAAGTCGAGTATGTTGATGATGAATAGCAGCGTAGTATCCTTCCATAGACCAATGAACACGCTGACGATTGAAGGTAGTGTGGTTCTGACTGCATTAGGCAGCTCGACCTGTATCTTGGTCTGGAAAGGAGATAATCCGAGGGCGATGGCCGCCTCTTTCTGCCCAGAGTCAACGGCCTGAAGTCCGCCTCTAAGGACCTCGGCGATGTAGCAACCGCCGAATATTCCGAACATCAGGAGCATCCTGATGATGTCCTCCGCATTGTAGAATGGATCCATCAAATCAGGCATCAGGAAGACTGCAAACCATAGCCAGCAGATTAGAGGACCTGATCTGACTAATTCGATTAGTGCGATTGATGGCAGACTGAAGAATGGCTGCTCACTCTGCCTGCCGAATGCTAGAACTATGCCTATTCCGAAGCCGAGAACACATCCAGCAGTTGCTACGATGAGATTGACGAAGAGCCCGCCCCATTGGGATGCCTCGATACCGTCTCCAGCCAATTTATCGAGAGTGCTAGGGACAAATTCTCCAGCAATTATTGTTTCTCGCATTGCTTGTGGAGCTACTCCACCGAGAAATGCTGCGAAATCCTTCACAAATTCTGGCGGATTCATAATTAAAATCGCGAAGAAGAAGGTTGCCACCGCCCCGATTGCAATATACATCCTCAATCGAACAGCCTTGTACTCCTCTGAAATCGAGCAATAGTAGTAGCAAGAACCGTATGCCAGATAACCCACCAACATAGCCTTCACTAGATTCGTCAGAGGAACTACTCTGTGGTAGTTGATTTCAGTAGGAGTCCACGCTACAAGCATTATTATGCCACATAATACAGTGAATGGAACTAGGAATTTAGCTGGTTTATCACTCGTGGTCCCATATGCACTAGCAATTATGGCGAATGACGGGTAGAGTATCCACCACAAGCGCCAGTTCTGATTGACACCATAGCAATTTAATGCATTGATGCAGGATTCTGAGCCAGGTGATTGTGTCATCTGTTCGGTCATCTGTTGTCCAACGATTAGCAACACCCTATTGGCCCAAACAACCTCCCAATCAGCTTCAACTAGGACGAAGTGGCTAAGGCCACGCACCGCTATGACAATGATCCATGCAGAAAAGATTCCAAGCATTGCGGTAGTAAGGGACTTTCGGGGTGTCCACTTAATCAGAGCGGTCAAAGTTACCCACCATGCAAATGTGATGACAATGGCAGATATCGTGCCAAATATCATGGCATTCAGATAACTTGCACCCTCTGCTTCACCCTTCGCTAATTGCTCTAAGAAGCCGTTGGGCAGGAATCCTTCCCACATGCCCCCGCAGATGCCGAAAACTAGTGCTAGAGAAATCGCCAGCAAAGAGAGTTGAGAATTGTTTCCGGAGTGAACCCAACGGCCTCCGGCTTTGCCTGTGACAGATTCCTCAAACTCAAGGAACGAATTCATGTTAAGGCCTCTCAAACTCATATTTTCACGCTCGTTACTCTAGAGTTGTACCAGTTCATCACCAAG
>CAWVXH010000027.1:0-11757 GCA_963934165.1 uncultured Candidatus Poseidoniales archaeon
ACACGAGCTTGTATTGTATCATGATAAAGACGAGTCTCAAAAGATCCAAAATTACAAACTAAGTCGTATTTTGGCTCCTCGAGGTCTTCAGCCATGTATATTGCGAGAAGTAACCAGTATTGGTATTTTGTAATATGAAATTAAACAATTCATCACCAATGAGCGTCTTACTCAAATCTAGAATCTATACTCTTTAGTAAATCTCTAATCTCGACAAGAACATCATTTGAGTCTACTGAAGGTGTTGTTTGATTGATTATTGAAATTATCGTTTTATATTTTTAAAAATAGGGATAGGGTGCATTTTATGAGAATTCATTATGTTAAGTTTCAGATATATTTCCATAACTTCCGATTGTCTTTTAGTGAGTTTTGCATTAGATGGTTTTGAAATTTCTTCCATTACCCACTCCAATTCTTCATATGTAGCACCTATTTGATCTTCATCGGTTCTACCATCATCCCACAGGCCGTCAGTAGGAGATGCATCCTGAATTTCAGGAATCACACCTAATGACTCTGCTAACGAGTAGACCTCTGATTTATACAAATCGGCAATAGGGGAAATATCAACACCTCCATCACCATACTTAGTGAAGAAACCTACTCCAAAGTCCTCAACTTTATTTCCTGTCCCAACGACTATACCATTGTTAGAACCCGCAATGGCATACAAAGTAGTCATCCTTATCCTAGCTCTTGTATTTGCTAAAGATAAATCAGATAGATTTTGATTGGATAAATCATATTGACTGTATGTATCATAAGTTCCACTAAGATCTATCAAATGACTTTCAACATTATCCCACTTTGATTTCAACCATTCAATTTGCATATCAGCAAGATTAGATTGTGATTTTTCTTGATGAATTGGCATACTTAGGACTATTGTATTCAATCCTGTTTTAGCGCATAAGGCAGAGGTTACTGCTGAATCGATACCCCCCGAAACTCCAACCACTAGACTAGTGATTTGATTATTGTTGGCGTATTCTCTAAGCCAATCTACAATACGACGTTCTAGTTCATGCCAATCTTCCACCATGACCTCGCCCATGTGGTATGGAACTCAAGATTAGCATTGAACCTTACCAAGTGTAACTAGTGGCAAGCCACACCGTACTTCTTCAAACGCCAATAATTGTATGGCCATGGAGTCAAGAATCCAATGATGAGCATGGGTGGAATGGTATACCATGTGAGCATGGCTCCTCCAGTCATCAGTATGTCCACAACATTCATCGCTGCTTCCATGGAAATCATGGAAATCAAAGACATTCCGCACGCAGTTTTGAAGGCCTCGACCAGTGCCAATTGCTTCGACAAAATTACGGTTTCAAGCGCGATTGATGTCATCAGCCCATTGAACATAGCAAGCAGCATGATGTTCATCGTCGGCCAACTTACATCGGTCAAGACAAATTGAAAGAATGCGATTGTTCCAAAGTCACCGATTGAAAATCCAATCAGACACCATTTGGTATTGCTTGCAGATTGACGCCAGACGCTACCATCTTTCCAATGATATTCATCACCTTTGCCATCGACTGTGTATCCAATCGCCTTTACCGCACCGCTCAACAAATCTTTCGAAATGTTATCATGTTGAACAACAGTAGTTCCAGTTTCGTGAGATACTTCAGCAGATAAAACACCTTTCACCGATAGTAGACCATCTCGAACCCTTTCCGAACATCCTTCACAGGTCATCCCCAACTGAGAATGTTATCGTATCCACCATGGTCATTAGTGGTAACGGGGTGTTATTAATTCTTGTAAAGAAATCCTGCGCCCTTTGGGCGAGCCGGTCAAGTTCAAGGCATAATCTCGGCTCGCAACCTACATGGCCGTGCCTAATTCAGTCGGCAACCTCGATGTGGTTGCCCTCGAAAAGAATCTTATGGACAAATGGAGCGATGAGAAAACCTTCGCTCAGTCCATTGAGAAGCGCCGTGTAGGCGCCAGTCCGTTTACCTTCCTTGAAGGCCCACCTACTGCAAATGGTAAGCCAGGAATCCATCATGTTTTATCGCGATTATACAAAGATTTGGTTTGCCGATGGAAAACTATGGAAGGGCATATCGTCGAGCGAAAAGGAGGCTGGGACACCCATGGTTTACCAGTTGAAATTGAAGTGCAGAAACAATTGAATCTGATGTCCAATGAAGAGATTGAAGCCTATGGAATGGAGGCATTCAACCAGAAGTGTAAGGAAAGCGTTTGGACTTACGAGCAAGCTTGGCGTGAGATGAGCGATCGTATGGCATTCTGGATTGATATGGAAGACCCTTACGTCACTTTTCATGATAATTACATTGAATCAACATGGTGGTCACTCAAACAAATGTTCGACAAAGGCTTGCTTTTTCGCGGACATAAAGTACTACCTTACTGCCCTCAAACAGGGACAAGTTATTCCAGCCACGAGGTCGCATTAGGTTACAAAGAAGTGGCTGAACCCTCTGTTTTTATCAAATTCAAGCTCGATGATGATGCTTCAGTTCTCGCTTGGACAACCACGCCTTGGACACTACCAGGAAATGTCGGACTCGCAGTTGGACCTGAAGTGAAATACTCACGAGTCCGTGTCACTGCAGCACCTTCAGATTCGTGGGATGGACGTGGCGGTGCTGCAATCGGAGAAGAATTGATTCTAGCATCCGATTTACTTGGTTCCGTATTACGTCACCACATTGAGGTCGTTGAAGAATTCAAGGGTTCAGAATTAATTGGTAAATCATACGAACCTCTGTTCCCAAATGCGATTGAGGTCGGTGATTCTGAATCTGCATGGATCATCGTCGGTGCTGATTTCGTAACAACGACCGATGGAACTGGTGTTGTCCATACCGCGGTGATGTATGGAGAAGATGATTACAATCTCGGTATGGAGAAAGGATTCCCGGCACAGCATACCGTTGGCATGGATGGAAACTTTGTTTCTGGGGTTCACCCAGAATTGGATGGAAAATATGTCAAAGACTGTGATTCTGAAATTATTGACTTGCTCGCAGCAGAAAATCTACTTTATCGTGAGCAAATTTATACTCACGATTACCCTCATTGCTGGCGAACCGAACATCCGCTACTCTACTATGCAATGGATAGTTGGTTTGTAAAAATGACTGCTGTTAAAGACCGAATTTTAGAACTAAATGATAAGGTTGAATGGGCCCCTGAATGGGTAGGAACCGGTAGATTCGGTGAATGGTTACGTAACATCAAGGATTGGGCAATTAGTCGCGAGAGATATTGGGGGACCCCACTCCCGGTTTGGATTTGTCCAGACTGTAATGGAGAGCATTGCATTGGTTCAATTCAAGAAATGCTGGATATGAAAACTGCAGATTCTCCAACCCCGCCTGAGCTCCACAGACCATATGTTGACGAAGTCAAACTGCATTGCCCGAGTAAAGGGTGTTCAGGTGAAATGATCCGTGAACCATATGTTATGGATTGTTGGTTCGATTCGGGTTGTGCTAGTTTTGCCCAATGGCATTATCCATTCGAAAATGAAGATAAGTTTTCCAACTCATTCCCTGTTGACTACATCTGTGAGGGAGTTGACCAAACCCGTGGTTGGTTCTATTCTCAACTTGCAGTTTCAACAACTGTTTTCGATAATTTAGCTTACAAACGTTGCCTTTCTCTTGGCCTAATAATGGATAAAGAAGGAAAGAAAATGAGTAAGACTCGTGGTAATACCATCGATCCTTGGGACCATTTCAATCGTGAAGGTGCCGATGCAGTACGCTGGTACATGATGACACAAAGCGCACCTTGGAATTCAACGAATTTTGATTCGAATGGAGTTCGCGAAACTTATGCAAAGATGTTTTTGACATTATGGAATGTACACAAGTTCCATTCAGATTATGCCGCTCTCGATGGCTTCGATTCAGAGGATGAAAGTACATTCATCCCTATTTCTCAACGAAGTGGTTTGGACAGATGGATTCTATCTCGCTTACACACCGTCGCGCAATCATATCATGAGCAATTCGTTTCCTGGGATTTCCACAAAGCTGGAAGAGATTTGGAAGATTTTGTTGTAAATGATTTGTCGAACTGGTATGTTCGCCGAAGTCGCCGACGACTTTGGGATGATGATGATTCAACCGATAAACGTGCTTGTCAATTTACTCTTCATGAAGTTCTAATCACCGTCTGTAAATTGATGGCACCTGTTGCACCATTCATGGTTGACAAAATTCATCGAGATTTGACTGGATTTTCGGTTCATTTGACGGACTGGCCAGTTGGTTCAGACCTTGTTGAAAGCACCCTCCCACCGATGAATTACGGACTTGAGCAAGAGATGGCTTTAGTTCGCACCTTAGCTGAAACCGGACGGCGAATTCGCGTTGAATCAAGTCGACGACAACGCCTTCCATGTAAATCAGGATGGATAGTTGGAGGTCCAGATATCTCTGAATTCCACGACATCCTAGCAGAGGAATTGAACGTTGAGTCTCTTACGACCGAGAATGATTTGGATCGATTTCAGCGTATTGAAGTTCTACCAAATCGCAAAACTCTTGGGAAGAAATGCCGACAGGATTTACCGTCCGTTCTAGCATTGTTTGCAGAGGCAGACTCAGATACGGTCTTGCTCGAAATTGATTCGGGGATTTGCTTCTTCGCCGGATATGAAATTACCATAGAAGACATTGAAATTCGTCGAGTCGAACAGGATGGCTATGCTGCTTCAACAATTTCAGATGAAGATGTCGGAGATGTTTCATTGGTTCTCGACCTCAGCCTAGACCAGGCCCTCCTCTCAAAAGGCCTCGGTCGCGATATTATTCGTCGAGTTCAAGCAAAGCGAAAAGACCTCGATTTAGATGTCGAAGCGACAATTTCTTTGTCGATTTGGATTGATGGTCAGGAACTAGCTGAATCTGATTGGTTGAGAGTTCAGAGCGAAACGAGAGCAGCGATAGGCTCGATGAATGATGGAGAATCTCCGAAAGCTGCATCCGCATTTTCAGTAGATGGCATCGACGTACAGTTTATTGTTGAGTAATTCAGAGTTCCGAACCACAAAATTTACAATATTTAGCATCGACATCATGCCCTTCTTTCGAACAAGATTTGCATGCTTGTGTACTAACCGGCCCAATACGAACCAATTCGGTAGTCATTATTCCAGTCGGGACGATAATTAGAGAATATCCCATTATCATAATGAAAACTGCAATCATCTTTCCAAAAGTCGTGATAGGAACTATGTCACCATATCCGGTACTCGTTAATGTCACAATTGCCCAATAAACCGATTGTGGAATCGAAGTGAATCCACTCCCCGATCCTTCAACCGTGTACATTCCTGCACCTGAAATTGCACAAAGAACGAAAACAGTTGACAAGAAGACGATGATTCGTGTTCTCGATTGCATGAATGCTTTTTGGAGAACTGCTGCTTCACCGATGTAACGAGAAAGTTTGAAAATTCTGAAAATTCGTAGCAATCTGAACGCTCGAATTACCAGCAAACTTTGAGTGCCCGGGAAAATAATGCTCAGGTAGGTTGGTGAGATAGCGAGTAAGTCGATTATTCCAAAAAATGAAGTCACGTACTTAGATGGTTTTCGAACAGAGATTATTCGTAAAATATATTCTATTGTGAATAGAATCGTAAAGAACCACTCAATCCAAACCAATTCCAAATGATATTTGGCATCGATTGAATCTACACTTTCAAGCGACACCGCAAGGACAGAAGAAAGAATTGAAATTAACAGCGCAATATCAAAATATTTCCCAGATTTTGTATCCGCTTCAAAAATAACTTCGTGAACCTTATCTCGCCATCCCATTGATGTATTTTGGTCGATTGTATCCTCTTTCATTCCATCCACCTCCCTCAAATTGATTCCAAACTATATTTAGTTGGAAGGAGTAGTTCGACTGCAAATAACGGATCTGGATCCGAAGAATCATGGTAGGCAATGAATGCACCACCATCTGGTAATATACCCATGCTGGCGAAATCGAATCTGATGTCTGCACCCGCACCAGATGTTGAATCTAAATCTCCAAGTCCGATGTATGTTTTTTGATCTGGAATTAAAGATTCAGAAAATTCACGAATATGGTAAGACAAATCAACATCTGGACCTTCTGAACTCTGATATCGAATATTCAATACCATCAAATCATGAACTCCGCTTGAATGCCATTCCCATTCTTCAAGTTCCGTTGCAGAATCTGTCAAATTATAATCTTGCCAATCCCAAGTCTCGCCACCATCCCATGAAACGTAATGCGTTATTCCAACACCACTAGGCATTGACTCAAAGCAGTGAAGTGCCGTTGAAGAATCAAGTGAACAATATTCAGAAGGTAGAGTAGAACCATTCAATGTAGTTGCACCCCACCAATTTAGTGAAGTGTCAAGGAATGCATCGGTGCCGTCAAGGAAGTAATTTGGGAAGTACAGTCCACCCGAAGGCACAGGGAATGATCTCATTTCCTTGTGTGGTTTTGTAAAATCCCATTCAGGCCCTAAATCAATTGCTGTCAAATCCACTTCGATCACATCTAAATTCGCATCGCGATCTGGAAAAGAAAAGAAATCGTAATTCAATCCGTCAGTCGAAATTTGTCCACCAATATTCTGAACTTGATGCCAAAAATTCGAGATGACAATGCTTGCCCATGGCCCATTTCCATAAATTCCACCATTGATTGGTCCAATTACTTCAACCTGCCATGAACGATCGTAAAATGGTTCAGGTGTTCGATTAAAACACCAAGACCAAGCTTGATCTTCTGCATCGTAAAAGAATGCGTAGAATTGGTCTGCACCACTGGTGCTTGGATATGGGAACCAACCCATAGAAATCAAATCGCCATTTGTCGCCTGAACAATACTACCCTCTCCTAATCCTTCTTGTCCTGGCACGGTTGGCTTAGGTTCTCTACAACCAATTTGTGAAAAAATACTCGGGAGGTATTCATTCCATGTATGCCCTCGATCTTCTGACCAAGTTGGATACTCTCCCCCAAAATTCAGTATCCAACCCTCTTTGGTTCCTGCCAAATAGTGCTCACAGCAATTGCCGCCTTCTTCATTTCCGAAAACAGCCCAAGATGCATTTCCCCAAGTCATATTATTCATCGGGTCACCGATGATAAACACTCTAGAATCTTCATGCGTCAATGGATCATCGACATAATTCATGTCCTCATCCCAAATAAAATCTGAATGAAGACTAGTCTCATCTCCGCCGAAACATCCTGCCAAGGACATGCTGAGAACCATCATTGCCGCTAGGACCGTCTGGCGAGGTTGATAGCCCGTCACGATTAACCCCGTGTAATGGCGACTTATCGGTGCTTCGCACCGTTGTCATTCAACATTGAACCTGATAGATTCAATATGCTTCCACTATACCGCCACCTTAATGCGCTTACTAGCCGCCTCGATAATACTCCTTATGTTAATCTCAATATTTTCACCTTTACAGGTAATTCAAGCAGAGGAAGGAAATCCAACATCTGTGATTATCAATGAAATTTATGTATCACCTAGTAGTGAAGAATATGGTGGAATCGATTGGAATGGTGATGGGCAGATTGGCAGATATTCGAATCAATTTGTCGAAATTTTCAATCCGACATCGGCTGCGATTGATCTTGGAGGATTTTGGATTGACGATGTAGCAAATGCTGGTTCTCCGGCCTGTTCAATTGGTTGGGATACTATTATTCAGCCAGGTGCTTATGTAACATTTTTCAGATCAAACACACAAATTGATTTCGATTTTTGGGGTGGTGACTCTATTACAATTTACGATGGCAGCATGAGTGTTCTCGATTCGGTTACATATCCAGGAGAAGATTCCGATTATGGGGTACCTTACGGATATGATGCAAATGGATTATGGGGGAAAATCACAGACGGTCCAACTCCAGGTGGTGCTAACGACCAGCCATGGGTTGGAATTAATCACTTACAGGGAACATGTTATCCAGTCAGAGATCACATACATTCAGGATCATACATTTTACAGGGCAAGATTGTAACTATGGTTGATGAAAATTCAGTTATTGAGAATGGTCAAGTCTTGGTTACTAATGGAATCATTGAAGCGGTTTGGAGTTCAAACGATTTAACTCCTGATATCGCTGAAGGAGTTGAAGTTATTATTGAAACTAGTGGTGTGATTTATCCGGGATTAATCGACACTCATAATCATCCTCATTACAACTTCATACCACTCTGGGATCATGGTACAAATGGTTGGGATAATCGCTATGAATGGCGAACTGAAGAGTACTACAAAGAGTCAATTACTAAAGTCGAAAATGGTGTTAACGACGGTGGAGATGATGGTTGTGACCTGATATCTGAAGCTATGAAATTCGCTGAAGTCCGCTCGATATCTGGTGGCACAACTGCTATTCAAGGTTCAACTTCACAGGACACTGCTACATTCGATTCAATTCTAGCTCGAAATCTCGAACAGTATAATTTCGGTAAAGATCGAATCGAAACTCGTGTTGGAGGAAGTTGGTTCCCGGCAGATTATACGGGTTCTCACATCAAATCTGCCCTAGCAGATGGTGACCTCGATGCTTGGTTGGTTCATCTTGCTGAAGGTATTGATGAGCCATCTCGAGCAGAATTTGACGCTCTAGTAAATAACGACCTAGTAATCGATGAGTTAGTTATCATTCACGGCACTGCCCTTAATTCAAATGAGTTTGAAATAATGGCTAACGTTGGAGCTTCTTTGGTTTGGTCACCAATGTCAAATTTACTCCTTTACGGAGATACTGCAGACATCGCAGCAGCAAAGGAAGCTGGAGTCAGCATATCCGTTGCACCAGATTGGTCACCGTCGGGTGCAAAAAACGTCTTGCATGAAATTAAGGTTGCTGATTGGTGGGACACAAATGTTCTCGGAAATATTTTCACCGATTTCGAAATGGTTCAAATGATTACGACAAATCCTGTTGATGAAGTAAATTGGACTGCTCAAGTCGGTAGGATTCAACCAGGTCTAGCTGCCGACCTTCTCATTCTCGACTCATTCGAGGTGGACCCATATAGAAATCTGCTTAATGCGGTAGATTCAGATGTACGTTTGGTGGTCGTCGGTGGCATGCCAATTTGGGGAGATGTTGATGTAATGCAAGCTCTAATAGGGGATGCTGAAATTGTTCAAGCACCTGGCTATACAAAGGCTGTAGATGTCACTTACGCTGGAATTGAAGGAGGCGAAAAGACTCTCGCTAGCATGATTTCGAATATTGAAAACTGCATGTCAAACTTAGCAACACCTGCGGTTATGGAAAAATGGTACACCCTCGGTGATGACCGCTATTTTGATGTTCTAAATCGCTCAGCAACTTTCCAACAAGGACGAACAATCGATCTCTTTGGAGATTATTATGATATCCAACTCAATGATGATGGCCATCGTATTGGTGGTTCGGTAAGTGGCGCTGAACCAATTGATCCTGGAACTGGTGAAGGCACAGGGACGGTCCCCGAACCACCAGTTTTACCGATTATCTGGGAGACCTATGGTCCAAGAGGAGGCACCCTCCCACATCCAACCACAATTGAAGATGGAATTCACTTCGAAATATGTGATACTGACAGACAGATTCTTTCCGACAATGATGTACCTCTTGTTCCGAATGGAAAGGAACTTCTCTGTGGCTCAATTTTGGTAGTAATGCAGCCGACTGAAGAATGTATAGATTCAGGAGGTTCCTACTGTAACTTAGATGTCGGTGATGCGCTTGCAGTCCCATCCCACCTCTGTGATGATGCTGGAACTTTTCCAATTCAGGTAACCTGTAAAGCAGCATGGTCTTTCAACGATATCGATGATGTAGAACCCAAACCTGAACCTGAACCTGAACCTGAACCTTCATCATTGATGGGGAGACCTTTCTATTATGTTACCTTCTTAGTTGCAGGGATGATGATAATCGGTTCGTTGACAATCATTTACAACAATTTGAATCGAGAAGAATGAGATTCGTCCTAAAGTTCATCATGATGACCAATCAGTCAACCTCATGCTTGGGCAGGATTCGCCAACTCTTGAATTGGATGCTGGCTTTCTCGACATTTCATTCCCCCCCTTCAAAAGAAATGGTTTTCAACAGACCTTTTTTTCTATAATCAGAATTTTTGCATGGAGCATCGCATGGCTAGGGATGATTATTGGATTTCTATTTTCATGCGGGGCATTTGACTTAATAGGTACTAATCGCTGGATTATTTTTTTGATACCTGCATCTATATGCATCATTTGTGGTATAATCCTTACCTTAATATCGCCAACAATATTATCAGTTCAATTACATAATATCAGAAAAAACGCACCTCCTAGAGATTTTATCCGACGACAAGAATCCGGTGGAATAGAGTTAGAGAATTTTTGGAATTTGGCGACGATAAATATCCCATCTACCGACGATAGAGGATGGGTTTTCGAATCTCCAAGCGAAGAACATTGGTACAATGAAAATCCTTACTCAAAAGATGAGGAAGGTATTATTGCTGAACATCCGACAAAAATTGGAACACCTAAACCCGCAACCATTTCTACCTATGGAATTAGTTTAACCCTCGTATCGATAATGCTGATAATGGCAGGTTATGCTATTGCTGATTTTAGCACAAATGGTTGGGAGTGCCAGAATGGAGAAATCATTCCAATCCTTTTAGTCGGAGGAGAGGATGACGACGGAAATCCATTATCGCATTGTAAAGATATGAGTGATTCGGGATTAGACACACCTTCATGGGCCAGTTCTCCAGAATTGGAAGGATATTTCCCTGCTAATCCTCTCATTACTTACGGACTTGGTTTAATCTCAATAGTTTGGCTCGGCTATGGTATTACACGATGGAAACGAGTTAATACGATAATTGGTGCACCTACATCATTAGTTCGTTCAGTCGCTATAGGTAATGCAGAATTAGTGGGTCAGGTTAGAAAGCATCTTGCCGACCCAATGATCATAACTGTTGACAATGATCCTTCCAAGGTTGTCGACGACCTCTATATGTCACATTGGACATATGAGGTCTACATTTGTCGACGGGTTCCGGATGGGGATGGCGGAACTAAGGAAGTATGTAATTGGGAATTGATACGGGAAAAAAAAGATGTGCGGAATTTTGTTCTGAATGATGGAACCGGCGGAATTGTAGTACGCCCCGGGTCCTGGGGAAGTGGAAGAATCGAACTCGGCCAACACCTCATTCAGTGGGAATGTAATCATGATCTGAGTTATAGAGGATTAATCCTCAATCTAATGACTAGTGGAGATGTACGTAAACATCGTTGGACTCTATTTGGTTTGAAAATTGGTGACCCTATCTATCTAACAGGGGAAGTCAGCAACCGAGATAATAAAGAATTACAGCATGAAAATATCGAACCTTACAAGGACTTAACACGTAAATCTGCAGCTCTACAAGTGAAGGGTCGAGACTCCCCTGGATTCAGAAATTACCTTGAGCGAGGCTCGGAACTAGGAGTATTAAGCAACGCCAGAAGTCAATACGACTACCTCATACCTGGAGCCATCGCTGTGATTGGTGCGTCGATGATTCTCGCAAAATGGAGTTTTGCAATCTCAGGATATTTTTAGTGATTATTTTAATTCCCAAACTGGCCCATCAGGTCCATCTTTTACAATCACACCAAGAGCGCTTAATTCGTTTCTAATTTCATCAGCTCGAGCCCAATTTTTTGAATCCCGAGCCAAACTTCGCTCCAC
>CAWVXH010000028.1:0-11187 GCA_963934165.1 uncultured Candidatus Poseidoniales archaeon
AATCCAGTCCTTCTACTGTTTTGTCGTTAGCATTGATATAGCGGACGGTGAAATCAGATCCTAGAACGTTTTCAACCTGTTCTGAACAAGCCCCAGAAGGGTGAGGGGAAAGCATACCTTGATTCGGATCTTCAACAGCAAAACCATGGTTTTGGCTGGTGATGAGAACTCTGCCATCCGCTAAATCAACAACTGGCTGGTTCGCTCCTCGATGACCATAGCGCAATTTGTAGGTTCTCAAACCTGCTGCGAGCCCCATCAATTGATGGCCTAGACAAATTCCCATTACTGGTAAATCAGCCCGAACAGCAGCAGAGAGATTCTTCCTTGCATTTGTCGCTGCACCACCATGAGCGGGATCACCTGGTCCATTCGAAGCGAATAATGCATCAGGATTCCATTCAAGTATCTCGTTGAAAGTAATGGTTGCCGGGCACCAAACAACCTCAAATCTGCGGCATAATTCCCGTAAAATATTGTACTTAATGCCGCAATCAATGGTAACTAAACGGGGCAGAGGCTTACCGTCCTCATCTTTCGCTCCTTCATTGATTAGAACTGCTTCTTTACAAGTTACTTCTGCAACTAAATCATCTGCATCGGGTGGAGTCATATTTGATAGGATTTCTAACATCTCCAATTCTTTATCTGCCGGTCCAAAGACCGAAAGAACCGTACCGTGTTCACGAACTCTTAGAGTTAAGGCACGGGTATCGACACCTTCGATTCCAGGAACTCCATGGGCTGCTAGAAGGTCGTGAACGCTTCCAATGGAATCCCGGTGGTCAGGAATACGCATTAGTTGACGACAGACCACACCGCGTGGCCAAACGCCTGCTGATTCTGAAGTGCCCGCGTGAATGCCGTAGTTTCCGAGAAGAGGCCAAGTAAAGGTTAGGATTTGACCTGCGAAGGAAGGGTCGGTCAAACTTTCTTGATATCCACACATTCCTGTAGTGAATACCAACTCGCCTTGTGCAATTGTTTCAGCACCGAATAATTTACCCGAAAATCTTGTCCCATCGGCTAAAAGAAGCAATCCAGGAGTAAAACTAGCAGGTTGATTTACATTAGAATCGGACAGAATATCTGCTGCATCGGCGAATGAATGAGGGTTTTCAACACCCGAAACGACAGCGCCGGGAATAAATCCCCGAGCCGGTGCCGTATCCGACATCAGCAATCCTGCCTGAGAACGCCTCTTAATCATTGAGAAAGAAATCATTCCTCTTCAAGGTTGACTACATGTTTCCCTTCAGTATTCGGAATGACTCTAATCTCGCCACCTGAAAACCTATTTTCGTCATCGATTGGACCCACCCAAGATTCGAGAAATATAGCTAAGGCTGCAACTTCTGAATGTGGTTGATTACCGACGGAAATATTGTGATTTGCCAATCTGTACACCTCTCCTGGCACTTTTGTTCCACCGACGACGACGACTGTTGGTCTATCGGTGGAAATTTTCGGTAACGCCTCTCTCCATGGCTCACCATACATCGTCAGATGAACAATAACTCCAGGTTCACCATCACCTGCATCTTTAGCAAACCGGCGTAGCCAAGAAAGGGGCTTTTCTTCATGACGGCAAGCGAATTCTCCTCCAAACCTTGCTGACACCGAATTCCAAGTTTCAAGGGCAGAAGGATCAACTTCACCCGCTAATAGAACCTCATCCGCCCCAAAGGCTCGAGCAGTTAGACCAAGATGGCTCGTAATTCGCTTGTCCCGCTCGCGGCGATGACCAAGACGAAGAACGCTCAAATGAGGTAGATGGATAGGGCCCACGAGCCTCATGCGAGAGGCGGCTGTTCATCAGCCTGACCCTCGTAATCGTGTTCGGTTTGAACAGGGAAAAGGTCAATATTGTTCGACAAAATCAATTCTCTAACCCATTGGAGAAGCATTGCATCGAAGAAGAAACGGGAAGCGAAATGAATTAATACGGTTAACATGATAAGTCGTCCACTAGCTAACATTGCTGTTTGAATATCAACAGAACCAGTCAAAATAAGATGTCCAAATGGCTCAATGATGAAAAATACACCTAAAATTACCAAGATTCCCGCGATATTTGATAGGATACCATGGCCACGTTCGCGGCCAATAGACATAATCAGAGTTGAAAGTAGGGCGATAGCTGGAACGATTAAACTCAATTCACTAAACCCAAAATCACCAATCATCGATTCGGGCAAGTCACTATCTCCCAAAGCGGCACCACCCTTCTGAACGGCGACTAACCAAAATAATACCGCGCAAGAAATCATTGCACCTGAAATAACTCCCCGTTGGGTTATCATTTCTCGTAATTCATGACGATCATTTGGTTGTAATCTTTGTATAACAGATTCCATCATTTCCAAAGAAACTTGGTTAGTAGAATCATCCATTGGAACGGCAACTGATGACGAAGATAAACTAGAATGACCCTCATTTCGGATATCCTCTCCCAAAACCATTGTCGGATTGACGCTCCATCACATCATAAAGCATTGGTTGAATCGGTAGGCCAATATGGCGGACAGGAGACCTCTTTCCATTCGCCGAGTTGATGGTTTCCCCCTAATCATGGGTGTCCTGAACATAACTCCAGACTCATTTCATCCAGATTCTAGAGTAGATGGGCTGGACGATGCACTCAATCGGGCAGGCTTGATGATCGAAAATGGCGCGGATTGGTTAGATATCGGTGGAGAATCGACGCGCCCTGGCGCGACTGCTATTGATGAAGGCGAGGAAATGGCTCGTGTCCTACCAATCATTACCGCTATTCGGGAGAAATTTACCAAGGTAGGGATATCCATAGATACGCGTCGAGCAAGTGTTGCTCGACAAGCCTTGTTGGCAGGCGCAAATATGATCAACGACGTTTCAGCTTTGTCAGATCCACAGATGTTAGAGGTTGTTGTTGAATTCGGTTGCCCAATTTGCATTATGCATATGCAAGGGTCACCTGAGAGAATGCAAATCGATCCAATTTATGGAGATGTTGTGGACGAGGTGAGGACTATCCTGACTACTGTGACAAAGATGTTGACTGAGGGGGGAATTTCTCCAAATTTGATTATTGTAGATCCAGGAATTGGATTTGGCAAATTACTCGAGCATAATATATCGCTCTTAACTGCAGGAAGACAAATTGTACCCAATCAAGAAATGTCTCTTCTTTGGGGAGTCAGTCGTAAACGAATGTTTGAAGACTTACTAGGAAGGAGTGAAAGTGAAAATAGGTTGGCAGGCACATTAGGTGTCGCAGCGATGGCGAAATCTCTGGGCGTAGATATCATCAGAGTGCATGATGTACGAGAACATGCCGACCTTTTCGCAACCATGGCAGCAATGGAGTGATTTGATGAAAAATGATGAAAACCGAAATATATTCGACATCGATGAAAACCTTCGATTGATTGGGACGGCTCATGTCAGCAGTGCCTCTGTTGCTCTCGTCCGTGAGCAAATATCAGATTACAAACCCGACATCGTCGCTGTTGAATTGTGTGAATCTAGATTGAAATCTTTGAAACAACCCGATGAGATGGATAACGAAGACCTGCTAAAAATCGTCAATGAAGGACGCTCATCGATGATTCTCCTCCAATCTGCACTGGTAGCTCAGCAACGCAGAATGGGCATGAACACTGGAGAAAATCCTGGTGCGGAATTACTCGCAGCAATCGAGGCAGCGGAGGATGCAGATATTGCCTATGAATTAATCGACCGCGACGTGATTATCACTTTGAGACGTGCATGGAGAAAAATGGGATTGCGCGAAAAATGGCGAGTCCTGAGTGTATTACTCAGAGATGAAGATGACGATGAGGTGGTCGACATCGATGACCTACTCAAGGATTCTGACCTACTCAGCGAATTGATGCTAGAAGCGAAACAAGCTGCACCGCGTGCTGGCGAGGTTCTAATCGATGAACGCGACGCTTACCTTTCTGGGCGTATTCAACAGATTCGAGGTGGGGGTAAGGTTCTCGCTGTCGTTGGGGCAGGTCATATCAACGGAATCATCGAACAACTTGAACTGCCAGCGATGGATACCACCTCGCGCTTAGCAGATCTCAGGACTGAACCACCCAAACCCATTTGGCCAAAACTTATCATGTGGGCGGTTCCACTTTTTTTGGTAACAGTGGTTGGATGGTTGATTTACAATGGTGAAATTGACGCTCTAAAAGAGACTCTATGGTATTGGCTCGCTGCTAATGCTGCACTCGCTGGGCTGGGAGTAGCTCTCGCCCGCGGACATCCACTTTCGATAATCGTTGGAGCAGCAGCCTCACCAATTACCAGCCTCAATCCTACTCTCGCAGCGGGTTGGTTCGCAGGTTATACTCAACTCAAGGTCGCTGCACCGACAGGTGGAGACGCTACAGAATTTCTTGCCTTACATGATTACGGAGTTTTCTGGAACAATAGGGTCGGACGAGTACTCCTCGTAACCGCATTTGGAAATTTAGGATCAGCCCTCGGCGCGTGGCTAGCGGGTGGGGCAATCATTTCGATTCTCCTCTAAAGAATGAAAATAATGTTGGACGAAGTGACAGATTCAGTGAAACTTATAGTGCGCCACTAACCGAGTCAAATATAGGAGTTGAGTTAGTCATGACCACAATAAAAGTAATCGAAGTAATGTCGGAATCGACCGAATCATGGGAAGCCGCAGCTCAGAGTGGTGTTTCCGATGTGTGTAAATCTGTTAATGGTGTTAATTCGGTTTGGGTTAAAGACCAAAGCGCTGTTGTTGAGAACGGAAGAATCACAAAATATAGAGTGAAACTGAAAATTTCATTTACTGTAGAAAGATAGGGATAGGTCAAAAATTAGAGGTTGGTATATGTCATCCACTTTTACTGCAATGGAACTTTTCGAAACAATAGAATCAGGTGAAGATTTCATTTTACTTGATGTAAGGAATGAAAAGGATTTCTCTAACTTTATTATAGAGGGACCAAATGACATTGAGATGTTGAACATCCCATATTTTGATTTTATCATCGATCCAGAATCTAGTGTTGCAAAAGTCCCATCGGATAAAACACTGATGATAGTTTGTGCAAAGCAAGGGTCTTCCGAATATGTCGCCTCTGTGTTGACTGAATTTGGCAGGGAGAATGTTTCCCACTTAGATGGTGGAATCATATCGTGGGGTAATGTTCTAGTTTCAAAGAGAGTTAACTCTGACAACGATTCCTATGAGATGTGGCAATTCAACAGGCCTGGAAAAGCATCATGTTCGTATGGCTTAGTATATGAGGAGGAAATGTTTCTCTTTGACCCTTCTCGAAATCTAGCGTTTTACCAGCAGTTTGCTGAATCCCGCGATGCAGAAATAACACATACCTTTGAGACTCACCTCCAGGCAGATTATATCTCAGGAAGTCCACTAATTGCTGAGGCAACAGGTGCAATTTTTGTCGCCCATGATGGGGATTATGGTTCTGGGGTTCATGAATATCGTTCCATAGTGGATAGCGAATCATTTGAGTTTTCAAATGAAGGTGGGCCTTCAACCCTCTGCACTCATTCACCAGGGCACACACCGGGTTCAACCTCGTACGTAATTGATGAAAAGTTTCTGATTTCGGGAGACACTGTATTCATTGTTAGCGTTGGTCGCCCTGACTTGGGGAAGCAGGTAGTTGAATGGGCGAAAACACTCTATTCAACTCTCAAAGAGCGAATATCAATTCTACCTGACTCACTAATTGTACTCCCTGGGCACTATACTGATTGGTCAATTGAGGCTGATTCAGAAATGCGTATTATGAATAATTTTGGAGCAGTTAAAAAATACAATGAGAAAATTTATGGTATTGATGATATAGATGAGTTTGTTTCTTACATCAAGTCAAATATGAGGGAGCAACCGGAAATATATGACCAAATTCGCAAAGTCAACTCAGGACATTTGATGCCTTGTAATGATGAGCAGAATATAATGGATTTAGGCAAGAATGAATGTGCCGCTTCAAGTCAGACAATCTGATATATTTGACTAATGGGAAAAACAATTAAATCAAAATTAAGGAGAATTTGATAAATGGTAAATTACGGTTTCGTCATCGACAATCGCAAGTGCATTGGATGCCATGCTTGTACTATCGCATGTAAGTCCGAGCACGATGTTCCTATCGGAGTGAACCGCACTCACGTAAAGTATATCGAAACTGGAACTTATCCTGATGTCACTCGTGAATTCAGTGTCCATCGTTGTAATCATTGCGAAGATTCACCGTGTACAACAATTTGTCCAACTACTGCACTATTCACAAGAGATGATGGAATCGTCGACTTCGATGATGATCGTTGTATTGGATGTAAATCTTGCATGCAAGCCTGCCCTTACGATGCCCTCTATATCGACCCTAACAAAGGCACTGCTGCTAAATGTAATTATTGTGCTCATCGAATCGAACATTCATACGAGCCAGCATGTGTCATCGTCTGTCCGACCGAAGCGATTGTCTCTGGAGATCTCGACGATGAAAATTCTTCAATCGCAGGATATTTACGCGATCATGTAACAACAGTTCGTAAACCAGAATCAGGTGCAATTCCCAATGTATTCTATGTTGAGACAAGCGAAGAAATGTTAGATCCAAAAGCAACCGAACGATCTGGTGAATACCTGTGGACCGATCAGGCAGCAGGAGTTGGTCATTTTGCAAAATATGCTGACCAACGTCTCGGTGCAGCAGATACAAATTCAATGATAGTACAATTAGCTCTCGAGAAAAAAGCTCGGGCAGCAGCAGGACGAGATCGTGCAATCATTCGAGATGTCATGGAGCGCTTGGATGAACAAGCAGGGAAGCCGAAACGCTCCTATGACCAACCAGTAAAAGGCATCCTTTGGGACTGGGATGTTGCAGGATATCTCGTCACCAAATCCACAGCAGCAGGATTGTACATTCTGATGATGCTCGCGATGATAACTGGGGAAATCAATTTCGGTAATGAAATTCTCATCGCGTTGGTAGCGAGCATAGGATTACTTGGATTAACCGGATTACTCCTCATCAATGATTTAGACAAACCAATGCGGTTCGTCTATGTCCTTTTACGGCCAAATTTTGATTCCTGGCTTGTGAAGGGGGCATATATACTCGGTGTATTCGCTAACATCATGGTCGCACATTTAGGGATATTTTTCCTTGATCTGCCCGAAATTTGGCATATGTGGTTAGCAATTCTTGGAATCCCTCTAGCTTGGTTGACCGGGAATTACACTGGTTGGCTATTCAAGCAAGCAAAGGGGCGCGAGAAATGGGCGAATCGTACCAATCAAGATATCATCATCACAGGCTCAATTGAGATGTTGGTTTTCGGTGGAGCTGCCGCTCTACTACTTATCTCCTCAGGATATCTGCAATATGCTGCTTTAGCCGGAGCCGCACTAGTTTTCACTTTTGGATACAAGCACATCCTACGCGACCTACGCAGTGCTCAGATGGAGACGCTACATTGAGGTGAATGGTATGGCAAAAACAATTATCGAAGGTATCGCACAAAAACTGCGAATCATACCAGACCTTGACCGTGACGTCACCAAAGGAAATTTAGAACCTCTCCGGAAATTCCCATCATCTGATGAATGGCACGATCATATCGAATTGGATGCAAATTCTTGGCCGGTGCGCATTGAGAGAAAATATTCCTTAGTACCAACAACTTGTTTCAATTGCGAATCCGCTTGTGGATTGCTCGCATATGTCGACAAAGAAACAGGTCAAGTATCCAAATTTGAAGGAAATCCAGACCATCCTGGAAGCCGTGGTAGAACCTGTGCGAAGGGACCGGCTACAATTAATCAAATTCAGGATACTGAACGTATATTATACCCGATGCGAAGAGTAGGGGAGCGTGGTCAAGGCGGCTGGGAGCGCATTTCTTGGGATGAGGCCTTGGATGAAATTTCAACTAAAATCCGCGCCTCTTTGAAGACTGGGGCTGTCGATAAAGTCGTTTATCACGTTGGTAGGCCAGGTCATGAAGGATTCATGAATCGCGTCCTCAAAGCCTGGGGTGTAGACGGTCATAATTCACACACGAATATCTGTTCGGCAGGAGCGCGAACCGGATATGCGCTTTGGCATAAACACGACAGGCCAAGTCCCGATCATACAAATGCAAAGGTCATACTTCTAACTTCATCTCACCTTGAAAGCGGTCATTATTTCAATCCTCACGCTCAACGAATTCTAGAAGGTATGATGGATGGAGCGAAACTCATAGTCATCGACCCTAGACTGTCTAATACGGCAGCTATGGCAGATCATTGGCTGCCAACCTGGCCGGGAAGTGAGTCGGCACTCTTCCTCGCATGGGCGAAAATGATAATTGAGCGCGGCCTATATGATCGCGAATTCATGGAAACTCAGGTCAATTGGGATGCCTGGATGAAAGCTGTCCACCCAGATGAGCCTTGCGATTTCGATAGATATATCGAATTACTGATCGAAGAATACGCTGAATATACACCTGAATTCGCTGCAGAAGAATGCAAAATCCCAGTAGAACAGGTAATCGAAGTTGGAGAGGTTGTCGCAAGTGCAGGGACACAATTGTGTACCCACGTTTGGCGCAGTGCTTCTATCGGTAACCTTGGGGGCTGGCAAGTAAGTCGTACACTTCATTTCCTCAATGTCCTGACAGGATCGGTCGGAACAGAGGGGGGTACATCTCCTAATTCATGGTCTAAATTCAAACCAGATCTCTTCAATAATCCACCTGATCCAGATGGCTGGAACGAACTACATTTCCCACCAGAATACACGCTATCTCACTTCGAAATGAGTCATATCCTACCTCATTTAATCAAAGATGGACGAGGTAGCATGGATGTTTACTTCACTCGTGTATTCAATCCGGTTTGGACTTATCCAGATGGATTCTCATGGATGGAAATGTTGCAGGATAAAGAAGCGGTTGGATGCCATATAGCAATGACTCCAACATGGAATGAAACTGCATTCTTTGCTGATTATGTTCTACCAATGGGTCATTCAGCTGAGCGACACGACGTCAATTCTTATGCGACTTCCTCGGGCAAATGGGTAGCGTTCCGCCAACCAGTTCTGCGCGAATTTGCACGCAGAGAAGGACGAGAAGTCGAATTTACTCACGAAGTCAATCCAGGGGAAGTTTGGGAAGAAGATGAATTCTGGAACGAGTTATCGTGGAGGATAGATGATGGCACGATGGGGATTCGAGAGCATTTTATGAGCCCATACCGCGAAGGTGAAAAAATTACTATCGATGAATATTATCAGTATATTTTTGAACGTGTTCCGGGCCTTCCTGAAGCCGCAGAGAAAAAAGGTACTGACGCCCTAGGATACATGAGGAAATATGGGGCATTCCTCATCGAAGAATCAACATATAAAAAGTATGAGGAAGAGGGTTGGCCAACCCCTTCAGGAAAGCAAGAATTCTATTCTGAAACCATGATTGAATTCGGCTATCCAGAACACTCAATACCTCATTATAGGCAAAAATCACATGTTCACCCCGAAAATCTTGTCGGCGAAAACGAATATTGCCTACTGCCTAACTTCCGCCTCCCACAGCATATCCACTCCCGTTCAGCCAATGCAAAATGGTTGGTTGAAATCGCTCATAGAAATCCAATATGGATTCATCCTAAGGACGCAAGAAAACTGGGGGTTGCCGAGGGTGATTTACTGAAAATCGAAACTGAAATCGGCTGGTTCGTCGATAAGGTGTGGGTTACTGAAGGTATCAAACCAGGCGTAGTTGGTTGTAGTCACCACATCGGCCGATGGCGGCGAAATCAAGATGCTGGTAATCGCTTCCTAACAAATACAGTCAGCATCGAAGATAACGGTGACGGAAAGATGCGAATGAGGACTATCAGCGGCATCGAGCCGTGGAAATCCGATGACCCAGATACCAATCGAATTTGGTGGAGGGACGGCGGGGTTCACCAGAACATAACTCACGCCGTACAACCAGATCCAATCTCAGGAGCTCATTGCTGGCTCCAGAAAGTCAAATTATCCCTCCCGGGGGAAGGCGAAGAGTATGGAGACATCGAGGTTGACCGACAAAAGTCGTTTGAGTATTATAAACGGTGGAATGACTGGGCAAAGGATAGAGAGACTCATCCAAGAGGTGAGCGACGTCCACTATGGATGAAGAGACCATTACCACCAAAGAAAGAGCATTGGTATGTCAAAGAGGAATAAAAAATGGAAATAGAAATGTTAATCGCGATCGCTCTGATCATGATGGCTGCATTCATGTTCGCTCCGCTTGGACTTGGTGGAGGTGTCCTCTACGTTCCCATATTCCTGTTTTTACTCCAGTGGGAGATTCATCTCGCACTCGTGTCATCTCTAATTCTAGTGTGGATGGTTTCACTAGGAAGTAAAGTTGCACATAGTAAAGGAGGTTATACAATAAAGGAAGTAGGTGAAAAAGGAACGGTTGCCGCACTTATAGGTGCTATTTTTGGGACTATCTTAGCTTCACTAATCATTGACCTATTGGGTGATGTGCCGATTAAAATTCTCGCATCGATTCTTCTGGTATGGGTATTATATTCAACAATTAATAAATTGAATAAAGAATTGAACGGGAACGGAAATGGTGATACTGAAACTCCAGCCGTTGAAGGAAAAATTTTGAAAATCTATCGAGCGGGATGCTTTGGAGGAGGAGCAGCATCGGGGTTTTTAGGAATCGGCGGTGGCGCAATTTTCGTTACACTTCACAGCTCAATTCTTGGATTCAAGCAACACCAAGCAGCTGGAACTTCATTCATTATCGAGAGTTGGATAGTGCCTACGGCTATCGCAACTCACCTCTTTATCGATGGAACAGGGCCAGACATATGGCAGGCATTTGGAATCTATATCTTACCAATCTGCGGAATGGTTGCAGCAACATCTTGGTTGGGTGCCCGAGTTGCGATCAAAATGCTTCCACAAAAAGTTTTGACCTATCCATTCATCATAGCGGTAGCAGCGTGTTTGGTCAAGTATCTGATAAACATCAAAGAGATGCTAAGTTACTGATTTGATTAGAATCATCACTCAAGGATTTTTCACCAAGATACCTCTTCCCAAACGATTTCGTGCATATAGTAAAATAACATCTTCAAAGGAAATTCAATAATGATAATTTCCCCGCGGTTTCAATCTCACCAGTAAG
>CAWVXH010000029.1:0-10808 GCA_963934165.1 uncultured Candidatus Poseidoniales archaeon
TGTCAGCACCAATCGTAATTTCTGTCGTTAATCACAAAGGTGGTGTTGGCAAGACAACAACCGCAGTGAATTTAGCCACCGCATTGGCGACAGGCAATTCTGAATTGGGCATAACTGCCCGTCGAGTGTTGCTAGTAGATTTAGACCCAAAAGGCAACGCTGCGACAACGTTTGGAATCGATAAACGCTCATTAGGACCGACGATGAACGAGCTGTTCAAAGGTGGAGTAGAAGGTGCTCCGGTGACTCTGAATCAGACGCTTCTTGGTCCAGGAAATTTGACTGAGTCTATGAAAAAATCCTGGACTCGACACAATCCTGAACGCAAACGCGGCCCCCCCTCCACTATCTCAATAGACAATCTCTGGCTGCTTCCTGCAGACCTCGATTTGTCTGGAGTTGAAATTGATTTAGCAACCAGATTTGGTCGCGAAACTAGGCTTCGCCTTGCACTTCAGCAGGCTGTCGGCCACTTCGATGTCATCATCATCGATACACCTCCTTCGCTTGGATTATTGACAACAAATGCTCTGACTGCAGCAAATTGGGTGCTAATTCCTATTCAAGCTGAATTCTATTCACTCGAAGGGATGGGGCAATTGATGAATGCGATTCGGGATGTTCAAAAAGCGGTAAATCCCGATTTGAAATTATTTGGAATTCTTTTGACAATGGTTCAAACTCGTTCAAAGTTGTGTGAAACGGTCTCCGAGCAAGCTCGCAAACATTTTGGCGACCGAGTTTTCAAAACGCAAATTGCTCGGTCTGTTGCTATCGCGGAATCACCACTTGAAGGCGCTCCGATTGTAATCGCTCAAAAGCCGGTGAAATCTAATCCAGCGAGCCTTTCGATGTGGGAATTTGCTAAAGAGGCTGATGAAAGAATCAAAGCCATTGAAAATCGTGATTAATTCGAATTCATTCGCCAGCATTTTCTAATGCGGATTGTCGAGCATCGGCAAGTAGACCTTCGATTTTTACTTTCAGCCCTTCCTCAAGAGATTTCAACATCTCATCGATTTCTTTCTCTGACAAATCTTCTCTTTTCGCAAACTGCTCCTCGAGTGTTGCCATCATCTCCGCTTCGCGCTTTTTTGCGAAAGTTGCAACGGTTTGTTCCATTTCGACTTCTTTTTCGAGCGCGACTTCTTGCTTTTTCAGTGCCAGAGCTGCAAGCATAGTTTCTCGCTCAGCACTAAACCTGCGATCTAATTCTGAAAGGGTAGCACGCTCAAATTCTTCTTCGAGCGAATTAATTCTAACATCAACATCAGAAAGCATGTCTTTTTCAAGTGATTTTCTCTCACTCCGCAAGGATTTTTCGAGTTCATTCTCTCTTTCTTTTCTGGTCTTTGCAAGTTTATCCCGCATTGAAATTTCCTTATCGAGGCGGTAAGCTTCGGTTTTTCGATGGACTTGGCTTTCCATTACTTCACGCAGATCCATCTCGACGCGGCGCTGCATCCGATCAACATCCTGCGCTGCTTCCAACTCCAGCCTTTCATCTAGGAAAGCCTGACGTCGGGAGAATTCGGTTTCCATTTCCGTCTTTAATCGAGAACGGAGTTTAGAAGTGTGAGCCTCAATCCGGCGATCTCGTTCGAGATCTAATTGTTCACGAAGACGATTCTCCTCTCGGCGAAGTCGATGTAACATCTCTTCTCGCAAAAGCCGCTCCTCACGCTCAAGTGCTTCTGTCTCGAGCCGTTCCATCTCATCCTCAAGTTCGGCTCGAAGATCAGATTCAATTTGCTGAAGTTGCTCTTCAAACAAAATTTCGTTGGCTTTACGCATAGCACCGTGCATCCCAGAAACTCGTTCAGTCATCTCAGCGATACGCATTCGTCGCTCGCGACGAATTCCAGACCGTAATCGGGATTCCTCATCGAGTCGATCGCGAGCCCGAGCGACAGATTCCATAGAAGAAGAAGCGGAGAGAACGTGCTGAGCACGGAGTGAAGCAAGATTCTCGATACCTTCGGTATCATTCTCATCTGTTGACTTGCTCGCACTCATGGGTACCCATCCCCAACTTGACGCGATTTTCTCACTATTTGAGAGAGAAGGGTCGACAAGTGCTGATTATCACGTTTTTAGCACATTATCAACTATCCCCACATCTGAAAATTAGACCAAAATCCACTTCAATTTCATACCTCTCCCTCGCTTCATTTCATAGACTTTGATTAGTCAATCGACCAAACAAAATAAAGATTTTAAACATTGATTTTACATTCAGAATGTAACATTGAATGCTGCTTCACAGGCCGGACATTTCAGTTCTCTTTGACCTGGCCGTGGGCGGATTCTCAAATTTCTCTCACAGCCCGGGCATGCAATCTCGACTTTGACAACCTTCGGAGTCACAGTGAACACACCTGCACATCCGCCGCAGGTCAAATCAATCGGTCTCTCATCAGTGCCCGCAACCAAAATCATGTTGCAATGCGGGCATGGTACCGTCTCATCGTTGAGTGCATCGTTAGTCGGTTGGTGTGAAACTTTGTTTGTTGCCGTGCAAATTTCGCATTCAATTTCACCCAATCCTTGTGGTAACATATGACCGCAGTGTGCACATTCTGCTAGCGGTGCTGCATGCTTCGACTCGACCTCTACCATGTCCTTCGCTCTCCCTCTTCTGTTATCAAGCGGTCGTCACCTTGGCCTTCAATAATACTGCAAAGGCCTCTTTTATGTCCCTTACAACCTCTTTTCCTAAGTCGGTCAAGACGCTGATTCTGTTTCCCCCTTGACCGGTAACGAACATTCCATTAATGATTATTAGGAAAACGCTGGCCTCGTGAATTGCTATTCCAGCAGCGATGCTGGAGTTGAATCCCGCTAATGATGAAATTACCAAAATTGTAGTAATCACAACAGAAATCATGATGTTAATATTGACTATTTGGCGAGTTCTTTTCGCTAATTCTACTAAACGCGCCAGCGCTCGTGGATCTTCTCCAGGAATCAATACATCAGCTGCATCAAGGTTCACCCGTTCACCACTTCCCACAGCAACTCCAACATCTGCTGCTGCCAATGCTCCAGCGTCGTTGAAACCATCCCCTGCCATCAGCGTCTTTCTTGCTAGTGATTTTTTGGTGACCCAGTCGGCTTTGCCTTCTGGGTCAACATTGCCTCGACAAATTTTTGGATCGAGACCGAGATGTTTAGCGAAGGCCTCGACCGAAGATTGCTCATCTCCACTGAGAATTTCTACGCTAACTCCATGCTCCTGTAGCATTTCGATCATCTCAATTACGCCTTCTCTAGCATCGTCGTGGATGAAACCGAAAACGGCGATGCCGATGCCTTCAATGGCGAGTAGACTCGCTCCATGTCCTGATTTTTGGAACTTATTTAGGGCGGATTGGATTTCTTTTGAAATTGAAATTCCTTCTGATTCAAGCCAATCCGCACGCCCGAACATCACGGCTTTGCCGTTGAGTTCAGCACTGATTCCTGCATCGCCATCAGAAATATTGCTGACTTTTTCTGGACCTAAACCCTCATCTTCAGCTGCTAGAATAATCGTCTGAGCATATGGGTGATTCGAGCGTTGCTCGATGCCTGCAGCGAGTCGCAATACGCTGTTTTCGCTGTGACCTTTGGCGACAATAATTTCACTAATTTTCGGTCGACCGCTGGTCAGGGTTCCAGTTTTGTCGAGTAAAGCAAGCTCAATTGAAGCAGCCGCTTCGAGAACATCCCCGCCGCGAGCGACCAGCCCAAATGAGGCTGCGGCGGAAAGCGCGGTGGCATGAGGAACGGGTGCAGCAAGCAATAATGAGCAAGGGCATGAAACAACCCACAAGACCAGCATTGTTGTGAAATCTTTTGTCCAAAGTCCGTATGCGATTGACCCTATCAAAACAAAGGGGACCCAATATGCTGTGAATTTTTCAATTGTAGATTGTGTGCGAGTTGGTTGTTCACGATATTTTCGAACCAACTCGATCAGACTCGCTAATCTCGTATCATCACCACTCGCTTCGGCGCGGACAATAACTGGACCGCGTACCAAAACCAATCCTGCTTCAACACGGTCACCGACCGAAATCGAAATTGGAATCGGCTCACCGGTCAAAGGAGCGCGGTCGATGGCTCCGGCTCCTTCGATGATGATACCATCGACAGGAACGATTTCTCCAGAACGAATTTCAATGATATCGCCAAGGTTCAGAGCCTCAACTGGTGTCCATTCATCATCATGCGCATCAGATTCTAAATGATCATGATCATCACAACAATCGTCATCTGATTGACATTGATTATGACCCTTTGAATTTTCAATAAGCCGCGCCCTGCGCGGCAATCTATCGAGCCCGCCTTGCATTGATTCTCGGGCTCGAACAAGGGCGCGGTCCTCCAGATGTGAAGCAAAAGCAACCAGTCCGGTAACCGCTAAAGCCTCGGGCCATTGTTTCATTGCCAGAGCACCAATCACCGCTAAAGTTGTCAAAACTTGGAAACCTAAAACTCGGTTTTGAATGCTTGAGAGCGCTGCGTTGAACATCGGAAAACCAGCAAATGCAATTCCGACGACTGTGATCAACATCGCACTCCAACTTGGTGCCGCTTCAATTTGATTGATGGCGTAAACTCCCGCGAGTAATGGAATTGTAAGCAAGGCTGAGAGAAGCTGGATTTGGTCGGTGCGAAGTCGAGATGATTGAGATTCTTCGAATTTCGGATTCGTGCCGAGAATTTGTGCTAATCTAGTTTCAGAAATTTCTCGCGTTGCTCTTGAATGTAAATTGACGCGCTGTAATTCGATGCGCCCATCCTCAAATCGAACATCGATAATTCCCGGCACATCGAGCAAGGATGAACGCAAGCCTCGCCGATCGATGCCGAGGCGATTTGCTACTCCACCGGGTGTTAGCCCAACAATCGCCATCCAAGTGATATCTGGATTGTTTCCAAGACTCGCGAGAACAGAATTTGCCCGCGAAACTCGGCCTTTTGCTAGATCCAATTTGAATCGAACATTCCCTTCGGCCACTGAAATGTTGACTTCATCTATTCCGGGAAGTCGGCTGACAGCCTTGGTCGCCTTCATCGCACAGTCCGGGCAATCCATTCCTGTAATTCCCCACTCAAATTCGAATATCCCATCTGCGGCAAATACCAAGTCGGCAACCACGTCTTCATTTCCAGACTCGATTTCTTCAGTGAGAAGCACTTCGTCGAGGGTTTTCGCGGCGACTTTTTTTTCTGAAATTCGTGAAGCAGTTTTGCGAGTTTTCCTTGACAAACTCGACATAAATTTCGAAACTGGCTGAATCAATGACTTGAGATTAGTTGATTCATCCACCTTCGACTTGGATTCAATAGTAGTTTGGCCGGTATCCTCATCATCGTCGAGGAGAAGAAAATCCTCACCGCCCATAACCTCCGCAAATCTTCGATGCCCTTCAAGTTGCGGGGTAGCAGTAGGGCGGTGGTATCTTCACCAAAAGGCGTCAGGAGTGGGTGTGTTGAGCCTGCCCGAAGATGTTGATTGGCAGATGATTGTCTTCGATGTCGATGGAACTTTGATGGATAAAAATGGCTATCCGGAGGGGTTATTGCAGCGAATTCGCAAACTCGAAGAATTGCAATTAACCGTTTCACTTGCAAGCGGTCGAACGCTGCCAAATGTTACTCCAATTCAACAAACCTTGGCTGTTTCTGGCTTTATCGTCGCTGAAAATGGTGGGATGGTTTGGGACTCGCGGGCGGGTTTTGCTATCGCACGACTCGCGGATGGCGAGCGAGCGAGGAGTGCAGCCGATTGGCTTGCAACTCAGCTGGACGATTTCGATGCTGCAGGCATCGAATCGAATAGATGGCGTGAGACGGAATGGTGCTTATGGGAGCCAGATCGGGCTGATGAAGTTAGAAATTTACTAGCAAAAACAGAGTGGTCAGATCTGGATGTGGTTTCGACTGGATTTGCACTGCACTTGACTCCTCTTGGAATCAACAAGGCTAGCGGACTAAGCCTGGCTTTCGAGCAACGAGGTATCGATCCGTCGCAAGTCATCGCCGTCGGTGATGCCTCGAACGATATTCCAATGTTCAAGAAATGTGGATTCTCTGTTGCAGTCAACGATATGCATGATGGTGTGGTTGAGGCTGCTGATCATTTGACTGAATCTCACGGCGTATTTGGAACGATTGAGTTCTTAGATGAACTAATCGAGTTTCTTACTGAATAACTACTGAATCTCAGCACGTTTGATGGTGCAGGAGGCAGGATTCGAACCTGCGAAGCACTACGCATCGGATCTTGAGCCCGACCCCTTTGACCACTCGGGTACACCTGCAACCTCTGGGAGAGTGATTTTCTTATTGAGTACAACGGGTATAGGAGGTCGTTACTAGGAGAGGGAAAGGAATCATTCATGACCCTCCTTCACCGGATGGTGTTTGGGTCGCTGGCATGAGAGGGGAAGTTGCATCATCAAGACTCAGCAAACATCAGTTAATCGCAGTCGAAAAAAGCCTGTTCGAACTGACGAGAAAGCAAAAATCCAGCCCAAACGTACCGGTCGAATTATCTCTACCAAATTTCTGGGCGAGCGTTGGTCAACTACTCCATCACCTAGAGATGGAACTCGCTGAATCAATTCGGAATGAAGGGATGACGGCGAAGGCGCAATTACAGTCTCGCCGGCTCGGAGTGGTACGAACAAGTGTTACTGATTTGACGCGAATGCGAATGAATGCTTTCGCACAACACGCCGTTTTAACGAATTTGATGAAAGGTCCTGGTGGCGATGTGATAAGTGCTGTGAATCAAATTCCTGCTCTCAATTGGCAGAAACACGACCCGAGTGAGCGGATTTATCACAGCGGCGTTGGACATCTGGTCGAGAAATACAAGCACGAGGTTTCGTGGAATGCTCTGCTTCACGGTGGCAATGAGATCCCGATTTCTGCGCCTAGTGTTGGTGGAAATGCACCGCTGAGTGAATTTATCGATGAAGGCGCAGAAAATTCTTCAGAAGAGTCGCCGTCTATTTCTCCAAATCCTTCAGAAGTACCCGTAGTGGTAACTCCAGGCGTGCCTGAACAACCATCCGTTTCCGCTGATGAGGACGCTTACTGGAATGATCCTGATTTTGATGAGGAGGACCGAATTCGTCAGATGGATGCTTTTCCAAACAGTCCTACCGGAGCAATTTCTGCGACTTCAATCGAGTCTGATTCGGCGCAACTTGATGATTCCAATCTACGCCGAATCTTGATTTTGCAAGATATGGATGACCCTATCATTGCTGAGAATGGGTCTGAGATTCACCTTATCGCAGGCGATATCCAATCTTGTCCCGCCTTAATCGCTGAGACTCTAATTGCGGCAGGACTCGCCGAAACGGCTGACCTTTGAGTAAGAATTGGGGTTTTTATCATAATTTTCGCAGTTAATTAATTGCTTTAGATTAATTATAGTTCAGGATAATTATCAATAAGCATTTTTAGGCATGGATTTTTGTGTCGGCTCATCAAAGGTGAGCCAAATGGGTAAAACAGTTACAGATTCTCAATTAAAAAAATACCGAGCGGCATTTTCTGCCGACCCTTCAGCGAAGATGGCGCAAAATGCAGTTGCAAACAATGACCTTCTCGAAGTTGCACTCGACAGAGAATTAGTTCAAGACATTGATTTTTCTTTCTCGACCAAATTAGATAGTTGGAAAGTAACCAATCAGAAAGCTAGCGGTCGATGCTGGCTTTTTGCAACGCTCAATTTGTTCCGCCCAGGAACAATGAATAAATTGAATGTCAAAGAATTCGAATTTAGTCAAGCTCACATTCATTTTTGGGATAAATTCGAGCGAGCCAATCACTTATTCGAAGCAATTATCGATACTTCTGAGCGACCCGTCGATGACCGAACCATCGGGTTCCTTCTCGGAGACCCAATCGGTGATGGCGGTCAGTGGAATATGGCAACCAATCTTATTCGCAAGCATGGATTAGTCCCAAAAACTGCTTATCCAGAAACAAAATCTTCCTCTCGCACACGTTGGATGAATGGAATTTTGAAGGATATTTTGAGAAGCGGTGCCAGTGAAATCCGAGAAATTCTCGATAACGGTGGCACCGAAAAAGAAGCTCGCGCACATAAGGAATCTCGACTCGCCGATGTATGGCGAATTCTGTGCATTCATCTTGGTACACCGCCTGAGGAATTCAATTGGCAATGGGAAGATAAAGATGGGGAATTTCATCGAAGAGGAATGATTACGCCGCAAGAATTTGCCGCTGAATACGTCGAAATGGACTGGGAAGACTATGTTTGTATCGTCAACGACCCGCGCAATGAATACTACCAAACCTACACTGTAGATTATCTCCAAAATGTTGCAGGTGGACCATCGGTGATTTACCTAAATGTGCCTTCAAACGAGATGAAAGCGATTACACAAAAACTGCTTGAAGATGGGCTGCCAGTTTGGATGGGCTGTGATGTTGGCAAGCAAATGCACCGGCAGAGTGGTTTGTGGGATGCTAAACTGTTTGATTTTGGCGCCCTTTATGGTGCCGAGTTCGGCATGGATAAAGCCAATCGACTTCGCTATTCTCAGACGATGATGACACATGCGATGTTGTTCACTGGCGTCGATGTAGTCGACGGTCAACCTCGACGCTGGCGTGTTGAGAATTCATGGGGAGAAAAAAAATCTGGCAAGAAGGGATATTACACAATGAATGATTCTTGGTATGATGAATATATGTTCGAAATCGCTGCACCCAGCAAATATCTTAGCGACGAAATGCGCGCTGGTCTTGGCACTAAGCCAATCGTTTTGCCAGCATGGGATCCGATGGGTTCTCTCGCTCGCGACGAAGCTGCGGCTGAATATTGATTCAAAGGGTACTGAATCTGGCGAGGAAATCACAAACCCATAATCAAGGGGCTAGAATACTGTAATTATAAAGCCAGTAAAACATGACAATTACTAAAATTATCAATCCTACGTGTTGGGGATGGAACTGCCAACCACCCTCATTATGAGCGGTTGAATTATCCTCATCAGAAGAAGTAGATTTTTTCCTGAATGCAAAATGCCATATTAAGAGACAGATGAATACAAAATCGCCAGCAATCATCAAGACCCCGAAAATTTCCAAATTCATGACTTAACTGATAGGGGTGGACTCTATGACATATCCGTAACTTTCGGTATCCTCTGAGAGGCATAGCAGTTAATCGGTATGAATGAGTCATATCCGGGTCATAGGGTTCCTCAGCAGTACCCAATGAAACGCTACCTATGCACAGGGTTGCAGTAATGATGTGAGGGATTTGTTTTTTTACCTTCACCGTTGAACCCAATGCATGGGGTCGGATTTGTGCAGAGTGTTTTGAGCAATCCAGACTTCATAGAGCAAGTGAAGTCCTTCAATGAATTTGGCACCGATACCATCATTGAATTATTTGAATGGGAAATTGATGGGAAATCAGGTGTTGTTGAAAAGGCAATAAATGAATATTGGACAAGTGGTCAACGACAGGCTCATAGCCTACATGAGATTTCATATCGAGCCTGTTACAAACCTCAACTTCCACGATTCTTCATAGAACGGTTAACTCAGCAAGGAGACGCTGTTTATGACCCATTTATGGGTAGAGGAACAACTCAATTGGAGTCTTGGCTAATGGGACGAAAGCCACTTGGAAATGATATAAATCCCCTCAGTAAAGTACTGTTGGAACCTCGTCTGAACCCTCCTTCTCTTGAGCAGATTGAAAAGCGATTGAATGAGATTGATTTGAGAATAGCGAAAGAAGAATATCCTGAATTATTGGCATTCTACCATCGAGATACATTAACTCAAATAATCGCCCTAAAGGAGTATTTACTTGGTCGTGAAGAATCTGGTGAAATTGATAATGTGGACAAATGGATTAGAATGGTCGCAATCAATCGTTTAACTGGCCATTCAAATGGTTTCTTTTCAGTCTATACGCTCCCTCCGAATCAAGCAGTCTCTATCCGTTCTCAAGAAAGAATCAATGAACGCCGAAACCAGACGCCTGAAAGTAAAGATATTATTCCAAGAATTGTTCGAAAAAGTAAGTCTTTACTTCGAAAATGGCGAGGTCTGAATCTCAATCAACATGGACAAAACTTTGAAACGATTCTCTCAACTTCTGATGCACGGAACGCGGAAGAAATTCAGTCAGAATCAGCGCAACTCGTTGTAACCTCACCGCCATTTCTTGATATTGTTGATTATCAGGCAGATAATTGGCTAAGGTGCTGGTTCATCGATATTGATTCATCAACTATTGAAATAAGTCAATTGAAGAAAGTAGATGATTGGCAAAATGCCATGACAGAAGTATTGAAGGATCTCTACCGAATTGTGAAGACTGGAGGGTATGTTGCCTTTGAAGTTGGAGAAGTACGCAACGGAAAAGTGCTGCTTGAAGAATTGGTTGTTCCAGCAGGATTGAAGGCGGGGCTTGAACCAATCATCATTATGATAAATTCCCAAGATTTTACTAAGACTGCAAATGCTTGGGGAGTGAAAAACCAAACTCAAGGTACAAACACTAATCGAATTGTAGTTTTTCAAAAGCAAAGTTAGATGGAAGACAACCAATGGTTTCCTGTTAGGGATTTCTGAGACGGTAGATATTCCAGATTGTTTCAATAAATGCCCAGACTACGAAGTAGTTTAGCCGAGATTACGGAGAGACAATTCAATTGTCACTGAATCTGGGATATTAATCATCAAAATAGCCTTCAGAGCTTTCTCATCCTTCGAAGTATTGGTAACGAGTTCGAGTAATCTCTTGTGAACACGCA
>CAWVXH010000030.1:0-10282 GCA_963934165.1 uncultured Candidatus Poseidoniales archaeon
TACTGAATGATTCGGGGGCATTTTCGGCGTGGGAAAAGGTGGTTGCGATTCAAAACTTCCTGATTAATGGGAATAATACAACTACGTTCACTCGAAATTACGATGGTGTCCAACCAAATCTAAACCATACTAATGAGAGTGACCTAACTTATTATATTCTTAATAATACACATGAAGGATCATGTGACCAATTTGCAACTGTATTCGCAGTAATGCTAAGGCACGCTGGATTATCTTCACGAAAAGTAACTGGTTTTTCGGGAGGGACATGGAATGGCAAAGCTTTCGAAGTCTATGGTAGTGATTTCACAACTTGGGTTGAAGTTCACTTGCAGACTAATGCCAATCAAGGTAATGAGACGATAGGATGGGTTCCATTTGAGGCCTGTCCTCCACAAGCACTCGTTGAAGTCGTCAATGAAGAATGGGGGCCTACAAATTTCGATCGCGATTTGAATGGCAGCGAGATTTGGTTGAATGGCACTCTTCAATTTGTAGAGAATGGAACTTTTGCTGAGAATGTTACAATCGATCTTTACCTTGTCAAGGGTAATGAAACTGCTCTTGTACCTGGTCCTGCTGCAACTTCAAATCACTTTATTGCGAGCGGTATGACTGACCTAAATGGTTCATTTAATCTTAATGGCACTCCACTCGAATCAGTAAACCCAGGTTATGGGGCACTCGTTTTACATGTTTATCAGAAAGCATACGTTGGCGTACAAGGAATTTCATTCGTTTGGCGAATGAATGTTACCGATGATTCAGTTTTATCAATTAGTTCACCACCACCTATTACAGAACCGATGTTAGGTGTTGGTGTCAATACCACCTTTACAGGGGAGATGAATTGGGAAAATTCACCATTTTTAGACCCTTCTCTAGTTGATAATATGCAGGTTCTCTTGAATTATACATCATCTATAGATGGTCCGCAAAATTTGATTGCAGATATTGGCCCTTCTGGTTATTACGAATTTTCAGTTCCTATCGATGATGCTGAACCTCTCGGGCTAATCAGTGCTTCATTGGCTTTCCTCGGCTGGCATGAAAATGATTTGAACAATGCTTCAACACCTGAATACCATGTTCGCCCATCTACTTTCTCATTCATGTTCAATATCACTCCTTCGCCGAATATTTCGGTTGTACTAGAAGCTCAGGGGATAAACAATACATTCCTCGATATCGACTCACCAGTCTACATCAACGGCTCAGCTATGAGTCGGGGTATCTCTCCAGAATCACTTAATGGAACTCTATATTTTCAGATGCGTCGTGCGAATACGAATGGTCCATATGTGACGCTTGCGACATGGTATCTGAACGATTCTAACTGGACAACAACCCCTGGTGATTTCGAATTATCATGGGCTTTCTTAGGTAGTGACGTACCAATTCCTGCTGGTCCAGTCGAAGTGAAATTCCAATTCGATGCTGAGGGATTGTTTGCTAATGATGAGCTAACCTATCTTACTGAACATGGTATTCGTAGTGATGTGAATTTTAATTATACTCTCGGTTTAAAATCACGTGGCAATATGGCCAATGTGGAAGTAATTCTAACCGATCACACGGATACATCTGTGGCTGATTTCCTTGGGACATATCTCTTGGATTTCGATGGTGAGAATGTTTGGAATGAAACGGACCCTTCAGTTCCCCGAATAGCTACGGAATGGCTGGTTCCAGCCGATATGGAAGCCGGCGATTATTCTTGGGTTCTGAATTATTCGGGTTCGATTTGGTTTAACCCGGCAAGTATTATTGATGTTGTAAGAATTCAAGGCAGAGCCAATGCAACCGTAAATCTAGGTTCGGATTGGACTCCCCGTGGCACTACAAATTGGGTTTCTGGGCATGCTAATGATATAGCTTTGAATACGGTAATTACGGGTAATAACTCCTCTGTCACGGTTCAATTAGAAGTACCTTCTAATTTACCTCCATTGCCTGATGGCAGTCCTGCTCCACCAGTAATTCATAGGCTTGGCTCAACTTGGATTAACATTACCACCGGTGAATATAATCAGACGTTCTCGATGCCAGAAGGTGTTGGTTCAGGTGTTTACGTGCTACGAGTTTTCCTTGATTTTACAGTAAATGCACCTGTTGGTGGTCATTATTACTCGGTTTCCGATGCAGATAAAGTCAATGCTGGAATACAAACAGAATATATCGTTGAATCTGCACCGAATTCATTGATTGTAGTAGCAGGCCAAGTAATGATAATCAATGCAACAATTACCGATGTTGAATCTGAATCTCCGATACCAGATGCATCTGCTAACCTGTACTTTGACTTCGGAGGTCCATTACAACAATTGTTAGAATCAGATCTTTCTGGCACCGATGGTGTAGTTCGATTTAGCCCAACAATCCCTGCTGATACTCCTCCTGGATATTACACGGTTCGCGTTCACGCACCTGATGATATAACTGATAATCTAACCGTTCCAAATGCTGGCCGATGGTTAGGGAATGAGAGCACATCAAATTTGACTGTTCAGGTTGCGAGTTATGTCGATATCAATCCGCTTGCACCTGAGGTGACTGCTGGTTCAACATTCATCGTCAGTGGTCAAGTGATGGATGCAATTGATGCAAATCGAACTGTCGACGGCCCGATGGCCGTTGAAGTATTCTTCTTAGACGATCCGAGTGAGACATTAATTTCCACTCATACGACTTCGAATAATGGTTCGTTCAATATTACTGTTCCAACCGATCCATTTGGCGACGGTGTTACGAGTGGCGTCAAAACCGTCGTTGTTAGTGTCCTCAACGGTAGTACACCATTCTACCTAACCGGTACAGGTAACGATACTATTCTCGTACGAGGTGTGACTGCGTTCCGCGATAAAATACCATTCCTCAACATGGTTGTAGATAGAGGTGATACAATTGTTTTCAGTGCTAAATTGGTTGAATCGAGTGATAGCGATCGAAACTTAGCGGGCATGAATATCTCGGCAATTTTCCACGACACATGGATGAGTGAATCGGTTACGAACGTCGAAGGAGATATCAATTTCTCATTCAATATACCTCACGATCATCCATTGGGATTAGTAAGTGTAATTCTTTACTATAATGGCTCGAATACACTTCATAATACACTAACTTTGATTTCAACGATAACGGTTAGATCTCAAACATTCATTACCGTAGATCCGATTCTAGATAATCCAGCAGCAGGCGATTCGTTCAATGTAAGCGGCAATCTCACATCTAGTAATGGCAGCGCCATTATGGATAGGGCAGGAAATACTCTAGCCCCAAGTTTGACATTTATGGTCGATGGAGAGAGTAATACATTCCAAATAATTTCAAGTTCAGTTGATTTGAATGGTTCTTGGTTAGCGATTATTCGTCTAGATCTCACCTTCTCACGTGGTTCTCACAATATCGAAGCAACTTTCACTCCAACCGTCAATTACTATGGTTTGAGCGTCGGTAATGGGACATTTGATAGCCGTGGTTATTCACTCATTACTATCCTCAATCCACTCGATTTAGATCCTGATGAGCGTACTGTCCGTGGTAATAATCTCAGTATGAATCTCTCACTCATCGACAATGCAGGCGGTGTTGTGCCCGCCGCACAAATCGACATTTATGTTGATGAGTTATTCACGACGAGTGTTTTCTCAGATTCACTCGGGCTCGCAAACACAATGATCCTCATTGATGAATATCGCGCGGCCGGTCCAATGGAAATACGTGCTGTTTTCACCGGTTTCAATGGAACTACCGGATTGGTAGGTGATGAAGCTATTACAAGAGTTGTTATTCTGGCACCTTCGGTTTTAGAAATAACAGCATTCAGTGGTTCTGCGATTGCTGGAGAATCTATCACCTTCCATGGGACGTTACTCGACGAACATGGAAACGCTTTGCTAGAAAATGGTCAAGTACATGGCGGAATCATTCACCTTTCTATTGACGGAGTAGATGTTGGACCAATTTATTCAACTCTGAGCAACTCTACAACTGGAGTCTGGTCGATTATCTACAACTTGCCACTAGATTCGGATTACGGAGATCACCGGGTTAGAGTCGATTTCCTAGGCGGTTTCACTTGGATTGACCCGATGGGTCAAGGAGATTCACTGAATCCAGAATACTATCTCCCTTCGACATTCGATATGGAATTCAATGCAACACAAACCTCACAAGTCGTTCTGACTACTCCCCCGGGTGAAATCGACCGAAACCAATTATTGCTCATAGAGGGAATGTTAACTGATGGTTCAGGTCGAGTCTTGCCAAATCGATACGTCAATGTCTACATGAATGATCAATTACTGACCGGCCTGAACATTGATGTAAATGGCTCTTTCAGTCTATACATCCCAGTTCCACCCGATATGGAATTGGGTCCAAGGATTGTCAAGATTGAGTTTGAAGGAGAGGAATTTATTCTCGCTTCAAACTCAACATCGATTTTCATTGTTTTCTCTCCGGCCGTCGTCTCCGTATTCTCACCTGAACCATCGGCGGTCGGTGACAATCTGAGATTGAGTGGAACCATACGTGATAATATGCCAAATGGTTTGCTTGCCAATCATTCACTCGAGATTTTTATCGATGGAACTTTAATTGGAATTACCACTAGCGATGAAAATGGCTATTGGGTTCTAAATTGGGTCGTATCAGAATTTATTGATGTGGGTGTTCACACGGTCACGGTTAAAGCCCCACAACAAGGATATTATCGCGAAGGCCTAACAGAAACCAATCTAACGATTGCTTATCATTCTGGAATTACTCTCCAAGTCGATTCATCGGTAGTTACCCGTGGCGGTGTTTGGAATTTTTCGGGGCGACTCTTCGATGATGATTCATCCGGCCGTCCGGGTCTTGAAGCTCGGGAGTTTTCCGTTATTTTGGATGGAGAAAAAATTGAAACGATTACAACTAGCATCGATGGCACATTCTCATTCAATCATGAATTAGGATATTCGATTGCACGAGGAGGACACGACATTTCAGTCGTTTTCAACGGTGAGACCTTCTATCTCCCTATTTCTTACAATATGACAGTATTTGTCAAAGCCGATATTACATTGGAGGTGTTATGGGTTGCAGATACGATAATTCGCAGTGATGTCGAGCATCCAATTAAGATTGAAGGAAGGATTCTCGAAATTGGTGGCGATGGCAATATCCTCGAGGATTTGGTTGTCACTCTACACTGGTCCTCGACTAGTGCTGAACCTGCAACAATTACTTGGGATGAAGCGACTGGGCATTTCCGAATCATTTCACCTGCACATTATCCAATGGCTCCTGGTGAAATTGACATGTGGGTTGAGGTAGAAGCAGATTCTTCTAGATATCTGAACTTCGGGAAAATTGATTTCTCAGTTGGAATCATGGTTCCGGTCAATTTCCTATTCACTCCCGATTCACAATATGTCGGTAAGGATACTAGAATCATTCGTGGAACAGTCAACATAACTGCTACAGACACATTGATGCCGGTCGCGAACATCTCAATTTCAGCATTATTAATCAATTCAACATCTGGATTGAGTCTATTGCCTAAGGTTACAATGTTGACTGATGAGGATGGAATAGTTGCCTATGAATTCAAGGCAGTCGAACCACTACCATCTCTCTGGGATCAAACATTCTGGGGTCCATTGAAGATTATGTTTAGCACTGATTCGATGTTCGTTGATCCATCGAATCGGACATGGCTCTCTACCCAACACGGAGGGTTAGAAATTGAATATGAGCCAGCGGAAAAAGCATCTTTGATTAAACCAATATTATTCGGGCTACTCGTCGCATTCATCCTAGTTGGATTAATTGGCGGTGGGATGATGTATCGCCGTCGTCAACAAGCAACCCTAGATGATTTGGCCAGTGTATTCAGCTATACTGCTGAGTTACTCGCCGCTGGTGATACTTTCCGTGAAGCTATTTTCAATTGCTATGAAAGCCTTTGTCAAATTTTGATGCGTCGCGGATTCCTTCGACGTGATTTTGAGACCGTTCGTGAATTCGAGACGGCGATTCGTTCCGCATTACCGATTAGCGAACAATCGCTAATCGCACTCGACAGAATATTCGAAGAAGCGCGGTATTCAAGCCATATCTTGGGTGAAGGTCATCGTCAGAATGCCCAAATTTCACTCAATGCGGTTCTGCAAGAAATCGATCAATTGCAAGAAGTTCCAGTACGAGATGACATCATTCAAATTGATCCTGAACAGTGAAGTTTAGAATCATAGAATGCTCAATTCACTCACTTGCGATTAATCACGTTAATCCATCAAGAATGAGAGTATTCCATCTTCCCATGAAATCGTTGAGATTTCTTTGTTAATTGGCATTCTAAATGTCCGCAATAATCCACCAAATCGTTCTGGAACCAAAACGCGTACGATTTGTTGATTTTCATCAATCATGGTTTTGACGACAATTTTGGATGGGTTAGCCGATGGTAGTTCCAACCTAATTCCGATTTCGTCCTGGTTGCCATTGAACTCACGAAGCATTTCATCTAGTGGCATAATTTCACGAATCTTTAATTTTGCAGATTCGATTGGAGTCAACACATCTGAAATCACATTTTGATGATTTACAATTATCTCCGAATGCGGTAGATTTGTAAGAAATTCGTCGTGAATTTCGGCAGCGGAAACATCGAAACCGAGACTTGATTTTACTAAAGAGGGGATGCTCAATTCCTGCGAAGGAAGCGCGATATCTTTTGTTATCCAATCCATCTTACAACCCTTCGAAATATCTAACCCGCATGAACCCGTCGTTCATTCTTTCTCGATGGCGGGCTTAGGTAAACGCTTGAAGAAGCTACGAGTGTGGCGTTTTGTCCGGTTATTATCTGGTGATTCCATCAAAGCCATGTCATTCGGTAGGCAATTTCTATATTGCCGTTGAAACAATCTTTTTTCAAGTAAAACCACAATGGCCCTATCCTCGGCTTTGCGTATCGGTCGACCCAATGCCTGCATCAGGCTATTGACTGCTGGTTGGAAACTTGTGTAGCGCCAAGCGCGATTACTATCGTAGCGCTTGGTGTAGTAATCCTTCAGTGCATCTTGGCGAGCGCTTGGAGGTGGAAGCGGTAAGCCAATGCAGATTACCGCATCGAGAATATTATTCGGATAATCAACTCCTTCAGCGAGTTTGCCACTTAGTACACCGGCGAGGAGGATTCGAGATCCTGCTCGCCGACGGATTTCTAATTTATCGATAACACCATTCACTCGTCGTTTCGACATTCGTTGAGTTTCTTCGATGACCTGAATACCGAATCCGGGTAACCAACTCCAATCTTCCCCGGCGATTTCGCGAAGCATAGCATAACTTGGAGCGAATAGAGCTACGTGACCTGGAGTTTCAGTCACCACGGCTTCGATATGGTCTCTAATTCGATTTGTATTTACCAATCCACGCTCAGTATATTTTGTGGTAACATCCTTTGCAACTAAGATTGGCCGTCGGTCTCCAAGAAATGGTGAACTATACTCTTTTGTTATGCTAGGCCGGTCGTTTGGAATTTGTAAAAGGTCAGCGTACATTGCAGGGGGGAAGAGAGTCCCTGACATCAAAATAGAACCTTTTGTTTCTTCAAAAATATCTGAGCTAATAACACCAGGATCGAGTAAGAAACTGCGGACTCGTCCATCTTCACCAAGAATGTCGAAGACTAGAACCAGCGCCGGGTCGTCGAGAAATTGAAGGCAAACGTTTAGCATTGAGGCTAGGCGATTTGAAGCATTTTCCTTTTCCTTTTCAGCAATCGCTTCATCATGTTCTACACGAACTCTGAATAATTGTTGAATTAATGATTTAAGCATCTTGAAATTATTTGAACGGTCAGCATCTATCGTTTCCATTAAAATATGATTGATTTCGTCGATGAAATCCCTCGTTGAAATTCGCAAATCATCTTTTTTAGTCAATTCTAACTCGCGTTGTTTTGCAGAATACCATTTTCGCATCTCTCGCATCAATCGCTCCATTTGGCGTTTAGCAGTTCGAATCCCATCAATATTCAAAGAACTTTGATCCATGTCTAAATCCAATTGTTTAGCTTCTTTTTCTTTCTCACCGAGAAATTCTTCTAGTTCAAGTTTTGAATCTCGAAAAATACTCATAGTCGCCCGTCGCTCCAGACCATTGCGAATTCGGTCGGGTAAATTATGTGCCTCGTCAATAATTAAAATTACATTTTCTAAATTGATTCCCATTGGTGCAAGAGAGTTAGTTCTAACATTTTCATCAAAGACGTGATTGTAATCACAAACAATCAAATCACTGGATCTCACAGCTGAACGTGCCGAAGCCCAAGCGCACATTTTGCGATGCCGACTCTGACTGATGAGATCATCAACATGAGTCGGATAGGTCAGTATTATCTCGCGCAATTCTTCACGTCTCTCAACGCGGGAACCTTCGATGATATCCTCTTCACAATTGCATTTACCAGTCATTCGATCAACATATTCACACATCGATTCTCTGCCTATAATGTCGACTACTTTGACGTGAGAAATATCTTCTGATAATCGTGAATTAATTAAGCGAATCGTATCAACAACGATTCGATGCTGAGATTGCCGACCTGTCAAAAACATGATTTGGGGTTGCTCGGGCGAATTTCTTGAAATCTCAAGCACTGAAGCGAGTGCTGCCGCTGTTTTTCCGATTCCTGTTGGAGCAGCCGCAAGTAAAAATCCGCCTTCAGAAAGTACTTGGATACCATCAAGAATCATCTCTTTTTGCGTATCACGGAGATGTTCGTGAGCAACGAATCCTCCTGTGTGCTCACTGACTTCCCCTTTCATAGATGTATACCTCGAATAGAACGACCAAGAAGATTGGCCTCAACGAAGCACGATAGCTTCCGAATCTCGACTGTCTAAAATAACCTTCAATGGCTTTTCGATTTGTATATGTCGAAGTGGTCCGAATTTAGTTTTAGGTTCGAAAGAATCTAGCCAATCCCAATCAACTAAATCATCATGCCCAATCGTTAGATAACCAATATTGAAACTGACAATATTTTGGAAAAAATGAGTTCCTTGGCTCGGCTCGACATGAATATCCGACATTGGCACCTCAACAATTGCTTTAGCTCCCATTATCTGATTCCACTCAACTGGAATTCCTAATGATGGGTCTGATGATCCCCATCGGCCGGGTCCGATAAGCAGATAGGGACGTTTCTGTTTACGTAAAATTGCATCGATAGCTTCAACTTCATCAATCAAATTCGTTGTTCTCATCCTATCGAGTTTACTTGGATTGACGTATACAACATCGCGAATATCATCGATTACCCCATTACCTAATGATTTGCTGCTGATTACCACTGCTGATTTTCGGTCGACTTCAGAAAGGTCGATATCGATGTCGACAGAATCATCCATCATCGTTCTCACCTGTAAAAGAGCGAATTTTCGTTTATTGGATTTTTTATCAATATTTACAGCAAATTCGATTTCAACCGGCGAGCCTAGATAACTCTCACAGGTTGAAAGAACATGATGAAGGATTTCTGAGAGTGGGAATCTACCATGTTTGAGAATAGGTGCAAAAGTTACGAGGCGAGGGCCCCCAGTTACCATTACCGAGTCGACAATTCTGTCATCCGAGACTACGTAAGTTGATCCGACTAAGGATAGAACGCCGTCGAGTTCTGCTATTTCAAGGCCATATCGTTCAAGGTTTTTCTCTTCATTCGAATAAACTTCACCATCTTCTTCGATCATAGGTATCGCGTAGAAATTCCTTTGTGAACTCTCCAAAATAGCTTCAGTGCTATGGAATTGATGAATACGCTTCGGCTGACCGGGGCTATATCGCAGACATTTACCCCCCATCGCGACTTGCCTGCCGAGGCCGATACAAATCGCAGCCATTCCATCTTCGGATTCTAGTGGTGCTACTGGGTAGTGATTGTGGCTGCGAGCGGCACCCGAAATCTGTGGATAAAATCTACCATTGACTTCATTTCCTACCAATTCTTGAACGACCACTGCCATCTGTTCGTCTTCGATTGAATTTGGTGTGGCGCTGACATAGGCTTTTGCACCGCGGTGATAGGTCGAAGCGTAAACTAATTTTATCGCTTCGAGCAATCGTCGTAATCTTACTGAAATATCTGGGTGGTCATTAGCCAACATATGGGTCGCATATACTCCGGCGAATGGTTGGTGACTCGCATCTTCGAGAAGGGAAGATGATCTGATAGCAAGCGGCCAGGATGTGTTCTCCAGCATAACTGACAAATCTTCGATTA
>CAWVXH010000031.1:0-10194 GCA_963934165.1 uncultured Candidatus Poseidoniales archaeon
CTGGATTCAAAACGACTAGCCGCGAATTGACCCGTGGTGCTGGACTAAATGCACCTCCTGGTACCTTTCTGTCCAGTTCAACATCAAAATCTAACCAAAGTGAGAGTCCGAGTGTGCTGAGTGAACCAAAATGATCCATGGACATTCGCTCAGCAAATTCATCTTGAACAAGTAAAACAACAACATCGAATGGATTTTTTACGTGATATTGTTGAATTTTTTCTAAAATTGGACTTGAAATTTGATATGGTAAATTAGCGATTAAATGCGATGCTTTTTCAGGCCATTTTACCTTCAATGCATCGCCTTGAATTATTGCCAATCTACCATCGCCATCACCGAATGCACGATTCAAATGAGCGATGGCTTCAACATCGATTTCTAACCCAGTCACAGTAGCGCCAGAGCGAAGTAATTCTAGTGTCAACGAACCAGGACCTGGGCCAACTTCTATGACATGAGCGTTTTCATTTAATGGAAACCCTGCTTCATCAGCCAATTCAACCGAGCGAGAAATAACAGATTCATCTAACAGAAAATGTTGCCCTAAGTTTCTGTTTGGAATAATTCTGTCACGTAGTAAATCAACTAATAATCGTGTGTCGAGATCATCCATGTCAACACCGTCAATCATCGGTGCGAATCATCAAGTCCAGTAATCGCAAATTATTCGATGGATCTTCCATTTCTCGATGATATCGCTCCGCCAAAAGACGAATGGATTCAATTTCACAAGCTGCATCCACTTCTTTGAAACTCATCCAACCAGCGCTACCTCTCGATTGGACCATTTTTTGAGCCTTCGAACTGCCGATACCTCCCAATAATTGGAATGCATGAATCTTCAATGAAATTGCATTCGCTCGATTGTAGAAATTCAAATGTCGCTCAGGATCTGCCTCAATTAAGTTGGCGATTTCATCGATTAATGAATCGGAAGCGACAGAGCTCAAATCACGAAATCGTAGCCTCGAAATTGGACCGATTCGAGAATCACCCAATTCGATTCGTGAGGATGTAGTCAATTCACCTGGATTGTGGACACGCGCGCGGATGATGTAAAGTCGTGGCTCAGAAATCGCTTGCAATTCCGATCCAAACGGGCGTCGGTCAGTGATATCCAAAACTCGAATATGGGTTTCATTGGCTAGAGGGCCTTCCTCATCTGCCGAATCAAACGCTCCGCCCGCATGCATGACACTCACCCTTTCAGACTGGTTATCCCTCAAGAAAGGATTCGTTGAGGGTAATTCACCATTTTCCTACGTTCAGAGAACATGTTGGCGGATTATAGTGATTATTTCTTCGATTTCTGAAGTATCCATCGCAATCCGCTTGCTGGAAATAATCACGCGCACGTCGGAAACTCGCATTGGAGTTAATTCGGCTAACTTTGCGCAAATTTCTGGATTATTTACAAGTTTTTCATTTAAAGTTAAATTATTGTAGAGAGCGGTGAAAATTTTAGGATCGGTCTTCATTCCGCCACGGTTGGTGGAAGCTGCCCACTCAGCGTGTTGTAGAGCCATTATCTGCTCGTATGAGAGTTCTCCACGGCGTTGGTTTGCATCTGCGAGTAAATCGCGAACGGTTGCGTAATCAATAAATTCTCGCTCACTCATCTAAATCATTCCTGGATTGGCCTTAGGTGCTCTGGACGAGCTACAACGGTTTTTGACATGTTTTGATCCTTTACACTAACGATGTAAGCGCGACCTTGTTCACCAGCTATTAAGCCGGTCTTGCCTTGAAAACGACGGTGGGGCATACCCTTGTGTTGTGCACCGTCGAGGACGATTGCAACGCGATCTCCAATCTCGTATTGATGCATAACACGATTAATGAAAATGCGTCCACGCTCAGACTTGCTTTTGCGTAGAATCGAGCGCGTACCTTGGCGCTGTCCGTGTGTGCGGGTAACCATCATCTCACCTTACCGACCATAGGTCGTGGAAGCGGGCGACCTGCCTCGTATTCTTAAGGACTCGGATTTGCAAAATATTTCACTCCGAGTGAATTTCCTGTACATCGAGCCACAGCACCTCACATTCGAGGTCTCCGAGTACGCTTCGAACCGAAGGCACAGTTCTACCCTCGTCCGAATGAATCAGTTCCTTGACGTAAGTTCCAGCCTCACATTGTAAAGTGAATTGGACTTCGTTGCCGTCGACGATAACGTCGCTAACTGAATTGACCGTTCGATGGCGAGTTTTGGCAGCTCTTCGATGCGAAACTCGCTTTGGAGTCTCTTGAGCTAATTTGACACCTGAGAGACCCAAAATTGACTTGATAACGAAATCTTCCTCGGGCATTTCTTCGACACGGAATCGAATCGAGTAGGATTTTTCTGAACGAGTTTCTTTGACGCGTCGGACCTCAGGACGATCCGACCAGCGTAAACTATTGATTTCAACGCGATCCTTTGCACTCAAATTAATAGCTTTTTGAATTTCTTCAAGGTCGATACTACGACGTTGGGGTCGCTTGATTTCCATGACGAAAGGACGACCACGGCCCAAGCAGCGGACATCAATATCTTCACGGCCCATTCCATGGAATGAAGTATCTTCAGCATCGAGAGCAATTCGTAGTGGTTCACCAATCAAATCCTGTACAGAATCAAGATATTGCAAGCCAGTTCCGGAACATGATTCACAACCACCTCCACGCCCACGGCAGGCACGACAAGGCCACCTTGTCTGAGGGATCCCACGCTCTAATTTGAGATAGCGGCCGAACAAAAATACCGGGCGTACATCGACTGAAACACGGAGTGTGAGCCCGTCGACTAGAATCATTAAATCAGGCTTTTCTTTGACAAATTGCACTTCGTTAACACTTGTCAACAAAGCATCTTGAATCGCATTAACAAAAGCTGGTTTCATCGGTTGAGAACCGGGAGAGCCATGTCGAGTGCGTATTCGATCTTCCTCTTCAACAAGGTCTTTTGGCAAATGAATTCCGAATTGAATAGAGGAATGCTCAACATCACCTGTTTGGTCGATGATGCGAATTACAATATTCTCCACATCATCGAATAAATCTTCACAAAGTGGACATAAATCAGGCTTCTCTAAAGACTCCAAATCTAAATTTCGGGCGCGGGCTTCAGAGCGAATTAGAGCGCCACCAGCCGCGCCACGTGCGGCTGTTCTTCGACCAGCAAGACGCTGCAAACAATGGTCGCATGAGCCTATCCGAATCAAATGTTCAATCCCAAGAGGAGCTGGACAAGGCGGTGCATCCCAGTTGATCACAGAGCCTTGAAATTCAAAATCGTCACCATCAAACCACTCATCTTTAGAGGATTCTACGGTTTCGACAGTCTCATCAGTATCAACTACAGAATAAGCGTAGCCAGCGCTGGCATAAGTCGACCAATCGTCTTCATCAGAATCCGGATCGCCCTGGTTAGAATCGTTTGGCTTGGGTTTGTCTGGCATAAATATCACCAATCGCTGGAACGGAGGGGATCCGTATCTACGACGATTGAGCGAAAGAAGGGTCACCTTTGAGCGCTTCGATTCAGAAAATCAAAAATTAAAAATTCATATTCACTGTTTTTCAGGCACATTCAGACCGCCAGCATTGCAAATTTTTCTAAGCAATTTGAATGAATATAAACCGCTGGAACAGCCGCTTGGCCACTCGAATCTTATGGCATATCTTCCTATTAATCCGACTATCGGCTTGGTCATTTGCATGCGCTTCAGAGATTCATTAAAATCAAGAATTAATTGTTGGTTTTCTTGTCTTGGCTTGCATGCTGCACATGGGCAAGCTAGTCTAACTTTGAGATAGTCTAGTTTGAATGATTTTTTATCGGCGAATCTCAAAACACAGCTTTCTTCACCGCGTTCAATGTCAGTTAGTAAATTCTGATTTTCGTCTGACATAGAAAAAATTCCACCCTATTGTGCATCTCACTCGACTGCTCGGCTTGAACCCACTCATTCAATCGCCACGATACTCGAGGTATTTTTTGATTGGGGTCGCGCGCCCGATATTCTCCACCGCGCTAGCGCTCCGAGCATTGCAGGTGTGGTAATCATACTTGCAAATAACGACAATCCAATCATCACTGCACAGAAAAGTCCGAAGCTTGCAAAGAATCCCATGGCAGATTGCCCGATAATTAGGAAGCCAGTTACATCCGAGACCGCTGATCCGACAAGCGCTAATCCGGCTGCCCCACCAATCGCTCGTATCGAATCATCAACACTAGCTCCCCCACTTCGCTCTTCCCGATATCGCTCGACGACGTGAATAACATAATCGATACCGACGCCCAGTGACATCGCTGCGATGGCTACAGTCACCATATTCAATCCATATCCTGCCATCGCAATTATCGCATAAAGCCAAATCACAACGATGACAATCGGTGTTGTCGTAAACATCGCTAGTGAAAGTGAACGAGCACCCCAACGTCCGGCGCCATACAATAATAGAAGTCCAAGAACAGCTGCAAAAGTTGGGTTTACCGTGGAGTAAACATAAAACAGAATTGCGACGATTATTGGCATCGAAATTATCAAATCACGCATCGAATATGCAATCCTTCCGGCACCTTCGACTGAAACTGGTCTAAATCCCCACCAGAGCATGATTAAACAAAACAAAACTCCGAGCAGCAAAGAACCTTGCAACTCTTTTTGCATGCTCGACGATGCGATATATCGAGTTACGGGGTCTCCAGTTGGAATCGCCCAAGTCACTGGGAATTCTTCGCTTGTAGAATCTAATTTCGCGCGCTCGGATATATCGCTAGCCGCCAATTCTTGGAAGGGTTGCATATCGATTTTCAATTCAGCCAATACCAATTCCACCAAGCTGAATTGCTCAGCGTTGGATATGCCCCAACGCATTGTCATCCGCTGGTATTCAGGTAATTCTCCTCCCTCGCAGAGGTGCACAGCAGCTTGGTCTAGGACACAGTTTGGTAAGATGTAGAGGGCAGATATACTTGCTGGAATTTCTGGGACAATACCACCAGCAGGAATACCATGAGTGAATAAAAATCCATACAAAAACCGTAAACAATCACGGTCGGTCTCGTCTGGCAAACCCGTTGATTCAACCGAACAATCTAACGATTCTGAATTCCAACCGGCATTCTCGAATGGTGTGGAATCAATTGCCATACTCCTTTTCGCAAACCAAATTAATTCATCGATTGCATGCATCTCAGGAGTACCCAACGGTGTCGTCGTATACTTACCGGGATCATTTTCTGATTCGTTCATCATGTTGACTCGAGTGGCCTGAATTGCTGCGTAAACTCTCGGGTCAAGCATGTCGCCTTCGATAATTACTGCAGCCGGTTCACCCTCATCACTAAATCTTGTATTTACCAAAATGATTCCTTGGGCAAAGTCGGATTCTTCTTCAATGAAATCTTCGACCTTGAAGTCGCCTTCTAAACTCATCATCACCGGTACTGCGAAGGCGGTTGAAACGAAAATTAACACGAGGGTAATTGTCGAATACTTGGAAGCAGTTGTGGCGATATTTGCCAACCAATCCTCTTTGACCATATGGACTTTCGTTGAATCTTCTTCGACGAGCTTACCTCGCCTTTCCATAAATAGATCCCAATCCATTCTGATGATTGGGCCCCATAAACCAGTCAGAACAAATGCGGCTCCAACACCAAGAGCTGCTTCGATTCCGAACGATCTTAGTGCAGGAATATCAGAGGTGAGATTGGCAGCGAAGGCTGCCATCGTAGTGAATGTAGTCAGCATAATCGCTCGACCAACTCGTGTGAGCGAAGTATGTGCTGCACCTTCAGGGGATTTGCCATTTCGTCGCTCCTCTTTGTAACGGTGTAATGCATGAAGGCTATCGTCGATTCCTAGTGCTAATACTAAAATTGGTAATAAATTTGAAAATTGACTTCGACTAATTATTTTGATTCCGAGTGCATCTCCACCGATAATTCCCCAGCCGATTAATCCCTGCATCCAAAGTAGGCAGAAACCTAAAGTTGCAGTTACGATTGCAACATCAGAAAATCGTCGTAAACTAAGCCACAAAAGTCCAGTTATTGCAACTACCATCATTCCCATCAAGATGAGAGATTCCTGTAATTCGCGATTAACTTCAACGTTAATTCCTTCACCTATCAACATCGAGATTGTTAATTCATCAGAACTTCTAATGCTCGCTTCCAGCGCCATCAAAGCCCACTCAACACTACATGGTGCCTCGCCAGATTCGAATGCCTTGCGGCATTCATCCGCCGTATTGAGCGGCGGTGTAGTCAAAAGGTTCGAGCCATAGTAAGAATATCCATCTGGCTCGGAAGCCGCATCAATCCACGAATATGTGAATCCATTAGCCTCGAGAGAATCTCGTCCGAGCTGAACCAAAATCCAAGTTGTCGAAGCCGACCATCTTCCAGGACCCCATTCGATATCATTGGCAAATGTCCCTTCAGAATTCATTTTGCCTCCAATCGGACCAATCACAGGACTGGACTCATCATAAGTGAAACCGCGATCAGTCGACATCCATCTCAACATCGCACCATCAGAATGCATAATCATGCGATGTACTACCATATCGATATGAGATTGAGTCAGATTTGGATCATCGAATTGTAGACATTCGAGCTCCCCGCAATCATTCCAATTCGTCTTAGCCGGAACCGGCTGGCCGAATAGGTTGACAGTGTCGCGTGTGAGCATCGATTCATTTGCCATAAATGCACGGAAATTATCCGGAAGGGCAAGAATCCCGTGGGCTCCCTTTCCGGTCAATTCCGAAACTATCGGACGAGTAAATTCAGCGAGAGGGTTCATATTCGCCCGAGCTACTTTAGTATCGATTTCACGCAAAACACTCAGATTCAAAATACCGCCAAGCGGCACTCCTTCACCGACCAATCCTGTGGATTCTCCGGGGTAATCTATACGCTCAAGAGAGGTGGGGAGTTTGTCAAAAAGAACATTGCCATCATCATCCAAGTGAGGTGCAATGTTACTATTATCAATGTTTGATGGGTCGCGAATTGTGACCATAATGCCATACGAAACCTCAGAGGAAGCGAATTCTTGATTCAACACTTTATCAGCAGTCAATTCTGGTGATTCCATATCATATGCTTCGATATCGATCGGAGACAAGCTCGCTGCTAATCCGGGCAACATCAGCAAAGAAATTACCAATATCGAGGCATGAACAATTTTCCGTCGAGGCAGTAAAAAATTTGCTACCGACTCAAAATCACGAACTTCGTGCACGAGCCGGCCTAATGCGCTTTACATTTTACACTACCTTATGGTTACCTGCTATGGCTACAGCCCAAACAGTCAAACAACTTGCAGTCCCAAATGAAGAAGAGTGATTTTCAAATCGATGTACGAATGCCCATAGCGCGCACTACGCACCACCCAGCACGGGCCTCCCACATGGAGAATGCACCGCCGAAGATACTTCCTGTTACAAGAAGCCAGAATATTGGCGAAGAGAGGACACCGAATACCATCATGAGTCCAAGGGTTATTCCTCCAGAGACCAAAGCGATTCCAATTTTCAAGCGAAAAGCTTTGCCAGCAGCGCCAATATTGCAGGTTAATGCCATGAGTTACCGTTTTGGTTTGCATATATCAATAAATGTTTTTTTCAATTAAGCGTCAAAGCCCAGAATCGCGTAATTTTTTTAATACGGCACGCTGAGCTTTTGTCAGTTTTTCTGGCTCAGATAAGACGAATTCGATGTCGAGTGGCCCGCCGCCGTGACCATGCCCTTGCAATCGGCGGCGGTCACCAATTCGAGTGCCCTCAGGGACTTCGATTTGCACTCGTTTCCCAGTCGGAGTCATGATGCGAACCTTTCCGCCTAGTTGCATCATAGTGAACGGGATTTGAACTTCTTGAACAAGGCGGCCATCCTCCCATCGACGACCTTCTTCGGCATCTAATCGAATCTTGATAAGAAGATCTCCGGGCTCACCGGATGGGTGTTCATGGCCCATTTTCTTCAATCGCATTTGTTGACCATGTGTAGCACCGGCTGGAACCTTGACTGTAATCGTCGAAGTCTTCGAACTTACTCCAATCCCATTACAGATTGTGCAACCTTTTGCACTACCAAATGATTCACCCTTGCATTTGCTACATTTTCGTAATCGACGATGACTAAATTTCACTTCGGTACCATTCAGTGCATCGATTAAACCGATATCCAAGCCAGATTCGATATCTGCTCCACGAAGAGATTCTGCAGCCTCATGACCGGCTTGTTGACCGGCGGTTTGGCCACGCCGTCCTCGTTGGTTCTGCCTGCCACCCGTAACATTTTGATCGAATCCAAATCCAGCAGATCCTGAAGGTGCGCCACCGCGTGAGCCCATGAATTGAGAAAAAATATCTGACAGATCAATGCCGCCGCCGCCAATTCCTCCACCACCAAATGGATTGCCGCCGAAAGGTCGACCACCTCTGAACATATTTTGCATACGTTTCTCTTCATCAAATTTCTTGCGTGCCTCAGCCGAGCCTACCTGTTCGTGAGCGGCTTGAATCGCTTTGAATCGCTCTTCAGCAGCAGCATCACCAGGGTTACGATCAGGATGATGCTGGCGTGCTAACTTGCGATAAGCACGCTTGATTTCAGCATCAGTAGCATCCTTCCCGACGCCTAAAATTTGGTACGGGTCATCGGACATTAGCCATTGTCGGGACGCCGAGATTATTCAACTCTCGGAATGAAATTACTAAAATTTTCAGAAGAAATGTCAAATTGGGAGAAATGGGTTGCGATTAAGTCAAGATATTGAGCATGTTCGCGAAGGCATGGGATTGGGTTGGTGTTGTTTTCGAAACTACGTCGCACATGCAGAAGAGATTGGTGGGGATATCTCGGAATACCCTCGTTTTTTCCTCAAACCTGCCAGCGCACACGTTGAAGCGGATGAAAATGGAAATAATGTAATTGAATTATTACGAGGCGATGAACATATCGATCATGAAGTTGAATTGGTAGTTCGCCTCGACGATAACTTGCAGCCAGAAGCGATGTGCATCGGCTGCGACACAACGAACAGAACTAGGCAAACCCACGCAAAAGGCAAGGGATGGCCGTGGACAGAAGGCAAGGCATTCAGAGGTAGTGGAGTTCTCGGAACTTGGATGCAATACGACGAATCTGCTGTACAATTGACACTTTCAGTAAATGGCGAAATAAGACAAGATGACTCAACAAAATTGATGATTCACTCTGTTGCAGAGATTCTAGAATTTCTCAAAGAATGGTACGACCTCAGCCCAGGTGACCTGATTTGGACAGGCACACCAAAAGGAGTTGGCCCAATGAAAATTGGCGATGAAGTGAAGGCAGAAATGCGAAATTCAGACGGCGAAATTATCAGTAAATTTTACGCTGTCTGCCAATGAATACAAAAAGATTTTTTTTGGGACGTATTCAAAAAGGACGCCTTGGACGCCGACTTGATGAAGACAGAGTTTGAATTCAGTCCAAGTTTTACGATGATGACCGCCCACCTAGCTCCTGGCGAGCAAATGAAGGTGGAACCAGGTGCTATGGTGGCTCAATCACCAAGCGTTACCATGAAGTCCGGGATGTCCGGCGGATTAATGAAGGGATTATTCAAATCAATGGTTGGTGGAGAATCATTCATTTTGAATACATACACCGCTGATAATTCAGGCGGCTGGGTATCAATCGCACCAGGCGCACCAGGCGATATCAATTCATTCGACCTCGCACCAGGACAGAATTTATTCATGCAGGGAGGAGCATTCATCGCTTCGACCGCAAATGTTGAAACCGACACAAAGTTCCAAGGAATGAAGGGGATGTTTTCGGGAGAAAGCGCATTCTTCCTCAAGGCTAGCACTACCGAAGGAAACGGCACAGTATTCTACACCGCATACGGCGCAATCAAGGAAATCGATATTACACCTGAAAATCCAGTTATTGTCGACACCGGTCATGTTGTTGCATTCAGCGACGGCGTCGATTACAAAATCTCTAAAGTCGGCGGATTAGGATCTGCATTAATCGGCGGAGAAGGCCTCGTAATGAACTTCAGTGGCAACGGAAAAGTTTGGATTCAAACCCGAAATGTCTCATCTCTTGCAGCCAAGTTGATTCCATTCATGCCAACCCGTAGCAACTGATTTGTCACGAATTGATTAGGGAAACCTTGACTCACATAAGCCCCC
>CAWVXH010000032.1:0-9804 GCA_963934165.1 uncultured Candidatus Poseidoniales archaeon
CGTTCTGGATTACTGCATTTGACCTCAATTATGCAAGAATGGATGTCGAAAACGACCGCGCGAATGGGATACATTCCTTCCCTGCTCGCTTTGGCGAAGAAGCAACTACTCGTACCTCGATTCAACTCACCCTCCTGTGGTTCGCCTGCTTCGCCATTGCCGGCCCAATTTCTGAGTCCTGGTTCCTAGTTGCTGCTGGATTGATGGCGATCGCTAATATCGCTGTAATTCTCTCTCGTGAGCGCCTTGCGGATTTCCAAACGACTCTATTCCGCATCTCAATGCTCACCGGTTGGGTTCTCTTGCTTACACTGATGATTTCTGAGTCGGCGAGCAATGGATTAGGCATTTGAGGTGAGAAAAATGTCTGGAGTCGGTATGTTCCACCTGCATTCTGAATATGCAACAGCAGGTGACCAAGAACAAGCAATTTCAACCCTAATGGAGCAGATCGAGGCCGGTCAAGAGCGCTGCATTCTGATGGGTGTGACCGGCTCGGGTAAAACCTTCGCGATGGCTAATATTATCGAGCAATTGGGCTTGCCTACACTGATTCTCTCTCATAATAAAACCCTAGCGAGGCAGTTGTGGCAGGAGATGAGTGGACTTTTTCCAAAGAATGCGGTGGAGTATTTTGTCAGTTATTACGACTATTACCAACCCGAGGCTTACCTTCCTGGGCGCGACCTCTATATCGATAAAGAACTACAGATGAACGAGCGCATCGAACAGGAGCGATTCTCAACGGTCGCAAGCCTAGTATCCCGCCCAGACGTCATAGCTGTCGGCACGGTTTCAGTTATCTACGGTCTCAACCCACCCGAGGTGTTTCAACAAAATCACATTCGCCTAGAGGTTGGGCAATCAGCGGATCCCCAACAGATTGTACGCGATCTTGTAGGGCTACAATATCGTCGAATAACCGGTGAAATAACTCGAGGAGATGTTCGACTTCGCGGTGAGGTTCTCGATGTTTGGATGCCGAGCCGTGATGATCCGATTAGAATCAAGTTTGGCTGGGATGGAATCGAGCGAATTCAGGTTTGTGAGGCGGTATCTTGGGAGCCCTTAGATGAAATCGAGGAAGCTTGGATTCACCCTCGACAATTCTATATGACCAGTGAGGATAAATTCGGCAAAGCAGTCGAAGATATCGAAATTGAACTAGATGAGCGAATGGATTATTTCCACTCGAAAGGTATGGAATTGGAGGCTCATCGAATTGAGCAGCGAACAAAGTTCGATTTGGAAATGCTCAACGAAGTCGGCTCTTGCAAAGGCGTTGAAAATTACTCACGCCATTTCGATGGGCGAAAAAAGGACGAACGAGCCTATTGTCTGTTAGATTTCTTTTCTATGTGTGGTGAACAATTCCATGGCGGCGCTGAAAAATACCTCGTCATCATGGATGAAAGCCACGTCACTTTACCACAAGTTGGTGGAATGCACGGCGGCGATTATTCACGAAAATTGAATTTGATTGACCATGGTTTCCGACTTCCTTCAGCATTTGATAATAGGCCACTGCGAATCGATGAATTTCAAGATTTGATTCCTCAGATGATGTATGTAAGTGCAACACCGGGTGAGCGTGAATTGCGACACTTAGCAGAAATTACTGGACAAGAAGTTCCTGAAAATTTACTTCACGTCAAGAGTGGGGGTGGAGCTGGCACGGCTGAATATGACAAGCGCAAAGGCCGTGCGATGCTCGGTGAAACTCTAGCTGATATTGAAGGAGTTGTGCGGATGGAAATTCGGCCGACCGGACTTTTAGATCCACAAATTCAGGTTCGGCCGACAACAGGTCAAATTCAAGATTTAGAAGATGAAATTCGGGCAAGAGTTGCAGTAAATGAAAGAGTTTTAGTGACGGTAATGACCATAAAATTCGCTGAAGAAGTCGCTGTATATTTGAACCGAAATGGGTTCAAGGCGCATCATCTACACTCCGAGATTGACACGCTTGAGAGAACTGAGATAATCAAGGCACTACGCCTTGGTCATATCGATATTATCGTCGGAATTAACTTGCTGAGAGAAGGCTTGGATATCCCGGAGGTATCACTTGTTGCAATCTTCGATGCAGACAAGGAAGGCTTCCTGCGAAATGAGCGCTCGTTATTGCAGACTATTGGCCGAGCGAGCCGAAATGAACATGGGCAAGTTCTGCTTTATGCCGACAAAATTTCAGTGGCGATGGAAGCTGCTATCGGTCAAACAATCGAGCGCCGTGTCCGACAAAATGAGTACAATATCGAGCATGGCATCATCCCGAAAACAATTCAGAAAGCCAAGCCGGTAATGGGTTCAGATATCGAAGATTTACTAGCAGGTGTTGCAGGAAAGGGGAAGGGTGGCGGGCGTCGACTCGTCGCGAAGAAGCCCGGCTCAAAAGGCGTCGAAGGATTTGCCAAAAAATACGGCCTCGGTGCAGGTTCGTGGAACTCGACGGACTCTGTATTGGATAATATTAGTCAACCAGAATGGGTTATTGCCGCCACTGACGTCAAGACAGGAGTTGACGGGCCAACTGAAACCATAGATGATCGATTCAAGTTAATATCTCGGCTCGAGAAAGAGATGAAGAACGCTGCTGCAAGGCTTGATTTTGAACGCGCAGCCAAGCTACGCGATCGGATTTTCCAACTTGAAAATCCACAATAATTCACTTTCGAATTAAGCAAATAAAACTCCCCTCTCCTTCGGCGGATTAAATACGAAAAAGCCAGCCGACGGATTGTGCCGACATATTCGCGCGACGACTTTACCGCACCGGTCGAAGATTACGACTTCTCTGCCCTCAGCAACGTATCTTCACTAATCGACCAAATGTCTCTGGCCGGTGGATTCACTGCAACTAAGCTCGCTCACGCTCGCGATATTTTACGGCAAAGTGTGGCGAAGTCCGGCGAAGAAGGAGTTTTGAATTGGTTATCATTTCCGGCATGCTTGTGTGCGACTGGAACTCGTGGATTCTTTTTGGAAGCAGTAAAGCGTAAGGCATTCAACGTCATTATCACCACCTGTGGAACCCTCGATCACGACATCGCTCGTACTTACCAAGACTACTTTCACGGTGATTTCGAACTCGATGACATCGCACTGGGCGAGGAGGGGCTCAACCGACTCGGTAACGTAATCGTGCCAAACGAATGCTATGGAGATATTCTCGAAAATGTGGTTATGCCTTGGTTGGCCGAAATTGAGGAAGAAAGAACTGTTAATCAACCCGAAAATCCGTGGTTAGGCTTTGGCTCGGTTGAGCTTTGCTGGGCGATGGGAGACCGAATCGATGACGAATCATCCCTACTGTACTGGATAGCAAAGCACCGAATCCCAATGGTGATTCCAGGACTTTCCGATGGCTCCATCGGCGCACAATTATTCATGCACCGGCAAAAAAACCCTAATTTCATGGTTGATTTCCTTGCCGACGAACAAATTCTTTCTGACTTGACTTGGACTGCCGAGGAATCTCATGCACTGATGGTCGGCGGTGGAATTTCGAAACATCACGTAATTTGGTGGAATCAATTTCGTGATGGTCTCGACTCCGCGGTTGGAATTACCACAGCACCTGAGCACGATGGTTCACTTTCTGGTGCTCGCCTCAAAGAAGCGATTTCATGGGGAAAAATTCGACCAGAGGCACCGCAAATTGTGGTTGAAGGAGATGCCTCGGTCCTATTGCCGATATTAGGTGCTGATCTATTCGGTAATTGAGCTGAAGAATACCGTAATTTCGCTGTAAAATTAGTTATTTGACTAAAAATTCATTGAATTTATTGATATTTGGTTGAATACGAAGGGTGCAAAAAACGATTTTTCCCAAATTGGCAATAAGTGGTTAAAAACCCTATTTTTTGGATAATTTCCCAGATAATTCACATTATTCTACGAATAGCGGCAGACACAATGCCTAAGAGCGGTATTGAGCGGAGGGGGGCTTATGTCCGTTGAATCGATGGTACAGGGAATGATAGATGCACTAACAGACGCTCTTGGAGATGCTGCAAAGCACGACAAGGGAAACTCCGCAGCAGGAACACGCGTGCGCAAGGCTATGCAAGGAGCTAAGGCTGCTGCACAAAGTGTCCGCGCACAAGTCCAAGGCGACAAAAACTCCCGTTAAGAGTTAGAACTGCAATAAATCACGGCTAGTCCGTGTTTCGCGCAACACTTCCAGTGAAACTAGTCCTAATTCACCTATGTTTGCATAATGAAATCAAGATGACTGATTTTTTCAAATTGCTCATTTGGTTTTTTCAGATTTCATTTGAGAATGAGCAATTAGTTCCATGAGTGAAACTCTCATCGGTGTAATCGGCCTCCAGCCCTCTTCTCTTCCAGCTAATTTCATCGCTTCATGCAAAGGAGAGAGGTTTGGTCGACGGCGTTCTCCAGAAAATTGAATCGCCGCCGGACTAGGTATTTGTGAAAGTGATTGCACCGTATGAGAATGTTCGATTGCATTGGTAAATCTCTGCCATAGCAATCGCATTTCGCCGAGCACTGCATCAGGACTCCAGGCGCGACGCCCACATAGATCGACCACACCTTGCGCTAGGGAGTTCGAATCTGCTAAAACCAACAATGAAATCGCATCGGTGGCATCTCGTAAATTCACCCAATATCTAGCTTCAATATCTGGATTTAGTGCATCAATCGTACCATTGCGAACTGATTTGATCCAATGCTCAATAGAATTAGGCCCCCAATGTTCACTACCTTCTGGCATCATCAAATCATGAATTCGGATTAACAAGCCTGCTTTTGGAACATAATCAGAATTGCCACTCATTACTTGTTCGTTACTCGCAATTATCGTAATATCTGCAGTTACTTTTTCTGCATATTTTCCGAGAGCGACCGTGATATCAGAATTTTCTGCATCATCGACTATCACTGCATCGGCGTTCTCGAGTTTATCGACAAGCGCTGCTCGAAAATTATCTTCTCCCCCGATTAGATGCACGTGCTTGCTCATCGGCTCACCGATAATGTCTACTCACTCGTCGAGTTTCAGGCTACCGCAACAACTTCAGCTTGTGCAAAAGCAACCAAACAATCTCGAACAATACTGACAATGAGGTCAATTTCAGCCGATGTGATGCCGAAGTGAGGTGTGAAACGCAGTGCGTTCTTTCCTCCGTGAATGACTCCTAATCCGTGGAATCTACACCATTCTTCAACTGCGCCGAATCCGATAACTGGGAGCCTGTCTGGCTCTAATTCAGCACAGAGTAACAAACCGGTTCCTTGCACTAAAGTAATGTCGTTGGGGAATTCTGATTGCAAGTCTTTTAATTTCGCAACAAACTCATCGCCGCGCTCGACGATATTCGCACGAAGCTCTGGAGTAATACGCTCAAGGACAGTAATAGCAATTTCGAGCGCTCGTGGGTTAGTTGTCATGGTGTTTCCATAAACACCGACAACGTAAATGTCAGCCGCGTGCTCGGAAAGCCCAATTACAGAAAGTGGAAATTGTCCAGCATTCATCGCCTTCGACCAAGTTTCGATATCGGGTGCTTCACAATCTTGGAAACCACGATAATCGACAATTGACAAGCAGCCTTGCCCACGCAAGCCTGCTTGAATTGAATCAACCAATAACAAACTGCCATGGGATTTCGTCAGGCGCCGTGCTTCATCGTAAAACTCACGAGAAATGCACGCACCTGGGCTTCCTTCACCTTGAATAGGTTCGATTGCCATTAATTCTATGAAAAATCCATCTTTGTCCGCTGAAGCAAAAATAGCACGTAATCCCTCGATATCATTGTGTTTAACTGTGAGAATATGATCTCGGTTTTGGAAGGAAGCCATGTGAGCGTTGTAACCATCCTTACAAGAATCAGAAATCGAAGCAGGCCTCTGAGTTCGACCATGAAAAGCCTGTTTCAAAGATAATAATTTGATTGGTTTACCCTCATGGCGCCCACCAGGTCTAGTCATCTGGTGTGCATTAACATCAGCGATTCGCATACCGACAGTGACCGATTCAGAGCCGCTATTCAGGCAGACGAATCGAGAAAACGGACAATCGCCGCGTGTATGGCCGACTTCATTTCGAAGTGCGTTGGCGAGACGCTTTTGAGAAAATGAAGGAGTCATGACATTCGCCATTACCCAGTTTTTGCTCATGGTTTCAATCACTTCACTAGGTCCATGACCGCCTCCAAGCATACCATAACTGCCATTATCGTGAAGGACAGATCCATGAGAAGTGATGATCCATGGGCCACGCGCAGCGATTGCAACGTAGGGATTGACTGTAGCTGGTGCGTAGAAATTGACGTAATCGGATTGTAATTCATTGACGAGGGTCTCTTCATTACCCATTAAAAATTCATCGCCAAATTCTTTCCGGTATCGACGATGAGTGATTACAGCTTCTTCTATCGCACGAAAAAGTGTTTCATCAGTTTCAAGAAATTTCGCAATTACTTCATCTGAAAGACCAATAGTTCGTTTAGAACCAGAATTCAAGCGAATTTCCGTCAAGTCTGCAAGTGCCCCGAACATGATTCATCCTAAGCAGGTCTGCTCATCAACATTCGCCGTAAATGAATAGGCGAAAACCTGCATAATTGTCAAAATACCCACTTCGTATATCTTACGCTACGGCTCTTATTTTGAGGCTGATATGTGAAAAATTCCAATTTCCGATAATCATACAAAAAATCAAATTAACTTTAATTTTTCAATTGGAAATTTAGAGTTTGATGAAAAAAAGCAATTAGATTATCAGTCTTTGTTTACATATAGTATAAGTGCTATCCCACATACTCGGATGCAGGAGAAATGCGAGGGGGATGCACCGCTCCGCCAAGGAAGGACAAAAATGTCAGATGAAATTAGAATCCAAGAATTGCTACAGAGAGATGTATACATAGGCGACAAACTAGTCGGTGTGATTACCGGCGAGAGGTTTCACCCACGCGATGAATGTGTCCAATCATTACGCATACACGTCACAGGGGATGTAGCTGATGAATACATGCGAAAGCCGTCTGAATTTGCCCCACTATCAAAAGAATTGGTGCACAGCATTCGCCCAGATGGTAGCGTTAAGTTGTCGAAATCTATTCGCGAACTACAGCGTCGCTGGAGAAATACAGTGCGAATCAACGAAAAACTGTATGCACCGGATGAATTGATGGATCGAGCTGTACTCGATAATGATGGCGTAGATATAGGCAATGTCGTCTCGATGGTTAAAGTCAAGAGAACCTACAAAGGGGTCGTCGTAAAACCCCATTATATGGTTAAAAACAAGTATAATTTACCAGATAAGATTACAATTCCTGTTGCTCAGATGAGCCGTACTACCGCACGCCTGGACGAGGTAATACTTCGCTGCTCGACAAAGAGATTAGTCACTCTACCTACTTATCTCAAACTTAACGATCCGAATTTCGAAGAAGAATGAAAAAAAACCGGCCATTTAGGCCATCTTTTAGCGCAATACATCACTATCGATAGCAATCGCTCAGATTAGAGAATTGGTGGGCATGACAGGATTTGAACCTGTGGCCTCCCGGTTATCAGCCGGGTGCTCCAGCCAAACTAAGCTACACGCCCTTGAGCAGACCCCCCGAAATAGCGTTCTATTTTGAAGATACCCGTCGGGATTTGATGAGTTTTTCCCGGGCGCGGACAAAATAAAACTATTCCGCGCCCGACATTATCATGAAGGGAGTCCCACTCGCCACCATCAGATATGCCAGTCGTGAGCGGGTCATCCAGCCGCGAAGTGGCCCAGACTCTGTCCCCACTCCTAGGGATGCAGTACATCGAATTGATGAACCGAAGATTCCCCGATGGAGAGGGTTATGTACGCGTCCCAGAAGATGCTATCGATGCAATTCGAAGTGAAGCCACGGTTTTGGTTTCTAATACTTACCCCGATTCTGGAATTTTGCAGACGATTCTGATGCTCAAAGCGCTTCAGGACGTGCGCCGAGGTGATTTGTCAAATTTGAAAGGCAGTGAGCCGCAAAAAATGTCAGATGTTGGCAGCGGCTTGTACCTCGCGATTCCTTACTACGGTTATTCTCGCCAGGACAAACGCTTCTCGAAAGGAGAAGCTGTCTCGGCCCGGGTAATCGCAGAAATTCTTGGCGATTATTGTGATGGCATCGCTATTCTCGATTTACACGAACCAGCAGTTCTCGAAGGAATGGATGTGCCGATTCGCTGTGTTAGTGCGATGCCGGAAGTGGCCGAACGCTTGGCAAAGGAAGTCAAGCCGGATTTTATCCTTAGCCCAGACAAGGGCGCAATAGCTCGCGCTACCGAAGTAGCGAATCTGATTGGATGCGAATTTAGTTACCTCGAAAAGACTCGAATCGATGCACATACGATTGAACATCATCCAAAGGATTTGGATGTCAATGGAAAGATTGTTGCAATCGTCGATGATATGATCAGCACTGGAGGAACAATTTGTCGAGCCAGCGATGCTCTACTTCAGCAAGGCGCGACAGAAGTTCATGCCGCCTGCACTCATGGATTATTTACCGGCGGGGCGATTTCTCGGCTAGCGAATCATGTAGACGGCGTCCACAGTACCGATTCGCTGCCGAACCCACGTGCGGTAATTAGCGCGGCCCCAGCATTGGCTAGAGGTCTGAAAGAATTGATGGACTAATCCTCTAAAATTTTCATAATAACCACACCTGTCGCAACAAGACTAGCAAACTGAGAGAAAATCGAAGCCCTTTGTTAGTCCCGTTGCGTTTATATCAGCCATGTCCTGCGCCGGCTTACCCAAACATGAGGAGATGGAATCCAATGAGTGTACATATAGCATACGAAACCCCAAAAGACGTACAAGAGCAAGTCTACGAGATGGTCAAATTTCTAGGCAAAGATGGCAAAGGCCGCCTAAAGAAAGGCGCAAACGAAGTCACCAAGGCAGCAGAGCGCGGAACAGCGAAAATGATTGTCATGGCTGAGAACGTCAACCCGGGAGAACTTCTTGCACACATCCCTATGATTTGCAATGAAAAGTCAATTCCTTTCATCTACGTGGCTGACCAAGCCTACCTCGCAGAAGCGGCTGGAATGGCAACTGGCACACGAACTGCTGCAGTTGCAGTAATGTCAATCGAAAAAGACGGACAAGACAGATTCAACGAAGTCAAGTCTCACTACGAAACAATCACTGCTTAAGCACCTCACCGAGGACACACGGATAACGGAGGAAAAGAAAATGGCATTAGAAGCATGGCCTGCAACGGTTTTAGAGATCGTTGGTCGAACCGGTATGACCGGTGAAGCAACTCAAGTAAAGGTCCGAGTCGAAGACTCGAACAACCCTCGTGACGTTGGTCGCATCATTTCAAGAAATGTTCTCGGTCCAATCCGCGTCGGAGATGTTCTGATGCTGAAGGATACAGGACGAGAAGCGAGACGCTTAGGACGGTGAAAATTATGCCAGAGCGAAGAATTTGCAGTTTCTCACACGAAGAGATTGAGCCTGGCACTGGCATGATGTTCATCAAGCGTGACGGCTCAATTTTGTGGTTCAAGGATTCAAAGGCGCGCAAGAATATGCTCAAGCTGCGCCGAAACCCACGCCGACTCAAGTGGACTCGTCGCTACGAAAAAGGCGGAATCAACTGAAACTCGCTCTATCCGAGCAAGGCTTGCAGAAAATTACCTTTATTTCCGAGTTGACGCGAGAAGGGAATCAAATTTTTGCACGTCAATCTCTCTAGCGAGAGGATAAGTTATGAACCCTGCAATTTGGATATAGCCGATGACAGCCTTAATCGAAATCCAAGGAGTGGG
>CAWVXH010000033.1:0-9654 GCA_963934165.1 uncultured Candidatus Poseidoniales archaeon
TTCTCATCCTTCGAAGTATTGGTAACGAGTTCGAGTAATCTCTTGTGAACACGCATTTCCCAGTGATCCCAAGTCTCTGCACCCTCTCCGTCCGGCGCCTTTCGGCAAGGAACTACGAGTCTGCGAGTTGGTAGTGGGATTGGACCACGAAGTTTGACGCCGGTTTTGTCGGAAATTGCCTGAATCTGCTCGCAGACTCCGTCAACATCCGTGTGATTCTCACCGGTGAGTTTGATTGTAGTAACGACAGGCATTTTGCTCACCGTTTACTTTACAATCTGAAGCTTAAGCCTTCTTTTCGATCTTCATGCAGACGCCAGCAGCGACAGTCTTACCCATGTCACGGATAGCGAAGCGAGCAAGTTCTGGGAAACTTTCCATTTCCTCGATTGCCATAGGCTTGGTAGGTCCGAAACGTATGAGGCACGCATCTCCAGTCTTCAGGAAGGCCGGGTTGCTCTCCTTCTTACCCTTCGATGTCTTTTCTAGCAGTTCGACGAAGCGGACAGCGACTTGGCTAGTGTGGCAGTGGAATACTGGTGTGTATCCTGCGCCAATTGCCTTAGGGATGTCCATAAGTTGAATCTGTCCGACGAAAGTCTCGTCGTGGCGCACGAACATTGGTGCACTCTCTGGGTATCCAGCAACATCTCCACGGCGGATATCAGTAGCTGCAAGACCACGGACGTTGAATCCAACGTTGTCACCAGGCTCTGCCTTAGGGTGAACAGTGTGGTGCATCTCAATCGACTTAACCTCAGCCGATTTCTGACTTGGGTTGAATACTACTGTCTTTCCAGAGTGTAATACACCTGTCTCGATCTTTCCTACTGGAACGGTTCCGATTCCAGAAATCTTGTAAACATCCTGAATTGGAAGGCGAAGTGGGCGATCGGTTGGCTTAGGTGGCATCTGAATTGCATCAATTGCCTCGAATAGAGTTGGGCCCTTGTACCAAGCCATGTTCTCGGACTTATTGTATACGTTATCACCATCAAAGGAGGAACAAGCGATGAATGGAACGTCTGCTGGATTGAATCCTGCCATCTTCAAGAGGTTTGAAACTTCTTGCTTAACTGAGTTGAACTTGTCTTCGGAGTAATCTACACCGCTGATGTCCATCTTGTTGATGTTGACAATCAGTTGCCCGACACCGAGAACGCGTGCAAGGAAAGCGTGTTCCTTGGTTTGTTCGTTAACACCGTCGTTTGCAGCGACGCAGAGAACTGCAGCATCTGCTTGACTAGTTCCTGTGATCATGTTCTTGACGAAATCACGGTGACCTGGTGCATCGATGACTGTGAAGTAATAATTAGGGGTAAAGAATTCCTTGTGAGCGACGTCGATGGTGATTCCACGCTCGCGCTCTTCCTTCAATCCGTCCATAACATAAGCAAGACCGAAACCAGCCTTACCTTGGTCAGATGCTAACTTCTCATTCTTATCGATAACGTGTTGTTCGATGTGACCGGTATCCAAAAGTAATCTTCCGACAGTGGTTGACTTTCCGTGGTCAACGTGACCGACGAAAACGATATTTAGATGTGGCTTGCTTTTATCTTCCCATTGTGAACCCATATTAGACACCTCAAAGGTAGCCCGCCGACCGATGGGGTGTATTTGAATCCACCCCAAACTAACAGCGCCAGTTCAGCACTGTAGGATGACTGGAATAGCCGCGAGGTTCATCGATATTGCAATTCAACGACCAACTGTTTAACATCGGTGTTGTGAGTTTTGTCATTCTGTAAATCACAACTCCAATCGCCTGGTTCGAACCCTTTGACAGTCGAGCCACCGATTACCATCCAAACACAGCGATCTTCAGAGTTACAATCACCAGCGTCTCGATTATCATCCCCAATTGCAGTGGTATTTGCGATCTCATCATCTGTTGAATTATACATATAGAGGTCGAGTTTGTTATCGGTATCGATTCCACCCAGAGGTTGGTCACCGTCTTTGGCAGGATAGATCAGTTTCACACGAAGGTAGCGAATACGATTAGCCCCCTCATCTTCGTAAGTTACTGGGAAATCCCAAGTCATGATAATCGGATCTTGGATTCGTCGGTCGATGACGAAATCTTTCCAAACGCCCCGGTAATTGACGTGGACTTTGATGTCTTCACTCGAAGATAATCCATTACTATCTATTACCATCAGACCGATGAGCCAAGTTCCAGCAGGTCGGTCAGTCCAATCAAAAGTCTCTCCAGTCGCGTCAATATCGTTCTCGGTATCTCCATCACCATCGGAATCGAAATACATATCGAGATCCCAATTCCATTCACTGATGTATTCCTCAGCCCAGGAATCCGATGCATCAAGAGTTACAGTAGTTGAAACCTCGACACTTCTTTCATTGAGATCTTTGTCATTCTCGCAAACCCAGACCATGATAAAATTGCCTGCAGGTGCTTCCTCGCCATCACAATCATTGTCTTTATTCGATGTGATTTCTGCCTGTGGCTCTGCCGCAGAAGCATCAGCGACTGTGATGGTTTTTTTCTTAGTAGTTTCAATCGTGCCGTCGCTGACAATTAATTTCACAGAATATTCTCCATTCTGTACATAAGAATGGGTTGTAGTTGCACCGGCTCCGGTATTGCCATCACCAAAAGTCCAGCTAAATGAGAGTGAATCACCATCTGGGTCTGATGAGGCACCGGCGTTGAAAGTAATCGAATCGCCGGTTCGAAAATTTGAATTCGGATTCATCGAAAATTCAGCGGTTGGCGCGCTGTTGCCAGAAAACGTATCGAGACAACCAGCAAAAGCTGTGCTCACGAGGAGCAAAACGACAAGTGGGGCAAATCCAGATGCGCGGGTCATTAATCGAGATGTGAACGCCCGCCTATCATCAATCCTACGGACACACGGATTACCGGAAATTGTTGATTTTTCGCGAAATACTAGAAAATCATCATTTTTATTGAACTTTTTATGGTCGACACTTTGAGTCGTTAAAAATCAAAAATTGATTGTTGACGAGAACCACTCAACAATTCTTTATCGGACCAACCAAACGCTTCGGTAATCCGTCCGAGCGCAGTTGCAAGACGTTTTGCATAATATTCTGAATCATAATCAGGAGGAGCCTCACCGATCTCATCGACTAACCAAGGCTCAACCTCCATTGGTGAACTCTTTCCGTCAGTGACAACATATCCAACCTTCATCCCAGGTGTAAAAGCAAGGCCTTTTGCAATTCTTTTCTTAGCCGCACGCACGTAAGGCAAACTATCAGGGCGGTCATAAATCGATGCGAAATCGACAGTTCCGTCCTTGCGAAGTTTTCCTTTACATGAACGACTGATGACCAAATCAGTAGACTCTACTCTTTTCGATTTTACATCATCGATAGCTTTCTTGGTCATTTCCACCGCCGCCCATGGTTCATTTGCCAAAATTAATTCGAACATCTCTGTCATGATTTTTGTCAATAGAGAAAAAGAATCTGTTCGACGAATTTCATAGCCACGGACAAGCATTTCTTCTCGTGGCCAAATCACACGGCCGACATAGCGCTTTTTTGCACCGTGTGAAAAAAATGCCGAAAGTCCTGTTTCGAATTCGAGCTCGGCGCCTTCTTTGGTGAAGCGCTCAGCGAGACGATTGCCGAAACTGATGGTCGTGTCTTTTGCAGCTGACCAGTCTGAAAAAGTTGGATCTAATTCTTCTGGACGGCTGATTGGCGCGCCCTCTTCAACTGGAGCGCGAACAAAAATCGAATCGGTGTCAGAATAAACCACAGAATAGCCATCCTCGCCTAGGTCAGCAATAATTTTTCTAATATTATATCGAGCCCAAGCTGTGATGCTGGCGCCCAAATCAGGATGGGTGAATCGATAAAAACTCGAAGCAAAAACACCGTAAAATGAATTCATCAAAATTTTCACAGCGTATTGTAGTTGATCTTGTAAAAATGCTGCATCTTCGTCGCCACGAGCCTTTGCTTCAGTGAGTGCAACCTTGTGTTTATCGCGGCGCGACATCAAATCCGCGAGAAGTTGAGGAACCAATCCTTCTCTCTCGGATTTGGCTACGAATCGCGTATCCATCGGTGAAACAAAATGCGAATCATCAACTCTTCCATCGCGAACAAGAGTAGTCGAACAGATGTTTTTTGCAATCATAATTGAAGGATACATCGACTTGAAATCCAAAACTGCAACCCATGGATGGATTCCGGCATCGACTTCGTGAACATATCCACCTGCAATTTGGTCACGGCGTCGCGGGCCACGTTTTGTTGTCGGAACCGCAACGCCTTGCCTATCTGCGAGCCGGACTGTTAGCGAATCGATCCAATTGCTAGTGGTTCCTGCCGCAGCAACTTCAACGGTTGTCAGTGAAACGGATGCAAGAGCTTCCTTGCGTGCGACCGACTGCAATTTATCGAGAATGTCAAGGGGTAGAATCGTATCACGAACACAATATTCCATCACCTCATCAGGACGATTAGCCCATTCCATATCCATCTGACTAGCATCGATGTCGAGTTTTTGCTTTTCAGAATCTGATGGCCACAGCAAATTTGAAACATAACGAAGCGATTCTCGCTGTGGCCGAAGCGTCTGGCGAGCCTGCCACCATGCATCGAACGGAATTCGGCCTTGAATCCGCCAGACACGATTTTGTTGCCGCTGGGGGAAAACTCGACCGGCACTTCGAGTTCCGATTTCAGATTCAACTATCGGAACTCGCCCCCAACCAAACATCGCAGCTTGATTGGAACGAGAGCGTTTGCTATTCAATTCGGAACGGTCGAGAATACGAGGCAAATCGAAATTATCGATATTATAACCTGTAATTATGTCAGGGTCTTCTTCACGAACAAGCCTTGTCAATCCTTCCATAATATCAGATTCATCACCCCTGAATTCGTGGGTTGTTCTCTCACCTGCTCTGTCGATTACAGCAGCCGCACAAAGAATCGTATTATACTTCACACTAGTCTCTAAATCGTAAGAAAATGATACGAATGGAGCAGGGAATGGTTCGGCTCGTTCAAGGTCACAAAGATTGCAGTGAACGACCATGTCAACCGGATATAATCCCGAGCCCCCAACATCGCGAATCGATTCTGCTGCCATGACGCGATCACTCGATTTTTCGATTTCATCTGGGGCTCTTTCACCGGCCCACAATATCTTTCCACCTGCAAAAATATGTGGGCCTAAATCTGCATCCAAAAGCAAACGTTGAACAAACAAAATATCCGCCGACGAAACCTCCCATTCATCCTCAATTCGTCGTCGAAGCCCCCTGACCAAAAACGGTTGACGAACATATACTCGCCAATGTGGTTTGATTCCTAATGGCGTCCATTTATCGACCGGCTCAGCAATCTCCACTACCTCATTCGTCTGTCGTAAAAATTCCAACGATTCCGCCGCTTCTACCGCCGGTTTTGGTCGGCCTGGCTGTGCCACATCGATATACGGCCGAAGCCCTTCTACTAGCAATAAAACAGAATGCCCAGCACGCGCACGGCACCATAGTTCAACGACCGTGCGCGCGGGATGACCGTCTATTGCCTGGTAAGAACCAGAAACAATACACATTTCTTCGCGCCATTCCATTGTGTTCACCCGTATGACCGTAGGCGAAGAAGCATTCAACCCTTTGAAGTAAAGTAAACGAAAAAATTTGTCAAATCATAGCAATCGTTGAAAGCCGACCCCCCGCCCTCTAAACTAATTAGGTGTGCTCGATGTTGAAAGATACGAATTCTAAATCCGTGCCTGAAGTAGATTGGGACAGTCTAACTTTTAGTTTCCAAGAGACTGATCGGATGTATATCGCGACTTGCAAAATCGATGAAGATTGGAAACCTGGAATTATGCAAGACTTCCAAGACCTTCGACTCTCTCCTGCCTCTGGCGTCATCAACTATGGACAGGGTTTGTTTGAAGGAATGAAAGCGCGACGGGCAGAAGATGGTAGAATTCTGCTTTTCCGCCCGGAGCTAAATGCGAGACGAGCTCAAGAAGGATGTCGCCGCCTCGGGATGGAAGTAGTCTCAGAAGAGATGTTTCTCGATGCTATTTATCGTGCAGTGGAGGAAAATAAGCGATGGGTGCCACCGCACGGCCGCGGCGAATTATACATTCGCCCGCTAATTTTTGGCAGCGGTGAAATCCTTGGAGTTGCACCCGCGCCAGAATATACTTTCTTGGTTTACACCATACCGGTCGGACCTTATTTCAAAGGCGGTTTGAAACCGATTTCACTGAAAGTTTCGAACGAATTTCACCGAGCAGCACCGGGTGGATCTGGTGGAGTTAAGGCGATTGGAAATTACGCACCGGGAATGATGCCGTCAAAGAATGCCAAAGCTGAAGGATATGCTGAAATTATCTATCTCGATTCAACTGAACACAAATATATCGAAGAAGTAGGAGCTGCAAACTTTTTCTGTGTCAAAGATGGGGTGATTTACACACCCGAACTCACCGGGACAATTTTACCTGGAATTACTCGATTGTCGATTATTGAATTAGCCCGCTCACTCGGTTACAAAGTGAATGAGACGAAAGTCGACATCGATTTCGCACTGAATTGTGATGAAGCATTCGCTGCGGGAACCGCGGCAGTGATTTCATCGATTGGCTTGATTGAGCACGGTGAGATTAAGTCGACTTACAATGATGGTGAAATTGGTGAAATCACATTGGAATTATACGATGCCCTCAGTGGAATCATGGGTGGTGGGCTCGAAGACCCATTCGGTTGGAATCGAGAAGTTTGACCTATTTATCGACGGCCGAATTTCTTTTTCCTCTGACCACTGGATTTGCCTTTGAAGGATTTTCGTTGTGAGCGTTGCGCTCCTCCTCGCTTAGGCTTTTTTCCCGGACCAGCAGAACCGTCTGTCGACTTCGAGGCTTTGTACTGGCGGCGAAGTCGATGACCAATCGATTGAATGACTCCTTCTTTGCTATCAGAGCCGGTCGAATTTTTGGCATCTGCTGACGATAAGATCAATCTGCCTTCTTTGGCATATGGTCGAGCGGGATGAGAAACTTCTGCGTCTCGCTTCATCTTAGTGATTCCAGCATCGCGAGCCGCCCAGACTATTGCATCGAGAGTCGGATTTGGTATGCTAGCTTCTTTGGGAACTCGTCGACCACCAGTGCGAGAGGTTCGGATATCGAAGTATCCGGTCCAAATTGTCATTTTCGAAGGATCGCCAGCCATGGTTTCACTCCCTTCGAATCAATCGACTGACTTGAGGGCTTCGTGCCACTCATTCTTCGAGTAAAACGCCCGAAACTACGCCATCCATTCCTGGACGACTCGTAACCCTCACCTTACCGAGTTCGGTATCAAGAACCGCACCCTTGGTGACGATGTTTCTACGGACGTAGTTAGAATCTGCATTGTTTTCACTGACGTTATTTGTGGTTGTGCGAATGGTAGTACCATCTGTGTGGTTGACGTTTACGTGGAATACTTGTGTGACGCGCACTGTCTGTGAACCAGCTGTCTTTCGGTAGTTCTTGGTTTTGTCAGATTCGCCGATATAAGCGAACTGATTTTCGCTGGAAATCTCGGTCTTACGCTTACCACGATATCGGTTTGGTCGCTTCAAGCGTCCGCCGGTCGCCTTGCGTCGAGATATACCATGCCACTTAGCCATGCAAGCCGGCGACCGACCACCCTTATTTCAATAGATTGGATATTCCACGTAGTGTTTTTTCGGTGAGGTAAACAATTTCTCTTACTTGTCAAGAGTCAAAGCAGCCTCAGAAATTAATCGCTTTAAGTCATCATAATTTGTACAAACAGGGAAGTTCGGGAACTCCTCAGTGACGTTTTTTGGAGGATTGAGAAGGATACCAAAATGGGCCTCTTTCAGCATGTTTGTATCATTGTAAGAATCACCGACTGCGAGCGTTTTGAAGTTCATTTCTCGTAATCGCTGAACAGTCTCTCGTTTCTGATCTTCCATACGAATTTTCCACCCCGTAATCATTCGTGAATCTTCATCAATTATCAAATCGTGACAAAACAGAGTTGGCATGTCTAACATCGCCATCAATGGTTTACCGAAGCCATAAAAAGTATCAGATAAAATCAAAACTTGCCAATTCACTCTTAGCCAATCCAAGAAGGATTTTCCACCTACGAGCGGCTCCATTTCACCGATTATTTTCTGTATATCATCAATAGTTATTCCTCGCTCGTCGAGGATGTCGAGCCGGTAGCGCATCAATTTGCCATAATCCGGCTCGTCTCTTGTCGTTCTCCGAAGTTCGGGAATACCAAAACTTTCTGCGACAGCTTCCCAAATCTCAGGCATGAGAACACCTTCGAGATCAAGACAAACGATTAGCATAAACACCGCAAAAACCTTTCTCGTTTGAATATATTCTTTAGCAATTCTTGCACCAAGTTCTTGACTTCGTCCTCAACCAGAATGACGTGAGTGAGAAAAGGCTGAGGCGAAGGACGCCGGTTCGATTCAAACAAATTCGCAATATCGTCGCTGAGTTATCAGAGCGGATCGGCGTTGCAATCGATACTCAATTAGCATTTTTAGAGAAAGGAAATTTCGAAAATCGTGATTTGATTTTAGTCGACAGAATTCCTCTCGCTATGCAGGTTGAAACGGATTCAGGAAAAAAATGGTTTCCGACTCTGCGCGGAATTCTTGAGTGGCAACCGAGCGAAAAATGGGCGGCTGTCGATCACGGCGCCATTCCATTTTTGATGAACGGCGCCGATTGCATGGGAGCGGGAATTCAGATGGCAGACCCTTCTGTTGAGCCAGGAGAGTTGGTCTGGGTTCGCGACGAGGCTCATGGAAAGCCGTTGGCACTGGGAATCGCACTTGTGGATGGCCAAGAGATGATGGAAATGAACAAAGGAAAGGCCATCAAAACGCTTCATTGGGTTGGAGATGACCTATGGGAACTCGAAACCCAATAATGTGTAAATTTGTTGAGTTTTCTTGAATCTCGAACGGTCAAGTTTCATTTGTAGCGAGTCCGCCGCCGAATCATGCAGCGACTGTTGGCTTTCACTCTAGTCTGTCTTTTGGCGACCGCTGCAATCGCTTCTCCCGGCTACAAAAGTGGCGATAATGAAGCAGCGATTATCGAAGGTACTGATATTACCAACCTAGAATACCCTGAAGAAAGTCATTCATTGGTAATTTTTCCAATTGTCGTTACACTGAGTGAAGAAGCGACAGCAAACGGAACAACGGTGACTTGGGTCACACAAATCTGTGTAAACTCAGGAGTTTGTTACGCACCTGAAATTATTGATTTGATTAGTCAAGATGATGGAGAAACTTGGATCGGTGAAGTGATGGTAAATGATACGGCAACCTATGTCAATTGGCGAATCGATTTGAAATTTCCAGAAGGAGATACCGAGCGCGTTCCCGAAGAGGGTTGGGGCTGGAAAGTCTGGTCCGATTGCTGGTTTGATGGTGAAATTTGGGGCGGATCAGATCAGGAATGTATCGATACAAACCAACCACAACCTGCTGACCAAGAACTATTCCTTCCGAACATTGGCATAGCAGCCTCAATTGCGGGAATCGCTATGGCAGCATTGATTGCTCGGCGCGATTGAGCAATACCATGAGCGCGGGTGAAGATCAGCCCGGATTCATTCGATTAGAATTTTCTGAACT
>CAWVXH010000034.1:0-8174 GCA_963934165.1 uncultured Candidatus Poseidoniales archaeon
CAAGGAAAAAGTCGTGAAGTCATCGATATTATGCCAGAATATACTGAGCAAACGATTGCAGAAACTGAGGGCGGTGGACTGATTTGGATGATGGCAGCAATGGGACACCCCGATTATTCTGCAGAAATATATGGTTATCAATCAGTTATTGGTACTGGAAACTTAATTGCTTCTTGGGATCCAAATGACGAAACGCGGGAGTACGTTCTTTGAGGTGAGATTATGGCTGAAGAAATGAATGAACCTGAGATTTTATTCGGTATTTACTGTCCACCTCACCCTCATCCTCTGCTATGCCCTGAAGCAAACGAAGGTTATGGTAAACTGCGTTCAGCATACGATGCATGCCGTAAGCGCATAGAAGAGAGTGAAGCCGATTTAATTTTGATTTACTCGACGACATGGCCGAGCATTGTTGGACATCAAATTCAAGCGCTCGAAAATCCTGTTTGGACACATGTTGACGATGATTTTCATTATCTTGGAAGTATGCCATACGACTTCAAAATGGATGTTGATTTTGCGAATGGATACGCAAGTGCAGCAGAGAAACGCGGCCTCCATTCTCGCACAGTTGCATATGATGGATTCCCAATTGATACGGGCTCGGTTGTTGCTCTGCAATTATTGAATCCAGACAATCGGATTCCAGCTTGTATAGTCTCAAGCAATATGTATGCGAATCGAGCCGAAACAATCGTTCTCGGCAAGGCTGCTCGTGATGTTCTGGCAGAACAGGGCAAGAAGGCGATAGTCGTAGTTGTAGCAAGTTTGTCAAATCGTATGTTTACCGAACACATCGATGAGGTAGATGACCGGATTCATTCACAAAAAGACGATGATTGGAATCGAAAAATATTGGAATTCTTCGCAGCAGGACGATTGGAGGATTTGAGTCAGTTAAGTCGAGATATTCACGGTCAAATAAGAGTCAGTAAAGTGGTAGCATACAAGCCAGCCTGGTGGATGGCTGCAACCATGGGTCAGCACAATAATTACGCTGGCGAAGTGCTGGCTTACGAAGCCCTACATGGCTCCGGTGGAGCGGTAATTACTCTGACTCCAACCGATGGGTCTTTTGGCGATAAAGAATTTGATGAAGATGATGTTGAATTCTACCACGGGGACCGTGATGTGCTCGATAAGGGGATGCTGTGATGACAGAAGATGTCGATGAACAGACTAGTTTTGAATATCGACGAGCCTTAATCGCAGGGATTATTGATGCTCCGGATGAATTTATTGAAAAATTGTATGATAATTATGGTAAATCGATGGCCTACTCGGCTGGTGGGGCACTCGGCGCAGCAGCTGGTGTTGCAGTTGGTGGGCCGGTTGGAGCAATTGTTGGCGGAGTTGTTGGAAGGAGAACTGCGGGTACAATGATTAACGAAGACGGACCAATAATTTCAGAGAACGCACCGTCTGCAGTTGGGGCTTATCCTCATGCATTCCGTGTCGGAAATTTGCTTTTTGTATCGGGTATTGGCCCGCGCCAACCAATTACCAATGAGATTCCAGGCGGCCCGATTAAAGATGCGAATGGCGATCCTCTAGATTACGATATTCGAGCACAAACTAGGGCGGTAATCGAGAACATCAAAATAATTCTTGAAGATGCTGGCTCATCCTTAGACAAGGTGGTTGATTGCCTATCTTTCCTCGTTGATATGGACCGGGATTTTGCAGGATATAATGAGGTCTATGCAGAGTATTTCTCTGAGATTCTATGCGCTCGAACTACTTGTGCTGTTCGCGCCCTTCCAACCTCTATTGCGGTCGAGCTGAAGGTTATCGCTAAAGTCTGAGATTGAATTAATCAGGCTTCTCTGGTCAATAGAAATCTAGGCTGGTGACGATTCTATTCGTTCGGCGGTACAGTCCGGTGGTGCAGAAACCGGATTGCAAGCGACTGGCCCATCCGGCAACTCAACCCAGTAGTCGATATCTTCTACCTTAGCGGGATAATCGGTTGAAATCGAATGAGCACCACTAGCAATTGCAGCCTCCAATCTCGCAGTATTATTGCTATCAGCCTCTCCATCCTCAGCATCATCTGCTCTGCTGCGAACGATGTATCCTTCTTCTACAAGATTGCGAATCTGCTCTCCATTACCAATCGGGTCGGTATTGGAGAAAATTGCCGCTTCTGGTGTACCTTCAACAGACATTGTGAACATTGTTGAGCCGACTAAACCGGGGAAATTTTGGTGATATTCTTCCCTAATTCCTCCACCCGCTAACAGAATGAAGATCGCCTTGCCGCGAGACTCTTCCAATAATGGCCAGCCATTTGTTGTAACAGCCTCGGACAAACTCGCTGCCTCTCCACGTACATCGTCAGGAGTAATCAATTTCTCATCAGGCCAATTTTGCTTAACTTCTTCTTCAATTTTTTCGAGCATGCCTTGCAATCCGGCGATGGTCGTAATATCAGAAGCTTGCTCTACCCATTCTTTCGGCTCTACCCAAATCATCAATGGTACATGGGTCGGATTAGCATCTGACCAAGTATTCAACACACCTAAACAATCAGCGAGAGTATCACAGGTGCTTCTAGAGTCATATTGATTGTGATAAACTCGCAAATCGCCTCGTGGATCCCACCAAACATCGAGTTCAAACTGCCGAACGTCAAACTCTCCTGCCTGAACATCCAATGGTTCGTGCGTGTATTCATAAGCCCTCGCGGTCGGTCCAAACGGCTTGATATGGTAAGAATTATGTGTGCCTTTTACCTGAACATGATTGATTTTCAGCGGTGTCGGGTCATCAGAAAAAATCGATGATTCCCCGTCCCCAAATCCGAGGCATCCGCTGAAGGTAGCTGTAATCATCAGCAAAGCCAGAATCGATGCGAGGCGGTTCATTTTCGTTCAGTCAGACACCCCATTAGAGAATAAGCATTCGATTGCAGGTTTGCAGCGAATCGACTTCACAACATTAACACGCAGAGCGAATGCCGACCGTCTACAATTGGGGGTGAATTCAGGTGACTGCAGAAGCAATTTATGATACCAATTTCATTTCTTTAATGTTCGTTTTATTGGCTGCTTTTCTTGTCCCAATTTTGCTTTCAAGAAATACTAGCCTACAGGTACCGATAGTTGTTGGTGAAATTATTGCTGGAATTATTCTTGGCCCCAGCTTTTTAGATTTGGTCATTTTAGATTCAGAAGTAATTCTATTCATGCGCGATTTCGGCCTCGCTTATCTGATGTTTATTGCAGGAATGGAAATCGATTTCAATATGCTCGGAGAAATCGCGAAAAAATCTCGTGAGCGTCAGGATTTAGCCTTCTATCAAAATCCGATAATTCTCGGTCCGGCTTCCTTTTCGTTGACTCTTGCAACCTCTGTAATCCTCTCGATTCTTATCGTCCGACAAGGATTCATCGACGACCCATGGATGCTCGCGTTAATTCTATCAACAACCTCACTTGGTGTGGTCTTGCCGGTTTTGAAAGAACGTCATTTGAACGAAACCACATTTGGTCAGACTATTTTGTTGACTGCTTTGCTCGCTGATTTTGTGACAATGTTATTGATTTCACTTTATGCAACCTATCTTGTAGAAGGCTCGATTAGTCCGAAGATGTTGCTCGTATTCCTGCTATTTGTCGCCTTCGCTGCACTTTATCGCACCGGTAAGGTTCTCCAAAACATCCCTCGGATTTCTAATTTACTCGAAGATCTTTCTCACGCTACCGCACAAATCAAATTGCGTGCCAGTCTCGCATTGATGGTTTCTTTTATCGTTCTCGCTGAGGTGCTGAACACAGAAATGATCCTCGGCGCTTTCATCGCTGGTGTGATTATTTCTTTACTAACAACTTCCAAAGATAGGCGTGTCGAACGAGAATTAGAGGCCTTTGGATTTTCTTTCTTTATCCCAATCTTCTTTGTCCTCGTTGGAGTCGGATTTAATCTTCCAGAATTGGTCAACTCACGAGAAGCGATGTTGATAGTTCCAGTAATTCTGGGTGCGGCAATCACAGTCAAATTCATTCCATCTCTGATCTTCCGATTCGCTTTCAGCTGGAAGGAATCGATTGCCGCCGGTTCACTTCTCTCTGCGCGTCTTTCACTAATCATTGCCGCCTCAATGATTGCATTAGATCTTGAAATCATCAATGAAGCAATGAATTCAGCAATTATTCTCGTAGCAATCATCACTGTGATATTCGCTCCGATGTTATTTTCTGCACTCATTCCACTGCAAGACTTACAACAAAGCCGCCGAGAAAAAGGAGAATATGCACTGAAAAGATTTTTGACGATAATTGACAATATGGGAGAAGAGATCCACGAAGATGATTTGGCGGCAATGTTCGAGAACATCGATGTAAATCATGATGGCCAAATCGACATTCATGAATTAGTTGCAATTTTTGAAGGCGATTTACACATCGGCGAAGATGAAATTCTCTGAGATGATACTGTAAACTATCGTAATCTTCGATTGAAACCTTCATCGTGTAATTGAAGGCAGGTATCATACTCGCAAGCCTAGCGAGGCGAGTCTATGGCAATTGCATCCGGCGCAAAAAAGGTCACTACACACACTCTTCAAGAAATGAAACTTAATGGTGAAAAAATCACCATGTTAACCTCTTATGATTACTCATTAGCTCGCCTTGTCGATGCCGCAGGAATCGATGTCATCCTCGTTGGCGATTCTGCTTCAAATGTGATGGCAGGCAATGAATCAACAGTTCCAATCACTTTGGAGCACATGATTTACCACGCTCAATGCGTAGTTAATGGAGTCGAGCGCGCATTAGTTGTAGTCGATATGCCATTTGGCAGTTACCAAGGAGATTCCAAGACAGCGCTTGATTCGGCTATCCGCATCATGAAAGAATCTGGAGGGCATTCTGTTAAGCTCGAAGGAGGGATTGAAGTCGTTGAATCAATTGAGAGGATTCTCACTGCTGGAATCCCTGTAATGGGTCACTTAGGCCTCACGCCACAATCGATTTACAAGTTCGGCACATATACCGTTCGCGCTAAAGAAAATACTGAAGCAGAGAAATTAATCAAGGATGCGAAGGCGCTCGAAGCAGCGGGTTGCTTCGCTATCGTATTCGAAAAAATTCCTGCTGAACTTGCCAAGCGAGTCAGCGAAGAACTAACGATTCCAACCATCGGAATCGGAGCCGGCGTTGATTGCGATGGACAAGTTCTGGTTTTACACGATATGTTGGGAATTACCAAGGACTTTTCTCCACGTTTTTTGCGTCGGTATGATGATCTAGGGGCTTCGATTGATGGTGCTGTCAAGGCTTACATTAGCGATGTTCGAGACAGGACTTTCCCAACCGATGATGAATCGTATTGAGGAACGGCAGTAGACCGAACATAACCTTCAAGGACGCTCGATGTTGAGAGGTAAATTGTATGAGTGAACTTTGGGTTGAACGCCATCGACCGGCTACGGTTGGCGATATCAAAGGTCAGCGCGCAGTCGTTGACCGGCTCAAGGCATATGCAAACAATCGCACCTTCCCTCATCTATTGCTCGCCGGTCCGCCGGGAACTGGCAAGACAACAGCTGCGTTAGCACTGACCAAGGATGTTTTCGGTGATGATTATCGCCGAAATATGTTAGAAATGAATGCTAGCGACGAGCGAAAGCTCGAATCGATTCGAACGAAAGTCAAATCCTTCGCACGAACTGCTCCAATCCCTGGAACTTCATTCAAAGTCATCTTCCTCGACGAAGCCGACGCACTAACTCCCGATGCTCAAGGTGCGCTTCGTCGAATAATGGAACAAAATTCAGCAACTTGCAGATTTATTTTATCCTGTAATTATTCATCAAAAATCATCGAACCAATCCAGTCACGATGTGCGATTTTCAGATTCCGTCCAATTGCGGACGACCAAGTGAGGGAGATGATTGTCTCAGTCGCTGAAAGAGAAGGAATCAATCTTCACTCCGAGGCTGCTGATGCAATAGTTCATGTCAGTCTCGGTGATCTCAGAAAAGCCATCACATCTCTTCAGGTTGCAGCTTCACTTGACAAAGATGTCACCAGGGAATTGATTTACGAGACGACTGCAACCGCTCCTCCAGAAGAATTGCATGGATTCTTTCTCGCTTGCCAACAAGATGGCTTCCAACCCGCGCGCCGCCGTCTACGGGACTTACTCGACCGCTTCGGACTCGCAGGCACAGATCTGGTCAATCAATTACATCGAGAACTCGGTAATGTTGCATTCCTCGATGAATTACAGAAACTGAAAGTCACAGAAGCGATGGCAGAAACTGATTATCGAATGGTCGAAGGTGGTGGAGAAACCCTTCAACTCGACGCGATGACTGCGAAAATTTGCTCACTAATATGAATTAAGCAAGTTAATTTTGAATCCGCTAGATTCGCAAACTCAAGCGGTTGACGTTTGAGCGATGATAATTGTGTAAGTCTTATCCCAGACATTTTCCCAAGGATCACCCTGTTCGCTCAAAACGATATGAACGGTATATTCACCTGGACTCAAAGTCCCTAAATCCCAAGCAACACCGACATCCATTTCATGTGGTGCGACTTTTGCCCCACGAGTCCAATTTTCAATCGCATCAAAAGTAGCTATTTCGTCCGTATGAGAGATTACAGTTCCGGACGAAATCGTTTGAATAATTTCACCACGATATGAAATCTCACCAGAAAGCATCGCGGTTTCAGCATCGACATTGTCTCGAACTGCGAATCCCAATACTATATCGACAGTTCCTTGATCTAATCCGATAGTGTATTCGCCACCCTTCCACGTCGCATCGATGACACCATCTGTAACCTCGATGTCCAACCCACCTGCTGTTGTTGGTGGTGCGATATCTGCTAGCGGTGGATTGACCAACGCAAACGAGAGGGCGAGCCATGAAAATATGAACAGCATACAGGCTCGAAACCAATTTCCTTTTGTGTAAAGTTCGTAATGCTTTTTGGGTATGAATAATTTGTGAAGCGAAGGAACTGTAGCACAAAGAAGTAGGGGGATTAGGTATAGAATGTCGTCTGGTTCAGTCATCGTAGGCATCATGACATAACGCAAAAGTGCAGCGATACCTAAACCGTAGATGATAACAAGCCACATCGAATACATGTCCGCAGTTTCCTTCTTTGCGTAAGCAATGGGGTCGAATGGCTCAATTGTTCGTGATTTTGAATCATCATCTTTGGCGGAACCGCCAGACTTGCGTTTTCGGTCGTTGTAAGCACTGGCTTGCAGCGCAGTATTGACGTCGACCATGCTTTCGCGAGGGTAAACGACTCATCAATGGTTCGCAGTGATTTGACTCACTCTTCGAACCAATTTTCCTTTGTGGCTACTTGCGTGCCAACCGGTTGATAAGTTACCTGAGATTGTTTATTATTCGTCATAGTCAATGCCATCACAAACCCAATCAAAAGAATGAAAATACCACAGCAAAGAACCACCATTCCACCAACTAACGACAAAGCTGCGTCTCCGGCGCCATCGAGGTTTCCGCTGATTCCGTAAGCGATAACTTTCACTTCCCCCTCGGTCGCTTCAATGGTTAATTCATCGGGATGTTCAAACCACAACATCCCCAAGAATGTCTTGTCAAACTCATCCATTCCATCTGAATTACAATCCTTGTCGAAAACGCTTCTCGCAGTTTTGTCAGTAACGATAATTTGATCAGCGAAACTATCACAATCAATCGTTTCATTCGAACCAACCGCATACACATTGATTCCATACAACTCTCCAGGTGTCTCGAAATTCCCACCTTGATCGCTAGAATACAATTCTTTTCCATCGAAGTCGAATTCCAAACCACCTACTGATTCGCCTAGGTCATTTCCACCCATTCCCATTAAAATTCCTCCGAATAGAGTGATGATTACACCGAGTCCAAGAACAATCTTGCTTGCTGTGTTCATAACCCCTCCCCTCCCCTTACTCCTTTTCAAGTAATCTTTAGAAAACTCGTTGTAATTCAATGGTTAGAATCAAATGGGGTTTGCCGGTGGAGCGGCTTAATTGCCGGGGTGGCGTAGTTGGTAGCGCGTCGGACTCATAGGGTATTTTTCTGCGGAGGATTTTCCTCTGCGGAAATTACGATGAGCGCAACAGCCTAACCGAAAATGTCTGAGACATCCGAAGGTCGGGGGTTCAAGTCCCCCTCCCGGCACCACTTT
>CAWVXH010000035.1:0-7535 GCA_963934165.1 uncultured Candidatus Poseidoniales archaeon
ATGAAGAACTAGGTTGGGTTTGGTCACAGGCGATGATTCACAACGGCGATGAAGAAGAAGTGAAATTACCAGAAGAATTGGCCGAATTAATTCGACCCACGGATGACGAAACTTGAACCGATTAAATAGTGTCGGATTCAATTTCTATTATGTCTTACATATGCGAATGGTGCAACGGTACCGTCCCTAAACCAAATACTATGTGTGCCGGTTGTGAAGTTCTGGTAATGCCTTTCATCGGGCTGCACAATAATCAAATTCCGAGCACAGACCAACGTAACTTCGTCAATGAATTAATTGAATCAGGCAGGGACTTGGTTCATCATCAACGAATTCAAAATTTAATTCAAGACATAAATCTCGGTACTGCCCTTCCTCCTGCTTTCCAATCTCGCAGAGGACCTGCGCCATATTGGGAATCTGAAAGTATGATTTGGCAGGAAGTTCGGGACTCAATACAACGATTTGGGAATAGTTTCGCAGGAATCTTTCCACTCCCCGGCAATTCAATTTTGGAGATTATTAATCCTTCTGAATACAAGATAGATGGCGTGAAAATCAAGAAAGGTTTGCCGCTACTCGACATCTCTGAATGGTTATCCAATCCAAAAAGAGCTGGTGCAATTAAGGATTGGGGGAAATTTATTCTGGCTCTGAGTTGTATACTTCGAACACCGGAATATCTCGAACGAGAAGCATGGTCGTTATGGATGATGGGGAATTCCTGGCGAGGCATAAACACACCATTCTGTGAAAATGTCGCTAGGCAATTCGAAAATGACCTACATCCTTTTCAAGAATTAATAGGAAAGTTAGCTCATAAAGAAATGGATTCTGAATTTTCTCAACCAAACTATGGAACTATGTCTCGTGCAAATGAGGAATTGATAGAAGAATTCGGTGGAAGTGTTGGCTCGGCTTGGCTGGAATTTTTAGCCGGCGATGATGCTGATTATCTCCAAGCTTTTGAGCAATTTTTTGCTCCAATTTTGGTTGTTCACGAAAATCGCTTGCAACTTATCGTTCTCAAAGAAAGCAGTCCGGCTTTCATCCCACTAGGCAACGACCCTCGAATTTGGCGTCATATTATTTCCTGGGCTCTTGAACCACCTTTCACAAAAAGATCTAATTTTGTCACCAGACTATTCTGGTGTTGGGAAGAAGAGAATGGGAAATGGTTGCCGAGCGAACGACAATTAAAATCAGCGAGACTATTGCATGATGAAATAAAGAAAATGGGAGAAAGATCTTCGGTTGTTCCAATAAATGATGAGGGGGTGGATTCAGCGATTCGAGTCGAAGGGAATTCAGGTTTACATTACTTGATTCGTTCGTCGGATCATCCTGGAAAATATATGGTAGAAGCATATTGTAATTCGGATTTCCTCAATACATCCACAAATGGCATTGATATTTGCATCGACCCATTAGGTAACCAATTTTTGCCAGCAGGCGATCTCGCTGCTGGTTATCTCATGGCACTTTACAACGACACTGAGACAAGAAACTACATCATCACACTTGAATTGCTACTTCAATCGATGGAACAGGCTGAAATTACTCAAACTAAATCAAAAGAAAACTGGTGGATGGAAGTTTGTGAATTATATGAAAATTGTATTGAAAATATGATTGGAAATGGGCATTTTGAAGACGAATTCGAACATGAAGAAGAACCTGAATCGGAAGAGGAATTGGCTGACGAAACTGAACAATTTCTCGAATATTTACAATTTCAGGAAGACCAACAACAAGATGGAGAACCAGACCAACAAGCAATTGAAGATTATCAGAATCATTTGGAAGAGATTACGCAAATAATGTTGGAACAAAACCAAGTAAGTGGTGAGTGAAATGAATAATTGCCATGGATGTAATGAAGAGACCGATAAAGAATGGTGCGAATATTGTCAGGTCTTAGCTCCACTAATTCTGAATTATTCGATTGAATCTCTAGGCACTTCAAAAGAATTTGAGAAACTACATGCAAGAATGGGTAATCCTGAGCCGATAATCAAGCGAGTTTGGCGAGCATTTGCAGATATGGAAAAAGACGGAATCGAGTGGCTAAATAGAAAACCCTTGTCAGAATTTGAATACAAATGGATAACTGAAGCTCCTCCACCTTGGAAAATTTCTCAAGAGAATTTCTATCAAATTGAAAATGAATACGGATTAAGGGACCCTGATATTCGTAAATTATTACATCGCGGTGGAATTTTACCTGATGAAAGCTATCTCTCTTATGCAGATCAAAGTTTTTTCATAGATGGGACCAAACTTAATATTCCATATCGCGATTTATCGAAAATGGTTCTCACTAAAGGTGCCGAAGAAATCGACTGGAAAACACTACTCTTCTCTCTCCACTTAGCCACCACAAATCACCGGGCATCAAATATAGATAGAGATCGATTTATTCCGGCCAATATGAAGACTCATCCAATGTATGTAGTAAAAAATCGCCGCTCATTCATAACACGACAAGATTGGGTAACGCAATTAGGCAGGAGGACTCTTCGCGAAGATAATATTCGCGCGTTTTACAAAGAAAATCTACGATTATTTGAAACTACGTCATGGTCAAATACTTGGTTTAGCAAAGAGAATAATCACAATAATCAAAACAATAATAGAAATGTTCCAATAAATCTCATTATCAGAAATGGCAGATTAATGATTAGAGTTCGCCGAGGTGAAAAATGGCGATTGATTAGAGTTGCAAATAATCCAGAAATTTGGGCTCAGATGATTAATTGGTCTCTGAGCGCTCCAGGCCATCCAGAGAGGATTAATATCGATTGTTTTCAACAACAATTATTCGCTGACACTGATTCACATCTGTTGAAGAGAGAAGATATTCGAGGCATTAATTTCTTACGTGGAATTATTGATAATTCCGACAAAGTTGCCCTTATTTTGGCAAATTCTAGCGAGAAAAAGGATTATTCAATTCGAGTCGAAGGATCATCTGGCGAATTTTACAAAATCAAACCAGGCCTTGGGCCACACAATACCCGGTTCAAGGTCACAGCATGCGGAGCGGAAACAGATCGGCGACGACGAGAATTATGTATTGTCGAGAGACCAGAACTTCGTAAATTGGTTCTCGGTGATGCATTAGGAAGTATTGCAATGGCATTGTTGAATGATGAAAATTCGAGTAAACATATCGGCACCCTTCGAGTTCATTTATCGAAAATAGGCAGAGGGGGAAATCAAGAAGAATACCATCGAGTTCAAAGAGAAATAGCAAATTTTCAAAATCGTATTCGTGAATTGAATGATATACGCGATGCCAATCAAAGAAGAGGCAATAGAAATTTTGATGTTGTTAACGCCCAATTAGAAGATCTAGTTAATCAACTACAGCGACTTGAACATATCAGACGAATGGAAGAACATGGAAGATAGGTTTTCTGAAGAGCTGAACAAGGTCATAGAGATGAATGATTTTCGTATTTATTCAATTACCAAACATGTGTTGGATAATCTCTGAAAACAATTGCAATTCGATTGAAGAAACTTTTCATACCGACAACTGGGAATAATGCATATAATTCTCGAGCATCGGTTGTTTCGAACCCAAGTTCAATCATAGCATGAACAACAGCCCTCATTGCAGCTTTGTCAGGATTATCATTTCGATATCGGCCACAGTTCATCGCTTCCTGGCCGTATTCCATCGGCTCCCCATGTTTCATCATCAGACTAACTGCTCTCTCAGTCAATTCACGTGATGATTTCGGACCTAGATGAGTTCTCAAATGGTCTCGAATAGTAGAGATTTGCAATGCCAACAATTCTCTACGTATATCGTCATAATCATCATTTGGAGAACGGCGATGAAGAGAGTGATTAACTGGAATATTTCTTCGTAAATTTTTCTCTATCGTTTTGATTGCTTCAGCTAAGTCGTTTCTATCAATTTTCCATTCCACAACAAGTTGATTGGCACGATTTTCTGACCCTAAACCTGCATTAATCACAAGTGCTGCGGCAGCATAAACACGTTTTCGGTATTCAGACCTCTCAACCTTATTTTTTGGCTCACCTTTCAATTTATCACGATTATAAGAAATACCACGAACTTCGTTCGCTTTATCCAACATTATTTTCGCATCGATAACAACTTTACTCGGTTCACCCGCCTTCTCAATTTGCTCACATATTTCTTCTGAATATGTAAGGCGCCGAGAACTTTCTCGTTTCTGTAATTGAATTAATTTCTTCGCTATTTTGGAGCCTTTTTCAGGCTTGATCTGAGAGCCAAGTGCTGAAACATGGTTGGCGATTCGACTTGATTCACCCTCACTAGGGAACTTGTATTCATTGTCATATCCTAACGGTTGATGTTGAACTCCGCATTCAGAACAATGATAGTGACTATCGCCACTTTCAAATTTGGAACCGCCACAGTTTTGGCAGCATTCATCTTCATTTTTATTGTTGGGTGTCGTAACTTTTTCACACATATTTCTCGCCTCAGGCGCCCTCCGGAGCAGTGTCGAGTATCACCCCGATTAGTCGCCGCCCCTCCGGGACTTTGGAAGCGGTGCCGGGCGCCTATTGAAGGTGATGGTGAAATGATGCTTACGACCCCGATTCAGGGGGTTTATTGTATATTCCACCTTGTAAACGATTGGTGAAATTAGTGTTATTATAACCCTAAAAATAACAATAAAAATCTAATCATTTGAACAGTTTTAATTAAAGATAATACTAGTTAATTCAAATTAACAATTATCTTCTCGCCATTTGTTCAAATTAAGTACTCCAATTACAATATCTTTCATTGTAAAACCGTCTTCATTTGATTCAAGAGCTATTCGAATATATTCAATCATTTCATCATCAATATCTTTTCCAAGTAAAGTCTGGATAATCAAATCTACACTGATTTGTTTCTTGTCAAGTTTTTCTAATACTTTTTCAAACGCCTCGATCTCTTTTCTATTTTCATCAATCAATTCAACGCCTCCATTAATTTGTATTTCAGGCAATCTTCATCGGTCCATTGACTCAAAGGACCTGAGGATTCGATTGTTAATTGCTCGGTGTCTTCTAGGTCTTTTGCAATTATGTTTCTAGCAATTTTCATGTGGTCATGACCGAGTACATATGCCATATCGAGAAGTGGAGTGTATGCAGTGAGAGTATTAGTGTCAGTTTTCGACCAATATGCATCTCTAGGGTGGGTGTGAAGCCACAATTTGTAGGGCGCAATCGAGCCTAGCGGCGGTGACATTGCGACACGGCCGGCTGTACCGACATCTACCCAGACTTTTTCGGTTGAATCAAACAACAAACTAACCTCTCTCCCCATGCTATCAGCAAGATCCCACAACGATTTCCAATCCTCGTTTTTTGCGTATGCAGCAAGGGTTTCTCTGATTTTTATTGAACCGTGATTGTTGGAATCGACTTCAAGATTTAGTTCGGATTCTGGATGAATCTTAGGGGTCACAGGATCTCGAGGCACATACTCAAGAGGTTGATACTCTGCCTGAGGTAATTTTCCGGCTGTACCAAATGTAATATTAGCTGTTTGTGGGTCAGGTCGCATCGCATTATCATCTCCAGAAATAATACGAAGAGATTGCAGAATCCATTGAGCACCATGTGCTGCAGCGAGTAAATATCCAAATTGGATGTTTCCTGATTCGATAGCACCATCAAATTGGCAAGATTGAGATTCCTGGTCGGGAGTTAATTGTTCGAGCAATTTTCTATCAACCGTATCATCGATTGCCACATAGCCATCGCCAAGGCAGCGTAAATCAAGAAAATATCGACAATTGTTGTGAACTACTCGTCGCGCTTGATGAGAATCTACTGCGACGATGACGAGGTCACAATTATGCAAATCGTCTACTTGACGAACATCCCATCCACAAGCTTCGATTGTGAGTAAGGATGAGCGGTATTCTGACATCTGATCTGAAATAGCATAGACTTTTTTCATTCCAATATCTGAGCGACTAAATCGTTGATGAGCAAGATTCGATTCGGAAACGATATCTGAATCGTAAATACAAATGTGTATTCCACCGAGGCTTTCAATCAATTGACCTCGGTGCAAAGCCGTAACCAACGACCACATCAAATTCGAGCCAATGCCACCTGCACCGACTATTCCAATCACAATTTCATCATCCAATTCTGCCAATTGTTCTATTTTACTATCTTCTTCCGCCATTATTTCACCTTCTGTACCAATTTCTGTTCACTTTTCGTTCACTTTCTGCAAGTCACAAGGTGAAAATAAAAATCCCACCCTATTCAATTTGTTTAGAGTCCCTCTCGGCGGCAACCCGCAGCCAATCACGGCCAAGAGAGACTTGAAGAAAATCCGTCAGAGAGCAAAATTCTGCTCTCAGTCATTCTTGTTGAGTCAGTCAATACCCACCAGTCAAACCAGGCATTATGTGGATTGTACCAACATCATTCCAGTCAGCGTTAGCGAGATCATTCGCTTGCACCATCTGATTGTTGCGGTAAACCCAGTGGCCCTGATTGCTTTCGACGAGGTTGATTGTCTCCTCTTTCGTGAGCGTCAGAGCGGAATGCCCAGTGTGATCAGCAAATACAACTTCTGTAGTTACGTTATCCATGCACTGTCCTCCTTTCTTGGTTCATCTTTCTCGAGCTGCCCTCTTTTGTGTCCGGGCGCAGACATAACACAGAATATTGATTCTGACACCTTATTAAGGAAACAGAAAATTCATCAATTCTCTTGTAAAAATGAGATGTTAAGAAAAAAAATCATTGATATTTTGCATTTTGTAACCATTTCATACTGCAAACTAAATATGACTACGTGATACCAAATTTGCTGATTCACATGTATGGGGATGGTTCACTGACACCTATTGAAGCCTACAAAAGAACGGTTGATGGTTTTCGAAGCACTGGATTGCAAGATCTCGGTTTGGACGAAGAAGCCAAAGGAATCAATGCATTATTTGAAAGTGAAACGGAAAAATGGGAAGTTCTTATTCAATTTTTTGACGAAAATAAATACGAAGTTCGCTCAAGATCTGTCTGGAAATTATCAGATAATAATATGATTCAGGCCGAACAATTGGTAGACTTGGTAGACAAAAGAGACCAAGGGTTCGATTTTAAATTGAATAATAAAGGTGCATTTGAAGTTAAATCGGTCAATCAAATTCCAAATAAAGATGGATTTATGGAATTGATGCAGACATCGATAATCGATAATATTGGAGCTTACGAATCCTATTCCAGAATGCTCAGACAATTGCATCAATCGCAAGAAGATACCACTATCATGATTAATTAATCCTCCAGAAACCATTGGGTAAGGGATATGCTCAGCTAATGAAATACCCGAAATGCAATGCATTTTGGAAGCATTTCATTGAAAAGTAAGGGCACGCCCCGCGTGGCCATGGAAACCACCTACATCATGCTAAAACCCGACGGCGTACAACGTGGATTAGTCGGAGAAATCATCCAGCGATTCGAGAATAAAGGCCTGCGATTAGTTGGTTTGCGCCAAGTTATTCCCT
>CAWVXH010000036.1:0-7099 GCA_963934165.1 uncultured Candidatus Poseidoniales archaeon
GTCAATTTTTCGTCCAATTCGCTTAATTAGAATCGCTAATGTTGCTACTTGGGTAATTGGAATCTCGATTATCCTAATCGCTATCCCTTTAGCGGTAGCCATCGACTTTGGAATTTCTGGCGGAGATGAAAGTGGTGATGAATCATCAACAGGGGGGTTCGATACTAATACCCAAGAAACTGTTGAAACCAATCAATTCGCTCACTTTCAACAAGATAGTGGATTTGATATTTCTACTAAAGGATTCCTATTCACCTACGAATCAGTTGGATTTGATCTAGGATTGCTGGATGAAGGAGCCAGAGAAAATGTCACAAAAAGTTCTCCTGTCGAAGGCGAGCCTGGATATGAATCATTGATTGGCTTCAATGGTAAACTAACCGTTGGACCAGGTTCTTTGATTACTTGGTGGCTGCTTATCGCACCATTGTTAATTCTTAATTTTATTGAAATCAGAGAGTCTTTCGAGGAGGAGTGACAATGTGGGTAAATCCGCTGCTCTTTCTGGGGCATAGAGATTTTTCCATGCTTCTAAATGCTGAGCTACGACCATAATTACTGCGAAGTCATCAGAACTCGCCCCCTCTCCGTAGGAAATTGATACCTGTAATTTTGCTGAAAGTTCGACTGAATTTCCGCCGCCAGCATCGGCATCGAGGTCGATGGCGATATCTGCCTCAACCGTTTCCCCATCGAAAATTATCGCTCCATCCCACGGTCCACTGATCAATGCTCGTCGGCCAGTGACTGGGATGATTTTACCTCCAGCTGCAGCCCATTCTGCTGCGATTGCCCGAGCGGCTGAACCACCTCCACGTATTCGCAAAATACTCCCTCGTGGCTCGACTTCGATGTGTCGACAAGCTGCAATAAATCCTACACCATCCGTGCTTGTCGCGAACCAATCTTTGTCGACTCTCTTCAATTGATTAACAGCATTCACACCTTTTGGTCCATTCACTCCCAATCGAGTCTGTGGTGAATGTTTCAGTGGCGCTGTACAACTCAGCCAAAGTTCTCCATCGAGGTTGGCAATATTTTCTTCAAATTCATCTATCGAACTTGCCTCGATAAAAACACAGTGAGACCCTGACATTCCGAGCGATTCGCCTATGATAGTGAACAACTTTGGTGTTATTGAGTGAGCGATGGGATATCCCGCGATTCCCCAGTACGCCGGTATTGCCATAGATTCTCGTGTGAATTGTTCCAAATGAAGGTTTCAAGTGAGTAAGTTCAGCCGATTGGTCAATGGATAGTGACTTGGATATAGCAAGACAGGCCACGCCTGCACCCATAGAAGAGGTTGCAGCAAAGCTCGGACTTGAGCGCAGTGACCTGATTATGCACGGGTCATCTATCGCGAAAATCAATTGGGAATCTATGAAATCGAAGCGAGGTGGAAAGCAAGGTTTCCTAATTTTGGTAACTTCAGTTAATCCAACTCCTTTTGGTGAAGGAAAAACCGTCACGACGATTGGCTTGAATCAAGGTTTGAACCGCCGTGGCCATAATGCAGCATGTGTAATCCGTGAACCTTCGATGGGGCCGGTCTTTGGAATCAAAGGCGGCGCTGCTGGTGGTGGCTTTTCGCAAGTCTTGCCGATGGAGGCCATCAATTTGCATTTCACCGGAGACCTTCATGCAGTAACCGCAGCGCACAATTTGTGTTCTGCAATTCTCGATAATCACCTTCATCGAGATAATGAGTTGGATATTGATACAAACCGTATCTTTTGGCCACGAGTTATCGACATGAACGATAGATCTCTACGCGAGGTTACTATCGGTCTAGGCGGAAAAATGAATGGAGTTGTGCGAACCGACCGCTTCGATATCACCGCTGCAAGTGAAGTAATGGCGATTCTTTCTTTGTCTCGCGATTATGTCGATTTACGAGCTCGTCTTGGTCGAATTGTAATCGCTAAATCGAATGCTGGAGAGATGGTCACCGCCGAGCAACTTGGTGCAGCAGGTTCGATGGCTCTGTTATTGCGCGATGCACTTTTGCCAAATCTCGTTCAAACTCTCGAGGGTGATCCTGCCTTTGTTCACTGTGGTCCATTCGCTAATATCGCACATGGTAACTCCTCAATTATCGCTGATGATTTGGCTCTTTCATGTGCTGATTATGTTGTCACTGAATCAGGATTCGGTGCTGAAATGGGTGCTGAAAAAGCATTACATATCAAGGCTGTCGCTTCTGGTAAAGTGCCTGATTGTGTAATCATTAACGCCACCGTTCGAGCCATGAAATTGCACGGTGACGGATTTTCTACCGGCGGTGGCAAGCGCCCTCCTGTCGATGAATTAGAAACTGAAAATGTCGAGGCGACACAAGCGGGTGCTGCGACAAATTTGCGTCGTCACGTCCGAAATATTTCTATGACTGGCCTGCCAGTTATTGTCTCAATCAACCGCTTCACTTCAGATACCGATGCTGAGATTGAAGCGATCCGTAAAGAAGCGGTTGCAGCCGGTGCAAAAAATGTCGTTCTCTTCGAAGGCCATGCTAAGGGTGGAGCTGGATCTGTGAATCTTGCCGATGCTGTTGTTACGGCGTGTGCTGCCCATGAAAAAGCGGGAAGGCCTTACTCTCCAATCGTGGATTCAGGAATGCGTGTGGATGAGACAATTCTACGCATTGCAACAAATGTTTACGGCGCTCACACTGTTGACTTCTCACCTCAGGCTTACAAGGCCTTTGAGACAATGAAGTCGTGGGGTGTTGACAGACTTCCTGTTTGTATGGCTAAGACTCAATATTCATTCAGTCATGAGGCGAAAGAACTCGGCGCTCCGACTGGATTTACTCTACCTATTCGTGAGGTTCGTCTGAATGCCGGCGCTGGATTTATCGTCGTAATATGCGGCTCAATGATGACTATGCCTGGGCTACCTAGAAGACCTGCGGCTATGGACATGGATATGGATGAAGACGGTCAATTGACTGGTGTCTTTGGTTAGGTTGTGGTGATTTGCGACAGGTCAAGAGGCTCGATGAAGGCGTCCGACTTCGTGTTGAGACTGAAGATGACCTCTGGGTGTTGGCCCAAGTTTTCCGCCCTGGATGTTCGGTAGGTATGCTCTCACATCGTCGAGATTCATCTACTGGTACCCAAAACGATGGGCGAGCGAAGAGTGCTGAACGCAAGCCGATGTGGATAGTGCTCGAGGTCGAAAAAACTGAATTTGCTGTATTTACTGACAATTTACGTGCTCATGGAATAATCAAAGAAGCGAAAATTGACATCGGCTCACATCATACTCACATCATTTCTTCGAGAGATGAGATTGAATTGACAATGCCTGGTGGATTACCCAAATCCGATAAAACTCTGTTACGTGAAGCGCAATCTGCTGGTTCGAAAGCGAAAACCGGATTGATAGTAGTCGAAAATGATGAGATAGTTTTGTACCAAGTATCGACGCACGGAATCCGAGAAGTTTCTCAATTTTCGATGAGAGGTGGTGGTAAACAGGCCGATGATTCGACTAGCGTCCGTCGTGGATTTTTCGAGCGAGTTGCAAAAGAATCTCAAATGATTTTCCCAGACCGCGTTCCATTGGTTATTTGCGGTCCGGGTATGGCTCGCGAACAATTCGAGAGCCATCTTCGCTCGCAAGGTGCTCAGAATCAAATATTGAATTCGGCAACTTCGATTGGAGGCCGATCCGGAGCCAACGAAGTATTGGCAAAAGGATTGGCAGATTCCGTTCTCGGTGAGCATGCTTTGGTTCAACAAATCAAATCTATCGAGGAAGGACTGGCTCGAATTTCAACTGACGGGGCAGTCGCTTATGGGCAGGTGCAAATCGCTGAGGCTGCCGATGCTGGTGCTGTCGAAACCTTAGTTATCGATGCAGCACTTTTACGAAGCCCCGACTCATCAATACGAAAAGATTGGGAAAAAATTGTGGGAACTGTCGAGGCTTCGAGGGGGGCTGTTATCCAATCTTCTCAAGAGCATGATTCAGCGCAGCAACTCTTAGGATTAGGTGGAGTCATCGCATTGCTACGCTGGAAAATGGATTGATTATCGATGTCGATAAGCGATGTCAAATTTGCTGGATTTGGTGCGCCAAACTCCGAAGATAATGTCCTAAAATTACTTTCATTTTGCTCCAATCTAGGTGCAGAGTCATCATATGTAACCTCTCCAGATGGATCTCAATTTGCTAATTTCAATCACGGCGAAATAGACTGGCGGGAATTGACATTCGGAATTCATTGGTTGGTAAACTCCGCCCAAACTACTCTCTTAGGTGATTCGCCACGAAGCGCTTGGGGTGCTGGTATGACCATCGGTGAACTCGAAGGTGCAAGGGTTGTGATGCTCATCGATATTCCAATAAATCCATCCCAACTAGCAGAAACTTGGGGTTCTGTCATCGAGCGCATTCGGCAAATCCATGTGCTGTTTTTTACACCTGCAGCACTCGCAGCAATATCAAAAATAGAAGAAATCCCACAAGAAAAATTACTGCATGAAATTCGCCTTCGTGGCTTGACACCTCATGTCTGCAGTTACGATCCTGAACAGAGAATGGCAAGCATTGAACATGCCCTCGGCTCGACAAAAATAGAAACCAAAGAAAGATTGGAATCATTGGAATGGTTAGCTCGATATTTGAGTAATTTACCGAGTGTAGGAACTGGCATCGCTGGCGTAGAGTCAGCAGCACGGTCTTGATTGAAATTTCCTAAAATAGGCATAATTTCAATCTACAGACTGATTTAAATCATTTGAATTGCGTCTACCCCAAAGGGGTAAGAGCGCAACCCCTTTTGTAGGGACACCCATTCGGCCAGTCCTGCGGGAGTGTAGCATATGCCACTAAGAATGGGTCCGGCCGGAGTGCCACTGTCTTGTAAAGGTCGAACCATCGTTGAAGGTATGGACGATATCACCGTCCTCGGACTTGACGCGATGGAGATTCAAACCGTCCGAACCATCCAGCCAAAACACTTCGATCAATACTGGCAGGCTGGAATTTTATCATGGAATTCAGATATTGAAATGAACATGCACGGCCCATATTATGCAGAGTTACTCGGAAATCGAAGAGAGAGAAATCGAACTTTGTTAAAGATGGAATCGAGTATGCAAGCGGGAAAAATCCTCAATGCTCGTCATCTAACTTACCACGTTGGGCCATATGGAGAATGGGATCCTGGGACGAAGGCGAATGAAGAGGTAGCCAACATTTTTTCAGGAATTGTCGACCGAGTCCACTCAATTTGGGGAGATGCAAAGGAGGAGGAGGATTATGCAGCATTTCCGTGGGTCCACGAAGCCGAGCCTTCCCTTGTCGGAATAGAAATGTCGGGTAGACAAGAACTCTGGGGAACCGTCGAAGAAGTTCTCGAGGTGTGCAACCACGTCGAAGGCACCGTACCAGTCATCAACATGGCACATATCCACGCTCGCGGTCATGGTCGAATGAAGACTAGTGAAGATTACGCGGAATTGTTCGATCAAGTTCGCGAAACTTACGGCGGCAAGAAATTCTTCTGCCACTTTGCTGGCGTGGAACATCGCATGGGTAATGCTCTACACTACACACAGATCAAGAAATCTGATTTGAAATTCGAACCATTCGCAGAATATCTCGCAGAGGAAGGCGACTGGCTCGATATTACGATTATTTCCGATTCACCACTTCTCGAGCACGATGCAATGTATATGATGCAACATTATGACAAGGCTCGTCAGAGACTTCTCGAAATCCGTGCTCGCGATGAGCGTAGAGTCAAGCTCGCACGAGAATCCGGAATGACGCCAGAACAATTGGAAGAATTGGAAAAGCAGGCGAAAGAGGACCGGAAAAATTCTGAGCAAGCCAAGGAAAAGGCTACTGTGGTAAAGAAGGCTAAGGCTGATCAGAAAACTACTGTCGTTCGTAAGAAAAAGAATGCTCCGAAGGCTGGTAAAATGATGGACCTTGAAACGAAATCTGATGATGACGACGATTTGTTCTGAAAGAGCGTGTATACTGGAAATAGGATAGTATGGAACTGCGAAGAATCTTGGCGTCAGTTTTCGGTATTTTTTTCCTATACGCAGGATTGTTGCATTTCACTGATACTGATTGGTTTGAGCCCATAGTCCCATCAATACTTGGATCACCCAAATTTTGGGTCTTAGCAAGTGGTGTGGCAGAGATTTTTCTGGGAATTGGATTGATTATACCTCAAACCAAGGAGATTTCAGGATACGCCGCTGCTGCCTTCCTCATCCTAATTTATCCTGCTAATCTATACATGTGGATTTACGATATAGAGCTGGGTGATGGAGCCTCCCTTTCACCTACTGGGCATATAGTGAGGCTTTTCGCCCAGATTGCAATGATAGGATTAGGACTATGGATAGGTGGATGGAGTCCAAATCGAAGCAGTGTCGGATCATAGGGTGGCGTGTGAGTCGCCCCACCAGTCTGGAAATCTGAATCTGCGTCTTTTTGTATGGATCTTGTTCTGTGTTACCTTTAGGACACTCTGTGCTGTCCAAGTTCCACCTAGTTTACCTTCCCAGTTACGCTTGTTCATCATCTTGGCTACTTTGGTAGCAGATACCTCGTTTCTCTGCATCTGCCAGCACATGGTTTGGAGAGAATTGAGCCTATTGGAGTAATAGGCTAGCTGGGACCTCTGTCAGATTAGAACTGTGTTTGGATTGAGCCCCCAAGTGGGTTCGTAAGCGGTTGCATCGGTAAGGAAGGGGAGAACATCTTGAAGCACTTTTGGAATGTCTACACACCATAAATTCTCGAACAAGGGTGATTCAGGCGTGCCTAGTTTGTCGGTCAGTTTATCCCACATCTTGATGATGCCTCGGGTTTTTTGTCGCTCGTATTGGAACAGCAGAGCTGTAGTCTGGATGAGTCCTTGAATACCTAGGATGTATCGCTGGTCAGCCTCTCTCGCCTTGAGTGACTTCCACATCTCCTCCCAGTCCTCGTGGGCGTGCCAGTAGCGACCTGTGTTGAACTCGGTAATGCCGTCATCAAGCCACCTTTGCTCTTGTTCAGAAAGTAGGCATTTAACCGCCATGGTTTGCGCTTCACTTGTTTGCTTTCAAGTTACGCCCCCTACAGA
>CAWVXH010000037.1:0-6952 GCA_963934165.1 uncultured Candidatus Poseidoniales archaeon
CTGCTGCAGTGGGGGCAATTGAAGTCAACAATAAAAGGCATACGAAAGAAGAGAGGACCCTCTGATTCATGATTTACGAAAAGTAGTGTAAGACTTGAGTCTTTTGCCGGCACTAGTCAGAGTGGAATGTTTCCATGCTTCTTTGGAGGGACCCATTCGCGCTTACTTCGAAGCGGCTTCAATGCCTGAATCAACTTCTTGCGGGTTTCAGCCGGTTCGACAACATCGTCCAACCAACCATTTCTCGCCGCAACATACGGATCACCAAACTTGGCGCGATACTCTTCAACCAATTCCGCTTGTACACTCTCCTTATCATCAGCATCTGCAATCTCACGCCGATGAATAATATTCACCGCACCATCAGCTCCCATCACAGCCAATTCGCCACTAGGCCATGCGATATTGTAGTCAGAGCGGAGATGTTTACAGGACATAGCAAGGTAGGCGCCACCGTAGGCTTTTCGAATCACTACAGTCAGTTTTGGCACGGTTGCTTCGGCGTAAGCATAGAGCAACTTCGCACCATGTCGAATGATTCCACCCCATTCTTGCACCGTTCCAGGGAGAAATCCTGGCACGTCAACTAAGGTAACCACTGGGATATTGAAAATGTCACATGTGCGGATAAATCGGGCTGCTTTTACCGAAGCATCGATATCGAGGCAGCCGGCTAAAATTTTTGGTTGATTTGCGACGATTCCAACAGGTTGTCCGTCAAGTCGCGCGAAGCCGATAAGGATGTTTTCGGCGAAGGTTGGGAAAAATTCGAGGAAACGTCCTTCATCGACAATTTCTTTGATCACTTTGACCATATCATAGGGTCGATTTGAATCGGATGGAACGAGATTTACGAGTTTATCACAGGACCGATCCCATTCGTCACCAGATTTGATGTTGAGAGGTTCTGCGAGCGTGTGATCTGGAAGGTAAGCGAGGATTTCAGCGGTAATATCGATGGCATCATCCTCATCATCTGCGATTAGGCAAGCGACACCGCTTCTGCTTGCATGTGATTGTGCTCCGCCAAGTGTTTCTTCATCGATTTCACCGTTAATAATTTCAGGAATGAAATATGGGCTACGCATGAACATCTTGCCGTGATCAGCGCTGAGGATGACGAAATCAGAAAGTCCTACGGCGAGAGCGCTGACACCAGAAACCGTCCCTAAAACTAGTGAAAAAATTGGAATTCTACCCGAACAAGCGACAAGGATGTCGAGTAGTTCTCCTGTTGCGCCTAAAGATGGAACTCCTTCTTGAGCACGCTGACCGTCGCCATCCCAAATTCCGATTAATGGTAGTTGAGATTTTTCTGCAAACTCTGCGACCTTCTTGATTTTTTTTGCATGCATTTCACCCATAGTCCCTCCAAAGATTGAGTAGTCTTGGGCGAAACATACGATTCTTCGACCATCAATCATTCCATGTCCGGCGACAACTCCGTCTCCTAATGGCTTGAATAAATGCATGTTATGGTCACTAGAACGATGTTGAACGAAGGCATCGACTTCGACAAATGAGTTGGGGTCGAGAAGCCCAGTAATGCGTTCTCGGGCAGTTCGGCGGCCTGATTCACGCAATTCTTTAATCGAAATCAGATCGCCAGGATTCAAGGAAGATTGGCGCATCGAATCGAGTCTATCACTCGGAGATGCGCCTGCCATGACCCATCCCAAATCGCTCGCGGTTCTTCATAGACGCGGAGGAGGAGCCTTCGCTGAAATGAAGCATGAATAATAGGTTAGACTCTCACAACTAGTTGATTCTACTCAACAAATCCAGGCCAATTACGCATATAATCCACGAAAATCGGACTGAGTCCTTGTGAGAGTAGGTGTTCTTCTGCGAATGGTGGCCGTTGCGGGTTATATTCGGGGTCATTCAAATTTGATGCCCAGTTTGCATGTCCGATTCCTGAACGTGCCACTGCGACTAGGTCAGCGCCCTGCTCGATGACCTCAAGAGCCTGATTCGTTGACCAAATTGCTCCAGCAGAGATAATTGGAACTTTTCTCGAAATTCTCTCTGCAAATATCTCGGTGATAGGTCGTGGGTCCTCAAAATGAGTGGGGGGAACAAAGCAATCCCAGCAAGAAATGTGGATGAAATCGAAGCCTGCCTCAACTAGGAGGGAGGTGAGAGAGAGGGAATCTTCCATTGTTACACCAAGTTTTCTGAACTCAGGTGAGATGCGAACTCCTATCATGAATTTCTCGTTCGTAGATTCTTTGATTCTTGAGAATATTTCTAGAAGGAAGCGAGCACGATTCTCTAACGAACCACCCCAACGATCCTTGCGTCGGTTCGTCTCGGTTCCAAGGAATTGACAGATTAGGTATCCATGAGCTCCGTGAATCTCAACTCCGTCGAAGCCAGCCTTCTCACAGCGAACCGCTGCTGCTGCGAAGGAGTCGATGAGAGATTCAATCTCAGTCTCAGTTAATTCCCTTGTTTCCCCAGAATCAGAATCACTAGTAGGATTTACACTCGAAGATACCGGCTGAACCCCAGTCAAGCGTTGAGGACAGCGCATTCCACCATGGAATATCTGAGCTAAAGAAACTGCTCCTCGGTCACGAATCTCAGTAGCAAGTCGAGTCAAGCCCGGCAATTGGTGGTCACCCCACACACCCATCTCACCTTCCCAACCTTGGCCTTCTGGGACCACATGAGAGGCAGCGGTAGTGACAATCCCAAAGCTGCCTTCAGCCCTGCGCAGAAGCCACTCTATTTCTTGCTCGGATAGAGTTCCATCAGGATTACTCTGTTGGTTAGTCATCGCCGCGAGAACTGAACGATTTCGAACTTCAAGACCAGTCCTTGGGAAAGAAAATGAATCATCAGGTCTGGTCATGCGAACTCTCCTGTTCAGCGGCGGGCATCGGTGGGGTTCTCACCACACAAATCCTCAAGCCAGCCGGAGGAGACCGTATCGCGACCACCATCTCGGCTGAGTAAATGATGTAACTTCACCAATCCAGAACTCGGTGGGCACAGCGAGCCGTGCCCAATTATTCCAATTTCTTGCTGATCACGCCCCTTCGAATAAACATCCAAATGAACTGGGCCGTGAATTGTTTGGGTGGTCACTACAACTACGCCACCTGAATTACAATAATCTTCAATCGTCAAACGCAGTTTGAGGTTTTCAGGTGAATCATTTTCAGGATCCTCAATCGGTAAATGTCCTAATCCCGTCCCATGGAAATACAGCGCATCATAGCCGGCATCAACAGCGGCTTGAACCAAATCTGATTGAAGATGAGCGCCGGCGACAAACTCGGCGATTCGCACACTTTCATCAAATAATTTCGGCGCAATCGCCTCGACTCGAGCATCGCTAACCTCCGCTTCACACATCTCGATGCTTGGACCTGAGCGGTCGACCAAAACATGAGCGAGAGCATCCTGATTGATTGGCTTGAATGCATCTCGACGAGACGAATGATATTTGCGAGTCGCACAACCTGGAAGAACTGCACATTTCCCATCGGAGGACTCAGCATGAAGAATCACCACCGATGAATCTCGATAGCCGCTGGGTTCGGGTCCATTTACAGCCCAATGAACGGCTGCAATAAGGTTCTCAGCGGCATCAGAAGAGCCACGATCAGGCGAGCGCTGCGAGCCTGTCAGGACAATTCGGCCAGGTGGTCGTCCGCCTTGTCCAGCCCAGCCATAAGACATCGCGGCTGCTGAATAATGCAATGTATCGGTACCATGAGTAATCACGACACCTACAGCGCCCTCAGCAAATGCCTGAGAAGTAGCCTCTAGCATCTTATTCCAATGCCGAGGACGGATATCATCTGACCACATATTACCGAGTTTAACAGCGCGAATGCGAGCGATAGAGCGCAGTTCAGGAACAGCATCTAGTAGTTCACTCGGTTCAAACCGAGCTGTGACTGCCCCGGTCTTGTAATCGACTTTCGAAGCGATTGTACCACCGGTGTGAATTAGGTGAACGAGAGGAAGTGACTCATCTTGAGGAATAATTTCTGGTGATTCTTCCTCAATCATTTGTACTTCTTCGAGTAATTCAAGAGACAGAACATATGATTCAGGGAAAGAAATATTGTAGCCATTTACCAACTTCAAAGTCACCAAATTCGGACCAGCTGCAGGTAAGGCAAGTCCTTCATGCGAATCCTCACCCGACCAAGTCTTGACGACTATTTTCACAGGAGTACCAGGCTCCGGCCAATCAACCATGCCTGTGCGTTGCACCCATACTCAATGAATCAAACGCATGACGCTTATGTCAAAGCTGCAAAGAGGCAGATAGCTACCAAGGATGGTAATACTACCATTGGAAGAGTCGGTATGCTGTCAGTGTAGCCTCTAAATTTAGCACCAGCAATCGTTAGAAGGAAGGTGGAAAGACCTATTGCAGTACCTATCAATATAGCCTCAGTTGCCGCAACATCGTCAACGTTGAAACTGCAGTATAGGTTAATCAGTCCCAAAGCTAGAAGTCCTCCGCCGATAGCCATCCTGCAAGCCGACATTTCATTGCTGTCAACACCTTCGACATCTCCAAAGATATCCTTGTTGAATCCAACAGGATCTAAATTCATTCTCAGTCCAATAAGCAGCGCTACGCCGCCTACTATTTGCATTGCTAGGGTATGTTCCATATTTTTTTGTAAGTCTGGAAGCACATGAACATTCCTAAACCAAAAACCCTCAATGATTGTGCGAAAACATCATCACAATAATATCGTTGGCAAACAGCATGAAGGCAATTGGATTGACACTGACGTTATTGATGATAGCGAGTTCTTTCGCCGGTTGCATAGTTCCAGAAACTATCGATGAAGGAGGTATCATCGCCCCAGAAGAAGCAGGTTGGGGCAACTCAACGAGAGTCATAATGAGTGTTACCTGGACCGATTCATCGAATATTAGTCAGGCAGGAGATGTCGCTCTCGATATTTGTTCAAAACATGCTCCGATGCACGCAGAATCGTTCATTCTTCATAGTGCAAACGGTGCGTATGATAATGCAATTTTCCATCGTGTAATGGATGATTTCATGATTCAAGGAGGCGACTTTGAGAACTACGATGGAACTGGTGGATATGCAGCAAAATACTTTGGCATAGGTACTGAAGCCGAGCAGAGTTCATGGGGTATTCCCAGTGAATTTGATGACCGATTGACGCATATTGAAGGAATTCTTTCGATGGCGAGAAGCAGTAATCCGGACAGTGCTGGAAGTCAATTTTTCATAGTCGATAAATATACGACTGCGAATTGGTTAGACGGAGATTACACAATATTTGGACGAACAGCAGATGCAAATTCTCTGGATGTAGTTAACGAAATTTCACTCGTCAACATAAGTTCAGGAAACAGACCCGTTCACGATGTCACGATAATTACAACGACTAACGAACCAATCTCTGGTGATACCGTCGCTCGTGCTTGTCAATTTGTCGAATGAATTTGAAAGGTGATTCGGTGACAGCAGAAGTATTCGAGACAGACCGCTTAGCCAAGCGCAACGTCGCAGTGCTATTCTATGCCCAAGCGATTCTCGGCTCGCAACAATCGATCAATATTATTCTAGGTGGAATGGCTGGATTAGCCCTCGCCGAAAACAAAGCTTTGGCGACATTACCAATTTCTGTGATGCTTCTTGCATCAATGATTTCCACTGGCCCGATTTCACTTTTCATGGGCAGATATGGTCGAAAAGCAGGATTCCTCATCGGTGCAACTTCAGGTTTACTTGGAGGTTTATTTAGCGCCGGAGCATTATATGTCGGACGATTTGACTTGTTATTGGTCGGAGCAGCATTCACTGGAATTTTTCGTTCAACCCACGGTTATTTCAGATTTGCAGCAGCCGATACCGCCTCTGAAGAATTCAAACCGAAGGCGATTTCATTAGTTTTAGCCGGAGGTTTGATCAGCGCTTTAATCGGGCCGGAATTAGTCCGACAGACTACATTTCTAATCGATTCAACGCCATATGCTGGTGCATATTTGACGGTGGTTGTGATCAATGTACTCGGAGCTTTAGGAATATTATTCCTCGACATTCCGACACCACCACGAAAAGAAAAGGGTGAGAAATCCGGACGAGATATGAAAGAAATATTCAGTCAAAAGAAAACTATCGTCGCTGTAATATGCGCAATGGTATCTTACTCTTTGATGACACTTGTAATGACTTCGACAACATTGGCGATGACGAGTTATGGATTCACAACTGCACTGGCTGCAGATGTGGTAAGGTGGCACATTGTGGCAATGTTCGCACCGAGTTTCTTCACAGGAGCAATTATCGTTCGATTCGGCCATCTTCGTGTAATTTCAATTGGATTGATACTACTCGGAATTGCTGGTTTTATCGCAATTAATGGAGTTGGAATTGAAAATTTCTATCTATCGTTATTTGCCCTAGGAATCGGTTGGAATTTTGGGTTCATCGGATCGACCACCCTCTTGACGACTACGCACACGGTTGAGGAACAGGCTAAGGTGCAAGGCCTGAACGATTTCTTAGTCGCCGGATTAGTGACAATCGCTTCATTCGGTTCAGGAGTAATTCTCCATACCTATGGTTGGACATATGTGCAATATGCAATGATTCCTGCCCTCACCGTCGCTGGAATGGCGGTTGTTTGGTTGGCTATCTCGACCAGAAGAGAAGAAAAAGCAAAAAAAACGTCTATTAATTAATTGAAACAAACGAATTCGCCCCTGAGTTTATGGTAGTCGGGCCGTTTCGACAATTCATGAAAGCTATCGCGCTACCCATGGTTCTTCTGATGCTGACTGCCACACTTGCCGGATGTACTGGTGGAGACCCTGATGGAGGAGACGGGACAGATGGTATCGATATGGAAACTTTGAATCAAATGATTGAAGATAATTTAGAGGACTTTTTGAACAATACGAGTGTAACCGTAAACCAAGATTTCCACTATTACAATAA
>CAWVXH010000038.1:0-6017 GCA_963934165.1 uncultured Candidatus Poseidoniales archaeon
GTGCTGCTGCTGGGTCGCTTCCATTCTTTAGAATAGTCATTGAGAATACACCAATAATGGACGCAAGATATCCGATTAGGCCAAGAAGAATTGGCAGAAGTATGTAATCTGCTTTGGTTGCCTCATCAAAAGTGGATGCGATAATCATTGCTGCAATAATTGAACCGACGAATGATTCAAAAATATCAGCACCCATTCCAGCGACGTCACCAACATTGTCTCCGACGTTATCTGCGATAACACCAGGATTACGAGGGTCGTCTTCTGGAATACCAGCCTCAACCTTGCCGACTAGGTCAGCACCAACATCAGCGGCCTTTGTGTAAATGCCACCACCAACACGAGCGAATAGAGCGATGGATGAAGCACCCATACCGAATCCTGCAGCCGAAGAAAGGTCTGCAGTTGCACTACCAGCGTCAAGCCAGTATGCAACTAAGGAAATACCTAGAAGTCCAAGTCCACCTACTGAAAGGCCCATGACTGCGCCACCATTGTATGAAACCTCTAATGCAGCAGATTGACCGCCATTCTTTGCAGCCATTGCAGTTCTTCCATTAGCGGAAGTTGCAGCGCGCATTCCTGAGAATCCTGCTAGAACTGAAGTGATTGCACCTGCAAAGAATGCAATTGCTGTTTCTGGGTTGTTATCATTGAGTGGTACTAATAACGCACCAACAACTGCTACGAAAATTGCTAAGACCTTGTACTCTGCAAAGAGGAAGGCCATTGCTCCGTTTTGAATTTCTTCTGTAATCTCGGCAACCTTAGGGTTGTCAATTTCAATGCTGTTAACTTTCTTGTATAGAATCGTAGCAATTAGTAGTCCGAAGAGACCTGCTCCTGCTGCAATCAGTGGTATATTGTCCATCATGGTATTCACCTATATCGTCCCGCCGACCCAAGGCCCCCTTATAATCGGAATGCAATTATCCCGCCCCTATGGGGCGTGTAGAATTGCTATTCCATTCCGTTCAAGATTATTGATTGAGAATGATTGAGGCGAATGAAGCCAAAATTCCAGCTCCATCATGTTCCCCTTTGAATGCCGAATGTTCCTCTGCTGTGATGTGTCCCCATTCGAAAGCGCGTTCGATGCGCGCTTTCGCTGCTTCAGGATGAAATTGAATACCCCAAGCAGGCAGGGCGTTACCTGAAGAATCGTTGACTCTGACCGCTGTGACCTTATTATGTGATGTCGTTGAGAGCAAGGTGCAGTTTTTTGGAACCGTGATTACATGGTCTTGGTGAGTAAATAGTCCAGAAATTGCAATATTATTGCAGCGATGACTAGTCAATAATTCGTCAGAATCTCCTTTTTCTGTCAAGTCAATCTTCCAAATTCCACTTGAAAGTGAATCAGCCCTTTCAATTGTCGAACCTAATGTGTGGCAGAGTAATTGATGGCCGAAGCATATTCCTAGAGTTGGAATCCCTGATTGGGCAGAACTCCGCATCAGCGTTCCAGCAGGTCCCATCCATTCTTCCCAGATGCTGACATTCCGACGTGAACCGGAACAGACGAGTGCATCTATTTTGATTTTCGACAGCCACGATTCCATTCTCTCTTGATCTTCGTGCATCGGCATCACGATTCGTCGAAAAGTCACTACTCTGCCTTCTAGTTCAACCTCAGTTGATTGCCAAAATGGATAATCATCATCCCAATCAGGTACATCCATTTCGGTTAAATTAACTTCTCCGGCATCTGATTGATTACTAGATTCAATAGATTGGTATTGAGGAGTGACAAGCAAAACTTCGACATCGCCAGCTGCTGCAAGAGGTCGAACAACTTCTTGATTTCCTCCATGTCCAAAAGTAGCACGCTCAGCTAATAAATCGATAAGAAGCACACGAATACAACCCGCCATAGCAACTTCATAGAGCCTCAGGTTCATTACCTCTCGTCTCCGACAGGGTATTACGGGGATGTCTTAGAATGGTCGACGCGCAGTTAATTTTGGATTCAGTAGGGCCTGTTCAGGCAATCCTCGATGCACATGACGGAATCGTCAATGTTGTCGATACTACGGATGGAATTATTATTATTTCACTCGAAGGTGGATGCACCGGTTGCAGTTCGACACCAATGACTGCAATGCAAATTTATTATTCTTTGATGAAACTAGATTTGGTCAACGACGTAATTTTCCAGAATGGTGAATTACCAGCCTATATGCGAGCATTTATCGATGACAAGCTCAATTCTGATTGATAATTATTCATACTAATTTTCTTTAAGATTTTCAGTTTCTGCTTCAGTCTCCGCAGCTCTTAATTTCATGATTTGATGGGGATTAGCCTCTCCTTGCACATCCTTTCCTTTGATATTTAACATGCCACTTATCGCGACGATAACTGCAATTAATGCCAGTGGTCGGGCAACATTTGTCGATCCCCACAATTCTCCACCAAGGCCATGGAGAGTGAATAGCATGATTGCAGAAATTATGCACAGCGCTGCGATTAGGCGTTGTGCGTAAATCTCGCCCGCCTCACTGCGGGCGAAGGTGCCGATAGCCATCCATAGAAGTGTGGCGATACCACATAAGGAAACCGAAGCACTTTCGAGAAAGGAGACGATATCCATGACCGTCGGGTAAGGTTGTTGTTTGTCTAGGTTGGGTAGTGAAATTATTGAACATGGCTATCGAGAAGTTCAAAACCCCCATCTCCCGTCTCGTATCGTGGTCAAGGTCGCAGGTTGGAGTTTGCCCAAGGCGAGGTTAAATGGCCCGCCTTTCGTTACCAAAACTCAACTCGTAAATGTTCTAGAACAAGTTGGAGTTCTTCTTGAATTAACAGGTGCAAATGGATTTCGAGTTCGTGCGTATCAAAATGGTAGTCGAACCTTGGCTTCGATGGAGGAAGATCTTTTTTCTGTAGTTTCAGAAAATCGAATTACCGAAGTCAAAGGAATTGGAAAAGGAATTGGTAGTCTGATTACCGAATCTGTGATGGAAGGCACTTGGGGTAATTTAGCTGAGTTATTTGACCGTGTACCTCCTGGCTTAATTGAAATCGTCGGGATTCCTGGTTTAGGGCCGAAACGCGCACGTGTTTTACACGAAGAATTAGGTATTGATTCGGTTGAATCATTGAAAATTGCTTGTGAGATGGGGCATGTTTCTCCTCTCGTAGGATTCGGTGAGAAGAGCCAAGAAAAATATCTTACCGGAATCGAGTTACTACGGCGATACCAAGGTCGCAGCCGAATGGACGTAGGATTAGTATTTGGACAAGCACTTGAAGAACGAATTTCAGCAATCCCTGGGGTGATAAAAGCGGATTTGGCCGGTAGTGCTCGTCGTCGAAGGGAAACGATTGGCGATCTCGACATCGTAGTTGCAGCTAATACTGAAGATCATGAAGAAGTAATTGCTGCCATTCTTGCATTTCCAGGGATCGCTGAAGTCAAAGGATATGGAAATTCAAAGGTCAGTTTGATTCTTGAGCAAGATATGCTCGCTGCTGGAACAGGTAGTGGTAGCGTCGACGTTCAACTCGCTGAGACTCTCAAAGAGAGGAGTAGTGATGCTACTATCGACGCTCAAGTACGAATCGTCCCACCTGATACCTTTCCATTCACTCTTGCATATTTTACTGGTTCAAAAGAACACAACATTCGTATGCGTCAAACCGCGATAGACAAAGGACTTCGTTTGAATGAGTTTGGCCTGATACCTGAAAAATTAGCTGGTGAATTGATAGGGATGGACGCAGCTCAGCACACACTTTTATGCTCAGATGAGTCCGAAATATATGCACATTTAGGAATGAATTGGGTGACACCGGAAATGCGCGAAGATATGGGCGAAATTGAGGCAGCTCAAATTGGGGGGGAAGGTCTTCCTCATCTAATTGAGCCAAGTGATTTACGAGGCGCACTCCACAATCACACAATTGCATCAGACGGTGTCAATACCTTGGAAGAAATGGCCGCTGCTGCTCAATCATTAGGTTGGCAATATCTTGGTATTGCCGATCACTCTGAAGTGTTGAATATAGGTGGTCGGCAGATTGGAATCCCGCGAGAAGGGATTCCAGACCAGGCTGTAAAAATCTCTGCATTAAATGAAAATTGGCGTGACAATGGTATTGATTTCAGATTATTTCATGGCTCAGAATGTGATATTTTGACCGATGGTCGCCTCGATTATCCTAACGAAACTCGTCGCTCTCTCTCTCATGTCGTCGGAAGTGTTCACGCCCTAGGGAGTTGGCGCAACCGCGATGAAATTACGAATACTGAAGCGTTGATCAATGCAGTTGAAGATCCTACTTTCACGATACTTGGCCATCCAACTGGTAGAATATTACAAGGCAGAGAAGGTTTCCCTGTAGATATGCACGCTGTTTTGCGAAGGATGGGAGAGTTGAATTCAGAAGGTGAATTGAAAGCGGTGGAAATTAACGCATCTCCTTATCGACTTGACTTAGATTGGCGACTTTGTAAATATGCGAGGGATCAAGGTGTTCCGGTTTGTATTAATCCAGACGCCCATGATACTGATGGGTTGCAAGATGTTTGGTTTGGTGTCCAGATGGCCAGAAAAGGCTGGCTTGAAGCCAAAGATGTACTCAATACTCGGACAGGAGTAGAGATTGAAGAACTGTTCAATCGTTAAAAAAATTCAATTGGGTAATGCGAGAGGAAGAGTCATGGGAATTTTACGCGCGGTCATTTTTGGTATTGTTGCGGTTTTCCCAGCGCTTATTTTCGGATTAGTTTCATACTTACTCTTCGGTGGCCAAGCCGAATCTACAGATTGGGAAACATGGATGTATGGCCCATGTTATGGTATACCTTTTGCGACAATAACAATCGCATTCATAATCGGCTTGAAGGATGATGTGGGTGTTGAATAATGCGTCGTGCTGAAAAGGCCGACAAAATTGGTGAGCAACTCGACGAACTCTATCCAACTCTGCCAATTCCACTAGAACACACCGATCCTTACACCTTGCTTGTTGCAGTAATGCTCTCGGCTCAGACTACGGACAAAAAGGTAAATGAGGTTACTCCGGCGTTGTTTGCGAGAGCTGATACGCCGGAAAAAATGGCAGAACTTGAAGTTGAAGAGATTCGCAAAATTATTCGCGAGATCGGTCTCGCGCCGACGAAAGCTAAGAATTTGCGAAAAATGGCTGAACAAATTATAGAGGATGGGGGGGGTGTTCGGCCAGATTGGAATTTCCTTGAATCACTCGCGGGCGTTGGACATAAAACAGCTAGCGTTGTAATGTCACAGGCATATGGCATACCCGCATTCGCAGTTGATACACATATCCATAGATTAGCAGCTCGTTGGGGTCTGTCAAACGGAAAGAATGTGACCAAAACAGAAATAGATTTGAAAATGGTGTTCCCAATGGAAACATGGAATAGGAGACATTTGCAAATTATTTATTTTGGACGTGAATATTGCCCAGCACGCAATCATAATCTCGAACAATGCCCAATATGTGCCTGGGCAGCCAGCAAGAAAAGAATCCGGGAAGAGAGAAATTAACTCTTGAAGAATGTGAAGAAGATGGTACTCATAAACATCATTGAAGCAATGAAGATTAATAGTGGAGTTTGTAGGCTTATTACCATCTCTCTAGTGTTTCGACCATCTTGACACTGGCCTTCATCAATACCTGTGATTTGGCCGATTTGTCCAGATGTACTATCACAATTTGCTTCTAGTTCGCTATCAATGTAATCTACAACTGCTCCAGTTACCAAAAACCCAATTCCTGCTACAATTCCTACAATTAGAAAAATTACTCCGCCAAAGGCGCCAAACTTACTCATATTTCCAAGCGACTACTCATCTTTTTTGAATGCTAGTGGTGAGAGCATTCTTCATGCTTCAGCCTCTCGAGAGAATATGAGTGATGATTGGGTGGCCTTGGAAGTGGGTGAGATTGCACCAAATTTTGAGGCTGTATTAACAGATGGCACGACAATAAGCCTCTCAGAAATCTTGGCAGATGGAAAAAAGGTAATTCTCTATTTTTATCCTAAG
>CAWVXH010000039.1:0-5856 GCA_963934165.1 uncultured Candidatus Poseidoniales archaeon
GTCTTGCCAACACCACCTTTGTGATTAACGACAGAAATTACGATTGGTGCTGACATTGCCTCACTCCTAAGCAAGGGATAGGCTGGCAGCGTATCTTAATGTCGGCTAAAATTGAAGCACCAGGTGATTTAGGTTAGGTCCCTTGAATCATTCAGATTGAATTGTGCCTATTTTTCCGGTTATATTCATGCAAATTGCAACTACTGGTCCAATTAATAATGCGAAAATAAAAGTCCCAATCCAAAATGTTCCACCGAGTGCCCAGCCGGTTAGAAGTACGCTAATTTCAATACCGCCACGCACTCGACCAATCGGGATTCCAGTCACCCGAGTCAGGCCAGTCATCGTTCCATCACGCGGACCTGGTCCGAGATTTGCAGACAGGTAAAGTCCGCTGCCAATCCCAACCAGAATTACGCCAAGGATAACTTGAGCAATTCCACCTACGAGGCTTATCGGAGTTGGCAAAAATGGTAGCATAATCTCGATTGCAGCTGCGATCAATATTGCATTCAAAATCGTTCCAACACCCGGTTTTTCACGCAAAGGTATCCAGAATCCGAGTACAAGTACGCTTACGAGGAAGGTCGCTTGACCGATTGACCAACCGATTTGCAGGGCTATTCCTTCTGCCAAAACTGTCCATGGTGTATTACCAATTCCCGCAGCAATAAGTACCGCATCACCAGTCCCAAAAATCCACAATCCAATAATCAAAATGACTAGCGTCGAAAATTTCGGCCGAAGCGTCATCGCATCGGCCGCACTCCACCAAGTAGTAGGCACATCTTTGGCCGGACGTAAAAATTCCAACAGACCCACGAAATCATTCGCCCACTCACAAGTAAAATATCTTTCACTCGTGAAATAGATAAATCTGCAAGCCGATGCTTTGCTTCGGCTTGCGGCAATATGTCTCACTTGAAGTAAGGGTTATTGGATTACAGGAACTGGCACTTCTGAGAGAATCTTTCTCATGATGTGTTGTCCGGTAACTCCGCGAATCTTCGACTCAGGCTTCAGCATGATACGGTGGCTGACAACTTGTAATGCGACATTCTTGATATCGTCTGGAATAACATAGTCACGCCCATCGATTGCTGCACTCGCTCGGCTGGTCTTGAATAGCGATTGACTTGCACGAGGCGAAGCACCGGTGATAACTCGGTGATCTTCACGAGTGCGGTGAACTAATTCGACAATGTAGGAGAGAATAGCAGGGTCAACATGAACGGTCTCTAGCGCCCTTTGCATTGCGACGACTTTCTTCGGCGAAGTAATTTGCTCGATATCGTGCTCGTCTTTGCCACGCAATTTTCTGCGTTGCAAAATTGCCTTTTCTTCTTGGCGGTTCGGGTAACCCATCGACATTTTCATCAAGAAACGGTCCATTTGAGCCTCTGGTAGAGGATAAGTTCCTTCTTGCTCAATCGGGTTTTGTGTAGCCATTGTGATGAAAGGAGCAGGTAACTTGTGAGTAATTCCTTCAATTGTAACTTGCTTTTCTTCCATCGCTTCAAGCAGAGCAGCTTGGGTCTTCGGAGGTGCTCGGTTAATCTCGTCAGCTAGCAAAACATTGGTGAAAAGTGGACCTGGTCGGAGTTTGAACTCGCCCGCATGTTGGTCATACATGTATGTCCCCATGATGTCTGCTGGAAGCAAATCGGGAGTGAACTGAACACGCTTGAACTTGCAACCTAATGCTGTAGCGAATGTGTTAGCCATCAGCGTCTTAGCCAGACCAGGGAAATCCTCGATGAGCATGTTTCCATTTGATAGAATTCCAACTTGAATTCGACGAAGGTTTTCTTGTTTACCAATAATTACCTTGGATACTTCATTCATCAAACTATTCGAAATCTGCGAAACAGTTTGAATCAATTCGCGAGACTTCGGGTCGCTTGCAGCCATAGTCATATCACGACCCCTATTTTTTTCCTATAAAAGAATAAGCGACAGATGAACGCTTCGCGCATCAATCATAATTCAAGCCGAGTTTGTGAAAATCTATTATTAAGTGTTGAATTAATTGGCAATTTCTTCCAATTACTGCAGTCATTACTCGATGCCAAAGAGGTGGGAACGTTCAATCATCTGCTTCCAGTAACGCTGTAGTCCAGTCATTTTGAAAAACGCCTTGTGGATCAAGCGAATTGCAGACGGTGCGGAAAGAATCGAATCTGGGGTAGAGGGATGTCAGTTCGTTAGCCTCCAAGGGGCAGATTTTCCCCCAGTGAGGACGCGCTTGGAAGAGTTGGGACATGCTTCGGGCCATGAAGCTCGAGAACAGAGAAAATCCGGCTCGCTGTGCTGGTTTCGCGTAGCTGATGAAACTCACCGCGTACCAGTCCTGATTTCCTCCACTGGCCATCGATATCAAGGTGTCATCAGGAAGCACCCGCCGCACGCAGATGGGGTAGTGGTGGCAGTACTGGTCTTGAAGCCCGTCCAGAGCCTCTTGCATGCCGATATCATCGATTCGCTGATGGTTGTCTGCTGACAATGTTGCCTCTTTTCCTGCAGCAACCTTGATGACTTCTTGGGTGAACCTGAGCGCATCTGCTAACTGGTCCCGGGGAACAAACAATTCGATTTCAATATGGCGAAAAGCCTCGTGCTTCATCACCAACATGGAAGAGGAGAGATCCGTGACTTTCCACTTACGAATCAGGAATGTCGGGACGATGCGACGAAAGGCAAATTGGATCATTCGCCGGCTTCGCAGCATGCGTTCTAGGAACAATATCTGCAGATGCAGGCCATAGTCCATCACACTCAGCCAGTAGAAGCGATACAGTTTAGCAAGGAGGGATCGTTTACCGACATCCTCACGCCGATGCTGAATGAAGTAGGACCAGCGCCAAGGGATGAGATAGAACTGCTGGATTGGATATGATTCTTCGGCATCCAGAACGTCTTCCAGCCGTTGAGACTCGGTGAAATGCTCCTGTACGTTGTACTGTGCGCGGCATCGAATTTTCACGGACAGAATAATACCAAGCGAACCCAGTGAACAACGAGCTGCCAACAACGGTTCTCCTGCGCTCAACTCATCGATGAATGCCTGTCCAGTGGATTCGTCATATCGAGCCAGTCGCACCTCTTCGACGTAATGCGACATACTGTGGCGTCCCGAACCATGAGTGCCGGTGGAGATTGCCCCGGCAATCGTTTGTACAGTGATTAGACCCAGCGAATGCAGAGTGGCACCGCCGCGATTCAGTTCTTTGAGAAGGCGCTTGATTTGGCAGCCAGCCCCAACTGTGGCAACAAACTGGTCGCCGTCAGGCTCGAGCAGGACATCGTTCAACCGTCTCAGGTCCAGTTGCACACCGTCGCCGAGGACCGCCTCGCTCCAACTATGCAATCTACCAACAGCACGGATACTCTGGCCGCGGTGCCGGTCGAGGATTTCCAAGACTTCCTGCTCGTTGGCTGGAGTATAGGCCGCCGAAGGCTGAAGCACCCGGTTACGACCGAAGTTTGTATCATTCTTCATCGAATTATTGCCTCAATTTCTCAACAAACACTGCTTGAAGATGAGCCGCTGCCCGCTAATATCTTCTACGGGCGGGTAAGTATTCATGAACTCAACGTAAAAATTGCGTTGAATTAATTGCTAACTTCATCTGGAGATTTGAATGTGTATATATTGGTCAGCGGCCCCAGAAGTGGTCGGTCTTTCGATGAATCTCACTCAATTCTTCGAGCACTTCCTTCTCGGCTGAAGTAAGATCCATCTTACGTAATTTCTTCGCGTGAGAAGCAGGGATATCGACGAGTAATATGTCGTTTTCTTCGATTTGTCGGCCAACGGTAACACCATCGATTGCGACAGCAACTTCTGCACCTTGAATCGCTTCTTTCATCGTATCTTCACCGGAGCGAATCGACTTTATTCGGCCAGAAGGTAATCCATCTTTCAACAACTTCTGACCAACATGAATGCGCCCAGCAAGTACACGAACCCCAACAACAGCAGGCTTCGAAACTCGGAAAGTGTGGTCGGGAAGCAATCTAATTCGGCCGGGATAAACCACGATTTCACGCGCTTCTTCTTCTAATTCGCGAGTACGAGTCTCCACCCATTCCTCGCGCTCCTCTAAAATTCGATAGATGATGTCAGAAGCGATGAATTTCACTCCATTTTCGGAATTGTCGATTTCAGTTTGAGCATCGCTCAAAATATCGGTTGCGAATGCCATAATGATTCGATGAAGAGGGTCATTTGCATTCTCAGCACCTCGAACATCGCGACGGTTCACCTTGCCAATGGTCGCATGTCGAATCGGAATATCGATCTCTCCTAATTCTTTGGCAAGAGCTTCCAATCCACCAACAGTATCGGCTTTGATAGTCACGCCTTCTTCTGCCAATTCGACCGAGATATTTGCTTCTATATTTGCAAGAGAAAGTGCAGCAGTACGTTCTTCATCACTCGATACAACGCGCATTGTCGTGCCTGCGAGAACACCATCCAAATCTGGGGCAGAAATTTTCAATCCTGACGCAGCAAAAGCCGCATCAGAAGAATCCCAACGGTTTCCAGCATCACGCATCTCAGACATGCCACGAGGAGAGAACATCCCACGAACCCGAGTGGAAATCCCACCATCTTCAGTTGTCAGAACGATTTCATCCCCCTTCTTGACAGAGCCACGATAGAGAATGACATCGAGAGTTTTACCCAAGCCCCGCTCTTCTTTCATCTCGAGAACTGTGCCTTCACCAGGCCCATCAATATCTGTCAGTTTGTCCCCTAAATAACGCTCGGCCATACCGATAACGACAGCCAGCAAGTCCTGAATTCCCTCGCCTTCCCTTGCAGAAATAGGTACCAGAGCAATTTCCTTAGTGAAATCCTTGAGTCGGTCATAGCGCTCCAGGTTAAAGCCATGTTCAGCGAATGAGCCGACTAATTTCCAGTATTTTTCATCAAAATAACCCATGGCTTCGGTAGTTTGGTTACGCAAAGCCAGAGCCATAGGACGGTCGCGTACAGATTCCCAGCGGTGAATCCTGTCGACTTTGTTAGCAGCGATAACGAAAGGCGTCTTCGCCGCCTTCAAAATCCGAATCGATTCGATAGTCTGAGGCATACATCCATCGTTGATATCGACCATCAAAATTGCAACATCAGCAAGCGAGCCACCACGAGCCCTCAGTGTTGAGAAGGAATGATGGCCGGGTGTGTCGATGAACAAAAGTCCGGGCGAATCAAATGTTTTACCGCCCATTAATGGTCCACAAAGTTCGTTCAGTAAATCTGCTGGAACTTCTGTGGCGCCGATATGCTGGGTAATGCCGCCAGCCTCTCGATCCATCACGCTTGCTTGACGACCTGTGCCTAATGCACGAATATGGTCGAGTAGGCTAGTTTTGCCGTGATCAACGTGTCCTAGAACGGATACGATGGGTTGTCTGCGGTTTTCCATTTAACCCACCTCATGCACAGTCCTCTGAAAAGTTGTTTATTCACTCGTAAATTTGACTCTCAGCGTCTAGAGTCCATTCGCATAGGCCATCAGGGAACCAAAGTCCCAATTCGAACTCTGCTGTTTGCGCTGCATCCGACCCGTGAATGATGTTGTGGCCGATGTCCATTGCGAAATCTCCACGAATTGTACCTGGAGCTGCATCGCGGCCATTGGTTGGCCCAATCAGGTTGCGTGCGACGCTAATTGCTTCAACTCCAGTCCATGCCATTGCTACTACTGGTCCGGAAGTAATGAATTTGATGAGACCTGGGTAAAATGGGCGCTCTGAGTGGACAGCATAGTGTGCCTGAGCGGTCTCTAATGAGGGAATAACTTGGCGCAAACCAACTAATCGCAGGCCTTTATTCTCGAATCGCTG
>CAWVXH010000040.1:0-5226 GCA_963934165.1 uncultured Candidatus Poseidoniales archaeon
CTGATAGCAAGCGGCCAGGATGTGTTCTCCAGCATAACTGACAAATCTTCGATTATATCCTCAGAAAACGAACTTGCTTTGAATGCAGCATCAACATCATCATCGCTTTCATTTTCATGAATGAATTTGTCCAAATCATTTCTCACAATGAATTCATTGAATACTTCAGTTCCAATCACAACCGACTTTGGAACGATGAAATCGACATCAGGAAAAGCAGAATTTAAACCTATATCTGGCATTTTTGTGAAGAAAAATGCTAAACCCCGCCCTTTTCCCCCTAAACTACCCTTGCCGATTCGGAGGAAATCAGAGTTGTTCCCGGTTTTTTCGTGATCCTGAATCGACCGTGTGTGGATCACATTCAAGTGTAATTCGACTAGATCGGCAATATGTTGTCGAGCCTCTTCTAGTGTGTCAAAATCATCTAGTGTTAAGGGTCGCATTTGAGCTGCTAAGTTAAATTCTGTTCTCGTCCTTAACCAGTGAGAAAAATGGTTTCGGTTAGCATGATATGCGACTGATTCGATTGGTGCTTCCCGTAGACATTCGATAAATTCGGCCAACGTCGAAGCACGAGCAACTTCTTCGCCTTCGTTTGAGCGAAATATAAAATCGCCAAATCCCATTTTTTCGACCATGAATTCTGCAATTCTTTTGTACAGTGCTGTATCTTCTTTGTGAAGAAACCGAACGCCGAGTGATTCAGCATCTTCTTTTAATTCAAGATTTTTTGATTGAAATAAAATTGGAGTATTGCTGTGCCTAGATTGAACAAATTTGACTAATTCTAGGCCAGCAGAGTCTCGGCTACCACCTAGATTTGGAAATTTCCCATCAGTGAAAACACCGATGATATTGTTGTGATAACGATCTATAATTGAGCGAGCAGATTGCATGTCCGTTGCGAGTAGAATTTTCGCACGAGCCCGAAGCCGCAGGAGTTTTTCGTCAAGGTTACCTCCTTCGCCCATTAGGCGAGTGGTTTGTTTTACGAGTTGAGTGTAGAGTAGTGGCAAATATGCCGAATAGAAACGCCGACTATCTTCCACTAATAATATCACTTGCACATCAGCATCGCTCACGTCATATGCAACATTTTTTTCATCCTCTATCAGTTTGCAAATCGACAATAGTATTCGGCTATCTCCAGTCCAAACAAAGATTAGGTCGATTCCGTCACCAGCATGAAGTGTGGCCAATTCACGGGTGTTATGGCTTAGCAATATTACCGGCATGTCGGTGACGATTGACTTTACTTCACGGCCAAAGGCATTGACATCCATCGAACCAACTCGGGCCATGGTAATAACGAGGTCGAATTGCCTTTCGCGAATAAGCTGGAGTGCATCTCTGGCTTCTCGGCTATGTATGATTCGCGGAGATTGTGAAAGGTTCAATTCAGCATATTCTTGTCTCATAATCTCCGCGAGGTAGCCCGATTCTTCGAGTAGATAAAAATCGAAAGGACTGGCGACGAGAAGCACATCTCGAATCCGAAAAGGTGTCAGTCTTTCAAAGCGAGACCAATCGGACATGTCCTTCGCCATGGTGTCCGATTCGGGTCATTAGCCATGAAAGTTCAGACTGAGGCATTTGGGGGTGTCCCGCGCGAAACGCGCGGGACAGTGTGTGTGTTTGAAATTCAAAGTAATTTATCTCGACCAGTTTGACGAGTTTTTCCACGGTTTCCTTGAGGTGTCTCTCTCGCATCATAACCAATTGCATTGGTCAGTTTTGCTCGGCCACGTAGTCCTGAAAAACCAATCAAAATTCTGGCTCGGCCAGAGTGATTGTGGGTGAGGGGGCGTTGTTGACGCCCCCCCACGTTTTTGTGCATCCCATCCTCGCTCAATCTCTCACCTCTGAGCGTTCGAATTATCATTATCAAATCGCGCCTGGAGTTCATCCATGCGCTTTCGGAGTAAACGGTTGACAGTTTCACCATCAATCGCTTCACGTTGAATATAATCTCGAGCAGCATAGCGTAATACAACATCAGGTGTTTCTGCTCGAATCTTACAAAAATCATGCATCAAAATGGTCAAATCAGGGCCTAAATTTACCTCGACCCTATCTCCCATTGAAGGCAATGGTTCGTTGAGGAATTGACGTATTGCGGAGCGAATCACATCCGATCGATTCCGCATACCGTCTAATCCAACGCGCTGATCTAATGCCAGGAGATGATCTTCTGGAATTCGTAGCGAGACCATTGGACTAGGACCACTCATGATGCTTCCTCAGGCTCAGCAGATAGCGGTCAGCATATGAATGTATTGCAAATGAAATGCAATTGAAATGCAATTACCCTATTTGGGTTGCTAAATTTGACAAAATACCTATGTTTGCATTTATCTGTATTTTTTTTTAATTTCAACATGAGTCCGACTTTTTTTCGATAGAGCGATTCAAGACGGTTGAGCAAGTCGGACTCGCACGGGCATTGGGATGAAGGTCATCAACGACGCAATTCATGGTCAGTTTAGACTGGACGGTGTTCGCGAAGAATTGCTTAAAACACCTGAAATGAACAAACTCAGCCACATCAAGCAACTCGGCTTGGCGCACCTAGTTTTCCCAGGTGCGCATCACACTCGCTTTGAACATTCATTGGGCGTTTCTCATCTAGGTGGATTGATGTCTGACTCTATCGGTTTGAGTGAATACGAGAAAACTACTGTTCAAGTTGCTGGAATGCTACACGATGTTGGCCATGGGCCGTATTCTCACACGCTCGAGCATATTCTACACGAGCGTGGTGGAATGGATCACATGTCGATTACAGAGGGTATTATTCTTGGCGATTATGATGTTTTGCGCGATGGAGAAGAAAGTTCAGTCATCAACCGACGTAGAATACCTGATATTTTGGAGTCCCACGGGCTGGATCCGGAAGAAGTAGCTGGATTGATTCGTGGTCCGGGTGCTGGTGGAACTGAGCGCTCACTCTTACAATGGACTGAAGGAAAGCAAGATTTCGTTGACCAAGATTACACACTCGCTCATTTAGTACATGGACCGGTCGATTGCGATCAACTTGATTACTTATTACGCGATTCGCATTTTACTGGTGTAAAGCATGGTGTTGTCGATCATTTACGCCTGATTGAATGTCTCGAACGCCACAGTGGTGATGTGGCGGTCGAAGAACGGGGGCTTCCAGCCCTTGAAGGAATGTTGGTTGCCCGAGGACTGATGTATTCTGCAGTTTATTTCCATCGAGTAACTCGCGTGACCGAAGTGATGCTTTCTCGTGCTGTCGAGCGCAGTGAGGATAATCTTCCGGATGCAGTCGATCTTCAGCGTCGAGTCGACGCTGAGATATGGGGTGCATTATACAATGCTGGTGATTATGCAAAGGATATGATGCGCCGATTAAAATATCGTCAAATGTTCAAAGTCGCTGCCAGTAGGCGTCGCTCGGATTTATCTGATAATGTAATCAATCGACTTGTCGAGCTCGCTACTAATGCTGCCAAACGCCGCGAATTTGAAGACGAAATTGCAATTCGAGCAGGTTTGCCAGAAGGATATGTTGCTGTCGATGTTCCATCTGAGAAATTATTGTTATCCGAGCCGAGGATGTCTGCAGTTGATATTCGAATAATCGGCAATGATGGCAAGACGCGTTGGTTCAGAGAACATACACCATTAGCTGAAGCATTGCGTACACGCCAGGTTTCCCAAGATGTTGCTTATGTTATGACTTTGCCGAGCCATACTGATGTTGTTGCACGGCTCGCCGAAGAGCATCTATTCAATTGATTTATCAGCCCTCTAGGGGCTGCTAACAATGAATAACAAGGATACTAATTCAAAAGGGGGTTATCAGTCGTTAGCACGCCCGAATCTATGTGATATTCGGTTAACCTTGGTGATTCCCATGGACAACACAATGAAAGAAGTATACGACAGCGTTATCGCTCGAGACCCTAATCAGCCAGAATTTCACCAAGCGGTCGAGGAAGTTCTCGATAGTTTAGGACCTGTGATTCAAGCGCACCCTGAATATCTTCCAGTAGTACGCTCAATTGTAGAGGCAGAGAGAATCATCCAATTCCGAGTTCCTTGGTGGGATGATGATGGAAATTTGCATGTCAACCGCGGATTCCGAATTCAGATGAATTCAGCGATTGGTCCTTACAAGGGTGGACTTCGATTTCACCCATCCGTCAACCAATCGATTCTCAAGTTCCTCGCATTTGAGCAGGTGTTCAAGAATAGCCTAACTGGATTACCGATGGGCGGCGGAAAAGGCGGCTCTGATTTCGATCCAAAAGGAAAGTCTGATTCTGAAGTAATGCGTTTTTGTCAATCATTCATGATGGAACTTTGGCGTCATATCGGCGCCGACCTAGATGTTCCTGCTGGAGATATTGGTGTTGGTGGACGAGAAATCGGGTACCTCTTCGGTATGTACAAGAAACTAGCAAACGAGTTTGTTGGAATTTTAACCGGCAAGGGCCGCTCCTATGGTGGTTCTCTTATTCGCCCAGAAGCTACTGGATACGGATTGGTTTACTTCGCTCGAGAGATGCTTGCGACAACCAATAAATCCTTTGAAGGCGCAGTATGCTCGGTTAGTGGTAGTGGAAACGTAGCCCAGTTCGCGGTAGAGAAGGTTCTCGATCTTGGTGGTAAGGTCGTGACAATGTCCGATTCATCAGGGTGGATTCACGATCCTGCTGGTATCGACCGCGAGAAGTTAGATTGGATAATGGATTTGAAGAATAACCGCCGCGGTCGAATCAGCGAATACGCAGATCACTTTGACGGAGCAATATTCACTAAGTCTCAACCTGAACCTGCTTCTAACAGACTTTGGGGAGTAGATGTTGATGTCGCACTTCCCTGCGCAACGCAGAATGAAATCAATGAGGAAGAGGCAAAGATGCTCGTCTCAAACACGGTAATTGCTGTTGCAGAAGGCGCAAACATGCCTTGCACACCTGAGGCTGTAGAAGTCTTCCAATCGAATGGTGTCTTGTTCGCTCCTGGAAAGGCATCGAATGCTGGCGGAGTTGCAACTTCTGGATTAGAGATGTCACAAAATAGTCTACGAATGAGCTGGACTCGGGAAGAAGTCGATGCTCATCTCCATAGAATTATGGTTAATATTCACAAAAACGCATACGATACTGCTGAGAAATACGGCATGCCAGGAAATTACGTTGCCGGCGCAAACATTGCTGGATTCCTCAAGATTGCAGATGCAATGACTGC
>CAWVXH010000041.1:0-5008 GCA_963934165.1 uncultured Candidatus Poseidoniales archaeon
TCACATGGCAAGGTTGACCAGAACCCCGGCAGTCGATACTGTAACATCCACAGCCTGCATCCGAGGAGACGGGAGTGAACGATGGTGATTGAGGTCTGTTCGGACTGCTTCAGCCCCCGCATCGCCCCCTACATGGGGTATGAGACTGGCAAGCGTTTCATCTGCCAGGACTGCGAACACATCAGCGTTGTAACCATCGAGTTCCAGGACATCGAAGCCTTGGTCGCATTCCTTCAGGAAAGGAGAGATGCCTCATGAGCAGGTATCTTGCAATTGGAATGATTCTTGCTTGTCTAGCGCTCGTAGTAGTCAGCGAGATTAAGTTGGCTGGACTGGCTCCTAAATCTCCTTTCACCGCAAGAGCGTGTTCACCTAATTCTGGATAACGCTGTTCAGGATTGCGAAATAGTGTGCGATTGAGCCCGCGAGAACAAATAGGTGCCATATTGCATGATTGAAAGGAAAATTATCAGCGCGATAGAATAGCACACCGATTGAGTAGAATATACCGCCAAGTAAAATCAAGTTTATCCCTTCCCAGCCTAGAGAATCAAAAAGCGGTTTGATGGCAATAATAGCTAACCAGCCCATGGTGACGTAAGGGGTTACTGAGACATATTCCGGAACATTTCGATTCCACACTCTCGCAATGATTCCGGTGATTGCACACCCCCAAATCAACACAAAGAACGTCCAACCGACCCATCCATGCATCGTTACCAGCACGAATGGAGTGTATGATCCCGCGATCATCAGGTAAATTCCGATATGATCTGCGATTCTCATACGGTGTTTCATCTCAAGATTACTCACCGCATGATACAAAGTCGAGCATAGATAACAGGTGATCATGCACAAGCCGAATGTGATACTCGATCCAATCTTCCACAAATCGCCGGTTAGATTTGCTTCAACAGCTAGAAAGTAGAGTCCGAGAATAGCGAGTAGGGTGCCAAAACCGTGGGTGATTGTGTTGGCGAACTCTTCAGCCTTGGAGTAGGGCGCAATATGCAACCGTGAGATATGCTCCATCTTACAACACTTCCACCTAATCCTGCGCCCCTACCTTGATGAAGACTAGGTGAAGTTGCGGGCACCGAGTGTCAGAAATTACCGTGTTTATGATTCTTAAATTACATTGCCAGATATCATTCGAATACGATAGACTAGAATTTCAAAAATCAATCGCGAGATCTATCATCAATCTGGAGTCCGCCACGTCCGGTCAGAATCCGCCATTTCCCACGTAGAACTCCCATTCCGTAATTCCAGTGTAAAGTATAGGTTACAATTGAGGAGAGGAAAATTGTCTTACTGGTCTTGCTCGGAGAATTTCCCTTGGCCGAGCCGAACCAGGCTAGTAAGTTGTATAGCAGAATGAGTGAGAGGAGTGTGTGAACTCCAGCTCTCGGCCAACCCATAGGGATGGTTTCGGTGCTGATATCCCAGAATTCCGGCCAAGCCAGCCCACCATTTAACAAACCCCAGAAAAAGAATGCGAAGGCTGCGGTGACTAGTGGAGGAAATGCAGCCGTCATCGTATGCGTGAATGTGTGTAATTCGGGGTATTGATGACTTGCGAGAGTACGCACAAGTCCATAATTACCAATCTGTTTCTTGACTCGTAAAAGGTCACGTCGGCGATGCCACATCACAGCTGTTCGATCAGTCCACAACTTGTGTCCTGCCATACGAATCCTGTGATCGAGCATTACATCCTCAGCCCCGATAGCACCTTCATCAAAACCGCCAACTTGCTCGAGGACTGAGCGCCGATAAGCCGAATTAACTCCGGGTAATTGGCTGACTTCAGTAAGTTCTGAATCGCCGACTTTTCCATAACTTGTTCCGGCTGTGTAAATCGTCGAACTGAATGCGACATCTATGACGCGTTGCCACAAAGTCGATTCCTTGACCGGTGCGAAGTTAGGTCCACCAACTCCTGCAACATCTTCACGCTCAAACCAGCGAGCAAGTTTTACAACCCAATCTTCAGGTACAATTACATCGTCATCGGTGAATAGGATCAATTCCGAATCGGTCGCCTCTATTGCCACATTACAAGCATCAGCCCGTGTGCGAGAACCGGCATCATCGACAAAGCGCACACCTGCAGTCTCAGCAACCGCCCGTCCCGGGTCATTTCGTGGACCGACAACGATAATTTCGAGTGGTCCAGAATATGTTTGCTCAGCCAAACCCTCCAGAACTATGGCCAACTCATTCGAGTTGCGAACTGAAGGAATAATTACACAGACGCTAGGGTTACTCACGCCTTCGGCGTGTCCGCTTCTGCTTTCAAGCAATCTCATTTTTCGTCTTCAGGAGCTTCAGCAAAAATATTCGCTGAAACAGCGATTTAGACAATCGAGAACCCCACTCAAGGGTCGTTGGTGACTCTCGGAGCGAGGAAGTAAGTCCAAGACGCTCCGCCACCATTACTTGTCCAGGTGAGTCGAAGTGGATACTTGTCTTGGAATTCAAGATTAATTACATCGGTCAATCCGCTCGCTAATTTTCGAGTCAATGGATCTAGGAATTGTAGCGAATAGGTCGAATTTGTTGGATTTGGGCAAACTAATTCGCTCAATTCACCAGCATCGAATCGGACGTTGACTGATTCGCCAGCTTCGACACTAACTGAAACAGACATTTGGTTAGAGTCGAGACTCAAATCAACCAATTCACCGACCATCTTTGCCGCGCGAAGAGCGCGTGAAAGTTTCTCGGCATCGATAGATGCCCTACAGCTGAAATCTAACACAGGCATCTTCGGTTCATTCATCGTGCTGGTGTCGAGTCCACGTAGAATCCTGTGAACTTCACCTACGCGGATATTAATCGCACCGACCGCTTCATCATAATCGAATTCAACTAGGTCGGACGGTCCAGCGAGTGTTAATAAATCACGAATTTTTGAAAGTTCGATGCCAATTTCGACTGGTTCGACTTCATATGTTTCAAAACAAGCATCACTGATTGTAGCGGATAGTAAAGCCACGTGAGAACCATCGACTACATTGATATGAAGACCATTCTCACCCCAGACCAATTTTGCATCTTCTGTTAGGACTGAAAGAAGATCTACAATCTCCTTCATTAATTGTGTATTAGCGGTTACTCTGAGCATTTCAGCATCCTTCCTTATCCCTGTCCTAACTGCGGGTTCTTCATGATTACCACTGATACATCCGTAGGATAAGTTCAATTTTTATCATTAAATATTATTATTGAGGGTTAATGAATAAAATGATTAGAAATTATTGATATTCCCTGAATCGATGGCCACAGCCTTCACAAGTGCAGATTTTTGTTTCTGGCTCATCGGAAGATCTCGTTTGCATTAACACGATGAAAATACGGTCTTCGTCACACTTTGGGCATCGGTAATCGCCGACCCAAAGTGTACCTTGAGCAACCCGCTCCTCGACAACTTCCGTCAAATGTTTCAACGAACTCGACTCACTCGTTGTGCTAGCATTACCTAAATCGAGAGTTTCTCCAGTCATCGGGTCGGTGAATTCTGCGCCTTTGCCATCTTTGCCCGTTAGTGGACCTTCGTAGAGGCATTTGTAATTTGTACAACGGATATTTCCATTTTTTTCCATGAATCCTAAGGTTCCACATTCTGGGCAAAACATATTCTCACTCCAACGCTGGCAGTTAATCACTAACCATTCAGTGCTGAACCATTGTGTTATTGAACATTACCACTAAAAATGCCGGGGCAAAGTTTGTCTATGGTCATGCTCCTCAAAAGGCATGACGAAAGCAGTTGCTTTGTTTCTAGCCCTACTGATGACCGCCGTGCCGCTTGCCGGATGCACAGGTGATGACACCGTGGATGACGACGACACCACGGGTGATGATACCGAGTTGAACGCCGCTAATGAGAGGATTATCGAACTTGAGGCACAGGCCGAGGTCGACCAAGCGAGGATTGTCGAACTTGAGGAAATGTGTTGCACCTTAGAGGAAATGGCGGTTCAGTATCAGTACGGATATAATGAAGGATATGAAGATGGGGGGGATTCCTGGTATGAAGGATGGGAGCAAGGATATATTGATGGGTTGGGAGATGTTACACGCGTGAGCACGCTGGACACGATTATAGCTCGCGGTTCAATGAAGTGCGGAGTGAAGGAATCCCAATATGGAATGGGATACTTGGATGCTGGAACCGGAGTTCGCTCAGGTTTGGACATCTCCTACTGCCGCGCTATAGCTGCTGCTATTGGCCTGAACCCTGATACTGATGTCGAGTATATCCCGGCTTCAGGCTCAGATCGATTCGACAAGCTAGCCTCTGGCACAATCGACGTGCTAATCCGTACCACGACCTGGACAACCAGCCGTGATGCAGATTTGAACGCCGACTTCGCTGGAATGAACTTCTTCGATGGACAGGGTATCCTAGTACGCGAGGACGCTTTTCCAGCTACCAGCTCTGGCAACTCCGCTAGTGCACTCTACGGCGCTAACATCTGCGTTGGAATTGGTACTACAACTGAGGGTAACATGGTAGATTGGTTTTCCTCAAGGGGAATCATGTTCACCTCTGTCCCTGTGGCTGATGCTGCAGAGGCAACTGCTAAGTTTATCGACGGTTCATGCGATGCCTTCACTGGCGACATGTCCGCAATGGTAGCTAAGAAGTGGCAACTTGATGGCGATGGTTCAATGAACGGAGTCGAGATCTGGATTGCACAGGAATTGTTGTCCAAGGAGCCTCTGGCCGCAGTAACAAGAGACTACGATAGTGAATGGAACGAGATAGTCAGTTGGGTCTGGTGGGGGATGGTTACAGCTGAAGAGATGGGTGTTACTGCTGCAAACGCAGCTGATATGGCTGCTTCTGCTTGTGGTGGTAACGATCCTAGTATGTGCCGCCTATTGACCGAGAATCTAGGTCTAGGTACCACAGACAACCCGCTTGCGGGTGACTGGATGCAAGCTGTTCTAGGAGCTGCTGGCAACTATGGCGAGGCTTATGACGACGCATTCTGCG
>CAWVXH010000042.1:0-4971 GCA_963934165.1 uncultured Candidatus Poseidoniales archaeon
TTTCGATGATATAATCAGCATCAACCATCGATGGTTTGTAGCCCAAAATACGCTTTACTTTGCGCTTTCGGTCTACTCTATTCGCCCCAGAAGTGATGACTACAATTGCGCCTGATTCACCCTTGAATACGATGGATTTTGCAATATGTCCGACTTCACAACCAAGTTGTTCAGCTGCATCTTGACTCGTCCGAGTGCCCGCTGCATATCGCCTTGGGTTCGGTTTAAAATTCAATTTTACACACTCAGCAAGCCATGCCTCGTGCCCACCCATAATCTCTGATGTTCGCATCTGAACTTCATCATTGGGGCACTGAATTGAAGGTCAGGTGGTCTGACCGATGTTCATGCAGAGGTTGTTTCAAGCAAAGTGGGTCCGATTCAATCACATTGCGACGATCTTTGGAATTTTTTCGACAATTCTGTTAAGTTATTTCGTTTGGGTCCGTGAAGGATGTGATCCTTGGCTGCCTTTTATTTCAGATACCGATGTTAATCCTGAATCTGGAATTCCATTCACTATCGGCCTCTCAATTACTGGCATTATGCTCACCCTTGCCTTTATTCAAATCGGGGCGTTACGCCAAAATTGGCTGGAAAAATATGATACTGAAAGCCGATTGATATTTTGGAATAAAATGTCGACTTTGGCAGGAGTTACATCAGGATTGGCAACCTCTTGGATAGCATTCACACCATGGCATGAACAGATGATTTTGCATATTTTTCAGGCGAGTATAATATTCACAGGTGCAGCAATTTGGGTTGTTATCGCAAGTTTTGTGAGTATAAAAATGTCAGAAATTGACGAGAGTTTTTCCTTAATTTTGAAATACAGAATTATCGCTGCGATAATTTCAGTTTCAAGTTTCATTCTGATGAGTATTCATTTCGGGCTGATTGTTGGCGGTAAAGGTGATTTATCAAGTGTAGAATATTATCTAGATAGTGTTGTTATCTGCACCGAGTTAGCATCGCCTATACTCACTCGAGCAGCTTTCTTCGAATGGCTAATGGTTTTCAGTCTCGGTGCGGTGCTCGCGTCTTTTATTCCTGAAATTGATTTACTAGTCGACGAGAATTAATCGAATTGAGTTTTGAATTCACCAGGGACGGAGACTTCAATCAATTCCAAATCTTGCTTCGCATCAGAATATTTCACCCTCATTCCTGGTGGAATGACGAATGCATCTCCTTTTCCAAGAATCTGCGACTCTACGCCTTCTCCTTCGAGTGTTAAGCCACCACTCATGATATAATTGAACAAAATATCTCCTTCGTGATTCGACCAAACCGTTTTCCCATCACTTGGTTTGACAACCTGAACACTCGCGACACCTTTGGTATTCTCACAAATTGTTGTGTCGCGGCAAACAAATCCTGGTAATCTGAATTCTTGCCAAGCCGCTTCAGAGGCTTGATTGTGAACAAACTTCTGACCTTGCCATTCCCTATCGGGTCGCAAATGTTCGGTCGGTAATTCCATTTCATGGTCGATGACTGTGACATGATCTGCCGGTACACCAATCTCGACGACCTCTAAATTATCGCCTGAAAACAACACCCGATGGCGAATTTCTGGCGGTTGAATAAAACAATCACCCGCGGTTAACCGAATCGGTTCACCCTGATCTTCATAGACAACATCAACCCAGCCATTTATACAGAAAATAAGCTGGAATCCGACTTTGTGATAATGCACCATATCTGGAACTGGCCCCCCTTCGGCTATTCTGACATGACTCGCGATTATCGAGCCCCCAAGTCTACCTTGAATCAGGTCTCGGTAATACATTCCGGCTCGCCCAATTACCCATGAATCACTATCGGCGAGTCGACGTGTTTGGAAACTATGTTCGGTCTTTGGAATTACCATCGGTGGATTGTTTGGGACAATTTCGACGACCGTTCCATTCGGCGCTACCATTTGAGTATGGCCAGCAAATTTTTCATCCTTTTCATTGGTGCAAATTCGTAATAGACCCGGTGAAATCTCTTCATCCATATCGATTCTGAGTCGCAATCCCATACCTGAAAATTCTGCGACTCTTGGATGATCTGCAGGATAGATTGTATCCATTTTCATGCCTAATATTTCTGTGAAAAATCTAATGTCATCATCCAATACTTTTGATGGCAGAATTACCCACCCTTCATTAGTCATTATACACATCTTAATCAAAATTTATTATAACGATAACCTTAACGAAATCCGAATAACTTTGGCATTTACTTTCTAATTCTGATAAAAATCACTAGAAAATTAAATCTAAACTTCTTTCAAAGCGAAGCCACTCGATTCAAGATATGGTTTGGCCGATTGGACCCTACGGGACTTCGATGGGTGCACTATTGCTGATGACGCTACCCGTCCATTGGTTCCTCACAAGAGATGAGCCTGAAAAGCGGGTTGGATTTCTCGAGTTACCTGGTGAAATCCGGAAGAAGGGATACGGTTGGCACATCGCTCTCTACGTCTTGATGTTCATTTACAAGGCGTTGATAGATCACCATAACGAGCCGATGAAGGCACGTGTTGGAGGATTTACACATTGGTTTTGGTCGATTGAGGGAGATTGGACTTTACGCATTCAAGAGGCTTTTGAAAATGACCTTTTGACGGATATTTTGTCGGCTCATTACCTCTTCATGTACCTATTCATTATCTGGTTCAGCCCGATGTATTACATGCTCAGCCGCGACGAGAGAATGGCTGACAAAGCGGCTCTGAATTACTTCATAATCTACATTCTCAGCGTACCACTATACCTTTTCTTCAATGTCGAAGTAACCTCTTCGTTCATTCCTGGGATGGACGCTTTATTGTATCATGATGACTTTACTTTGCGATTCTTTGTCGACAATGACCCGATGGATAATTCAATTCCGAGTTTACACATCGGATTGTCAGCCTCACTTTTGATGATCAATAGATTACATGTTCGCGAATTAGGAATTTCAATTTCCGATTGGCGACACCGAGAATTTGACTTGTTTATCATGGGAAATTTAGTGATTTATTTATTTTCGATTCAATACCTCGGAATCCACTGGGTTTTCGATGTGATTCCAGGATTAATGATGGCAATAATTACCGCAGGATTTGTCCATGCTGTACAGCCGATTGTTCGTGCTCGTCGAGAGAGAGGTTTGGCTTCATTATTGCCAGATCGCCGGCAGACCATCGCTGCTATTGGAGTCATATTAGTCTGCTCATCTTGGTTGATGCTCGGAGTTGTCGATGGGGCTGGTGTCGATGAGGATCAAGCTAATTTCCGCTTCGGCGAGGGCGATGTAATCATCGACGTCATCGAGGTACATTCGCTGAATTCTCCGGTTACGATGATAGTGAAAAATGTCGGAGAATATCCAGTTGAGGTTATGCTGGTAGATTTGAAATCGGCTGAGGGACATATGACTCGAGGAAAAATCGATTGGAATTCAATTTCTAATTTCGAACAAAAAACACAAATTCCAATAGATGAATCAATCGATTTCTCAGTTATTCCTAACAGCCTTTTCGATACACATCTAATCCTTGCTCGAATTTCTGATGAATCGGTGAGTGGAGGAGGTGTAGGTGAATTGAGGATAACTCCACATTATGTCGATGACGAACTGATTTACACAGCCCTTCTGGCGAGTTTGCCGGCATTTTTCATTACGGGAATAGTCATCGAGGGGATTGCTCGCCGCCGCACTGCAAGTGCTATGCAATAAGAAATTATTATTCATGGAATATTGTATGCGACAATCCCACCGACATATAATCCAGTCATCGAACCTAGGGCAATCCAGATGCCAATCCTGAATGGTGGGAAATTGTATTTCCACATGTAGGTGGATTGGAATACCCATGTTAATCCGACGATGATAAACCAAACTGCGAAGGCCTTAATGGGTAAAAATCCAATAAAAATTCCGGCCAGATAACCTGCATAAAGCTCGAATTTATTTCCGTATTTCTCATTCAAAAGGAACAAACTCAATGCAGCGATTAACAAAACTAGAACCGAGAAATTAATCGATTCTTTGGATAGGTATGGTACTTCGGTCAGATATGGTAAAATTCCGATAAGAAAACCAAACCCTGATGGAATCGCAACAGGCCAAAGTGGCGGTTCTTCCCATTTCATGAATGGACTGCGGACGCACATTGCTGAAGAATACTGTGAATTGCCGAGAGCGGCTGTATCATAACTGAAACGACGCTCCGGTAAATGATGTCTAAAGGTGAAATCGTTCTTGGGTGCCTTGCACCACACCCACCTCACCTTGTTTATGCAGAAAATCCTCCTCAAAATGAGGCTTATTCCGAAGGTGGATGGGAAACGCTTCGGTGGGGATATGCTCGCCTCGCTAGAAAATTGAAAAAAATCGATTATGATGTAATAGTTATTTTCACGCCACATTGGCAAACCTATATCGGCACACATTTCCTTGGCTTACCAGAATTCAAATCGAAATCTGTTGACCCTATTTTCCCTAATCTATTCCGTTTCAATTACGATCTAAAAGTCGATGTTGATCTTGCAGAAAAAATGCGCGAGGCGGCAGATGAAACTGGAATAATTACCAAGATGATGACTAATCCTGATTTTCGTGTCGATTATGGCACGATAACCAGTTGCCATTTATTGAATCCCGATTGGGATAAGCCAATCGTGACGATTTCATCGAATCGGAATACTGATTATTACTCACCAGAAGTTATGATAGAGCAGGCTAGCGCGCTGGGTCGCGCTTGCGCCAAAGCAATCGAAGAAAGCGGCAAGCGTGTCGTTTTGGTATCAAGCCACAGCCTTTCTCACAGACATTTCGTCACTGAGTCGCCTTTGCCCGAGGACATGAGTTTAGAGCACATTTACAATCATAGTCAATACGTTTGGGACATGAAAATCATCGATTTGATGCGTCAAGGAAAAAGTCGTGAAGTCATCGATATTATGCCAGAATATACTGAGCAAACGA
>CAWVXH010000043.1:0-4889 GCA_963934165.1 uncultured Candidatus Poseidoniales archaeon
CTGAATATCCACCTGATTTCCCTCCAGATCGTCCACCTGAATATCCACCTGATTTTCCTCCAGAACGTCCACCCGAGCGTCCACCAGAACCACCTGAATATCCACCGGATTTCCCTCCAGAACGTCCACCTGAACCACCAGAATAACCACCAGATCGACCACCCGTTCTTGGGCCTCGGCTCGAGCCACCGCTAGAGCTACCTTTTCCATCTGATTTCTGGTATTTCGGCCGGTCGGGTCGACGCTCTCGTTTCTTTGTGTGACGGCTGCCACGAGGAGTTCCATCTTTCGATTCACTGCATCTGTTACATTTGTCCCGTCGAGCGTAATTATGATTCTTACATTTTGGACAAAGCCAATCCCCTGGCTTCATATTTGGATTTTCATTGTTGCCACCTCGGCGATCTCCACCGCGATTATCTTGATTTCCACGATTTGAATATCCACCTTGTTGATTCGAGCTGCCACGATAATTGGACCGGCCTCCGTCTCCACCTCTACGATCTCCGCCACGATTGTCTCTTGAGCTACCTCGATTGTCTCCACGTTGATTTCCACCTCCACGGTCTCCTCGATTGTCGTTTCCGTAGCGATTACCTCCAGAACCACCTCTTCGATTGTCCCCATGTTGATTTCCACCACTGCGGTTTCCTGCTCGATTATCTCGTCCATAGCTGCGGTTTCCTCTATCGTCGTGTGGACGTCGGTCTCGTGGTGCAATTTCTACGGGGGAGCCGAGAGTATAGTTTACTTCAATCCCTTTCGCGAGCGGATAAATGTGAACGAAAGCCCCGTCTACAGCTCCAATAACCGAATTTACTCGGCCGAGGAATTTCCCTCCGGAGATACGAATACCGGTTCCAAGGCCAGGTGCACGACCCTCGAAAGAGGCTAGAATTCCTCCTTCATGAGAAGGTCGATCGACTTTGCCGGTGAAACTCATGACTCAATCGCGACGAGTCGAGTATATGAGACCGATAGTGATGGACAATAATGTCAAACTAAAGCTAGCGGAAGGTAATATACCAGTATCAGTATCTGGATTTTTATCGCCAGGTTCGATGATTGTTTCTTCAAAAAGATGAGTATTATTTATGTCGATGACGACTTCACTGCACTTTTGGGACTCATCACAGCCTGTGATTAACAGACTATGCTCACCGGATTCCCACAATTCGAAATTAATCCGTGGAGTTGACCATGAATTTCCTGAAACAGAGATGCTTCCTGCCGTAGTTCCATCTATTGCTAGGCTGAAAGAAACAGCTTCTCCATCCGGGTCGCTGAATTGACCTTGCGCTTGATAGAACGAGCCATCCCAACCTGATTCTGAAACAGAAATTAATGGCGGTAAACTTTCTTTGAAGATACCTAATTCATAGACATAGTTCATCGAAAACACATTTTCTCCCGATGCGCTTACCCACACTTGTGCCCCACCAGGAATAATATTTGTCGAGGCCACTGCGATTGTGATGGATTCAGAATCCAAAGTTGTAGCCTCGCTAACTCCGATTTCACCATTCTGAGAAAAACCAACCTCGATTTGCAAAGTCGGCCAATCTATATTTTTAGCCACAATAATTTCGTGTGGGTTTGACATTGTTTGCGAATTTGTAGAAATAGTGAATGGAACGCCCAAATACCAAGTACGGTTTCCACTATTTTGTCCTGCGGAGTCGACAGCTTCACAAGTCACTTCGACGATATCAGTGGTGGGAATCTCAGCCCACAAAGAATTATCCATTGATTGCCGAAGATTCAGAGTAGAATCTCCGATACAAACCACATCGAGTTGAGATACTGGTCCTTCATCTGTGAACCATTCCGAAATTGAATCCCAAGATGCCCATCGTGTATCACCACCGTTAGGAGAAGGAAACCATGAACCACCAGTAGGTGAATTCTCAGTCCAAATCGGTGGTTCATCTATTGGAATCGGTGTTGTTGTAAAGTCAGCAAAAATATCTTCACCACTAGGCCACATACCTATTGTTCTGACTGGACTTAGTGTGTAAATTAAATTTCCTTCACTATTTTCTATTAATGTGTAGGACGAAGAGCCATCTCCTAAACAAGTACCTCTAATTGGAGCATCGGCATGAGTTGCTGGCTCGAAGGAAACATCTCGCCCTTCACATTCCTCCCACATGTCGATACGAAGGTCTGAAGTTGGTGGAAATGTGAACTCGTAGACTGCTTGAGTCACATTTGATGAGTTAAATGCAAGGGTATATTGTTGACCCAATTCGACATCTGGAATCATTAATGTTGCATTCATCCATAGCTCGAGGCGACACTCATCGATTCCAGAAGAAGCATCAATTGCAGTGTTACAATCACGGTCATTATTAGGTGCTACTGGAATCTCATAACAATCAGAACTTGAGCCTAATGTTTCACAATCACGCTTTTCAGCATGATTTGGTGGAATCAAATTCCATTCTTTTATTTCAACTCCATTGCTTTGCCATGTAGTATTTTTCCAATCGATTCCAACCCCACCTCGATGAGCCTCTCCTTCTCGGAATGCAATACGTGTTAACGCATGCTCGATACATTCCGATGCAATTGCGCGAACCGCCTCTCTTTCATCGGTAGAAATCCAACCATCGCCTCCACTCGGTAATAAATCTTCGAGATATGAATCTAGAGATGTTCTGAGGTCGTCCGTTGAAGTTCCATTGACCCAAGCAGTTGCAGTCACAGTTGCGCTCTCCCAATCTTCTGAAATTTCAAAATAAAATATGGCGGAAGAATAATCGAAAAGATCTTCAAATGTGATGGAACTACATTGATCTTCAAGGCTTCCACCACCCCCTAATTGTTCCATTTTCTTCACGTTTTTCTGAAGTTCTCTCTCCTGTTCATCGATAGAAATAGTCGACAATAATAATGCAATAACAACAAATATAGTCACTGCCCAATTGAATATGCGCCCCGCCATGTGCCTCTACAAGTCAACTTTAATGATGATTCTATCGCTCTCCGATTAAAGTTTAGGGCGACCTAAAGTTAATATATTGTAATAATGCTAGAGTCGATTAGGGCACCATAAACAACTAGGGGGGAGTTTGAGAGAAATGGCGAAATTTCTTTCTTTTATGGCAACTATACTAATTATTACAACTGCATTTACTGGATGTCTAAATCAAACTGATGAGGATATTATCAAGATTGCATACAAGACTCAAGATGATTATAATGACGCGTCTGCAAATCCTCAATTATTAGCAGATTTTATCACTGCCCAATCAGGATTTACTGTCGAACTCTATCCTATATCATCTGATATTGCAGCGATTGAAGCATTACGATTTGGGCACGCTGATATTGCATTCCTCGATGGAGGTGCAGCATTCATTGCTTGGAAGCAACATGGATTAGACGTAATTCTCGCTAATCAAAACAGCGACGGCTCAACTTTCTATACAGCACAAGCTTGGGTTTTGAAGAATTCTTCAATACAATCACTTGAAGACTTAGAAGGAAAAAACTCTTGCCACACCGGCTGGTTAAAATCTGCTGGAATGCTGATGCCGATGGGTTATTTGATCAATAACGGATTGATAGAAGTTTCAGAAGAAAGTGATGATATCGATAGTCTCAGAACAATAATTGAGAACCACTTCGGAACTGCGACAATTCCAGAAAAGGGTAATTTGTATTACGGATACAGCGGGGGATTCCGTTGTATGACTGAAGGTGTGGGAGATGTTGCATTCGTAAAATCAACTTCTTATGAAGATCATTGTGAAGGTAATGATTGGTGTCTAGATCGGTCTGAATATAGATTACTTTCACCAGCATTTGGACGAGTTCCTAGTCATCCGATGATGATTAATATGGAAATTATGAGCCAAGAAAAAATGGATGTTATTACCGATGCATTCTTGGCTTTGAATTCTGCAGAAGGTGGTTCTGAGATTCTAGAAGGTGTTTTGAATACTCAAGGGATTTCTGAAGTGACAACCGAAAGTCATCTTGCCTCGTATAGCGATTCGATAGGTACAATCCCTGGAATCGCTAATTTTTTCGATGAGAAGTATGGCAGTTGAACATGATGAAGGAGACGTGGACTTGAGCAATGATCAAATTCGGCTGCATTTCTCAAACGCCTCGATTGGTTTTGAAACAGGAAATCCACTCATCAAAGATGTTAATCTAACTATTAATTCTGGTGAAATTGTAGGTTTGATCGGTAGATCAGGAATTGGTAAAACTACCTTACTTCGAACTGCTGCTGGATTATTATCGCCACTTTCTGGTAGCGTAGAATGCTGTTGTGATTTGACGATGGACGCAAAACGTGGTTCTATTGCTCTCATTCCCCAAAGATTAGGATTGATCCAACATCAATCCGTTGGCTATAATGTTCTGATGGGGGCCTTGCCAGGAGCAAAATATTTGCAAACAGTTCTTTCTCTACCGAGTAGGGAAATACAAGAAGCAACAAAAGATGCAATCAGGGCTGTTGGATTAAGCGACAAGGTTTTCGAATCTGTAAATCGTTTGTCTGGAGGCCAGCAGAGGAGAGTTGCCATCGCGAGGGCTATGGTTCAGAATCCCAGATTGATCTTAGCTGATGAATGCCTAGGTGAATTAGACGCGGAAACTGCGAAGGAGATTATCGAATTATTGCGAAGCCTAGCAAAGGAGAAAGATATTGCTATTTTCATTGTCGATCATAATCCTCTGCGTGCTAGGACATTCTGTGATAGGTTGTTACAATTGAGAGGAAATTCGTTGATAGAACTTGATAATTTGAATGAGAGGTATTCTCTTCCTCAGGCAGGAGACCGTTGATAATGTCAAATCGAATCCTAGATTTTTATCATTTTTTGAAAAATAGACCGATTCTTCGTTCAGGTATCTATTTGATATTATTA
>CAWVXH010000044.1:0-4669 GCA_963934165.1 uncultured Candidatus Poseidoniales archaeon
GCAGCCTTCCTGATGGTCGGCGATTTTGCTCTAGCAGCTTTCTTCATCTATTACTTTGTCAATCGCTACCGTAGCGGCAAAATGCCCCTCTCGCACATCTACGCGTTCTGGCTCGGCATACTCATTGGTTCTACCTGGGAATTCACCTTCCTCTTCCTCGGCCCTGAGTTTCTTCACGGTGCTGTCGATTGGCCTTGGGGGCTAGATGGCTGGCCCCGCAAAGTCTCTCATTCCGTTTGGGATGGAGCAATTTTCATGCTCGGCATTCACCTTTGTGAGCGCTGGTTAGATGGCGAGCGTTTCCAGAAATTTTGCTGGCCTGAATTAGGAATAATGCTCGGTTGGGGAATTTTTCAGGAATTACTTGCTGAATATTTGTTCAACGGTCGCGTGTGGATTTACGAACCGCTTTCATGGAACCCAGTAATCATTCCAACAATTCCAGGATCCGCTCCAGACTCTCCCGGATACACACTTTTCCCGCAAGCGGTTTGGGTAATTGCGCCAATAATATTCTACTTCAGTTTCCTCTATCTGGTTAAAAAATACGATATGGATTCATCATCTCCAGAACTGAATTAATGATCTGAATGCAGAATAATTGACGTTCAGTTGTTGAATGCGCCAGGTTGGTAAGTCCAACGCAAATCCTCGCCGGAAATGTTGCTGTAATGTTCCAGAATTCTCGGCTCATTTGCAACTAGAGAATGGTATTTGATTAGGTTTGGATAATCTTTGATTATATCGGTATTGACCCCATCCCAATTTCCTGAAAATAGGCCGAATACTTGTGTGAATAATTTCAGATCTGCGATGCTCATCTCCTCAGAATTCGCAATCCAACCGCTCTCTGTTTGCAGAACTTTCTCCTCCCAAACCGTCAATGATTTCGTACCGATACCATCTGCTTCGAATAAATTTTTTCGGGCTTCTATTCGTTCTTCAATATCTGAAATTCTCACCGTTGAGCTGAGAATCTCAGAAAATGTTTCTAATGCATCGATTATTTCATCGGCTTTTGCTGCAGCATATGCCTCGTTTGGGATTAATCCTGCCAGATGGCCAACGTAGCGCAAAATTGCTGACGATTCGGCTAATGTTCCCGATGAAGTTTGAAGAATTGGCAACAGGCCCCAAGGCAATTCTCCTGATTTTTTCATCTTGTAATATTCATTTCCATCGATTTGAATATCTTCCCATTCTAAATCTGAAAGTGAAAGTGCGATTCGAATTGGTTCTGCCCTACCAGGGATTGGAAAGTAGATGAGTCGGTTCATGATTTCCCGTTTGAGAAATCTTTTATGAAATCATGCAAATTGAAATTACCAAATAGCTCAAATATTTTCTAATGCATTTCTCAAATCACTGATAATATCGCCAGCATCCTCTATTCCAATCGAGATTCTAATCATTCCGACAGTGATGCCGGATGCGGCCTTATCTTCATCTGAGACCACCCGATGAGTCATACTCGCAGGGTGTTGAACAAGAGTGTCGACATTTCCGAGACTAACCCCAAGTGAGCACATTTTCAGTCCGTCCATGAAGTGTTGGGCTGCCTCATAACTTCCTAAATCAAAGGAAATCATTGCACCGAAATCTTTCATTTGTTTTGCTGCAACTTCATGATTTGGATGATGTGCAAGGCCTGGCCAGTAGGTTTGTGTTACCGAGTCGTGTGAGTCGAGAAATTCTGCAACTTCTCTAGCGTTTGCACAGTGTTTTTCCATTCTCAGTGGCAGGGTTTTGAGCCCGATATTGGTCAGCCAACAATCGAACGGGCTCGGCACAGCTCCGCCCATATATCGCAGTTTTTTCCCCGGCCCATTCTCCATATATTCTGGATCAGCACTTACCACCACTCCACCGATAACCGTTCCATGTCCGTTGATGTATTTCGTCGTTGAATGGACGACAACATCTGCACCGAGCGCTAATGGTTGTTGTAGAATTGGTGAGGCGAAGGTATTGTCGGCAACCACTTTTGCACCATGAGCATGGGCGATTTTTGCGGTACGAGCGATGTCAATAATTGTCATTGTCGGATTTGCTGGAGTTTCGATATAGACGACTTTTGTGTTAGGGTATTTTACAAATTCCGCTTCTAATAATTCTGCGTTGAGTTCTCTAATTCGGCTATTTGTGATGTTGTAATTTGTCAGGTGCTCTGAAAAAAAATGGTCACACGATCCGTAGAGAACTTGTTGCGTGATAATGTGGTCACCCGCGTTCACTAAGCTCAGTACAGCAGCATTGATTGCTCCCATTCCTGAACCGAATATAATCGCGCTGACCTGGTCGGAGTTTTCCATTCCATAGCCTTCGAGTGCAGCGATTTTGTTTGCAAGAACTTCTCCGGTTGGATTGCCTCCCCGCGTGTAAACATAAGCATCTCTCTGGCCAGTTCCCCAAGATTCGATATGCTCAGAATTTTCGAATATGAATGTCGAAGTTTGATGAATTGGATTGATATGTGATCCAGATGGGTCGTGAACTTCGCCAGCGTGTACTGCAGTTGTTGCAATTTTTTGATTTATAGAATTATTTTCACCAGACATGGTAATCCTTGACTTGGCGAAGTTTGGCTGCCATATTATTCTGTGCTAGTGAGAATCTATTCCTCCTCAAGAGAAAGATTTCAGTAAATTTTCGAAAAGGTTCGCTGTATTTCCGCTTGCACGTGCCGCCAATCTTCTGACAATTAATTCAGGAGTAGACTTTGCAATGTAATTTCTTCTTGGGGTTCTATCGACAATTAACTCCAAATTTTCATCGAGTCCACGCGCTTCGATTCCATCGATACGCACGTCTATACCAATCGCAGCCTCTATCGACCGACCGATATGGGTGACGAGCAGTACTGCTGTTTCTGAGTTATTATTCGAAGCGGCGAGCAATCCTCCTAAAATTCGAGCTGCCGCTTCGGGCTCGGTAATCGCCTCTAATTCATCCGCGAGAACTAATTTTCGTTTTTCGGAGATAAAAACTTCTGCGAGTCGAATCAGCGTGCGCTCTAATGCGCCCGCAGATTGAGTTCCTGTGACCTTCGCGAGTAAGTGTATCTCGTCGAGTAAGCCAACTTTGGCAGAAAGGGCAGGGACTGCAAGTCCGGAATGTGCGAGCAAGGTGATTATCGCGATAGTTTCTATGAGTGTGGTTTTCCCTCCTGAATTCGCACCGGTCAAAAGTGCAAGATTTTGGTTATTTTTTGAATTTGCAGGTCCTCCGATACCGTAAGTTACCGGATCGGGTTTTACATCAAGCAGAATATGCCGGCCATCTCGCATACAGATTCCTGGCCGGCGTGAATCGAGTTTTGGCAGCGTGCATTTGTATTGCTGAGCCCATTGTCCAATACCAATCCACATGTCGATTTCGATGCACTGAGAGATGGATTTTTGCGCAGTCGAGATGATTTTTTGGATTGTCCTCGACTGCTCGATTTCAGCTTGGCTATTTTCCGAGCTAATCATTCCATCAATTTTTTCTTCGATTTGCTCGATGATATTTCGATTGATTTGACAAGGATACTCAGATTCGAATAGTTCTCGTGGAATGATAATTTCACTACCTTTGAAGAATTCGCATAGACGACTTCGTCCAGCGGTTAGCGCTTCTTCGATAGTGTCTGCGACAGCTGATTTTACACGGCGTTCAAGCCCATGAATGTCACCGTAAAAAGATAGGACTTCACTGCCTTCGAGTGAGAGTGAGGATTGTGCAGTTCCAGCGACGATGATATCATCGATTGCTGCTTCGATATTACGAATTTCCCCCCAAAGGCCATCCTTGATCTGTTGTAAATCTTCGATTTTCGTCGATTTATTTTCGATGGAATCAATCAAGAGTGGGAGAGATTCAAGCCCATCAAGAGCCTCTCTAATGGCTTCACCTATCGTGCCATTTGGCCATTCGTAATCACCTAATGAACTAAGTGCAGAAAGGCTGGAAATATTGTTTTCAAGCCATTTAAGGGGGATTTCTGGAAGTATTGTGTGGGTGTGGTCACTCTCTTTGGCAACTATCCAACCGGCGGGTAAGGATTCGGGAGCTCCCCGTCCTATCCATGTGACCCGATTCAGTCCATGGTAATCTCTCCAGGTTTCTCCGACCCCCCTAACTATGATTCTGCAACGTTTCGAAATGTTTTCGATTTTTTCAAGAGATTCCGCGTTCGGAACTACGACAACCCTGTCGATTTTGCCTTTAACCGGTTTTACGCGCTCAAATTTTGTTGCGAATTTTTGCCAATTTTCTGCAGATTCACTACTGGCTGCAGTAAAATTCAGCGCCGCCTTTGTCCATACTCGGCGCGATTCAATCGTAGTAATATCTGAGCGCTGTAGTGGAACGAGAGTTCCGAGTCTACTCTTCGCTGGTTTTGACGAGATGTAGGGTGAGATCGTTTCAAGAATTTGTGCATGTAATCGACGGGCTTCATCCGAGGATGAAATTTCTCCAAATCTTCCGTTTGCTGAATTAATCATTTTGACCGCACGCTGCGCAGAAAGCCCATCGACTTCTGAAAGCGCAGCGACATCACATTCGTTCAGCGCTCGTAAAACTTCGACTTCACTTCCGAGCGCATCTATCATTCGATTTGCAAGAGATTCCCCCACTCCTTGGATTTCGATTAAGGCTGTCATCGGCTATATCCAAATTGCAGGGT
>CAWVXH010000045.1:0-4038 GCA_963934165.1 uncultured Candidatus Poseidoniales archaeon
CCGTAAGCGGATTGATGCGTATCACCTTCAATCAAGTAAGTCATCGCAACGGTTGAGACTAGAATTAACAGTAATGCCCAGAAGGCAGCGACCAGCATATTCCGCCTTGCCTTCGGCGTCGAAAAACGTCGGGCATAATCTCGGAAATCTATCATGCTGAACGCCACCTCACCAAAGGAACATCAAACGAGCCTCAACTTTGACTTATGACCGTTGTGAGCCGATGAGAGGGTGGTGCATCACGCTTATCGGGCGAGTTTGATTTTGATACCAACACTCATAACCTCTTCTACAGGGACTGTAAGAAGCCCTTCTACCGTTGGCCATGGCAGTAATCCTGCATCGAGATCTCCTTCAATTCGGACAAGCAATGCCAAAATATTTCCACTATCGAGATCGATACGAAAATCTGCGACAAAACCGAGCGTATCTCCGGCAACATCTTCGACTTTTCGATTCAATATCTCAAGTCCAAACGTAGTTGGCATTTCTTTCCCTCAAACAGATTCTATTCCAGATAACGTATCCGATGAACGACGAACTGATTCAAGACCACTCGTCAACATAGATTCCATGCGATTGTAGTATGCCATCATATCTTCGGTCACAGTTGGACGTACACGGCCAATTGCTTCTTCGAAATTCTTTCTCGAAACTGATTTTTTACCAGCCCGCATTGCGATAAGCGCAGATTCTCTACAAACAGCCTCAATATCTGCACCGGTATAATTCGTTAATTGTATTGAGAAATCTTCAACCTTAAATTTTCCAAGTGGCATATCGTTAGTGTGAATTTTTAGAATCGCTTTAATCGAATCATTATCCGGTGGTGGAATGTGTAAAACTCGCTCAAAACGACCACTTCGAAGTAGAGCGGGATCAATCATCTCAGGACGATTTGTTGCAGCAACGACAATGACTCCTTCCATCGACTCGACACCATCCATACTACTGAGTAATTGATTGACTACTCGATTCATCACATCAGAGCCATCCCCAGAATTGCTCCTTCGCATACTTGCGATGCTTTCAAACTCGTCAAGGAAAATAATCGAGGGAGCAGATTGCTTGGCTTTCTTGAAAACCTCTCTGATTGCTTTCTCGGATTGACCCACCCATTTGGAAATCAATTCAGGGCCTTTAATAGTGATGAAATTAGCTTTCGCTTCGGACGCAATCGCCTTTGCAAGCAAAGTTTTACCAGTCCCTGGTGCACCGAAAAGAACGATTCCTCGGGGTGGATTAATACCGAAATGCTCAAACAGCTCAGGCTTTGTTAACGGCCATTCAATACTCTCCTTCAAACGTTCTTTAACCTCGTTCAATCCACCGACATCTTCCCATGAAACCTCAGGTATCTCGAGATAAATTTCACGTAGTGCGCTCGGCTCGATTTCCTTCATTGCTTCACGGAAATCTGACATTTTGACTTCCATCTTTTCCAAAACTTCCGGCGAAATTTCTTCCTTTTCCAAGTCTATTTCTGGGAGGTATCGGCGCAGTGCTTTCATTGCTGATTCGCGCACTAGCGCCGAAATATCAGCGCCGACGAATCCATGAGAATTGTCCAGAATCCAATCGATATCGAAGTCATCGCTAATCGGCATGCCGCGTGTGTGAATATTGATAATTTCAGCGCGGCCATTTTTATCAGGAACTCCAATCTCTAGTTCTCTGTCGAATCGACCTGGGCGGCGAAGAGCTTGGTCGATTGCATCGGGGCGATTTGTCGCGCCAATGACGACGACATTGTCCCGTCCTTGCATTCCATCGAGTAGAGTCAGGAGTTGAGCGACGACACGTCGCTCGACTTCGCCACTGACATCCTCACGCTTTGGTGCAATCGAATCCAATTCATCGATGAAAATAATGGCTGGCTCATTCGCAGCAGCCTCTTCGAAAATCTCTCGAAGTTGCTTTTCACTTTCACCATAATACTTCGAGATGATTTCAGGGCCATTTATCGAAGTAAAATTAGCCTTCGTTTCATTGGCAACCGCCTTTGCAATGAGAGTTTTACCTGTCCCTGGAGGTCCGTGTAAGAGAACTCCCCGAGGTGGATCGATTCCAAGACGGCGAAATAAGATTGGATGCTTCAATGGCAATTCAATCATTTCGCGAACTTTCTGCAATTGATTTCTAATTCCGCCAATATCCTCGTAAGAAATCGAAGAAATTGATAGTTTTCCTACATCTTCTTCTTCATTGATTGGATCTTCCTTGATGATTATCTCAGTATCGGGAAGAACCTGAACAATACCTTTAGGATTAGTTTGAACGATTTGGAATGGTAGAGCCTCAGCGAATAGAGTCATTCCAGGAATAAATATCCGATCCCCAGCAACGACGGGCCTCTTGTTTAGTCCACGTCGAGCAAATCCTTCGATTCCAGGGCCGAAGCGAACCTTCTGCTGTTTCGCCATGACTGGACTCAGAACCAACCTTGTGCACGGCTGAGTTTCGACCTTGCGGATAGCAACCCTGTCTCCGAGAGAAACCCCCGCATTTTTTCGAATAATTCCATCGACGCGAATCACTCCAAGATTCGCATCTTCTGGGCGGCATCGCCAAACAATTGCAGCGGTTTTCTGCTCACCGGCAATCTCAATGATATCGCCTGGTTTCAAATTCAACTCATTATCAAACGGAACGCGAGCACGCCCGTGGCCTACATCACTTGGGATAGCCTTTGCAACTCTAAGTTGAAGGTCTTCATCTGAATTGTCCGACATCACATCACCCTGAACAGAGACTTCTCGTTATCGGGGGTAGTTAAACCCACTAATTGCCCGATGTCGAATTGCTGGACACGTTATCGGAAACAGGCAGTCGTTTCAGTAGGATTCATCAAAGGATTGCGAGTCGCGCGCATTATGACCCATGTGTTGGAGACTGGATTTGAGCAGATGAAGGCAAATAATCCGAATGGAAGCCCAAAAATTCGAGGATACAATATCATTAACGGAGAGATCTCACTTTCGAGTGACGGCTCTACATTCGAGAGCCTAAATCCCGCAATTCTCGCAGACTGTTTAGGTGAATTCCCACTTTCTACAAAAGAAGATGTTCACAACGCACTCGCCTCCGCCCGTGCTGCTTTCCCAGCTTGGGCTGCAACGCCGGCACCGACCCGTGGACAAATTATTGGTAACATGGGTAGACTTTTGATGGAATATAAAGACGATATTGTTCGGGTTGAGACTCGTGAAATAGGCAAGACGCTGAAAGAAAGCGCTGGCTCGGTTCAGGAAGCTATCGACACTTGTCTTTTCTTCCAAAGTGAAGGGCGCCGACTCTACGGTCAGACTGTCAATTCAGAGCTTCCAAACAAGGAACTCTTCACCTACCGCCGACCGCTCGGTGTTTGTGGAATCATCAATGCATGTAACTTCCCAGCTGCAGTTCCATTCTGGAAGATGATTCCAGCAATCATGTGCGGAAACACCTGTGTTTGGAAATCTCCGCAAGATGCCCCGCTTCTCTCATTCATGCTCACACGCATTATGCACGAGGCTGGACTTCCAGACGGAGTCATCAACCTCGTTCATGGAAAGGGTAGCGGTGCAGGTCAAGACTTGGTCGATGCTGTAGACCTTGGCATGATCAATAAAATCTCATTCACAGGCAGCACCGCAGTCGGCAAGATGATCGGTGAAGTTTGCGGACGAAACCTAGTCAGTGCTTCACTCGAACTCGGTGGAAAAAACCCACTCGTCATCATGCCGTCAGCGAATATGGAAAACGCTGTAGAAGGCGCTTATTGGTCGGCATTTGGAACAGCGGGACAACGCTGCACAAGCCTCGGCAATCTAATTATTCACGAGGATATTTACGATGAATTTATCGAGAAATTTATGGCAAAAGTGAAATCGACTACAATCGGCGATTCGATGGTTCATGAGAACGTGCTTTACGGACCGATGTTGTCTGCACGATACGCAAAGGATTTCCTCAGAGACCTACAGATGTGCGAGACCAGCGGCGCCACCAAACTTTGGGGTGAAGGGATGATTACAGAAGACAACAAACCTCTCAACT
>CAWVXH010000046.1:0-3679 GCA_963934165.1 uncultured Candidatus Poseidoniales archaeon
TTCTTGTCAGCCGCCTTCTTTTCCTTTTTGACGGCGCGGTTGATTTCATACTTCGAACCTTCTCCAAGTCCTTCCCACCATGCCATAAAATTTAGTAATAAAGTTATGATATAATGTTTGGGACGGCAATAGTAATGATTTGTGATTATTCTGCATGCGCGCCTTCAATCAATAATTAGTGGCGGGCCGTGCAGGATTCGAACCCACGTCTCCGGCTCCGAAAGCCGGAAGGATATCCAAGCTACCCTAACGGCCCTTGCCGACCCTTGAGCCCCCGCGTTCCTCTTTCAATTCGACGGGTGGCAGACAATTACCATTCTAGCTAGACTTTTGTGAACTTTAACCGGAGAATTCAGCACTACATCCCATCCACACGCACGTATTTTCTCTATGACTTCGCTCCACGGCCTGCCCATGACTATGTAATTTTGAGAAGGGTCGTTTTCGAGTGATTCCGCTCCAGCAGGCAGCATTGAACAGATGCTGGAGTGCGGGTCGATTAGCAAGGCTTGAGTTAATGTTGCAAGGAATAATTCGAGGCCGTCGTCAGATTTCCATGCATTGCGGCCGTATGGAGGGTCGAATGCGAAGATACAATTTTTTCGCGAGCCCCATTGTTCCGAAATCGAGCGAGTTGAGCATCGAGCAACTTCGACGGATGTTCCATCGGGAATGCCAGCCCATTCGAGATTTTTCTTTACTCCATGCGCCATTACTGGATCTAAGTCACTCACCAAAACAGAAATTCCTTGAACCGCCGCTTCGATAACAATCCCCCCAGTTCCACAAAAAGGGTCAACGGCGAAATCAGGTTCAATTTCAGGTCTATGTGAAAGTGAAACCATCAGGCGAGCAAGCCGGGGTTCGAGAGAAACCGGTTTGAAGAAGGGGCGATCCATCGGTTGACGACCAATATAATTCGGTCGAGAAAACGATTTTTCTCGAATTCCCCAAATCAGAATTGGTTCATCACAAATTACCGAATCACCATGGGTTGCTCCATCAGCTGCTCCGCCGATGAAAAATACAACTTCATGATCAGGATTTTCTAGGTCTACAGGGTTGGTTTCTGAGTAGATTAGTCCACCCGCTTCGATTTCTAAATCTCGGCGAGATATTCCTTCTACTGCAGAGCCAAGATAGCGCCCGCGCACAGAAAAACTTCCTGCGGGCAAATTATCTTCAGCCCAATTGGAGATATTCTGTGCCATAATATCGAGCTCGGTCAAAGCCGAGCAACCACCAAACTGCACCACATCATCCAGCAATGCCGCCCGAGATAATCGAGAAAGGAGGTTCGTATATTCTTGTGAAGAAGCAGGGGGGGTGTCCTGAAAGTTAACAACACGAGGATGCAAAACATCTACAGTGCCAACAAGTGCATTGATTTCAGCGCGGAAAAGAAAAGGATGCCATCCACTACCAACCAAAATCAGACCTGACATCTAACCACCTTCAACTGACCCGCGCCCGACTTCAACCCTAAATGCCTCGCCGCCAAGCCGGAGCCGATAAGGAGTCGAGGTGAGGAAGAATGGGCTGTAATCTTAGAGACTTAGCGCAAGCTCATCCTATCGAAATAGGTGACCTTGCAGGCGAACGAGTCGCTATCGACGTATTTCTCAACGCTTACCAATTCATCACTAGTCTTACTGCTCAAGACGGAAAGCCTCTTTCTTACAATGGTAAACCTGTTGCACATTTGATGGGTTTCCTCGATCGGGCGACTGTGATGATTGAGTCTGGAATTGATCCTGTTTTTGTTTTTGATGGTCGCCCTCATGAATTGAAAATGAAGACTTTGGCCGGTCGAAAATCTCGCAAGATTGATGCTGTTGCAAAATGGGAAGCAGCAGTTGAATCTGGTGATTTATCGGCTGCAAAAAAACTCGGACCTCAAACTGCTGAATATACTCGCGAAATGGTCGCAGAAACAAAAGAATTGTTTGATGCCCTCGGTGTAACTTGGGTCGAAGCGCCGATGGAGGCAGAAGGTGCTGCTGCAGTTCGTAATCGCAATGGAGAGGTCGCGGCTGTCGCTAGCCAAGACTGGGATACTCTCCTCTATGGTGCTCCAGTAATGATTCGCAATCTTACATCCCATGGCACTCGTAAATTTGGTCGAGTTTTACAAGCTGAGAAAATTGTTCTTTCTGAAATGCTCGATCAGCATGAACTCACCTATCCTCAACTGGTCGATTTGGGAATCATGATCGGGACCGATTTCCACCCAGGCATCAAAGGAATTGGCCCGAAAACTGGCTTGAAATTGATTAGAAAATTCGGCACGATGGAAGCTGTAGCTGAATTCAAAGAATTTGAAATGCCGGAAAATATTGCCGTAATTCGTGAAATTTTCCTTAACCATCCGATTCATCCTGAACTGCTTTCCGAATCTAGCAAAGCTATCGAAGAAAGCCTTCGCGCCTTTGGGCTATCGAAGGGCTTCAGCGAGCGAAGGCTTGAACGTGCAGTTACTCGTTTGGCTAATGCAAATCGATTGCGCTCAGAAAGTAAACCGACTCTCTTCGATTTTTGATTTTTTAGAGATAGGGCGGCTTGACCCGGGACTGAATCGCCCCGGGCAAGCCTGTCGCTGCTCCACATCAACGATGCGGCAGGCTAAGCAAAAATTGACTTTAACTCTCAATTATATTCAGAGAAGATCGCCGTTTTCGTCGGAATCAGGGATTCCGTCGCCGTCGTCATCATCGTCATTATAATCGTCCACGCCATCATTGTCGTGGTCGAATTGGCCAGTCATATCCCAGCCGTCATTTTGCTCGAACCAGTCGGAAAGACCATCGTTGTCATCGTCGAGATCCAAGAAATCTTGGATTCCATCGTTGTCATGATCGTAACGCCAAACGCCGACGATACCATCTTGTTCGTCTACGTCGAGGATGCCATCGTTGTCATCGTCTGTGTCAACACCGTCAGCTAGTCCGTCGTTGTCGTGATCGCGTGAGTAATCCTCACCGTTCGGTCCAACGTCGTTCCAGTTGTCAATGCCATCATTGTCGATGTCGAAATCCACGTTATCGCGGACACCGTCGTTGTCGTGGTCGTAGATGTCTGAATTTGGGTTTCCGTCATTGACTTCCTCTCGGTCGTCTATTCCGTCACCATCGTCATCATCGTCCTCGGCATCGTCGATACCATCGTTGTCGTGATCTTCGGGCATAGCATCCTGATTGTCTGGGATACCATCGTTGTCATCGTCGAAGTCGAGGTCATCTGGGATGCCGTCTCCGTCGTTGTCGTTCTCACCGTTCTGGTCCTGGTTGTCGAGTTGTTGGCTCTGCTGCTGGTCGGATTGTTGACCTTGCTGGCCTTGGTTGGAGTCCTGGGTTTGGCCCTGCTGCTGTTGGTTCTGGCCATTCTGGTTGTTTCCATTCTGGCTATCGCCAGTCTGGTCACCTTGCTGACCTCCTTGTTCGCCACCTTGCTGCTGACCTTGTCCATTATCCTGTTGTTGACCTTGCTGACCTTCCTGTCCATTCTCGCCATTTTGGCCGTCCTGTCCAGATTGGGAACCCTGATCTTGACCCTGGCCTTGTTGACCATTCTGGCCTTGACCTTGGCCTTGACCTTGGCCTTGTTGACCATTCTGGCCCTGACCTTGTCCTTGACCTTGTCCTTGACCTTGACCTTGACCTTGGCCTTGACCTTGGCCTTG
>CAWVXH010000047.1:0-3629 GCA_963934165.1 uncultured Candidatus Poseidoniales archaeon
AGATGATTGGAGTGATAGCCGGTTCCAACGATAGTAAAGTCCATCATTCCATGACCGGCACCTATCGAAATCGTATCACCGATTTCCATTCCCATCCCTTCTGTGACATGAGCATCAAGCACAATCTCATCATCAGCAGACGCGAGCCTACCTGAACAGCAATCATCTACGGGCATCCATACTCGATCGACATATCCCTCATCGATGCCATGCCAGATCGCAGGGATTAATTTGGTATTTCCATCTTCTTCAATCGAGAGCATACCATCGAGAATCAAACGCGATTCGCATTCATTCAACACCAATTCACTCTCTGGCCATTGAGTAGAAATTTGCTCACAAAAAGAATCCGATTGATCCCCACTCCAAACTGCCCTAGGGTTTTCAACCCAAATGTCGGGGAGATTGATGCCATCTTCTGAGTCAGCATAAATTTCATCGTACATTGTCGAAGCAGTATGGGCGTAATGACCGAAGGCGATTCCTGCGAAAACACCGACCATAATAATCAATAAAACTGCTAAAAGACGTATTTTCGTTCGCCAAAGGCTTCGTGTGAGTCTTTTTGTCAATAGGAGGTACACCGGATCACCTCATAAGTTATCATCAGTAACAATCCGGCCACTATCGAGTCTTATGACTCGGTTTGCATACTTGCTCAGTGACTCATCATGAGAAACCATGACTGTAGTAATATTCTCTGCCTTGCAAGCCTCGACAAGGACTTCCATCACCATCGCCGATGTAGTTGAATCTAGATTTCCGGTTAACTCATCTCCGAGCAATAACTTCGGGCTTTTTGCTAAACTTCGAGCTATCGCGACACGTTGTTGCTGACCGCCGCTTATCTCAGTTGGAAAGCGTTCAATTTCGTCTTCGAGGCCGACCATTAGTAATAGTTCACGAGCTCTCTTCTCATCACGGCCTCCCGATAATTCCTGAATTAACAATATGTTTTCGAGCACAGTCAGATCTTGTAATAAATTGAAAAATTGGAAAATATAACCGATATTTTCACGGCGAAAAGTAGTCATTTCCTCAGTATTATTTTGTGGGACTTTCTCACCTTCAAAAGTGTAAATTCCACTTGTTGGGCTGTCCAATGCAGCGATGCAATTCAATAATGTTGTCTTGCCTGAACCAGACGGGCCAAGAAGGAGAATTCTATCCCCTGCATTAATTTTGAGATCGACACCATCCAAGGCTTTGACAGTTCCAGAAACCATCTCGTAATGCCGCTCTAAGCCATTAATTTCTAATAATTGAGTCGACATATAGGCTACCCCGTAGTAACTCCTAATGGCGTTATGCTATCAAGTCCATGGATTAAAGAATTGAGAGAAAATTTACAGGACTGGTTAGTTAATGTCTGCTCCGGAAAAAAATGCAATTGATTCACGAAATAATTCTTCTCGACGAAGCCGTTTGTTCCGACGTAGATGAAGAAAAGTAAAAACAAATGCCAAAAGGATTAGGAATGGGATGAAAATTTCTGCATGGTAACGCTCCATGAATTCGATAATATTACGTGCAGTATACGCCCAAGTGACAGAAGCAGCGGTCCCTCCAACCAAACATGCAAAGAGAACTCGTCTAAACCTCATACGAGCAACTAAACCGAGCATTGCTCCGACCAAAACTCCACTTGCCATGAACGGAATCCAAACAAATACAATCAATCCCCAAAACCCGTACTTATCTATCCGGGATCGATTTTTATGGGCGACATATTCGACAGAAGATAGAATATCACCCATGAATGGATTTTGCAATAATGCTCCAGTGATTCCGCCCTGCCGGGCAACTAAAGCCTGGCCTGCATATTCATCTGAACCTTGCTCGACACGACCAGCAACAGCTCGGTCTGAAAGAGTTGCTTTTTCATTTCTAGCGCTGACTATTAACTCTCGGCCATCTAAAATTTCTCCGAGATGTCGAAGTAGATGATCCTTCAAATCCATCTCCATATCGATGAAAGATTTTGAAAAGCGGAAATAAGTAAATCGTTTTACTGGACGATAAATCACCCTAACCAATATCGCTTCTTCATCAGCGATAATCGCAGTTCCATAATCCACTAAATCATGCTTTTTGAACCATCGAGACATGGAATCAATCGCTGCCTCTTCCATCCTACCATTTGCCCTTAATCCAGCAAAAAAGGGAGAGTAATCCTCAGTAATTGGTAACCGCTCTGAACCAATAATCGTTAAATCATTATCAAGAATTAATTCTCCTCTAAAATTATCGTGGAAGCCATCCGTACAAACCGTTTTGATTTGTAGGGGGCGCATCTCGCCGAAAATTGTGAATTCCTCAAGAATATCTTTAGTGATTCGGCCTCGAATATCAATCGCAGCCCCAACTGTAGTCGATGTCGTATGATATGGAATGTAAATATCGATTGATATTGCTCTTTCCTGCATTTTCAATTGATCAAATTGAATCAATATTCTCAATTCATCTTGAGTTTGCTTTAGAATTCTCGTGATCAATCGCTTAAATTGAGGTTCGGTTAACAAATCACCTTGTTCTCGATGATACATTCGATGCATCAATGGATACTGCACACAGAGGAAAAATATCGACATACCAAGAGAGATAAGTGCCATCCACCAGGCTGGAATCCCGGCACTCCCTCCAGTCAACATTGCAGTTTCTCTACCGCCAATCCATTCAGCCCCCATCAAAACCCAACCCCAGTTACCGAGACCTGCGACAGTCCAACATGACCGTTGTTCAGAATCATGAATTTCTGCTTCTTTTGTCATTTCAGAACTCAAAGGTCCCCCACTCTTATGAGTTGAGACAACTACATTTACTTGTTTTGAAGAAACAACCGAAACATTATCTCTAATCTCGGCATAATCATCTTCATCCTCGACTATTAATTTATTTTCATCAGTACTTTGGAAGACATTTGAGACCAAAATATAATCTCCATCAGGAATCGAATCACCCAACTTGAACGATGCACGTAAATCCCCAATTCCACCTTTGAAGATGGTTGTTCCTGCAATTGTTGAATTATCTGAATGGATCATTGTAATGAGTAAAACCGAACCGATTTTCGGTTCAACATTATGAGTTTGGATGAAAATTTCGTCATGTGAATTCCAGATGTTGAACCAAATTTCACCTTCTCGATCAACACATGCACCACCCGTATCAAGTGGAGTTTGAGAAAGGCTCTCATCAATAAAAATCGAATCCCCAGCCAATGCACCAGATGACATCAACATGACTCCACCGAAGAAGGTGATACCTGCGATAACGCCGAAAATTAAAACTAAATCATCAAATGTTTTCGGAAATCGTTTATCTCCTCCGAGCCGCCTTTGACGTATTTTATCGAGTTCCTTATCGATGCTGTCTCGTTGAAGATTATCACTGAAGGATTGCAAATCATCGGCATCGATATCTCCGTCCTCATCGACATCGAGCGCATTGTGAATGCGTTGAGAAAGTCGCTCGGCCTCCGACATACTCAACGCAGACCAGCGAGGGGTGATGAACTCAGCGGTGATTGTGCGAGTCCCATAGGGACTCGCACACAATTATTCAATCCTCGTTGCGAGATTCAACTCGTATGAGGACTGCACCGAGCATTCCGATTACTGCTAGAAGTG
>CAWVXH010000048.1:0-3584 GCA_963934165.1 uncultured Candidatus Poseidoniales archaeon
AATCCATCTCAAAGTCGTTCCAATGCCGCTGCATTTGCCATCGCGGTCCTGACCAATAATAATGCTACGAATGAAGAAGCGGCAAAGGATAAAGCGATTACATGATGAGTATTATAGAGGATCAAAAACCCACCGCCCAATGAAATATAAGAAACCCACTGACAGAATCCAGAAATCATATTCAAAACTTTGTATTCTGAATCCATAATTCGATTAGGGTGTTCTTGAACAAAAGTATGAATCATAAAATAAATTCCTTGAAAGGGTAGGGCAATCGCAATAATCGTCAAGCCGACAACCTTCAAAATAGGGTAGCCAGCATCTTCGAGAGAGAGTCCATGGAAGAGAAGATAACCCGTGTTCATACCAATAATCGCTGCCATAATTGTCCATTGTGAATCGGTGAATTGAGTCTCCCCCCTCTCATCAGCCGGCACCATAACCAACTTTGCGCTTCGATACACGGTTGAAGATTACCCTCACTTTGCTTGTAAACAATTGATTCTATTCAGTTTTATTCGTTCACCATCACTCGTAGAGTGAGGCGTGCTTTGCACGTACCTTAGCAATCTTTGGCGAGACAACGGCCTGACAGTAAGGGTTAGTTGGATTATTTTCGAAATAATCATGGTGATAATTTTCAGCGATGTAAAGTGTTGTCAACTCACTAACCTCTGTTACGATATCATTGACGAAGTTTTGTTGAAGATAGGCAATTACCGCCTCAGCATCAAATTTTTGTTTTTGATTCGAAAATAATATGCAACTTCGATAATGGGTTCCGATATCATTGCCTTGCCGATTCAATTGGGTTGGATCGTGGACGGTGAAGAAAACTTCGAGTAAAATTCGCAGTGGAATAATATCTGGGTCGAATGAAACTTGAATCACTTCGGCATGGCCAGTTCTGCCTGAACAAACTTGTTCATAAGTTGGATTTTCTGTATTTCCACCAGCATAAGCTGGCAGAACTTCACTAACTCCGTATAATCCTTTGAAGGCGCCCTCGACACACCAAAAACAGCCGCCGCCAAGAACGATTTTTTCAGACATTGATTCACCGACGATAATTAGGTGCTTCACGAGTAATCTCGACATCGTGAACGTGCGATTCGGAAAGACCAGCATTGGTTATCTTGACAAAATCGCAATTCTCACGCATTGCCGCGATGTCTCCGTTGCCAGTATATCCCATACTCGAACGCAGACCGCCGGTCAACTGGTGAATGACATGCTCAACCGGTCCTCGTGCTGGAACTCGGCCTTCGATACCTTCTGGAACATATTTTCGGGTATCGCCCTGCTCAGATTGGAAATATCTGTCGTGAGCACCCATGGCCATCGCACCGACGCTGCCCATACCACGGTAGACTTTGTAGGAGCGACCTTGGTAGAGAATTATCTCCCCTGGTGCCTCATCGGTGCCTGCCAAAACACTGCCAACCATGACGCAATCTGCCCCACCAGCAATCGCCTTTGCAATATCTCCGCTAAACTTAATTCCGCCATCTGAGATTACTGGAATACCAGCTTTTTTACAGACAGAAACAACTGATTGAACGGCTGTTAATTGTGGAACTCCAACGCCCGATACGATTCTTGTTGTGCAAATTGAACCTGGTCCAATTCCAACTTTAATCGCATCCGCGCCGGCTGAAATCAACGCTTCAGCGGCCGCACCAGTCGCAACATTACCTGCAATTATCTGAGCGCCTGGACCTGCCAATTCTCGAATCTTTGCAACCGAATGAATCACTCCATGTGAATGTCCATGAGCCGTATCGACGACTACCACATCAGCACCCGCTTCAAACAATGCCAGCGCCCTTTCGACTCCAGCATCACCTGTGCCGGTCGCTGCAGCAACTCGAAGTCGACCGTGTTCATCTTTGCATGAATTAGGGTTATCACGACTTTGCTGAATATCTCGCACAGTCATCATCCCTGTGCATTTTCCCTCTCTATCGACGACAAGCAACTTTTCGATTCGATGTTTGTGGAGTAATTTTTTCGCATCTTCTGGACCTACATGAGGTTCGACAGTAACAAGATCAGTAGTCATCATTTCAGAAACCAACATATTGTCATCATTGACGAAGCGAATATCGCGATTTGTGATGATTCCGACCAAATTATCATCGGCATCGACTACCGGCAACCCAGAAAATCCGTGTTCTTCCTTCAATCGACGCAACTCACCGATGGAAGTTTCTGGGTTAACCATAATTGGATTTAGAACCAATCCTGATTCGAAGCGTTTTACCGAGTTAACTTTAGCAGCCTGCGCTTCGATGCTTATGTTTCTGTGAATCACTCCAATCCCACCAGCCTGTGCCATCGCTATAGCCATGCGAGATTCGGTAACAGTATCCATAGCAGCGGAGATGATTGGAATATTGAGGGAAATCGTTTGTGTCAGTTGAGTTTTCAAACTGACTTCAGATGGAAGAACTGCTGACTCAGCAGGAAGCAAAAGTACGTCGTCGAAGGTCAAAGCCTCGGGTATGCTATCCTGTGCCATTAGGGATAGGCTATGCCTTACCTACTTGAATTATTTGATTAGAATGACACTTATTTACTTTCAAAAACTAGATGCAAAATACTTCACTTCATCCGTTTACTTCAAGAACCATGCTTTGCCGCCGGCGACTCGGAGAATTATCTTGTTTGGCTGTGTGATGATAGGTTGGCGAGAATGGGTCGGAACACCCGAACTCGATAGTCAACCGTTTAAGGCAAAAATCGATACTGGTGCATGGTCGAATACAATGCATGCAGTCGATATTGAGGTTGTCGAGTCGGATATCGAAACCCATGTTCGTTTCCGACTCGAAGAGAGTGGTGATTGGATTGAGCGACCACTATTCGATTGGCGCCGTGTTCGCGATACTGGCGGCCACGATACGCTTCGTCCAGTGATTCGTACCTGCCTCGAAATTGCCGGTGGTGATTACGACATCGAATTGTGCCTACAAGATCGCTCGAGAATGCGCCACCGAATGATTATCGGTCGGAAATTCCTTCGTATTGGGTTCGTCATCAATCCACAACGTCAATGCATACACAAGAAGGAATTGAGCGCACCAAGAATTACGATTAATCTCGAAATTTGAGATTTGATTCACAAATCGACTCCTTCATCAAATAGGGCCCGAGTCGGTAGTCGATGGAACAGCATGCAAATGTTAGAAATACAACGTTAGAGCCATCTCCATGGTGGCTCAAAGGAGCGGCGATTGCCATCGCATTATTCTCGCTTCCACTCATCGTAAACATCATATTTTCGATGTCAACACCATTTCTGCTAGATTTCATTCCCTCTTCGAAGGAAATATGTGGTGAGGATCCACAAACTACGGGTGAAGAACAAGAGGCCTGGCAATCTTGTATGGATGAAATGGATGTAATGATTGATTATTTTAACGAAATTGAAACATCTGGCGTCATGAATGTCACTGGAATCTATTGCGCTATTTTACTTCTAATTTCGATTCCGACAATAGTCCTGCTTTGGACGGGAGATAGAGAGTTGGGCATCAAACTCGCATGGGCGTATATCGCGATAAATTTCCTAGGTGGAATGT
>CAWVXH010000049.1:0-3034 GCA_963934165.1 uncultured Candidatus Poseidoniales archaeon
TCATTTTTTGAAAAATAGACCGATTCTTCGTTCAGGTATCTATTTGATATTATTAGTAATCTTAACAATTCGACATCTCGAAATAAATTTTGCAGATTTTAGCCGAGCATCAACAAATTTAACAATTCTCATGAGCGAGGCTTTTCCTCCTGATTTTTCTGTTATTACAGATCGTGCCGCTTGGTCGAAACCACAATGTACATTCGAAGCAGATTGGGCTTGCAGCCCAGCGATTATTGGTATAACTCAGACCTTAGAAATCGCATTTTTATCGACAATTTTTGGAATGGTGATTTCCTTACCACTTGCAGCCATGGCAGCAACCAATCTTTCTCCCCCTTGGCTTGCTCAAATTACTAGACAAATACTTTCAGCATTAAGGGTCCTTCCCTCATTAATTTGGGCATTAATATTCGTCATTTTAGTAGGCTTGGGGCCATTCGCCGGTGTCCTTGCGATGACTATGTACACAGTGGGTTATCTTGGGAAATTACAGTATGAAGCTCTTGAAGGTGTTAGTAGAGAACCTCTGGAGGTTGCTCGAGCGATGGGATTACCACGCTGGCAAATCGCTCGTTTTTTCGCTATACCTGAAGCGAGCAATGCACTCATTAGTCAAATGTTATTCATGTTTGAATACAATGTGAGGCATGGCTCTGTAATAGGTTTGGTTGGAGCTGGTGGAATTGGGTATTACATGAATTATTATCTTTCTCCATTCCAACTATACGACCGGGTTCTAGCTCTGATTATCGTAATGTATGTGGTCGTCGTGATTATAGATCAGATTTCATTACGGATCCGTCGTAAATTTATAGATTCCAAGGATCAAATTCAGCGACCTCGCTGGCGTGAAGTAATTTTTACAAGAAAAAACTGAATTTGATTAATCTGTATCATCAGCAACGATTCTAATCGCACCATCTTCATAATAGATGTGGATATTATCCTTAACTTTACCAGTCAGTGCAGCAAGGGCTTCGTAAACCTCTTTTTCATCGACCTTGAATGCTTCAGCAGCTCTTTTGGTTGACCAAGCAACCTCTTCAAAATCAGATTGGGAAATCCACTTCAAGAGGCGTAATTCAAATTCAGTGAGGTCTGATGCAGCCATTTAACTCAGACTCCGACTTGTTGCATAGCCAATCAATGCTTGGCTCGCCATTCCTGCGTTCTTTCAACTCTGGTAGGATTCAACCATCGCTCTAACTGCTTCCTCTACGGTAATCTGGCCGTTTAACAAACCTGAGAGGGCGGTAAGAAATGGAATTTCAATGTTGAGTGAGGGCGCACGATTGACGAACATACGAGTCGCCCGAACTCCTTCTGCGACCATATGCATCTCATCTAGTGCTTCATCGAGAGTTAGACCAGAACCTAATTTTTCCCCTAAAGTTCGATTTCTACTGCGTGGACTGGTCGCGGTAACGTAAAGATCGCCTATTCCTGCTGGACCAAAGGCAGTAGTTCTTTCAGCTCCCATCGCTTCTAACAATCTCATTCCTTCACTGAAACCTGCAAGCACCAATGCTGCCTTGAGATTGTCTCCACCGATACTGCCATGAAGTCCATCGACCAATCCGCAAGCTAGTGCGACCGTATTCTTGTACGCTCCCCAGAGTTCAGCTCCTCCCGGGTCATCGGCAGCAGTCAAAATGAGCGAATCAGTAGATAATCGGTCAGCGATTCGCTCAGCAACACTGCAGTCTTCACATGCAACTAATGCGGTAGTCATCACTCCACGTGCGACTTCAGGCGCAATCGTTGGACCAGTCATTACGATTACTGGATTTGCCTTTCCAGCGGCGGAAAGTCGCCGTTGAATAGCTTCCGAAATCATTCCTGAACCGCCTTCTTCGGCTGGGGCGAGTCCCTTAGCGAGATCGAGTAGTACATGCGAAGGTCGAAGGTGAGGTAATAACTCATCAACAACGGATAGAATTACACCACTTGGTACAGCAAGGACGATGATTTCACAAGTTTCGGCAATGTCTGTGATTTGCATCGTCACCTGAAGATCAGGGATGACTGAATTTGGTAAATATTTTTTATTGATGTTCTCAGTCATCAAAGATTCGTAAACTTCCTGCTCAATTGTCCATCCGAGAACATTGTGTCCATCTTCACACCAAACACGAGCAAGTGCAGTTCCCCAATTGCCCAGTCCGAGCACTCCAATACGAGCCATCTCTACTCCTCTGAGTGTTTCGCCAGTTCTCCCGGTTATGATGATTGGGGAGAGGAAGAGGCGGCCGTTGCATTCTTGACTTGAATGCGCTCGGCGGGTTACAAGCAGGGGTTCCCGAGCGGTCAAAGGGGCTGGGTTTAGGTCCCAGTGCGTAGTGCTTCGCAGGTTCAAATCCTGTCCCCTGCACCATAATTAATTTAGTATAATGGTGCTTTAAGTCAAATAATCACCCATGCCGGCAATATGCTAATATATATGATTTTGAGCGATTAAGTTTATGACACGAGCATATGCTATATTGACAATGATAATTTTAATATCCACGCCACTGGCTGGTTGCCTTGATGAATCTGTTGAGGAAATCGTCGATGACATCCTTGGATGCATGGACGAGAACGCCGAAAACTACCTGGAGAATGCCACAAGCGAACTTGTTGGCGACTGTATCTACTTAGTGTCCATGGAAGTCTTCATGTCCGCTATGGAAACTTCTGACATGGGAATTGAGGATATGTTGAATCAATCCTCCAGAGCTGGATATTCGCAGACTATCTCCACGAGTGGATATGATGAGGAGATGGGAATGGATATGGATATGACCATCATAGAAAGGGTATTGGTAGATATGGACAGAGATGCCGTTCTTGTCCAAACTTCGATTTCATCTGCTCCAATGATGGTAATCGATTACACGCACATTCAAGTCGGTGAGGTTGTGAACATTCACTTCTCAGTCGGCGGAATGATGGCGGCGCAAGCAGGAGGCGCTGATTCCGGCGCATACTTGGTTAGGGACTCAACACCCAATGTAATGGAAATAGTGCACTCAATGATCGATTCAGATGA
>CAWVXH010000050.1:0-2696 GCA_963934165.1 uncultured Candidatus Poseidoniales archaeon
ATCTAGAGTGAACAAATCCGGTGCGGCCTGAACTACTGTCCCTGCAACTGAGAAGGCTGCGAACCAGAATATGACCGAAGTTGCAGAATCTGTCTTTCGTAGCTCACGAACTAAGATGTAAGCCATGGCTGCGAAAAAGCCTGAGCCGAGCGCGAGAAGAGCATTCGGCTCGACAGTTGACAAATCGGGAGAAACAATCAGTATGATACCAACAAATGCAGTAATTACGAGGGCGAGAACGGCTGGCTGAACCTTTTCAGCAATCAGACGACCAGAAAGCAGTGCAACGAATAATGGCGCAGTATATTGCAATGTTACCGCTTGGCCAATCGGAATTCGAGCAAGAGCAGAGAAGTAGAGAATCATCGCAAATAATCCTACGCTACAACGCAATAACATCATCTTCGAATCGTTGACCTTGAGAGAAATTCCACGGCTTGCTGCGAAAGCGGCGACTGCGAAAGCGATTACAGAAGATCGTACCATGATAACCATCCAAACATCGACTCCTTCAAGCCCGCTCGAAAATTTGACCATAGCGTTCATCGTTCCGAAAGAAAGACTACCAATAATCATCCAAATTACAGCAATTCTTGGAGAATCTTTTGAAGTCAAAAGTTCATCGACTTCTGTCGAGACATATCCGGAAAGATCGGGGCCATCTTCGGCTAAATGAGCAATCGATTCTAGGCCTCGACCGAGCCCTTTTCCTTCCATTAGTTCAATCCCCAACGTCCTTCGAGAACATTTGTAACGTCTTGGTAATCTTGGCCACCTTTACTGTTAGGATCATGTAGATGAATCGGAATTCCATGGCTGGGTGCTTCTGCCAATTTGATATTGCGTCGAATCGCTGGTTGAACTACAAATTCAGGTAAATGTTCCAATATCTCATTTGCAACTTGCTGATTGAGCAAGGTTGGTGCATGCATAGTCAAAAGAACTCCATCAACTCCAAGTTGTGGATTGAGAAGACCTCTGACTTCACGAATTGTACCAGCGAGCAACGCCAGTCCTTCAAGTGCGAAATATTCTGTTTGTACCGGAATTAATACGCCATCACTGGCGACCAGTGCATTGATTGTAACCAGCCCAAGTGAAGGCGGTGTATCGATTAGAATTATGTCATAATGTGGCAATAACGGCACAAGAGCTTCCGCCAATCTCCTCTCTCTTCCAAGTTGGCGTAACATCTCTTGCTCGAGTCCGACCAGCGTTCTGTCACCAACGATCATGTGAACGCCGTCAACAGCGGTTGCATGCCTCGCATTAATCGCGGTTTCTGGACTAAGAATCAAATCGCGAGTCGTGTGTTTGACCTTGCTCTTATCCACTCCCAAACCGGTCGCACAATTTCCTTGACTATCCGCATCAACTACCAGAACTCGATGTCCGCGCAATCCTAATTGTGCAGCGATATTGATTACGGTCGTGGTTTTTCCTACCCCTCCCTTTTGGTTGGTTACCGTCACCACCCGCGCCCTGCCAGCGGGTGTGACGATAGGTAATGGTAATTCCAACGGCCGACCTGTTTTTGGTTGGCTAATTACGTCGGCTGAATTCAATGGCGACGCTGTATTTTCTTCTTCTTCGACGAAATCGACATCGACAATTAACGGCGCCTTTCCCACGTCGGGGAGTGAGCCGGTGTTTTCATCGATGGACATACGAGCGCCTTTGGCGCTCGAACCCTTGTTGAATGTGCCGCAGATTTTTTCCCGGCGCAGTGCCAATATCGACCTCAATTCGCTGCGCCGACAATTTCTATCCAACCAAGCATTCGACCAGTCTCAGCATTCATCACAAAATTTGCCGAATGCTCGCGATTGCCATCGACCCAAGTCCGCCCGCCTGCAACGGTAACCTGTCCGGTGGCAAAATTACCAGGGAGAAGTGAAAGCAATTCATTTTCTTCTGAGACAGATAATCTGTAGCCATAAATAGCATCAACATTCCAGCCTTGTGTATTCGAATCGAGTAATTCTGTCAGTCCGGGATAACGAATTGAATCCAATATTCTACCCTCTAATAACGCCATATTATGCGTCTCAGGAATCGCATCTCGGTTCCATTTCACTTCATCTTCTGCATAGTCTCCTTCGTCGAGAATCGAACAACTTTCACCATTTGTGCGAACCAATGCCCATCCTGCTGAATCGTCTGAACGAACCCAAGAAAGATTCCATTCTGGTGATCGAGTGGGTTGAGAATAAATCGCTTGCCAGATGTAACCATCGGATTCAATTGCTTGTGTTATGGATTTTGTTGAATGGCTCACTCGAAGGCAAGAAAGCGCTTCCTCAAGATTAAAAGAACGAATTTCAGATTCATCCCACATCGATGTAGTCCACTGTTTTTGAGTCAACGAATTCGGCTTATCTTCACCAGGACCTGGCCGACCCGCATAGCTCGCTTGCCATGCCACAGGAGTGCTTCCGGACGCCGAACTGGTTTTGCTCATCTTCATTTTAATTGTTAGTGAGCCGGTCGGGAGAGCTACATCGCTTGCTGCGCTTGCAAAAAATCCGCAATCTCCCGTACTCCTATCTTTGTCGATGAGAATATCGACTACCTGTTCTACCGACCATGGTTTACCATTTTGGACAAGGATGTCGATTCGAGCGTGCCCGAGGCAACGATCGATTTCATCGTGAATGATGGAAATTGGATAGACCATACCATGGGATGCGTCATTG
>CAWVXH010000051.1:0-2208 GCA_963934165.1 uncultured Candidatus Poseidoniales archaeon
AATCAATCCGCTTTATGGGGGCGGGAGGCAATTCCATTATGGGATTCTTTGGCTTATTATTCATCGGACTCTTCTTCATGAGTTTTGGATTTATGTTTAGAAAGCGAGTCATTATGTTCGATACTGCTACCAACCAGATAACTGAGGAATTCATCAAACGACCTAGGTTTGGGACCATCCGTTCAGAAATGAAGTCCCCTATATCAGTTGATATTGTGAAAAACACTAGGGTGGTTCATCACCGCGAAAGCGGGGATGAACATTCATCAGGAAGAACATGGACTACTACCCATCGTGGAATTGACATCATGGTCGATTTGGTTGGGCAAGGCCCGAAAGCTGTCCTCTTCTTAGAAGGAAAAAATCCTCAAACTGAGTTCGAATCAATACTCGAACTGCTATTCTCCACATTGGGAATAAAAGAGGAAGAAGAAGGCCAGAAGTGGTGGGAATCTGACGACCAATCTTAATCGAATTGCAAGGATTAGCACGGAATCAACTGATTCATCGTCTTATTACCTCAGATATCTGGATTAAGACCGAATTACCATTCTGGTCAAGACTGCCTGGGACTGACGCCAGATGCGATGCTCGATGAGATAGACCAAATCGCACTTGATGATTCAATAGAGCATGAATCTGAGTGATTCGAGAAGGAAGGATCTGCCACAGCCATTTTCGAAATTTCACTGACGCAAGATAATATGACGACGCTGCCTAGGGTTGGCGGGGTTCTGAGATGTCTGAGGAAGAGAAAACAATTGAGCACAAATTAGCCACAACCGCAATTCACGCAGGCGAAGTCCACGACCCATTGGGCTCACACGTCAATCCGATTTACCAGACATCGACCTTTGTTCACGAGGACTTCGAAGCCATCGAGAGTTGGGGGCGGGGCGAGAGAGAAGCCTATACATATTCGCGAGGAGATAACCCGACTCGCGAAGTTCTAGCACAAAAAATCGCGGCATTGGAAGCCTATGGCATGGAAAATGCAGATGCAGTCAGCGCGATGATTTTCAGCTCCGGCATGGGAGCGATTAGCGCAGCCATACTCGGTATCGTGAGCGCTGGAGACCATATCATAACGCAACAGGTACTGTATGGTTCGTGCGACCATCTATTCACTGAACAACTGCCGAATTACAATATCACAATTAGTCGAATTCGAGGACTCGAGGCAGAAGCGCTGGAGGCCGAACTCGCAAAATATCCAAACACAAAAGTCGTCTATCTCGAAAGCCCGGCAAATCCGTCGATGACGATTATTGACATCGAAGAGACTGCCCACATAGCCCACGCCCACGGTGCAAAACTGGTTGTCGACAACACCTTCGCCTCGCCTATTCTACAACAACCCCTGGCACTCGGCGCCGATGTCGTCGTTCACAGTACGACGAAATTCATCAACGGGCATGGAACAGTAATCGGTGGTGCAGTGGTCAGCGCTGATGCAGAATACATGGAGAACGGGCCTGGGAAGAAGTTGCGCTTCATGGGCGGCGCAGCACCGAGTGCATTCGATTGCTGGCTCACCAATATCGGCCTCAAAACCCTGCCACTGCGGATGCGCCAACACTGTATCAACGCCAGAGTGGTCGCCGAATTCCTCGACGACCACGCCAAAGTTGAGCAAACATACTGGCCGGGGCTTCCGAGCCATCCCAAGCACGATGTGGCGGCTCGACAAATGAGTGATTTCGGTGCGATGATATCGATCGACTTGGGCAGTTATGCAGCCGCTGGTCGGTTCATGAGCGGGCTCAGCCTATGCTCGCTCGCGGTCAGCCTCGGCAATGTAGACACGCTGGTTCAACACCCTGCGAGCATGACGCATCGAATGCTTTCTGACGAGGGCCGAGCCGCGTCGGGAATCACTCCCGGATTGGTGCGGCTCTCTGTTGGAATCGAAGATGCGGATGATATCGTCGCCGATTTGAGAAATGCATTAACAAACGTTTGATCATTCAGTCGAAGATTCGAGTTTTATTCGATAACTCACCATTGATCTCAGTTGGTCTGGTTGGTAGTGCGGTAGATATTGTACGAATCGAAATCCAATACCTGAGCTCCACCAGCTCCATCTTCGTCTCCATCACCATCACCGATGCTGTTGGTCTGGTTGGTAGTGCGGTAGATGTTGTACGAATCGTAATCCAATACCTGAGCTCCACCAGCTCCATCTTCGTCTCCATCACCATCACCGAT
>CAWVXH010000052.1:0-2025 GCA_963934165.1 uncultured Candidatus Poseidoniales archaeon
GAGTTCTTTGTCCAAAGTTCAAACCAATCTCCAGAAGCGAATAATGAATTAATAACAAAAAGCAGTCAAAATGTATTCACTTCATCGTGGGATAACTCCTCAATAGATGATGATAATTCTTTGATTTTAAATAAAGAAGAAATTGCCAAACAAAAGAGATTTCTAGCGTTAGCAATTATAGGATTGATTGGTAGTTTGGTTGGCGCGTTACTGGTCGCTAAGAAATTTCTTCGCAGTGATTTTGATGAGGGCTTTTCCGATATAGTTGAGGGTGAGCAACCTCCTATTGAAAGCGATGGGTATTAGTTTTTGTTTTCGTTGTACTGCGGGACTTTTTTTCCTTACCCATACAGATATCATCCCTTTTTAGTGAAGGTGAACCTTGAAGGGTAGTGGCATCCTCGGCGGTTTGTCCGCAACGCGGAAGGTGAATAAAATGGGAGAAAGACTCTACGTAGGAATCGATTTGGGAACATACCAATCAACAATCGCGTCAAGTGCTGGTGCAAGCCACACAATTGAAACTGTTGTTGGACGACCGAAAGACCCTATTGCTCGTAACTTCCTCGGGCGAGATGTTCTTTTCGGAAATGATGCTTTGAAGAACAAGTTGGCATGTAATATATACCGCCCAATGGCTGCTGGAGTTGCTCAAGATGATGATGCAAACCTTGCTGCTGCAAAGGCGTTTGTTTCTCACCTATTGGAAACTGTAGACCCTGAAGAATACGATGAGGTTTTCGGAGTAATTTGCTCACCATCTCACGTTTCATTCACTGACAAGTCTAACCTAGTTGCAACACTTCGTGGACAAGTAAATGCCATAATGGTAGTTACTGAACCATTCGCTACAGCATTCGGAATTGAAGAAATCGCTAGTTCTATCGTAGTAGATATTGGCGCTGGAACAACTGATATTGCACGTATTTACGGAACATTCCCAACCGAAGAAGACCAAATTACTCTTCAAGAAGCTGGAGATTGGTTGGATGAGGCACTAATGGACCTGATTCGAAAGAAGTACACTGGTGCTCAAGTAACCAAGGATATGGTTCGCCGTTGGAAAGAAGAAGTTTCCTATGTAGGCGGAGACCCTCGTGAAGCAATTGTTGAACTTTCAGTTGAAGGTAAGAAGCAAGTGGTAGACATCGGAGACCTAGTTCAAGAAGCATGTGAATCAATTATTCCAAAGATCGGAAACGGTATCAAGCAAATCGTTGCTGGCGCAGACCCTGAATATCAACCAATACTTCGTAACAATGTCATCATCTCTGGCGGCGGCTCTCTAATCGAAGGATTAGCGGCTCGTGTTGCTGACGAAATTTCCGATATCGGTGATGTGAATGTCTGGTGTGTTGAAGATCCAATTGACAAGGTTGCTACTGGTGCTTTAGCACTGGCTCAGCAAATGCCTGATGAAATGTTCACATCAATCAACTAAATTTGATAGGTTGAATAGTTCTCAAGGGGTATCAAACTCCCCTCCTAATGCCTGTTTCTATTGGCAAAGTTCAAGAGTGGTTGAGCGGCGATTGCCCATTGTATGACGCTAGGAACTTCAGCAGCGGGTGGCATCGGACGAATTAGTGATGCCTCGGGAGATGAACGAGCAGTGCTCGAAGGGATGCTTCGCGGCTATCCTCAAGACCAATTAGTCGAAGAGGTTCTCATCGCTTGGCAAGAACTGGCTGGGCGCAATGATGAGTTGGTTTCTGTAAAGCAAAGAATTCGAGTTTTAGAACTTGATTTGGCTGAAAGAGAAGATTTGGTTGCACCGGAAGTTGCGCGACTAAATGAGGCGGAGTCTTCTCTTCAGGAATTTGAAGCAAAGAATGTTCACCTATCGCGAGTACTCGCCGATACCCAGGCGGAATTAGCAAGTCAGCAATCTTCACTTTCACAGAAGGAAAGAGAATCTATGGAAACGGAAGTTAGTCAATTACGAAACCTATCGAGTGATCAAGATGAAGTGATTGGTGAAATGGAAGGGCGTATTTCTCAAATGGTCGAGGCTTTGGAAAGAGC
>CAWVXH010000053.1:0-1938 GCA_963934165.1 uncultured Candidatus Poseidoniales archaeon
AGGAATTGTTTTGGTGGATATTGTTTTACCAGCGATTGAGAATTAACCGCCAATTTTTGTCGATTCAGGTGAAGAAGGTTCAGGAGAGGATATATTTGGTGTTGCAACTGAGACAACTTTGTTCAATAGGATTTAATCTCGTAGTCATTACTGGTTTAGTGCTTGTTTTCGCACTCCCCGGATGTCTGAATCTAACATCTGATTCGGATGGAAATGAATTTGAAAATTATCCGTTAGAATCTGGCAATTTCTCCTTGGATTCGAGCTATAATTGTACTTCTATATTGAGTGAAAATGATTCTATTGGTGAAATTGAAATAATACCTGAGAATGCACATCTCGCACCTTTGTATTCCGGTAGTTATAGCTTAATTAAAAAATCAACTTGCCCTGATTATGATGTTGGTACAAATTATCTTGTTATTCCTCCACATTATTCCGAGTTAGGAGTGGAGTTTATCGACCTTGACAAGGATGGAGAACCGATTCTTTGGGACGGTGAGTTCTACTTTCTTAAGAGAACTAAAGTAGAAAATGCCTCAAATTATCATCTCAGTGATTCTGAAGGAAAGCAAATAATCGAATTTGGATTTCAAAACGAGTTTGAAACAATCAACAAATGGCTTACTTTTGATATTTGTCAAAACGGAGATTTAGCCATTATTGGGTATTGGGGGGGGTATTCGCTTGAAATCGGCAACAGAACATTTGATTTAGATACTTATTCATCATGGAAATTAACAGTTGATAAAGAAGCCAATCTTACCTCTTTTGAAACGAGCACGGTCAATTTACTTGCGGTAAAATTACTTGGTGATTGTCACGCATGGACGATAGCAACTGACAATTCTAATGCATTCAGTGGTGCTGAACAATTTCATTTTTCAGTTTGGAATCTTTCTTCAATGGAAGTAAGTACAAGTGACTTTGTGTATGGCAATAATGATTCAAAGCGCGAATATATTCGCTTTTCGAGCGATGAAACGACTTCAATTAATTCCACCTATAGCAAATATTTGAATACAGAAGTCCTAATCCACAATAATGATGAATATCGTTTGATTAGGACCCAAACTTCAGATTATCATTCATATTCAATCAAAGTCCTAAAAAATGGTGCTGAAGAAATATCTCTAACTGCTGATGTTTCTAGTTATGCAAAACATGCAATATATTCTACTCTTACACTCAGTGCCACAGGACAGGTATTGGTATCCATCAACAATTTCCCTGCTACCGACTTAAGCATAAATGGAAATGATTACCAAGCATTAGGAAATAACACCCTTCTATTGTTTAATGAAGATGAAGTGAAGATTTATTCGTCCCAATCAGGATTTTCCACAATATTTTATGTTGAAGATACTCTATGGAAATATGACCGAGTGTTAGATGATCAACAAATAAACCATCTATGGTATCAGTGGGATGAAAGTTTTTGAAGTTGAATCATTAGATTTTCTCATATTTTGAATTGAAAACATTATGTTCAAGTTAACGATGAATCAGCAGGGGTTGTTTTGGTGGATGTCGTTTTACCAGCGATTGAGAATTAACCGCCAATATATGACATTTCAACACGGTCTTTTGTTTGTTCAACAGTTCCTCTCTGTTCACTATAATTGTCATTCCTACCTTTCCAGATCTCGCTAATTGCATCACCGATTTGCTCTTGGCTAGCATCCATTCTTAGAATAGAACGAATACTATGTCCTTCGCTTGCAAATAAACAAGTGTAAATTGAACCTTCAGCAGATAGTCTTGCTCTACTACAATTACCGCAAAATGGATTGGTTACAGATTCAATAAAGCCAACCTCTGCACCATTTTTCATTCTCCAAAGGTTTGCAACCTCACCTGGATAATTAGATTGAACACTTTCCAATTGACCGAATTCTAGTTCAATTATTTTTCTCATTTCATCACCACTCACAACGG
>CAWVXH010000054.1:0-1580 GCA_963934165.1 uncultured Candidatus Poseidoniales archaeon
ATAATCGATTAACAGACGAATCAATGGGTATCTGCTTAGACCCATCCGATTGTCATTAGTGAATTAGTGGGCTAGCAGTGGGCCCTTTCATTCGCTACCCTTTGAGTTCGTTAATTGGTTAAAATAGTTCAAGGACACACCCGTGGAGTCTGTCTTTTTATTTGAGAATCTGACTCAGCATCCGATGGAAATGATGCACACCTTGCTCTTTGGTCGGTGAATACCTTCCTCGGTCGTAGGCCTTTGAAGCCACACCTTTCTGCACTTCTTCAATCACCCATTGGTCTTGATGCTCAACAGTATCGAGTACCGAACCAGCGCCTTGACTGGCTAATTTTGGGTCACTGACATAACCGCGGTAGAGCACTCTGCACTGATTATGCGAGACTGGAATCACCACGTTGACCGACAATCCCCACGGGTAGAAATTGAACATCATGTTGGGGAATAACCACAGGTAATATGCTGCAATGTCTTGGCCTTCATCTGGATGATCTGGGGGTAAATCAAACTTGACATCACCCTCCATAGCTTTGCCAATTTGCAACACTCCACCGTCAAACGTCTCGGTGATATAGCCTGAATAATCGAGCGCTTGATTGAGTTCAGGATGAACATAAGGAATGTGGAAACCTTCCAAGAAATTATCGACATACAACAACCAATTCGCTTCAACACTGTGGTCACGGTCTCGACTGGCATCATGGGTAAAGGACTCTGGTGCAAGGAATCCTAAGCGCTCTTCAAGCATGGCCCACGGTAAATCCGGCATCTGTTGTTGGGCTGTGAAATACATCCCCATCCATTGTTTGAGTGGGAACTGTTTGAGGTCATCACTTGCACTTGGGAAGTTGATTACCTGCTCAAACTCTGCCATGTGGCGGAAAGTTCCATCGAGGTTGAAAGTTCGACCGTGATATCGGCACTGCAGCGTTTTCTTCGTGCATGGCTCAAGGGCTAGGCGCATACCTCGATGCGTACAGACATTGGAGAGACATTGTGTTTCTTCACCTCGAATCAATACCATCGATTCGCCATGGATCGCTTCAATGTGTTCGAGTGGTTGAATCGTATTCGCCTTCAACTCGGAAGTATGGGTGGCAAATTGCCATCCGGAAAAGACGCTCTTGAGTCGATTGAACTCTTCTGGCTCGGTGTAGAATCTCGACGGTAACGTTCGAGCCACACGAATGTCGGCATCAATCATTTCCTCCGACATGATACGCTCACCTCTGCTGTGGTCTTGAGCATTCGCACGCCTACACCCAGACATCGTTATCTGCGGTCAACTCATCTCCAGTATCGCCGGTATTGACGACCCCGCGAGGCTCGACGAGCATGACCTTGCACTCCTCCTCGGCGTACGGCTTGTGCCTCACGCCCTTGGGGACGACCAGCATCTCTCCCTCCCTCAACTCGATAGTCCGATCCTCAAATTCGATCTGCATCGTGCCTTCGATGACGATGAACACCTCATCCGTATCCGGATGGTCATGCCAGACGAATTCACCCTCGATCTTCACCAGCTTGAATTGGTAATCGTTCATCTCTGCGATCACCTTCGGCGACCAGTGTTCCGA
>CAWVXH010000055.1:0-1575 GCA_963934165.1 uncultured Candidatus Poseidoniales archaeon
ATAGCCACTCGACGCAACCCATAATGACCGTAAGCGCCTAACGGCTACCCTAGACAAACATTGTCCTCATAAAGGCAACGCGGAAGGTGAAAGCCGCGCGTGGTATGAGCAGGAAGATGGTGACCTCCATAGCAGGAAACGCATACTACAAATAGTGCTGTCAAAGTTGACCTTCCGGGCCGGGGGAGCCGAATCCGGACCGGGAATCGGACCAAAACATAGGGGTATTGCCGGAAGTATTACGGAACGCACAGACATCGAGGGAGGATGCCGGTTGGCAGGAGTCATGAACGATATCAACCACGATGACTTCTCTACTCAGATCATGATTTCAAAATTTCGACCATCGATTTTCATCGATTTTCATCGATTTTCAAAATCGATGAAAATCGATGATCGGAAATACTACTGCATAAACTTGATTTTTTCGAGCAAACAACAAGAAACAGCGTCACCGGCATTTAGACAGTGTCCGAAAACTCAGGGATGTCATGGATGTTTGTCAGACAGATTTTTGTGTACCGTTTTCATTTTTGCTGCAGCAATCTTGCAAAAATATGATTTTTACGAAAATCGATGAAAATCGACGATAATCGCTGAAAATCGATGAAAATCGCTGAATCTTGGTATGGAAATGATCCAGACTGGGAATTGTTGGGAAATTAATGATGTTCCGTGAGTTACTACATGGAGGCCAATTGTGAAGGGAGGTTGCTGAGTTACAATGGTGATGATGGTCAATGATTTTAATGATATCTCTTGTCGGATAGTTTTTTTAATTTTTCGATCTGGGATTTTTATCGATTTTCACGAATTTCGATGAAAATCGACGAAAATCGACGAAAATCGATGAAAATCGATGATTGTCTGAAATGGCTCTGCAAATCATGAAAAAACTCTGTGATATAATCAAAACTTTGAGATTCGACAAAACGTTGTCCATGATTGTTACTAGAACATTGTGCTACTTTGGTCATCATAAAAAGTTAACTCGTGGATTTTGCGCACTAATGATTTTCCGGAGCACTCGCGATTTTCATCGAATTTCGCAATTTCGATTTGAAAATCGATGAAAATCGATGAAAATCGCAGCTGAGTACAAATTCGATGATTTCACGGAAATGAAATTGCGTACGGAAATTGCGATGCGCACTCGCACGTAATTCATTAATTCCCTTGGCGTATGACTTGATTTGTCTGGTGACCGTTCGGAAATTTCAGTAGCAAATGGTATTTCAATGTGACCACATCCACCCGGAAATCATAATCGAATTTCGATGAAAATCGATGAAAATCGCGAAAATCGCGAAAACCGTGAATTCGTCTCAGAAAGCTATCTGGATTTCCGAAATGGAGCCAAAGCGAGAAATTCTGACAATACGCATCCATGGGCAACCGGTTGATTTATGCACTTGTTGATCAGCATAAAAAGTTAACTCGTGGATTTCCAGAAATCGTGATTTTTCACAATCATCGATTTTGAAGCGATTTTCATCGATTTTCATCGATTTTCGTCGATTTTAAGCGATTTTCGAAATTTTGAAAATCGATTTTGAAAAATAATGAATTTGAATT